>JAJZME010000036.1 GCA_021803035.1 Acidobacteriota bacterium | reverse complement strand
TCTGGCAGAGGCGCTGCGCAATGCGTATGTCAAGAATATTGAGCAATCCTGGCTAACACTTGGCTGCCAGGCGGAGGCTATGAATGCCGAGGACCTGACCTGCCGGCTGGTGGAATTGCAGGTGGAGATCATGAGAGATCATCCGATCCTGCTTACGCTCCTGGATGTTCCGCCGGTTTCTCACGCACGGCGGGAGCTGATTCGCACGCGCATCGCCGAGGTGCTGATTGCCCACCAGCCGCGCATGCCCAAGGCCACGGCGAGGCGCATAGCCTCCGTCGTGCAGCAGGTTAACAAAGGTTTGCTGCGGTTATATGCAAAGGCCGATGCCAGGGAAAGAATTGCAATTATCGAAGAATTCAAGCTGCTTTTGACTGGGTATTTGGTGCCCAAGCTTAAGGCCTGAGGATCGCCAGCCAGTGCGGAATGTTCGAGTAGCGCCCGGCGTCAGTGCGGAAGGGGGAACGGATTGAGCGGCACGCAACTCAGCTCCTGGAAAGTGGCAAGTCTTATATGCGGAATTCTGGTGCCCCTTGTCTGCGCTGGTTGCGGGAAGAAGGCTGTGCCGGATGCGCTGCCCGGGCCGCCGGTGGTGAAGGTCGCCAGCGTAGTCGAAAAGAACGTTCCGGTATCGGGCGAATGGGTGGGCACGCTGGAGGGCTACGTGAACGCCGAGATTCAGCCGCACGTTACCGGCTATCTCATCAAGCAGGACTATCACGAAGGGACCTACGTTCATAAGAATCAAGTCCTTTTTGAGATTGATCCGCGGCCGTTTCAGGCGGTGCTGGACCAGGCGGAAGGTCAGCTTGCGGAAGGGAAGGCGGCGCTGGGCGAAGCCGTGCTCAACGTGAACCGGGACATTCCCGAAGCCCAGGCGCACGCGATTCCGCAAATGCAGCTTGAAACCGACCAGCAGGAGAAGCTGGAGGCGAAAGCCACCGTTGAGGCCGATGAAGCGGCTGTCGAACAGGCGCAACTGAACCTGGGCTATACCGACGTGCGTTCCCTGATCGGCGGCATTGCGGGGGTTGCTCAGATTCAGGTGGGCAATCTGGTCTCTCCGTCAACGGTTCTCACGGGCGTATCCCAGGTAAACCCGATCAAAGTCTATTTCGAGATCAGCGGGGTCGACTGGCTGCGAATGGCCGGAAAGATCAACTCGAATGCCGCGAATCTTCCTACCCGTGTGACGTCCATCCCGCTTCAGCTCATCCTGGCCAACGGCAAGACTTACGGCGATACGGGGCGAATCCTCTTTGCCGGCCGGGCCATGAATCCGCAAACAGGAACGATCCAGATTGTAGGGGCCTTTCCCAATCCGCAGCGGATTCTGCGCCCGGAGGAGCCGGTGACGGTTCGCGGGATCACTGAAGTGAAGCACAATGCGCTGCTGATACCGCAGCTGGCGGTGATGCAACAGCAGGGCGGATACCTGGTAGCGGTGGTCGGCTCCGGTAACCGCATCCACATTCGCCGCGTTCAGGTGGGGCCGCAGGTGGGATCGCTTTGGATGATCACACGCGGACTTGAACCGCACGAGCGCGTGGTGGTGGTGGGCGCTGAGAAGGTGCGCGGCGGTATGGTGGTCAAGCCGGAGCCTTACACTCCAGCGGCCGGGGAGAACTGAGCGATGTCGAAGTTCTTCATCAACCGGCCCATCGTCGCCATTGTCATTGCCATTCTGACGGTGATCCTGGGTGTCATCACCATCCTGCGTCTACCGGTTGCGCAATTTCCCAACATCACGCCCCCCGGAGTCAAGATTCAAGCCACGTTTGTCGGCGCCGATGCAAAGACGCTGGCGCAATCGGTGGCCACGCCGATTGAAGAGCAGATGAGCGGCGTGGACAAGATGAACTACATGTGGTCGGTCAACGCCACCTCCAACAGCCAGATGACCATGAGCGTGGACTTTGCCGTCGGGACCAATCCGAACACCGACCTGATTCTTTCTCAGATACGCGAGAACGAGGCTGCCGCTGAATTGCCGGCGCAAGTGGCCCAATACGGCGTGACGATGATGAACTCCACCCACAACCCGCTGATGCTCATCGCCCTCTATTCACCGCACGGCACGCACAGCGCGCAGTTTCTGGCCAACTACGCGTATATCAATCTCAACGATCCGATTACGCGCGTGGCGGGTGTGGCCAACGTGGTGGTTTTCGGGTCCGGCCAGTATGCGATGAGAATCTGGCTGAATCCCGACGCACTGGCCCGGCTGGGCATCACCGCTTCCGATGTGATCAACGCGGTGGAGTCGCAAAACACGGTGAATCCCGCCGGGCAGATCGGCGCCCAGCCGGCGCCGCCCGGCCAGCAATACACGTATCCGGTGCTGGCCCAGGGACGACTGGTGACGCCCAAGCAGTTCGGCAACATCATCATTCGCGAAAATCCCAATGGCGGCATCGTGCGCCTCAAAGATGTGGCGAAGATCCAGTTAGGAACGCAGTATTACACGATGCTGGGCCGCCTGAACGGCAAGCCGAGCGCGGTGATCGCCATCTTTCCCTTGCCCGGCGCGAATGCCATCGACACGGCAAACGCCGTCAAGGCACTGATGGCCAAATGGAAGTCGCGCTTCCCGCATGACATGGCTTACACCGTGTCGCTCGACACGACCCGCGCCGTAACCGAGGGGATCAAGGAAATCATCATTACGCTTCTGATCGCCCTCGGCCTGGTGATTCTGGTGGTCTTTGTTTTCCTGCAGGGCTGGCGGGCCACCCTGATTCCGTTGATGGCGGTGCCTGTCTCGCTGATTGGCACGTTCATCCTCTTCCCGGTGTTCGGTTATTCCATCAACACTCTGACCTTGTTCGGCCTGGTACTGGCCATCGGCCTGGTGGTGGATGACGCCATCGTGGTGGTGGAAGTGGTGGAGCGCCACATTGAAGAGGGCTATGCGCCCAAAGAGGCCGCGATCAAAGCGATGGAGGAGATTTCCGGCCCGGTGGTTGGCATTGCGCTGGTTCTCTCTTCCGTCTTCGTTCCCACGGCGTTTATTCCGGGAATCACCGGCGCGCTCTACAAGCAGTTTGCCCTGACCATTGCCGTTTCCGTCATCATCTCCGCCTTCAACGCCCTCACCCTGAGCCCCGCGCTGGCCGCGCTGCTGTTGCGGCCGCAAAAGTCGCGAGGGCCGCTGGGTTGGTTCTTCGATCACTTCAATCGCGCTTTCTTCCGCGCGCGCGAGCTTTATCTCCGCATTGCGCGCCAAATGATCCGGAAGAGCGTGGTGGCCATGGTTCTCCTGGGGCTGTGCGTGGCGGGAGCGATCTTCTTTTGGCAACGGCTGCCGAGAGGCTTCTTGCCCAACGAAGACCAGGGCTATGTGTTTGTGAACATGCAGCTCCCGGCGGACTCTTCGCTGCAGCAAACCAGCGCAGCCGCGCGCGTGGTCGAGCATATCATCGCCAAAACCCCGGGCATCAAGTACGTAACGAGCGTTGTCGGTTTCAGCTTGCTGAGCTACGTTGAGACCACTTACAACGCCTTCTTTTTTGTTGTCGAAAAGCCCTGGAACCAGCGCACCAAACCGGACGAGCAATATGAAGCCATCGTGCATCACCTGAATGCCGTGCTTTCGCGGCTTCCGCAAGGGACTGTGTTTTCATTTACTCCGCCTCCCATTCCCGGCGTGGGCACTTCCGGCGGCGTGACCATGGTTCTGGAAGACCGCAATGGCCGCGGCATCCACTATCTTTCCGCCAACGTGGACAAGTTCATGGCCGCGGCGCGCAGGAATCCGGAGATCGCCAGCATCAGCACCGCTTTCAATCCCAGCGTGCCGCAGCAGTTTGTGGCGGTGAACCGCGCCAGGGCGCTGAAACTCGGCATTCCCATCGCCAACATCTACCAGACCATCCAGACCTTGATGGGCGGCTATTTCGTGAACTACTTCAACCGCTTCGGCCGGCAATGGCAGGTCTATGTGGAAGGCGCGGGGCCATACCGCACAAACACCCGGGATCTGGGCCAGTATTACGTACGCAACGACCTCGGGCAAATGGTTCCCTTGTCGGCGCTGGCCAAATTCGAGCCGCGCTATGGGCCAGAATTCATCATGCACTACGACGAATATGATGCCGCCGAGCTCAATGCCTCTGCAGCCCCGGGCTACAGTCCTATGCAGGCCATGGACACTCTGAAGCGGCTCTTCAAAAAGACAATGCCGGCGGGCATGGGCTACGGCTGGATGGGCATGTCGTTCCAGGAACAAAAGGCAGAGCACGGCGTTCCGCCGCTGGTCATTTTTGCGATGTCGTTCATTTTTGTTTTCCTGATTCTGGCGGCGCTTTATGAAAGCTGGTCGCTGCCGTTCAGCATCCTGCTCTCGACGCCCATTGCAGTAGTGGGGGCCTTCGGCATGTTGTATTTGCGGCGCGTGGTGGACATGGCGATCATGCCCAACTACATGGTCCAGCTTCAAAACGACGTGTATGCGCAAATCGGTCTGGTCATGCTCATCGGTCTTGCCGCCAAGAATGCCATTTTGATTGTGGCCTTTGCCAAGGGGCAGTACGATCGCGGGCGGCCGCTGATGGACGCGGCGCTGGAAGGAGCGCGGTTGCGGCTGCGGCCGATTCTGATGACGTCGTTTGCCTTCATTTTCGGAGTGGCGCCGCTTTGGGTCGCCTCCGGCGCCGGGGCCGTTTCCCGGCAGATTATGGGAACTACGGTCATCGGCGGCATGATTGGGGCAAGCCTCATCGCGATCTTTTTCGTTCCCGCCATTTTCTGCGTCGTCGAAAGAGTCGCCGGCTCCCGCAGGGCGCAGACCTTGCAGCCGGATGAAGATCCGGCGGGAGGCGAAAGATGAGATATCGTCGCCTTCTTCCGGCGCTGGCGGTATGCGGGTTGCTGGCCGGCTGCACCCTGGGTCCGAAGTATCATCGGCCTGCCATCAATGTTCCACCACTTTACCGGGGCCAATCGGCCAGCGCATCAACCCGGCCGTCCACCGCCTCTCTGGGCAACGAGAAATGGTGGGCGGTATTTCACGATCCTGTGTTACAGCAACTCATCCGCACCGCGCTGAAGCAGAATTACAACGTGCGCATCGCCGCGGCCCGCGTTCTTCAGCAGCAGGCCGAGTTGGGCATCACCCGCGCGAATCAGTTTCCAATGGCCTCTGCCGGCGCTCAAGTGTTTAGTCAAAACAATCCCAAAATTACCAGCGCATTCCCGGCCTTTGAGGAAATCGGGGGGCAGGTGAATTTGTCCGTTCTCTGGAACCCCGACTTCTGGGGCAAATACAGAAGAGAAACGCAAGCCGCCCGCGACCAGCTACTGGCGACTGAGTGGGGCCGTCAGGATGTAATCACCTCGGTTGTGTCCGACGTGGCCGCCGATTACTTTCAGCTTCGCGAACTGGACTTGGCGCTCCAAATCTCGCAACGCACGCTGGCGTCGCGACAGGACTCGCTTCGTCTCACGCGCGTGCTGGCGGATCATGGCACGGTTTCGCAGCTCGATCTGCGCCAGTCACAGGAACTGGTTGACACCGCGGCGGAGCAGATTCCTGCTTTGCAATTGCAGATCAAACAAGAGGAGAACGCCATCAGGGTTTTGCTGGGCGAGAATCCCGGACCGATTGCTCGTGGCATGAAGCTGACCCAGGAACCGCTTCCTGCCGCCGTGCCCGCAGGTCTTCCCTCACAGCTTCTCGAGCGGCGTCCCGACATCCGCGAGGCAGAGGCCGAGCTGATGGCCGCCAATGCGAACATCGGTGTTGCCCGGGCCGATTTTTTCCCCAACATCTCCCTCACCGGCACCACGGGATTCGAAAGCTACGCGCTGAACAGACTGTTCTCACCCTCCGCCCTGCTATGGAATACGGCGGCTTCGGTTACGCAGCCGGTTTTTGAGGCCGGCGTGCTGCGCTCGGGCATGAGGCTTGCCCGCGCCCAGGAAGAGCAGATGCTGCTGACGTATAAACAAACGATCATCTATGCCTTCCAGCAGGTTTCCGACGCGCTCATCGCATATCAAAAGGATCGTGAATTCGATGAACAGCAGGAGCGGCTGACCATTGCCGCGGGAGATGCCGACCGGCTCTCGAAGGTGCTGTATCAGCATGGCGGCGCCAGTTACCTTCAGGTGCTTACCAGCGAGACAAATTACTTTGCGGCGGAGTTGAACCTGGCCCAGGCGGAATTGAACGAGCGCCTGGCGCTGGTTCAACTGTATAACGCACTCGGTGGAGGCTGGCAGCAGTAACCGGACGCGGCTGAGCTGGCGGCCGCCGGTGCGGGCGGACGGCGGCAACGGCCTCTTCGATCCATAGGTTGTCAAGCGTAGCGACACGTAAAAAAACGCTCCCGGAGCTGCGCGGAGATTGTGCGGCCAGTCGCATGAAAACAGGCTATTTCGGGAGCCGGTCCTGCGCCCGTCGTTGGTCTGCTCGCGCGGCATCCTTGTACGGGCATCCTCTTGAATGCGTCTATATTCTATGTAAACAGGCCGCCGGCTCCCCACACCAAGGCGGCAACAGGAGTCATGCATGTCCGCAGCTCACCCGCTTCCCCAAACTTTGGGGGAATTGCGTACCAGCAGTCAGTTCTCCGAAGCGTGCCTGAAAGCTCGCGCCGTGAAGGATGAAATGCGCGGCAATCTCATTGCCCGCCTGCACTCCGGCGAAGCGCTTTTTCCGGGAATCGTTGGTTATGACGACTCAGTGATTCCCCAGATCGTCAATGCCGTGCTGTCAAAGCAGAACTTCATCCTGCTCGGTCTGCGCGGACAGGCCAAGAGCCGCATTCTGCGCGCCCTGACCGCGCTGCTGGACGAGCGCATGCCGTACATAGCCGGCTGCGAGATACGCGATAATCCGTACCGGCCGCTGTGCCAGCGCTGCCGCGACCTGATTGCGGAGCGCGGCGACGCCACGCCAATCGCTTATCTCGCCCGCGAGGAGCGCTATGTAGAAAAGCTTGCTACGCCGGACGTGACGGTGGCCGATCTTGTGGGCGACATCGACCCCATCAAAGCGGCGCGCAGCGCGCAGGATCTCTCCAGCGAGCTGACCATGCACTACGGCCTGCTGCCCCGCGCCAACCGCGGCATCTTCGCCATTAATGAGTTGCCCGACCTTGCCGGCAAAATCCAGGTGGCGTTGTTCAACATCATGCAGGAGGGCGATGTCCAGATCAAGGGCTATCCCGTGCGCCTGGCGCTCGATGTGGTTCTGGTTTTCAGCGCCAACCCCGAGGACTACACCGCGCGCGGCAAGATTGTGACGCCGCTCAAGGACCGCATCGGCTCGGAGATTCGCACCCACTATCCGGAAACGCTTGAAGAGGGCATGGCCATTACCGCGCAGGAGGCATGGGCGGAACGCGATGCGACGCGCGTCGAGGTTCCTGCGTACATCCGCGAAATCATCGAACAGATTGCTTTTTGCGCGCGCGAAGACAAGAAGGTGGACAAGCGCAGCGGCGTGAGCCAGCGCCTGCCCATCGCCACTATGGAGCTGGTGGTCTCCAACGCCGAGCGGCGCGCATTGGTGAATGGCGAGCCGCTGGTGCTGCCGCGCGTCAGCGACATCTACGCCGCTCTGCCGGGCATCACCGGCAAGCTCGAGTTGGAGTACGAAGGCGAAATGCGCGGCGCCGACACTGTTGTGCATGACCTGATTCGCACCGCGGTTGGCAAGATTTACGACCGCGTCTTTGCGGACATTGATACACAGCAGATTGAAGAGTGGTTCAACCTGGGCGGCACGGTGAAGCTCGACGACAATCATCCGGCCGCCCAAGCCCTGGCGGACCTGAAACAGATTCAGGGCCTGCTTGAAAGGCTTGCTCCGCTTCATGTGAAGAAATCGGATCCCGCTCCCCGGCTGGTTTCCGCGGCCGAGTTTCTGCTTGAAGGCCTGGTGGCGCATCGCAAGCTGAGCCGCAGTGAAGAGCGCGTCTTTGCCGCGCAGCCGCAGGCGCCGCGCCATGCGGAGCGCGCGGAGCTTGAGGTGGATTACGAAGAGTGGCAGCGCGCGCGCCGCACGCCGAGAGGCGGATACAACTGAACGGTTGCGTCGGAGCGGCTGTGCCGGCCGATCTCCGGCCGGCTGGAGGTGGCAGAATGAAGAGCGTTCATTACACCAAATACAAAGGCGATCTGGCCTCCGAAATCGATCTTGAGGATCTGCTCCAGGCCCTCTCCGACTACCTGCTCGACTCCGGCTTCCGCGATCCCTACTCGGACTTCGAGGAACTCGATCGCAGCCTGGACGCCCTGCGCCAACTGCTACGATGGGTGCTTGAAAACGGCGAGTTGTTCGATGAATCCATCCGCCAGAAGCTCAATGAGCTGTCCGCCGAAGGCAGGCTCGACGAGTTGATCGACAAGCTGATCGAGCGCATGGAGCAGGAGAACTTCATCTCGTTCAAGGGCCCGCGCGAAGCCATGCAGGATGCTGAGGCTGGCGGCCAAACAGGCGGCCCGGAGGGCGAAGCGCGCTTCGAGGTCACCGACAAGAGCCTGGATTTTCTCGGCTTCAAGGCGCTGCGCGATCTGCTCGGCTCACTTGGCAAATCCAGTTACGGGCGGCACGACACGCGCCACTGGGCCACGGGCATTGAATCCAGCGGCGGCTCGCGCCGTTACGAATTCGGCGACACGCTGAACCTCGACGTGACGGCTACCCTTGGCTCGGCGATTGCGCGCGAAGGCATCGGCCTGCCGCTCAACATGGAGTACGACGATCTCTACGTTCATCAATGCGATTACCAGAGCTCCTGCGCCACCGTCATGATGCTTGACTGCTCGCACTCCATGATTCTCTACGGCGAAGATCGCTTCACTCCCGCCAAGCGCGTCGCCATGGCTCTCTCGCATCTGATTCGCACGCAGTTTCCCGGCGACTCGCTTTCTCTCGTGCTCTTTCACGACTCGGCTGAAGAGATGCCGGTCTCGCAGTTGGCGCGCGTCAAGGTCGGTCCCTGGTATACCAATACGCGCGAAGGCCTGCGCGTGGCCCAGCGCGTTCTGGCCCGCCAGCACAAGGACATGAAGCAGATCGTGATGATCACCGACGGCAAGCCTTCGGCGCTCACGCTTCCCGATGGCCGGATCTACAGGAACGCTTACGGCCTCGACCCGCTCGTCATCAGCGAAACACTGGAAGAAGTAGCGCGCTGCAAGCGCAGCAACATCCTCATCAACACCTTCATGCTGGCCTCGGATTTTGACCTTGTGCATTTCGTGCGGCAGGTCTCCGAGATGTGCCGCGGCAAGGCCTACTTCACGACCCCGCACACCCTGGGCCAGTATTTGTTGATGGATTACATGCAGCGCCGGTCGAGAACCATTCACTGAGACCATCCGCTGGCCGGCGAGGCGTACCGCCCGCGCCGGGGCGCAGTGCGGCAAGCTCACCAGCAGTTTTCAATCTGGAGAGCCTGCCGCGGCCACTTACTGACAGGTGCCGGTGTTCACCGGGCAGGCCGGATAGGCCGGCTGTTTGGGGAACGCCGGCATCCATGGCGGCGGGGGGGGCACAGCCACTGGTTTCTGCGCGATCTCCTTGAGCAGCACATGGACCGCGGTTTCGATCTGGGTGTCAGTATTGTGTTGCGCTAACAGTCCGGGATTGATGTGTACCGGAATCGAGGGAACGACGCCAATATCCTCGACCACCCACTTGGAGTTGGTTCCGTACATGGCAACTTCGGAAACCACCTGCTGTCCGCCATCAAGGAGCGTGAACTGGTTGTCATATCCGCGCACGCCTGCCCAGGTGCGCGAGCCGATGGTCGGCCCCAGGTGGTACTGCTGAAAGCGATAGGCGAAGATGTCGCCATCGGAGGCTGAGCCGCCGTCGATCAGCGCCGCCATGTGACCGATGTACGCGTTCTGCGGGCTCTGGTAGTGCGCGCCATGGCGGTCGGTCCAGGCGGCCGCCATCTTTTCCGTGAGCTGGTTGAACAGGATGGTGTCGATGAAGCCGCCGAGGTTCCAACGGTCATCGATGATAAGCCCGGGCTTGTTGATCTGACTATAGAATTGCCGCACAAACTCGTGCAGGCCGGTGGCTTCCATGTCGTCCAGATACACGTAGCCGATCTTGCCGCCGGAGAGTTTGGCCACCTCGCGCCGATTGTTGTTGATCCAGTGCAGCAGGTGCAGCTTGCCGCTGTTGACGATCGGCTTGACCAGGATGGTCCACGGCTTGCCGGTCGGCGTGGCGGCCACCGAAAGCGTGATGGTCTGCCCCAAGGTGCCCTGCAAGAGCTCATACGGATTGGTTGGGGCGGCCAGCGGCTGGCCGTTAATCGCCAGCACATAATCGCCCTGCTTTACCTTGAGCCCCGGCTGCGCCAGCGGCGCGTAATACCCCGGCACAGTATTGTCGCCATGGAAGATGTGCTTGAGGTAGTAGCGGCCGGTCTTGGCATCCAGGGCGAATTGGACGCCCAGGCCGGCGGTCGGCTGCGGAGGAGTTTTCCAGCCCGTGTCGCCGCCGAAGATATACATGTGGCTCTCGCCCAGTGAGCCGATCATGTTGCCCATGACGTAGTTGAGATCTTCGCGATCCTGCACCAGCGGCAGCAGTGCCCGGTAGCGGTCGCCGATAGCCGCCCACTTGGCCTTGATCAGTTCGGGATTGACGAAGTAGTCGCGTACGTTGCGCCACGCTTCGTTGAACATCTCTGTCCATTCGGCGCGCGGGTCAACCTGCAGTTGCATGTTCGCGGTATTGAGCGGCTTGACCTTGGCCATCTTGCTGAACACCGCCGGGCGCAGCACCCAATTGCTGTGCTGCTCGTAAAGCAGCGTCGAGCCGTCGGCCGACAGCGCGAAGCCATTGGCGATGCCCCCACCCTGGGCCAGTGTCAATCCCTTGCGCTTGGCCAGATCGTAGGCGCGCAATTGCGGCACTTCGCCCGGGATGGTCCCGCCCAGTACGGGCACCGGCGCGGTCGCGTAGTACACGATGCCTTTGAATTGCGCCACCTGCGTGATGTTCGCAGCCGGCACCGGCACCTGAACCGCGCGCTCGATGAGGCCCGTAAAATCGATCTTTACCGGGGGTACCACCGCTTTGCTCTTGGCCGTGTTCTTACCCTTGGCCGTTCCCGCCGCGCTTTTACCCTTGGCCGTTCCCTTGGTTGCGCTCTTGGTCGCACTCTTTCCTTTGCCTTTCTTCGGCTTGTGCGAGGCGGCAGTGGGCAGCTGCGTGCGCGGCGCAAACGGCGAAGGCGTGGTTGCCTGGAGCGTTGTTACGTAGAGTCCGTCCGGGACCACTCCGGAGGCGTCGAAGTTGTAGCTCGACAGCACCGGGTTTACGAGGCGGGCGGAGACGAAAAACAGGTACTTGCCGTTGTGTGAAAAGGCTGGTTCGCTGTCGTTGAAATCCCCGCGGCTCACCTGGTGCAAGACGCCGCCATCAACGCTGTAAATAAACAGCGCGGTCAGTTGATTGGGCAGATGCTTGGAGAACGCCAGCCAGTGGCTGTCCGGCGAGAATGCGGCGTCCTGGAATGCGCCAACGATCATCTGCGGGTCTGAGGCCACTTGTTTGCTTGCGCCGGTCTTGATGTTAACCAGCCACAACTGCTGCCGCGAATTCGTGTAAGTCAACCAGTGACCGTTGGGGCTCCAGACCAGGGGGCCGGAGTAGGTCAGATCGCCCTTGTGCGCCAACGCGCGCGGCGCACCCTGGCCGTCTGCGGCACGCAACATCACCTGGCTGTCCGATCCGTCGTCGCGGACATAAGCGATCCATTTGCCATTCGGGGACCAGGCGGGATCTTTGTCGTTGCTGGCCGCGGTCTTGCTCAGATCCGTGGTATGGCCGTAATCGACCGGCACGGTGAACAGCGCGCCGCGCGCGCTGAAGACTGCCAGCTTGCCGTCCGGCGCCACGTCCGCGGCGCGGATCATTTTGGCAGCGGCATACTCATACGGCAGCGTATGCAAACCACTCAGCGGCACGGTGACCGGCACCTGCGTCACCTTGCCGGTCGCGAACGAATAGACGTAAAGCTTGCCTCCGTCAGAGATTGCGATGCCGGTGTTGCCCGCGCTCGGCCAGTCGATATCGTAGGCGGGAAAATGCGTCACCTGCGTCGTGGAGCCGGTCTTGAGGTTCTTCTCCCACAAATTAAGCACGCCATTGGTGCCGCGGTCCGATGCGAAAAACAGATTGCCGCCGACCCACATCGGGAACGTGTCCTCACCTTTCCAGTGGGTCAACTGCGTGCTTGCGCCGGTGGCCAGATCATAGGTGAAGATATTGTCGGCCTGGCCGCCATAGTAGTGCTTGCGGTGAAATTCGCGCAGCATGCGCGAATATTTGTTGTAGGCAACCTCCGTGCCGCTGCTATTGAAGGTCAGCGGTCCAGTCCACGGCACCGGCAACACCGTGGGCAATCCCCCGGTAATGGGCACCTCGAAAGCACGCTCAATCTGCGGATTAAAGCTCTTGCGCCGCGACAGGAAGACCACGTCGCGGCTGTCAGGCGTCCAGCCGACGACGATGTTGTCTGGCGTGATCGTCATCTTGCCGTTGCCTGGCTTGTTGATCGAGCGCCAGGTCAGTTGCTTGACTGGTCCGCCGTCAATCGACACCACATAAACATCGGTATTGCCGCGGTACCAGCCGGTAAAGGCGACCCACTGGCCATTGGGTGACACCAGCGGATGCGAGTCGTAGCCCGAATCCGCGGTCAGGCGCACAGCCTCGCCGCCTCCCACTCCGACTTTCCACACCGCGCCGCCGGCTTCGAAGACGACAGTGTGACCGTGGATGCTGGGATAACGGATCAGCGCCTGTACCGGACCGGGCGCCGCCTGGGCCGTAGCGTTGTGGGAAAACAGAATAAGTGAGAGAGCTGTGCCGAGCGCGCCGGCAAAAGTCTTGAATGTCATCTAGCAATCCTCGGCTGGGATCCAGGAGACCGCACAGAAGGCCCACGCAGCAGGTCCCATGGATCGGATTTGATTATGGTCATCAATCAAGTGCGCATGCAGGCATTCGTTGATGAGGAACCTTGCCACCGTCAGGCCACCTCATGACGCTGACGAGTAACCCGAACTGGCTTTTTCCTGGCCCATGGCTAATGCGCAGGGTGATTACGGCGACGAAAAGTCCTCGCATCGAGTGGAGTTGGGTCCATTTGTTTGCGGTTGAGAACCGGAAATCCCTCCATGAATTCTTCGACCGTTGCCCCTTGAACGATCATTTCCGCCACCAAATTTCGACCGGGAAACGCGCAGCGTTGAACAGAAGCGTACCGTGCATCGTCTCAGGATCGAAGACGGCCATCCCCTGCTGCACTTCGCGCAGCCGCCGCCTCAGTTGTGCTTAGACTTCCCGGCGGGCCTTCTCGACCTCAACCATCCGAGTTGATCCGCCCTCAACAACGATGGTGTTGACCTCAGGATCAAAGTTAACAGCCCCCGCCGCTCCGCTCTGCGCGACAAGAGGCAGCGGCAGCATACTGTCGGCTTCCAGCCGGAGTAAACAAATTGCCCGCACAATAGAAGACGCTGAATTTCGCTCCCCTTACGCTGCTTGTATGGGCTGATCAGTCGAACTTCTATCGATTCCAAGGTGGCCTGCAAAGGCCGTCTGGATACGGCCGATGCCCGAACGGGAGATAAGCATCCTCCCTCCTGAGATCAGTTTACCAAAGAGGGTGGATCCATTTCTGATGCACTTCAAAGAGGCAATTCCGTAGTGCAAGCGTGTACCCGTCAAATGCAGGAGGCGGCTCTGCGTCGCGGATTGTGCAAAGGCTCCTTGCATTCGTTGGCGGCCGATCTTGCAGACAACCGCGCTCCAGGTTACCGAAGGGGTCTTAAGGATGGCCGCCAGGGTGCTTTCGGCACGGCGGTTGAGATTTGGAATTGCAGCGAAATTGAACCGAACGGCCTAAACAGAGCGTGAGATTACAGACAGAATGCGACGGGAAGCATTTTTAAGACCCAACTGTCCCGATCCAATTTCATTGATTGGTTTTGTCGAGCGGATGTTTTGGTGGGCCCGGAGGGATTCGAACCCCCAACCAAGGGATTATGAGTCCCCTGCTCTAACCGTTGAGCTACAGGCCCTTCAATGACTTACGGCAACCGTTCCCGCGAGTGTAGCGGATACTGTAGCGGGTGGCAGTCGTTTTGGCTGGTTTTCGGCAACTTCGCCGGACAGTTGCAGCCGCTCGAAAGCCCGCTCCACTGCCTCCGGGGTGGGATGAATGTACCGCTGCGAAACCACGATGCTGCTGTGTCCGGCAATCCGCATGATGGTGAACGCATCCACTCCCGATTCCCCAAGCCTTGTAAGCATTGTATGGCGTAGAGAGTGAAGAACGAAATCGGCTGGAAAGAGCGCCCGCCGCTTGCCGTCGATCCTGGGAGCGCAAGCGTCCCGGTGCAAGTGGTTGATGGACGTTCCCAGGTAGGGCTTCCCGTCCCGGTTGGCAAAGACAAATTGGCCTGCCTTGGACTCCAACCGCTCCCGGAGCATTGCAGCCGCGCGGTCTGTGAGTGGGATAACCCGGCGGGCATTCTTGCTCTTGCCTTCCCGGACCCGGAGAAACCCGAATCGAGCGCCATTGACCGGGGTCAGGGTCACGTCTGCCCACTCCAGATGGAGCGCCTCACCGATTCTGAGGCCCGTTTCCAGCATTAGCACGGCAATATCGTTCAACGGTTGCGGGCAAGCGGCAAGGTAGATTTCCTCTTGCTTGCGGGAGAGCACGAAATCGCGGACCCGCTCACCAGAGAGCAGCCGGATTTTAGGGACGCGCTGAATCTCCCGCCACTCATGGGCAAGCCTCAGCATCCGGCGGAGCGTAGCAAGTTCCCGGTTGACCGTTGCAGGGCCTACAGCGGCCCGCCGCGCCACAACATAGCCTTCAATGACACCTTCATCTATCCGGTCAAGCCGTGCCCCTGCAATGGGCGGGTATTCGAGCAGCCGGGACAGCTTCGCCGCGTAAAACTCGACTGTCTGAGGCTTGTTCTCATGGCGGGCTTCCACATGGGCAATGAACCGCTTTGCCACGTCTGCGAACATGGGTGCGGCCTTCCGCTCTTCGATGCCCACTTCGCCCTTTGCCAGCGCCGTGCGGTGTGCCGCTTCAATCTGGCGGGCCGTTCGAGGGTTCCCCTGTTTAGTGCTGTGCTGGATGTGCTCCCCGTTGAACAGGAAGTGATACCAGTAGACCGAACCGCGTTTGAAGATGCTCATGGCCGCTTACCTCTATCGTGGATTTTGTGGTGCATGTAATACTGCCGCGCCAGTTTCCGCTTCTGTTCCTTCCTCTCTTCCGAGGATTCCCAAAACGTGACGCGGCACTCTGGAGAGCAAAATCGCTGATGGGAAAACCGCGCGAAATACCAATTGCCACAAGCGCATGTTTGCAGCCGATCAATCAAACCCGCTTCCGCCAATCGGACAGCCGCATGTACCGCAGTGGCTTCCGGAATGATTTGACCACCTGCCAGAGCTTCCCCAACCGACCAAAGCCTCTTAGACTTTGGATCAGGATGGATCAATGAAAAGGATGGGTACTTGTAAAGCTGCGCATTTACGGCGTCGAGTGCGTCCGCAACTTCAGGGGCGCACTTTGCGATTACTCCCTCTGGGTTCTTCGCTGAATCGCGGTTCTTGAACCAGCCCGGATTCTGCTCCATCGCTCGTAATAGCGTCGTAATGGCGTCGATAACCGCCCGGACTTTTGCCTTTGCCTTGGCCGCACGCCGTCTCTGCTCTGGAGATGCCGACCCGTTCAAGCACTCAAGAATAATTTCCGCGTCCTTTTGTCCAGAGAATTGGCGCGCTTTTTGTCTGTCACGTCTTTCAAGTCTAGGCATGTATTGAATAGTGCGACATACCATCTAGTTAGTCAAGCTGATTTTGGCTAATCTCTGCTTCAAGAGGTGAGCAATGGAAACACTCCTTTCGGTTGATGAGGCCGCTCGTAGGCTTGGGGGCCTGAGCAAATACACCATTCACGCTTGGCTGAGTTCTGGCAAGCTGCGCCGTACCAAGGTGGGCAGCCGCACCATGATCCGCGAGAGCGAGTTGCAGCGGGTGATTGAAGACGGCGGCAAGTCAGCGGGACGGCCACGGCCTGAGCAGCAATGACCGCCCAGGCGCTCGCCGATTTGCTCCACGCGCGGCGCACTGGCCGGGGCAAATGGCAGGGGAAGTGTCCCGCCCACAGGGACCGCAACCCGTCACTGAGCATCAGCGAAGGCAAGGACGGTCGCGTATTGCTGAACTGCCACGCCGGATGCGCCACGGCTGAAGTTTTAGCCGCGAAAGGTTTGAACATGGCCGATCTGTATCCTTCTAAACAGCCCGCGCCTACCATACCGAACGGCAGGCCCCAGACCGTGCATTACCCCTATCTGGACGCGAATGGAAACCTGCTCTATCGCGTGACGCGGTTTCCAGACAAGCAATTCCGCCAGTCTCGGCCCGATGGCAAAGGTGGATGGATATGGAACCTGGACGGTATCACGCGCGTGCCGTACTGCCTTCCCGAACTGCTCAAGGCCGATATGGTAATGATCGTGGAAGGCGAGAAAGACTGCGACAACCTTTCCGGGCTGCACTTGGAGCGGTACGAGGGCGCTTTCAAAGGCCGCACTATAGCCGCAACGACGAACAGCGGCGGCGCTGGTAAGTGGAACCCGACAGACGGCGAGCTATTCGAGAACAAAGGCGCTTTCGTATTCGAGGACAACGACCCGGCGGGCCGGAAGCATGTACAGGACGTGCTCGCTTCTGTCTATCCACACGCGAAGAGCGTCAAGCTGATTCGACTGCCGGGCCTACCAGAGCACGGCGACCTGTCCGACTGGATGCAGGTTCATACCGTCAACGAGCTAATCGAGCAGATGCAGAACGCTCCGGCGTGGCATCCCGAACCAGTTGCAACACCGTTCGCATCCGAAGCGAAAATAGGATCATCGCCCGTGGCTCACATGGATGGGGGAAGGGTGGGCATCCTTGAGGCTGCGCTTGAAGCCGTCGGACACCGTGACACTGTGCGCGAGACCTTTTGTGCGCTCTGTGTCGTGTTGCAAAGGCTGCGTGGGAACGAAAGTGTTGTGCTCCCCACCGAGAAGATCGCAGCGGCAATAGGCTGCCATTGGACTCTAATTGCTCGCCTGCGCAGGCAGCTAGTAGCCGATGGTGGGCTGAAGCCAGAGAGAGCGGCGATTCCCCATCGACAAGCCGCCCGCTTCTTTGTCCTTAGTGATACACCGCCGCTTAGTGGCGTAGTAATAGAGAATTTTCTCCAACCACGTATTCCTTCTCCCTTTCCTTTTAGTGATACACACCAATCTGAAGGTCTTAGTGATACACGCTTGAGGCCCCTTAGTGATACACCGGGAACTGGCGCAGGCTGCTATGTAGAGGGGGAATTGTGAACCTGCAATCAGTTGTGGACCAAATTGTGCGCGCCGGTGGCGTCTTGAGAATTGAGGGTGAACGCATTCGGTATCTGCTCCCTGACGATGTTGCGCACCTGGCCGGGGAACTAAGAGAGCACAAACCGGAACTGATGGAATTGCTTCGCAAGGCGGGCGGCAGGTTTGCGGTATTTCCCCACTGCCCGCGCTGCGCCAGCTATGCGCTGTACAGGGAGAACAATATCGGCTTGTACGAGTGTCAATCGTGCGGAGTGACGGGAATCGAAGAGAGCACGGCAAGGCGGCTGCAATGATGATTCCCGCTGGGAACACCTGCCCATTCGGGAGCACCTTAGCCGATTCAGGAAAATCATATAGCGTTCGGAATAACGGCGCTGGAAGGTTCAATCCTCGGTATTTGAATCGTGGAGATGGAGCAATTGAAAATGCCCCCGCCCTGCCAACTGCTGTGCGCGAGATTTGATTCGTCGAAGCTGGCGCAGTAGGTCACTTAATACAGCCACTACTGAACAGCAACCACTTTACGTTGAACGCTTCCTCTTCTGACGTGAGTATCAATTCCCACGCATCTTTACCCCTCTCAGCAGGATGCTGCTTCAGATACAAAACCGCAACATCAACAATTTGTTCGTTCGTCGTCCCTTTGGGAAAAGAAGTGCAAGCGGGATATGCGTTAATCACACCCAAGATGAAGGAATAACAGGTCTGACCCTTAATCACCGTGTCCGCTTCTCCCTCACCACCGTTATTTTCAGTTTTCTCCCAAGCTAGACAGGGTTCGTACAAATCGTTTCCGGTCATCGAAGCCCAATGTACAACTCGCGCCGGGATGGTAACTGTGTAGGTCTGTTGAGCGGGAGAAACGCGAACGAGCGTAGAGAGTGCCAAGGTGATAATCAGGAATCGAAACATAAAGTTCATCCTTCCGAGTGCGTGAGTTTATCCAGCACGAGCAGAGCAAGCCGCCGTGTTCCTTCCTCAAGATTCACTGCCGCCCTTTCAAGATGGTCTATTAGATTCTGTGGCAGTATACGCTGCCGGAGCGATTCCGGCGCACCTTGCGGACGGCTGGCAGGCGGCACACAATAGCAGCATGAGCCAAACGCGCACTGCGGACACATCGGTAAGCCTTGGAAGGCACCAGCGGAATTGCTCCATCTGCGCTCACCCGCAGCGGGAGGAAATCGAAGCTGGGTTCATTGGCTGGCGCTCTCCGGCAGCCATTGCTGAGGAATTCGGGCTGGCAGACCGCACCAGCGTTTATCGGCACGCGCACGCGCTGGGCCTGTTCGACAAGCGCAAACGGAATATACGGGCTGCATTGGAGCGGATCATCGAAAAGGCTGGCGAAGTGGACGTGACGGCGAGCGCAGTTGTCGCGGCTGTCCAGGCTTACAGCAAGATCAATGCGGCTGGACAGTGGATTGACCGCACAGAGCAAGTCAGCCTGAACGACCTTTTTGATCGCATGAGCACAGCGGAGCTTGAAGAATACGCACAGAGCGGAACGCTTCCAAAGTGGTTTGAGGCGGCAACCGTGGGCGCAACAGGGGGCGACAGTTCCGAATGACAGAAACCCGCACAGGACGCACGGAACGGCCCATCCTGCCCGCAACAGCAGCGGGAAAGGGCTTGGGGTGCTTCCCGCTGCGCTCGCCGCAATCCAGGGCCGCTGCGCGCGCGCTGGTGGCCGCACGCCAAGAGAGCGAAGCGGAGGA
>JAJZME010000012.1 GCA_021803035.1 Acidobacteriota bacterium | reverse complement strand
TTCCTGAATGATCTGCAGATGGCGCGGCAGAACCCGGTTCAAGAGCGAGATCGGCCACTTCTCAAGCGCCTCCGCCGAGAGCGTATGGTTGGTGTAACCGAAGGTCTTTTGCGTGATCTCCCATGCGTTTTCCCAGCCCAGCTCTTTTTCATCGACCAGTATGCGCATCAGTTCCACAATCGCCAGCGTCGGATGAGTGTCGTTCAACTGGATCGCAACCTTGGACGAGAAGTTATGAAACGTGGAATGCTCCTGCTGGTACCTGCGGACAATGTCGCGAATGGAACAAGCCACCAGAAAATATTCCTGCGCAAGGCGCAGTTCCTGTCCCGCGATGACCGCATCGGAAGGATACAAGACCTTTGAGATCATCTCGGACTGGATCTTTTGCTCGACCGCCTTGAAATAGTCGCCATCATTGAAGATCCGCATATCGAATTCCCGAGATGCGCGCGCCGAGTAAAGACGGAGAAAATTCACGGTCCTCCCGCCATATCCCGGAACAAGCATGTCATACGGAAGGCCAATCAGAGCCTTCCAGTCAAGCCACATTGGGTTATAAACTCCGCGCCGGTCGAGCGAATGCTCGATGCGCCCATAAATGGGAATCATGCAGGCTTCATCGGGACGCGCAATCTGCCAGGGTGTGCCGAGCCCCTGCCAGTTATCCGGCAGCTCGCGCTGATAGCCATCGGCGATTCCCTGCTTGAACAGACCGAATTCATAGTTGATGCCGTAGCCATAGCCCGGCATGCCAAGGGTAGCGAGAGAATCGATAAAGCACGCCGCAAGACGGCCCAGCCCGCCGTTGCCCAATGCCGCATCCGGTTCCACTTCCTCCAGGTCGCGCAAGCTCGCCCCAAGGTTCTTCAGCGCCTGCCCGCATGCTTCGTAAAGGCCCAGATTGCGCAGGTTGGCGCCCAGTGACTGGCCTATGAGGAATTCGATCGACAGATAATACAGGCGCTTGGCATCCCGCTGGCGATATGCCTCTTCCGTTTCCAGATAGCGGTCCATCATCCGGTCACGAATGGTCAACGCGACCGCCGCAAAGCGGTCATGAGGCGGCAGGCTCTCCCAGGGTCTTCCCAGCGAATACACCGCATGCCGGCGGATTGCATCCTGCAGGCCTGAAATCTCATCAACAGCCACAACATTCTGACTCATGGCATTTCTCGCTCACTTGGAGTTAAACGCGTGCACGGCTTCTTCCCGGGTGTCAAAAATATCGAAGATACGGTGCATGCGAACGAGTTCGAATGCGGCACGAACCTGCCTCGTCATACAACAAAGCTTCAGATCCCCGCCTTTTGCGCTTACCTGCCGCAGGCAGGAGAGCATAACGCCCAGGCCCGAGCTATCAATAAACTGCATGCGGTTGAAATCAACCACGACTTTCGTATTGCTTTCGAGTATGGGCGCCATAGCGACCTTCAGATCGCCGGCGTTACCCGCGTCCAGTTCTTTCACCGGAATCTCTGCAACAGTTACGCTCAGTTTGATTTCTGTTCGAATCTCCATGGCGTCTCGCTTTCGTTTGCAGGTCGCTTCCTTGAGAGTTTGGTCAGGGAGATGCAGTTCATGCCGCGGCTGTCCTGGTAGTAATGGACTTCATCGACGCACTTCGAGAGCATGTACAGGCCAAATCCTGACTCGCGCGGGGGATCGAATGAAGGCGGTGAAAGGGGCGCCGGCGTAAAGCCATGGCCGTGATGATGCAACCGCACGGCCACATAGCTCTGAAACGCTTCCGCTTCGATATAGATCGGTTGATCGGCTCGTCCACGATAGGCGTGCTTCATGATATTGCTGGCAGCCTCGTTCACGGCAAGTTCCAGCGAACACACACTATCCTGGCCCAGCAGACGGCCGGGCAGTTTCGAGCAGAAGGATCGTATGAACTCCCGCACCTCGTGCAGTTGACGCAGGTCGCTCTTGATGGTCGTTTCGGTGTGCAGCATGGGAGGGCCAACTTCCTCCACGCGAACCGCGACAATCGTCACATCGTCGGCAAAGTGGTCGGAGCCGCAATGCGCGATCAGCGCCTGGCGAATCGTCTCGACCAGCGGTTCCGGCTCAAGCCAACGATGAGCGGTGATGCATTGCTGCAGGCGTTCCAGGCCAAATAACTCTCCGTCTGCGTTGCGCGCTTCGGTGATGCCATCCGAGAAAAGAAAGAGCGAGTCTCCCGCTTCAATCGGAAAAGCTTTTTGCTCGTAACGCTCGTCTTCACGCACGCCCAGCGGAAGATTGTCGCCGCGCAGAAGATCTGCCCTTCCGGTCCGGCCATGCAACTGAATCATGCCCGTATGGCCGCAGTCAACCAACTCAACAACACTGTTCTGCGGATCAATGCGCGCATAGCATAGGGTGACGAAGCTATCCAGTTCGATTAACTGGTGGACAATATCCGCGTGCGCCAGCATGACGATATCTTCAGGTTTCGGAAGCTGATCGGACGACGAAAATGCTGAGAGGTAACCCAGCGCCTTGAGAAGATGCGCCTTGGTCGCCGCGCCGAGTAAGGCGGCCGGAATGCCCTTGCCCATCACATCGCCGACAATCACGTCGAAGGAACGCTCTTGCGGCTCCATAAACACGATGAAGTCACCGTCGATTCGCTGCGTCGGCAGGGCCAGCGCAGCGATGCGAATCCCCGGCAAATGCATTGGAGGATAATCGAGCAGCAAGGTCTGCTGAATTCTGCTCCCGATCGCAAATTCGCGTTCATGCGCTTGCGCCAGTTCGGCGGTGCGAGCTGTCACCCGCTCCTCAAGTTCCGCATTCAGCGCCACCAGTTCCTTCTCCGCTCTTCTGCGTTGAGCTTCCGTTCGCAAAGTGGCAATGCCGAAGGCGAGATCGCTGGCAAGCTCGGTGAGCAGTTGTGTTTCATCGGCGCTGAATGCATCTGTTTCCGCGGAATAGATACTGATCGAGCCGAAGACCTCCGACTGAACAAACAATGGAACGGCAAGGATGGACGAGTAGCCGTGCCGCAACGCCTCGCGGCGCCACGGCGTCATTGTGGGGTCGGTGGCAATGTTCCGGACGGCAACGGTCTGCCCGGTGCGGATGCAGGTGCCGGTGGGCCCGCGGCCCTCCTCGGTGTCAGCCCAGCGAATGTGGACCGTGCTCAGATAATCGGAATCTCTGCCCGCTTCGGCAATCGCCGTCACCGATTTTGCGTCGTCGTACTCGGCCCGGCCAACCCAGCAGAATGGGTAACCCGTATCCTGCACGATAATGTCGCATACCTCCTGCAGAAACGACGGTTCGTCCACGGCTCTGATGAGCGCCTGATTGCACTGGCTGAGCGCATGGTTGGCACGGCTGACCTGCAGCAGCTTTCTTTCCGCCGCCTTGCGCTCGGTGATATCCCGTACAAAAATCTGCCAGCGGCTGTCGGGCAGAATCTTGGCGCTCACCTCGGCAGGGAGCTCGGTTCCATCCTTGCGGCGCAGATTCCATTCTTCCAGGTGGGACCGTCCCTCCTGCAGATGCCTTTTAGTCTGCCAAAGGCGCTCTACATCGGCAGGCCCGACCAGGGTGGTGACCGGCTGGCCCACCAGTTCGTCACGCTCTTCGCGCGCGTATCCCAACACCACACAGCCCGCGGCATTCACTTCGATGAGCCGGTCGGATGCGTCGGCGATAAATATCCCGTCCGACGCCTGCTCGATCAGGCTTGTAATGTCGTCGTGTGCCCGGCGCAGCTTTCTGCCGGCCTCGCGAGCCTCATCCAGCGCACCGGCAATTTGCTTTGTTGTCCGTTGCAGACGCTCCTGGAAGAAACTCAAAAAGAGCCCCACAAACAGAAAGACCGCCGCCGAAATGATGTAACGGGCGGCATCCTTTGCAAAAGTGTATTCTGGCGGGAGAAATCTCCACCAGACGATGACGCTTGACAGGAGCGTGGCAACAATCCCGCTCGTCAAGCCGCCAATCCAGGAACTGAACACCACCGCGGGATAAAAGAGGGACCATGCCGACGGGTGAATCAGCGGCCAGATAACATGCTGCACCACGGCCGTAAAAATCGGCAAAATGATGGAAGGAAGAAGGCGCAGGAATTTACTTTTGAAGGCCGGGGCCGACTTCGTTGGCCTCGCCTCCGCTTGCCGTCCGGACTGCTCAGCGGCAGGCTCCGGATCTGGTCGCGTGCTTTGCTTTCCGACCATCGCGCCGCATTCACCTGCCTTAAGGCCCGGCGAAACCCCTGCTGGCAACGATTAGAGTCTACTGCATTTGGAGTAAAACTGCAGGGACAAGAAGCACGGCAGCCGGCAACCTGCGATCGCGGGGAACGGACCTACTTCCTCACGCCCCCCGTCAGCGCTGAGCCTGACGCAAAAGAGGGCCTTCCAGCCTCCGGGTTGCGGACAGCAGCCGGTCTTTGCTCCCCGGTCAACTTGGGCGTAAAGGCCTCCCCATGAAGCACATCGATGTCTTCGCGATCAACCTCCAGCGAAAAGCTTCGCTGGACCGCCGCAAGCGTGATCACCACCTTGCAGCGATGACGGATCTCGGTGACGACGCCCTCGACTCCTGCAAACACCCCACTGCGCACCCGCACCGGCATCCCCACGGAAACGTTGGGGTGAGGCCGCAGCGCACAGCCGCTGGCCAGACCCTCGCGAATCCGGCTGATCTCCTCGGGGCTCACCGTATCGCTTTGACTGTCGCCAAGCAGGCGGATCACGCCGGGCGTGGAGACAACGGCGAGCCTGGACGGGAACGAAAAACGAGCGAATACGTATCCCGCAAAGAGCGGCCGTTCCAGGACTACCGAGCGGTCTGTCCAGCGGGAACGCTCTCTGTAGAGCGGTAAGTAGTGCTCCACAGAGCGTATGGATAAATGTTGCGCAACTTTCTTTTCGTGGTTAGCAATCACGTGCAGAACACGCCACGGGCCCTCGTACATGGTCCAGCTCCCTGTTGACCGAAAAACAGTCTCCCCGCTTTGGAATCCTCAACAAAGTTTGCCTACTACGTTGTTTTGCGCGATTTCAGCCTTCCTCTCACCGAGAAAGACCGGCACACCAGGCTTACACAAGACCCCTCGGAGGAACTACTTCCGTTTCCAGGCAGTCACTAGCGCTTTGTTGCCCTTGCAGGCTGCATTGCGACTAATATGCCCAATTAAAAGCCACCTGGCATTCAGTCTATTGTGATTTATATCACATAACTTGTTGCTCTTATCAACAGATGATCGAGCGGACCAAAAGAAGGTAGGCCAGAGTGCGGCTCTTTCACTGCCAGATCCTCCCTGCACTGGAAGGAGAAGCTCAATTGTTGAGCGATAGCTGCTCCGGCGCCCAGGCGGCCGCGACGAACTTCGGCTCCGACGCCAGATCGTAAATCAGCCGTTCCAGCACCAGTCGTTTGTCCGGCGGCGACGAGCGTAATTCCAGATCGGCCCGCGCCACCAGTCTGAGCGCCCGCGTCAGTTCGCGGCGGCTCTTGAAGCGCCGCGCCTGGCGGATCAGGTCGTCGGCGGCAAACGGCGGAATCCTGAAGCCCTGCCACAGCGCCTGCCAGATAGCACGCGAATCGCGCACATTCTTCTCCAGTATCACCAGCATCTGCCGGAAGGTGCGCGCCAGCATATACAGGTGGCCGATGGCCGCGTCCTCGCCGGCATCGGAGCTGTTCAGCAAGCCGTCCAGAACGGCCAGCGCCCGCGCCCGGTCATGGGCGCTGATGGCGTCTGTCAGCTCGTACAGGGACCGCTGCTTGGCGCCCAGCACCAGCGTTTCCACGTCACCCAGCGCGATGCGCCCGCGTCCCATCGTGTAAAGCAGCAGCTTTTCCATCTCCGATGCGATCAGCATCATGTCGGCGCCCAGCGCGTCCACCAGTTCGCGCGCGGCGTCGGGCTCCATGCGCACGCCGGCTTCGTGCGCCATTGCCACGGTCCAGCGCATTGCGTTGTCTTCGCTCACGCGGGCCAGTTCCACCATGCCGCAGTGCTCGCCCAGCGTCTCGGTCAGCCGCTCGTAGCGGGACTTGTCATTCATGTCCATGCGCCGGGCATCGGCGGGGATATGGAGAAAATCCGCGATAAAAATCAGCAAAGCCTGCGGATTGGGCGAGCGGAAGTACCGGTCCAGCGCGGCAAACTCGTCTTTTTTCGCGCCGCGCGTATAAAGCAGACGCACGTTGCGCACGAAAATTGCCTGGAATGGCGCCATCAGCGAGGGTGTCTGCGCGCGATCCAGCACATCGAAGAGCGAGGTTTCGGCCAGGTCCAGATCAGAGAGGCAGAAATCCCTCAGCTCCGCGGGCACAAATGCCTTGAGGACGGCGGCGCGGCAGCGATCGAGCAGGAAAATCTCGTCGCCAACCAGCACGTAGCCGGGCCGGAGCTGCCCGCTGCCTGCCGCGGCAGCTTCCATCTCGGCCACAAAACGGTCTGCCACCGCGAAGCCCGGCCCGGCCGCAGCGGCCGTTTTCCCCGCGGCGGGGCTGGCGCCAGAGCTCGGGCGCGCGGCGCTCAAAGCGCAATCCTCCCGGCAGCTCGGCGGCTCGATGGAATTCCCATGCGCATCCAGAATACCCTTCCCGGCGCGTCCAAACGATGCGCGGTTATCAACAGGGCTGCACGGATTCCTGTCGCAAGCCTCGTAGCGCCGCTATCGCGCTCCTCTGGGATACGAGATTTCGAATTTGCTGATCACGTTGCTGTTGCCGAACGGCCCACGCCATCGTGATCGCGAGCGAGTCCTAGAATCCTTCCACGACATCGGCCACAAGCTGCCGCGCGAAGTCCCGCGCCAGGCGCTGAATGGCCGCCGGATTTTCCTGAAGAAACGTGGGCAGAACCGTGGTGGACTGATATTGCTGGCGAAATACGTAGTTCTTGTTCTGGTAGAGAATCTTGCCGTTGCGGTCTTTGAGAGTGACTGAAACCACCATGGTGATGAGGAAGCTGGACGATTGCTGCGTGGACGCGCTATAGGTCAGCGGCGTCAGCGTTTGCTGCAGGAGGGTTCCATGCAGCACGGCGCCGGCGTCGCGGTCGTCTGCCGGCACCACGCGGTAATGGGTGTGCGCCTTGAACTCGCGAATGACGGCGCTGGTCAGTGCGGTCGCGGACCCGTAGGTGTCGGTATTGTTCTTAAAGACCGGCACGGCGAGGGTCTTCAGCGTGGGGGGCAGGTGGGTGGCGGCGCCCAACGTGTGGTAGCCGCATCCGGCGATGCAAAGCAAGGCGGCAAGCGGCGCAAGAACTAGCAGACGCATGACTCATGTTACCGCGCGGCTGCGTGGCAAAGCAGCGCGCTGCCGCACCCGGCCGCGGACCACGTACCATATTGCCCATGGGTTGGATTGGATGGGCTTTACTTGCCGCGGTCTTTGCAGCGGCCACTGCGCTGCTGACCAAAGTGGGCGTGGCGCACATAGACTCGAACCTGGCCACCGCGATCCGCACCACCGTGGTGGTGGTCTTCACCTGGGCCGTCGCGCTGGCCCTGGGCAAGCACGGCGAACTGCGCTCGCTTGACCGGCGCTCGGTGGTCTTTCTCGTCCTTGCCGGGTTCGCCACCGGCCTTTCGTGGCTATGCTACTTCCGCGCCCTGCAACTGGGCCCGGTTGCGCGCGTGGCGCCGCTGGACAAGCTGAGCGTGCCGCTGGTAATGCTCTTCGCCTTCCTGCTGCTGGGCGAAAAGCTGACCCTGGCTGAAATGGCAGGCGGGCTGCTGATCACCGTCGGGGCGGTGATCATGGTGCTGGGCTGATGGGAAACCGCGGGCGCCGCGCAACCCGCACCGGCAATCGGCTATTTCATGTTCATGCGGCTGCGCAGCCGCTTCAGCACGTTGGGCGGCACCAGCCCCGTTATGTCGCCGCCAAGACCGAAGACTTCCTTCACCATGCTGGAGCGCAGGAACGAGTAGCGCCCGGCCGGCTGCAAAAAAACCGTCTCGATCTCCGGCGCCAATCGCCGGTTCATCAGCGCCATCTGGAACTCGTACTCGTAGTCGGAGATGGCGCGAATGCCGCGCAGCACCGCCGATGCCCCCTCGCGCCGCGCAAAGTCCACCATCAGGCCGCTGAACGTGTCCACGGAGACATTGCTGATCTCGCGGGTGGCTTCGCAAATCATTTCCACCCGCTCTTCCACGGTAAACAAGGGATTCTTGACCGGGTTGTTGAGAATGGCCACCGTCAGATGGCTAAAGATCTTGGCCCCGCGCTGGATCAGGTCCAGGTGGCCGTTGGTTGGCGGGTCGAAGGTGCCGGGATAAAGGGCCTTTACGCTCATCAGCCTGCTCAAGTGGATTCTAACAGCGCGCGTCGGATCGCTGCTCCAGGCGACACTCATCCGCGGCCCCGCCGCGTTAGACTGGCCTCATGCCTCCTCTCACTGCCCGCAGAGCGCCGCTCTGCGTTTCGCTGCTGCTGGCGGCCGCGTCTCTGAGCCTTTTCGCGCAGACCGCGGAAAAGTCCGCCGCGCCCACGGCAGCGCAAGCGCCCGCCGCGCCCACGCGCGCCGACATTCTGCGCGGCGCATACGGCCCCTATCGTGCCAACAATGATCTGCTCTACTACCACCTGAGCGTCCGCGTGGACCCGGCCCGGAAGTTCATCTCGGGCAGCAACACCATCCGCTTCAGGATGCTGAAAAACGCCACGCGCATTCAGCTCGACCTCTATCCCGATCTCAAAGTCGACAAGATTCTTCTGGGTTCCAGGCCGCTCCAATATACACGCGAAGAGGGTGCCGTCTTTGTGGACTTTCCCAGAACCCTGCGCAAGGGCCGCGTCTACACCATCGTCTTCTACTACGAGGGGTACCCGAAAACGAAGGGACGCTTTGGCGGCATCACCTTCGGCAAGGATCCCGCCGGCCGGCCATGGGTGGTCACCTCCTGCGAAGACGACGGCGCCAGCATCTGGTGGCCCAACAAGGACCAGTGGCGCGATGAAGTCAAGAATATGGAGATCAGCGTCGCCATCCCCAATGGTCTGGTAGACGTCTCGAACGGAAAGTTCATGGGCAAGACCAGCCTCGGCAACGGCTATACCCGCTGGAACTGGTTCGTGCACTACCCCATCAACAACTACGACGTGGCGCTGAATATCGGCGACTACGTGCACTTTCACGATCATTACGGCTCATTGCCCCTCGACTATTACGTGCTCCCGGAAGATCTGGCCAAGGCAAAGAAGCAGTTCCAGCAGGTCAAAGGCATGCTGCAGGCATTCACGCACTACTTCGGCCCCTATCCCTTTCCGAAGGACGGCTACAAGCTGATCGAAGTGCCCTACGCGGGCATGGAGCACCAGAGCGCGATTGCCTACGGCAACGGCTTCACCAACGGCTACCTGGACCGCAATTGGACCCACACCCCCTACAGCATGAAGTTCGACTTCATCATCATCCACGAGAGCGCGCACGAGTGGTTCGGCAACAGCATCACGGCCGCCGACCGCTCCGACATGTGGATCCACGAGGGCTGGGCCACTTATATGGAGACGCTCTACGTCGAATACTGGTGGGGACACAACGCGGCCATCGAGTACCTCAACGGGCTGAAGCCCAAGGTGAAAAATCTACGGCCCATCGTGGCCGAGCGCGGCGTGGACGCAACACCGCCCGAGGATCAGTACTTCAAGGGCGCGCTGATGCTGAACACGCTGCGCAGCGTCGTGAACAACGACAAGCGATGGTTCGCCGTCATCCACGGCTTCTATCAGCACTTCAAGTATCAAAACATCATGACCGGAGACGTCGTGGCTTATTTCGATCGCGCGACCGGCATGAATCTCACGCCGATCTTCGATCAGTATCTGCGCCACGCGTCCATTCCCACCCTGGTGTTGAAATTCGACGCGCCGCGCGGCACAGTGGCCTACCGCTGGAAGGCCGATGTGCCCGATTTCGCCATGCCCGTGCGCGTGGGCTCAAAAGGCAACTGGACCATCGTGCATCCCCTCACCACCCGATGGCAGACCATGAAAACCCGGCTCGACGAGGCAACCTTCGGCGCTGATACCGATCTCTACTACGTTAACGTCAATAAGATCAATGCCGACAAACTCTGCACCCCGCGCGGCCATTCCGTTTCCCGGCCGATCGGCATCTTACAATAAAAGAGGATCCGACCCCGCGCAAGCCGCAATCAAAGAAGGAGATATCCTTTTGAAGCCTTCCGTTATTCTGCTATCGCTGTCCCTTGCCCTGGCGACAGCGCCGCTTCTGCGCGCGGACTCCGTCCCGAGTCCCGCCGCAAAGCCCACCAATGTAACACGCGCCACATTGGCCAACGGTTTGCGCGTGGTGATCATCCGCGATTCGCTAGCCCCGGTCGCCACCGTGGAAGCAAACTACCTGGTCGGCGGCAATGAGACCCCGCCCGGATTTCCCGGCATGGCTCATGCGCAGGAGCACATGGCTTTCCGCGGCTGCACGGGCATGACGGCCAACCAGACCGCTGCCATTTACGCCCTGCTGGGCGGCCTGGACGATGCCGACACCCAGCAGAACATCACGCAATACTTTGCGACCGTTCCCGCGGCCGACGTCAATGTCGCACTGCATGCGCAGGCCGCGTGCATGACCGGCATCGACGACGAGCAGGCGCAGTGGGAACAGGAGCGCGGCGCGATTGAGCAGGAAGTCTCGCGCGATCTCTCCAACCCCACCTACAAGTTCGTCAACAAGCTCAACAGCGTCATGTTCGCGGGCACGCCCTATGCCCATGATCCTCTGGGCACCCGGCCCTCCTTCAACGCGACAACGGGCGCCATGCTCAAGAAGTTTCACGACGCCTGGTACTCACCCTCGAACGCGATCCTGGTGATCTCCGGGGACGTCGATCCCGCCAAAACCCTGGCGGAGATCGAGCATCTCTTCGGCACTATTCCCAGGCACGCCATCCCCAAGCGCCCCACCATTGACTTGAAGCCCTTCCAGTCGCAGACGCTCAACATCAACAGCAACATGCCCTATGGGCTGGGCTTCATCGCCTACCGGATGCCGGGAACCGACTCGCCCGACTACGCGGCGACCGTGATTCTGTCCGACGTGCTGAACAGCCAGCGCGGAAACCTCTACGCCATGGTTCCCGCCGGCAAGGCGCTGGCCGCGGAGTTCGGCCTGGCGGAGACCTATCGCAAGGCCAGCGTCGGCTTCGGCGTCGTGGCAATGCCCGCCGGAGCCAACATACAATCGGCGGTCGCCGAGATGCGGCAGATTCTCGCCACCTATGCGGCCAAAGGCGTGCCGGCGGACCTGGTGGATGCGGCCAAGCGCAGTGAGATCGCGCAGGCCGAGTTCCAGCGCAACTCCATCCCCGGGCTGGCCGACGTCTGGTCGAACGCGCTGGCCGCCGAAGGACGTACTTCGCCCGAGCAGGACATCGATGCCATCCGCAAGGTGACGCTGGCCGACGTCAACCGCGTGGCCCGGCAGTTCATGCTCAACACCAGCACCATCACCGCGTTCCTCAAGCCCACGCCCAGCGGCGCCCCGGTCGCCTCCAAGGGCTTTGGCGGAGCCGAAAAAGTCACCGCGGCGCCCACCAAGCCGGTTACGCTTCCCGCCTGGGCCGCCGCTCCGCTGGCCAAGCTCAGCGTGCCCGCAAACTATGTGAAGGTGTCGGACACCACGCTGCCCAACGGCATCCGGCTGATCGTCCGCACCGACACCACCAGCCCCACGGTCACCGTCGTGGGCGAGGTGAAGCACAACGGCAACCTGCAGGCGCCCAAAGATGAAGCAGGCATTTCCAGCGTGCTCGACGGTCTCTACTCCTACGGCACGCAGACCATGGACCGGATCGCATTCCAGAAGGCCCTGGATGGCATCGCCGCCAACGAAAGCGCCGGCTACAGCTTTTCGCTCAACGTGCTGACGAAGTACTTTTCGCGCGGCGTGCAGTTGCTGGCCGACAACGAACTGCACCCGGCCATGCCGCAACACGCCTTCGACATCACCCGGCTGCAGACGGCACAATTTGTTGCGGGCCAGTTGAAGAGCCCTGGCTACCGCATGATGCGGGCGCTGGGCAAGGCGCTGCTGCCGGCCGGCGATCCGGAGCTGCGCCAGCCCACCCCGGCCACGGTGTCGAAGCTGACGCTGCCGCAGATCAAGCAGTACTACGACGCCACCATGCGCCCCGATCTGACCACCATCGTCGTGATCGGCGACGTGACACCGGCGGAAGCTAGGTCGGTCATCGAGCAGTGGTTCGGTTCATGGAAGGCGGTCGGGCCCAAGCCCAACACCACCCTGCCGCCCGTGCCGCTCAACAAGCCCGCGGCAACCTACGTGCCCGATCCCGAGCGCACTCAGGATCTGGTGGCGCTGGCCGAGCAGATCCCCATCAACCGCTTCAGCCCGGATTACTATCCGCTGCAGCTTGGCAACCACGTGCTCGGCGGCGGCTTTTACGCCACCCGCCTCTATCACGATCTGCGCCAGGTCACCGGCTACGTCTACACCGTGAGCACCAGCATCGATGCAACCAAGACCCGCGCCAGCTATGCCGTCGAATACGGCTGTGATCCGCAGAACGTATCCAAGGCCAAGGCGATCATCATTCGCGACCTGAACCAGATGCGCACCCAGGACGTGACGGCCGCGGAACTGCAACAGGCCAAGGCGCTGCTGCTCCGGCAGATTCCGCTCAGCGAGTCCAGCGAAAACGCGCTGGCCTCCGGCCTGCTGAGCCGCGCGGAGATCGGCCTGCCACTGGATGAGCCGATCATCGCCGCAAAGACCTACATGAAGCTCACCGCCCAGGACGTGCGCGAGGCCTTTGCCAGGAACATCAACACCAGCAACCTGGTGCAGGTGGTCCGCGGCCCCACGCCGCAATAACCTTCAGCATCTTATTGGCCCTGGTCTCGCAAGGTCGGGATCGGGGCCTTTTTGCGCTTCGGGAATCGCCTCGAATTGCGGAAGGATGCCTTGGCAAGGCAGGCTAATTTTGACTATAAGCTTACATATTTCAGTAAGATGCCTGACATATCCGCTATGCCTCCGCCGCAACTCCCGCGGCGGAGCAAGGCGCTTCCACCGGCGCCAGGTGCGCCACAACGTGCCCCCAGTACGCCAGCCGCGGCCGGTAGAAAGGCTCATTGTGGGCGTGGTTGGGCACCACGACCAGCTCCGCATTCCGCCCGCCCCAGTCAGCCAGCTGCGACGCCATCTGCACCGGAAAAGTCCGGTCGCGCTCCCCGTGCACAATCAGCACCGGTATCCTGCACCGGCGCAGCGGCCCTTCGCCGCTCCAGATGGGCGGCAGCACCACCGCGCAGCGCCGCGGAACCCCCATCGAGCAAGCCGCGTCGCGGAACGACGTGAACGCCGCGCACAGCACCAGCCGCTCCGGGCCGGTGCGCTCCACAATGGCGGTGGCAATGCCGCTGCCCAGTGAAAATCCCAGCAGTGACGCCGGCGCACCGGGCTCCAGCGCCCTGAGAAACGCAAAGGCCGCAATCGCATCCTGCTCGCACTGGCTCCAGTCCACCGCGCCTTTGCTTCTTCCGTAGCCCGAGTAGTCGAAGACCAGCGAAGCGATCCCCTGCGCGGCCAGCAGGTTCTGCACCGGCCGCCAGTGCTCCACGGTCTCGCCAATGCCGTGGCAGATCAGCAACGCCGCCCGCGGCGGCCCATCGCCGGGCCTCACGTGGACCGCATCCAGCAGTCCGCCGCCGCTGGGGATGGCGTGCCGCGCAGCCGGTTGCGGCGCCGCGCCCGCCGCAAACCTTCCCACGCGCCCCAGCGCGCGATCCCGCAGGCTGCATGCCCGGCTGATCACCGTGATCGCCACGGTAAATGTGAGCTTCTGAACGCCCATCGTAAAACGCGCATGCGTGCGGTTTCCCCGCACGCATGCCCGCATTCAGAATACCCCCCATCCACTTCCGGACAGAAAATGAGCACTCCGATTTTGAGATCCAAAATCGTCCGGGACCAATCATCTTCCAAGAAAGTTCAGGATCTTCCGCTCAATCTTCTCGGAATTCTTCAGTTGACACTCCCACACAGTCATTACTTCCCAACCAAGCCGGTGCAAGGCCGCCTTATGCGCCTTGTCTCTCTCAACGTTCCGCGTCAACTTCGGCTCCCAATAATCCCGGCGCGAGCCCGGAATCCGTCCTTCCCGGCAGCGCTTATGTTGATGCCAGAAACACCCGTGGACAAAGACAACCTTGTGCAGTCGAGGAAATACGAGATCGGGTCTCCCCGGCAGGTTGGGCGCATGCAGCCGAAACCGAAACCCTGCGGCGTGCACGATTCGGCGAACCATCAGCTCAGGTACAGTACCTTTGCTTCGAATTCGGCGCATATTCTCCGAGCGCCGCTCCCGCGAAAGCCTGTCAGCCATTGAGCTGATCCTAAACAGCGAGGTCGAGCGGAAGGTCAGAAATATCACGTATACGCTTGCCTTCTACCATGATCGCCATCATTTCCTTCCCATCATCGCTTCCGGACTCCCCGACGGCCTCCAGCAGCTCGTGCAATGCAAAATGATAGACGCAATCAATGTCTCCCGTACCGATAGCAAGCGAAGCAAGCCGGCTCGGGCTGGGCTCCCCAGTAACCACGACGATGTGAGGCAATCTGCCCTTCCTGTTCCGTATAAGGTTGAGCGCTTCGGATCTGGCATTCTGCGCTCGGTCGCTACGCAGAGTCCATTTGCAAGAAATACTCGCGTGGAGGAGGGGGTTACCGCCATTAGACGCCCTCAAGCTGGCGCGATCCGAGACCCCAGGAGAGCCGCGTGGTAGCTCCGGCGAGCTTCCGCCCAAGCCCGCCCACGGAAGGCTTCTGCAATTTTCTTGCGGAAGTATGTACTTTACGCAAGGGGCGGGAGTGACCTATGATTAGCCCACTCCCGAAGCCGCGTCCCACTGACTTTCATCCGGCAGGTATCAAGCCCCAAAATGACCGGCTCGTGAAAGAGAAAAACGGAATGACGATTGCTATAGGAATGCTCTGCCACGGGGGAGCTATTCTCGCCACTGATGGACGCGGTTCGTACGGAGACGGAACGGCTGCGCGTGCTAGAAAATTATGCGTTGTGGATACACGGAGCAACTTTTCATTCGCAATTGCAACCGCTGCCGACGATTTAGATGCAGCGGAAACGCTCGTAAGAGCAATTTCCGGGACGCTTATAGATAAAGCGGCGACGATCAAGGAATGGGAGCAGGTTGAGGAAATTGCAGCTAGGAAAATGTCCAAATGGCATCACGCTTATGGGCAGCATACTCCACCCTGTACGCGATTGATTGCTGGAATCTTGATGGCAGGAAAAGGACCAAGGCTGTATCGATGGGAGCCGCCCGCCACGGTGGTTCCGAAAGAGGAGGGATACGCGGCGGCAGGAAGCGGAGAAGCGGTCACTAATCCTCTGTATGCAACGTTTTTTTCTCCACTTTCTCCTAGTCTGGGGCCGCAATACGTTTGCCGCCAGCTCGCTTACCTTATGTATCGCGCGAAGAAAGACAACATCTACTGCGGGAACTCGACAGACGCGGTTTTTTTGAACACTGCTGACGTGTCGGCCACATGGATCAACGGATACGATTTCAGGGATGCAGAGTCTGCCTCGTTTCAGCTAGATTTGATCCTTCAACATACGACTACGGCGGCATTGACCGATTCGGGGCAATTTCTAGAAAACAATGCATCTTCGATCAAAAATGTGATTCTCCGATGCGAAAGGCTAAGAGAGACTGTTTTCCATGCTTCTAGTGGGAAAATAATTGGAGAAATCTCTCCAGAAGAAAAAGCCGCCCGAAGGATGGCCGAAGTAAGAGGCAAAGATGCCGGACTATAGCGAACGCGCATTGAAGGCTTGGAAAACGCGCCGCGTCAAAAGTGCGTTCATCAAAGTGCGTGCATCAGAAGCGGCCAGCAAAGAGGCGCTGAAAGAACATCTCGGAAAGAAAGGCTGGCAGGTTATCTTTTTCGAGAGCAAGACCGGAGCGCCGCGTACCGGGATCATTGACGCATTCGCGTATCGTCTGGCTCGTAAGAACGCTGATGTTCTGGAAATCAAGCTAATCCAGTTGAAGGGCGGCAACGCAGGCGCATCGGGACGCGAAATTGCCAGACTGAAACAGGCAGTCGAGAACGCGACCCTGACTTGGGCCGTCGCCAGTTTTGACGGCGAGACCGTCCATTTAACCACGGAAGAGACCGCAGGATCTTAGGCTATGCCTCCTTTGCGTAAAGTACATACTTCCGTTTTCTTGCTCCAACTTTGCAGATAATTTCCAGCACTTGGCGCACAATGTCTTTATGATGTTCGACCAGGATCCAACGGAGCCAGCCAGCCTCCAGCTCTCCGCCGCCGGAGAGCTGCCTGCGGGAACGGGTAAACACACCCACCCCCCATAAATTTGCAGTTCCTGCAAAACTGTAAGCCACAGTCGCCGCCGCCACGCGCTCCAGGATCTCCGGAACCAAGCCCGAAGCCCGCTCACTCACCAGGCAAGCCAACAGCCCAAAGCTGCTCTTCGCCCAACAAGCTAATTCGCCGGCGCCACCAGATACTGCTCCAGTTTGCCGTTCGCGTAGCTATAGGTGGTCAGCAACAGCCGCTTGCCGGGATAGGTAATCGTGAACATGCGGAAGGTCATGCCGCCGCGCTGCTCGCTGCCGTCCAGATGGAATCGCAACGGCTCGCCCAGCGGGCCCAGGCTCGACTTGAAATCGGCCAGCGCCTGCGCGTTGAAGTAGGCGTTAAGGTTCGGCGACAACAGGCTGCGGTCAATGTGCCCTTTCTGGAGTCCGCGGTAGATCTCCAGCGCCTGCTGCTCCACCGGACTGAGCGCCGGCTCGTAGCCGGCCACCAGGGGCGCCGCATACTGCGCAATCGCCGAGGCCGCGTCCACGGCATCCTGGTTGGTCAGCACCACCACCGCCGCGCCGTCGTTCACCAGCACCATGTTGTCGGACACAAAGCCGGAAACCTCGCCCGAGTGCTCGATGGAAAGGTGCCCGTCGCGTTCCATCGCCTCCACGCCCAGCCCGTAGTGGGTGTTCTTGCCGTCCGGCAGCCTCACCGGAGTGAACATCTCCTTGTAGCTCGCCGGCTTCAGAACGGATTGCGCAAGCAGGCTCTGGTCCCACAGCGCCAGATCCTGCGCGGTCATGGCCAGCTCGCCGGCCCCGAACATCCAGCCTTTGCCCTCCTTGGGCGAGGGACGCAGCGGGCCCAGCGCGTAGCGGGAGTAGCCGGTGGCGTCCGGCGCGGTCATCTGTCCCTGGTCGAAGTTGACCACCGACTTCATGCCCAGCGGCGCAAAGATGTGCTGGGTCAGAAATTGCATCAGCGGCTCGCCGGAGACCTTCTGCACAATCTCGCCAGCAATCACATAGTTCGTGTTCGAATACTCCCACTTGGTGCCGGGATTGAAGTCCAGCGGCCTCTTGGCCCAGGTGTCCAGAATCTGCTGCGGCGTCTCCGCATACTGCATCAGAGGCATCTCGTAATCTTCCGGCCAGTAGTCCTGGTAGCCCGAGGTCTGCGACAGTATCTCGCCGATGGTCACCTCGTCGCCGCGTGTCAGATGCGGAATATACTTGCCCACCGGATCGTTGAGCGACAGCTTGCCCTCCTGCTGCAACAGCAGAATGGCCGCCGCCGTGAACTGCTTGGAGATGGAGCCGATCGGGTAGCGCATCGCCGTCGTGGCGGGCACGGGCGGCTGCAGGTTGGCCAGGCCGTAGGCGTGCGTATACACAATCTTGCCGTGCTGCACAATGGCGATCGAAGCCGAAGGCACGCCGGTGGCGCGAAGCACCTGCGTAACAATGTTGTCGATGCGGCCGCGCAGCGCGGGATTGATGGTATCCACGGTTTGTGCCTGCGCCGCAACCAGCAGCAGGAATGGCAAACTGGCGAAACCCAGCAGTCTCGCTATCCTCTTCATCGACTCACGCCTCCTTTGCGCCTCGTGCGAGTCAACAACGGCCTTGCATCACCATAACAGCCCCGGCCCCAGTGCGATAGGCTGGATCTAAATGCGCACTTTGCGCGTGGAGGTCATCAACGGAATGGAACGGTTGATTCAGGGCTATAAGCGATTCGTCACCGAGGTTTTCCCCACCCGGCGCACGCAGTTTCATCTGCTCGCCGAGAGCCAGGCCCCCGAATGGCTCTTCATCACCTGTTCCGATTCGCGCATCGTCCCCGATCTGATCCTGAACTCCGGCCCCGGCGACCTGTTCATCACCCGCAACGCCGGCAACGTGGTGCCAGTCGCCAGCCACGACGTGGACGGCGTAACCGCCACCATCGAGTACGCGGTGGAAGTGCTCCGCGTGAAGCACGCCATCCTCTGCGGCCACTCCGACTGCGGCGCGCTCAAGGCCGCGCTCGACGTCAGGAACCTCGAAAATCTGCCCAAGGCGAAGCGCTGGCTGAGCCACGTTGAGGCGGCCTTCCACCATCGCCAGCCACTGAATCCAGCCGACGGCGACAGCGCGGAACTGGCGTCGCTGATCCGCGGCAACGTGGTGGCGCAGTGGCTGAACCTGCGGGCGCAGCCCGCCGTGGCGCAGGCCATGGAAGAGGCCCGCCTCTCGGTGCATGCCTGGTATTACGACATCCTCACCGGCCGCATCGAACAATACGACGAAAAGGCGGAGCAATTCCTGCCCCTGATCTGATGTGGGGAAAATACCTTGGTTTTCTTTGGATTCGCGGCAACTCCGCCGCTGAACAGCCGGGCAGATCCGGCTTCCTCGGCCGCATCGTGCACCTACCGTGCAACCGGCCCGCACGCGCCCTCCGGCGCGGCTTCCCTATCATCTTTCTCTTTTTAAGGACTGAAGAACTCTTCCCTGGCCGGCATGCGCGACGCCTGCCCGGGATCTCAGATGAAAACCACGGCTCTACGAAAGAGCCGCAATCTGCGCTTCGATCTGCTTCAGTGCCGCCTCCAGCGCCGCTCTCCGTGCCGGGTGCGAGGTCCGCTGCGACAGGATATTTTCCCGTTGCAGGTTGAGGGACTGCCTCTGGCGGGCCTTCGCCGCACGGTGTATTTCAGCCGTGCGCCGATCCTCTTCACTCACAAAGCCTTCGCCCAGACCGCCGTCCCCGTGCTCCAAAGCATTCGCCATTTCCTCCTCCATCCGTTTAATTCTTGATCTGCTAGACCTATGATTCATTTTACGAGGGATTCCTCTGATTGCATCCCGTTAATTGAACCCCGGTTCCTCCGGGAGAAAGAGTGACCCGCCGTGCATGTCTGGCAGATTTCATCCTTCGGCATTGATTCTTTGGAGTTTGTTGAGCGCCCCACTCCCGCGCCGGGCCCTGGCGAAGTGCTCGTCGCCGTGCGCGCAATTTCACTTAATTTTCGCGATCTCATGATGGTGAAGGGCCTCTACAACCCTCACCTCCATCTCCCCCGCATTCCCTGTTCCGACGGCGCCGGCGAAGTGCTCTCCGTCGGCACGGGCGTAACCGCCTGGAAGCCCGGCGACCGCGTGGCCGGCATCTTCATGCAGAACTGGCTCGACGGCCCGCTTACGCCCGCCAAAGCCAAAGGCGCGCTCGGCGGCGACATCGACGGCATGTTGGCCACGCACGTCATCCTCAAAGCCTCCGGCCTCGTCGCCGTGCCCCAGCATCTGAGCTTCCAGGAAGCCGCCACGCTGCCCTGCGCCGCTGTGACCGCATGGAATGCCCTGGCCGCCGCCGATCTGAAGCCCGGCGCCACGGTGCTCATCCAGGGAACCGGCGGCGTTTCCATCTTCGCCCTGCAATTTGCGCGGCTCAAGGGCCTGCGCGTCCTCGGCGTCTCCAGCAGCGACGAAAAGCTGAAGCGCGCCGCCAAAATGGGCCTCGATGCCGGCTTCAACTATCGCAATAACCCCGACTGGGATCGCTGGGCGCTGGGCGAAACCGGCGGCGAAGGCGTCGATCTGGTCATCGAGGTCGGCGGCGCCGATACGCTGGCCCGTTCCCTCAAAGCCATCCGTACCGGCGGTACGATAGCGCAGATCGGCGTACTTTCCGGCGCGGCCACATCTTTCTCCATCCCGTCAATCCTGCACAAAGTGGCCCGCATTCACGGCATCTACGTGGGCTCTCGCCAGGATTTCATCGAGATGAACCGCGCCATCAGCCTTGTCGGGATGCGCCCCGTCGGCGAGGAGTTCCGCTGGTCGCAGGCCCGCGAAGTTCTGCGCCGCATGGAAGAAGCCAGCCACTTCGGCAAGCTGGTGCTGACGGTGGCGTGACCGGGCCGCGGCGTCAACACGAAGAGGAAAATCGATTCAACAGCTTACGGCGCGCGGCTCTGCAATCGCGCGCCCCTCCATCCTGTCGTGCTAGGATGAACTCGTGAACCGGCGGATTCCAGGTATCGTTGCCGCACTGGCCATTCTCCTCATGGTCGTGCCGCCGGTCTTCAACACCTTCGACACCTGGGACAAAAAACCCGAGCTTCCGCTTGTGGGCCACGATACCGAAACCACCATCGTCATGATGGCTGTCGATGTCGGCATGTGTTTCACCGTGGCCTGGGCCTCGGTTCTGCTGTTGAACTGGCTGGCCGCGATCTTTGCTCCGCGCATGGAGGAGTTGCGCGCCGTTGAGCGGCCCGGCGTTCGCGCCACCGAGTATCTGCTGCTGCTCTTCTCGCCACCCTGGACCTTCACCACTCTCCGCATCTAGAACTCCCCATTCTTCCTCGCTCGCGTTCGTGGGCGTGCGCGTTGTCGTGCGCCTGTTTCCTCTTCGAACAACAGACTCGTGGGAGTTCCGATGAAAATCCATGCTTTATTCGCGCTGCGGAGCGCACTTTTCCGCCGCTTCGTCACGGCCGTCTCCGCAGCCGCGGTGCTTGCGTTCGTCTCCGGCGCCGCGCCGGCGGCTGGCCAGTCGTCCAGCGCCGATACCGTTGCCGTCAAGCTTCACGTTCTAACGCCTCATCTTGCCGCCTACGCACAGGTCGAGCCCATCAGCGTTCTTCCGGTAGACGCCGCCGAAGCCGGCGTTGTCCAGGGGCTCGAGATCCTGCCCGGCGCCTATGTCCGCCGCGGACAGCAGCTGGCTCACCTCAGCGGTCCCGCCCTGCGCGCCATGCTCCTCCAAAGCGAGGCCGACGTTCGCAGCGCCCGGTCTCAGTTGAGCGCCGCGCAAAAAACGCTGTCCATCGAGCGCGAGCAGTTGCCCTCGCACCTGACCACGCGCCAAGCGGTGCACCAAGCCCAAAGCGCCGAAGTCCAGGCGCAAACAACCCTCAACAACGCGCAATCGCATCTCGCTTCCGTGCGCCAGATGATGACCGTAACGGCCCCCACCAGTGGCCTTGTCCTTGCGCTCAACAGCGCCAACGGCCAACTGGTCTCTACCGGCCAGCCCGTCGTCACCCTGCAGCCGGCCAGCGGCTTGTGGCTCACGGCCAGTTACTACGGCGCCGATCTGAGCATCATCCGCGTAGGCATGACCGGCAGCTTTGCTCCCTCCGACGGCAGCGCGCCCATCGCCGTTCGCGTCTGCTCCGTTCCCGGCACGCTCACGCCTGGCGGCGGCGAATCCATCGCCCTGCTTCCCCTCGGCCCGCATGCGGCGTGGCTCAGCGGCGAAGCCGGCACGGTCACGCTCAATTTGCCGCAACAAAAGCTCATCGCCGTTCCCACCCGCGCGCTGATCCTGAACCAGGGCAAATGGTGGGTCATGGTCCGCTCCGCACGGGGCGCGCACCCGCGGCAGGTTGTGCCCGGACCGGTCCAGGGCTGGAACACCTTTATCGAAAGCGGCCTCGCGCCGGGCGACAAGGTCGTGGTCGTCAACGCCTACCTGCTCTTTCACGCCAGCATAGCCGAACAATTCCAGATCCCGGACTAAGGCCAATGACAGAAGAGAATTTCTTTCGACGTTTACTGTTGCAGCCCTTATTCTGGGCGCTCATCTATGGCGCACTCATCGCTTATGGCGCCTACGCGTATTGGAAGATTCCCGTTGAAGTCCTGCCGCGGTTCAATTTTCCAATGATCAGCATCATCACCCACGACCCCGGCGCCACCGCGACGGAGATGGAAACCGCGATCGCCCGGCCGCTCGAAGGCCAAATCCTGGCGCTGCCCAACCTCATCGGCGTGCGCTCCACCATGGGCAATGGCGAGGTTGTAACTGACGCTCGTTTCCGCGAAGGCACCAATGCGCAGCAGGATCTGATGGCGATCAATAGCGCCATCGACCTCGCCCGCGCCGAATTGCCGCCCACCGTGCATCCCGAGGCTGAAATCATGGGCGTGGCCATTGACGAAGTGGCCGACTACGCCCTGCAGCTTCCCGCCGGTGTGGCGCCCGCCGGGGCCGAGCGCGCCGTCCTGGCCAACGTCGCCCCGGAGTTGCGCGCCCTGCCCGGCGTCTACCGCGTTGAAGTCTACGGGAGCGGCGAAGAAGCTCTTTGGGTGCAGCCCAATCTGGCCGCCATGTATCGTTACGGCGTTTCCGCTACGGCGCTGCTCAGCGCCCTGCAACAGCAGGTTCTGCTCAAACCCGGCGGCTATCTGACCACGGGTCATCAGGACGTCTTCATCGAGGTGCGCGATCTGCCCGAGCACATTGCCGATCTTGAGCAGCTCCCCGTACAAACGCCCAGCGGGCCCATTCCCTTGCACGATCTGGCGCGCGTTGTGCGCGGCGCCGTGCCCACGCTCAACGCCGCCCTGCTCGACCACCGGCCCAGCGTGGCGCTGGTGGTCTTCAAGCAGCCCAACGCCTCCACCGTCCCCGTCGACCAGAGCGTACAGCACATGCTGGATTCCACGCTCAGGCAACTGCCGCCCGGCGTGCGCTGGATCAGAATCTACAGCCAGGGTCATCTGGTTCACATCGTCGGCGCCGACCTGGGCAGAAATCTCATCATCGGCGGCCTGCTCGCTATTTCCATCCTCTTCTGGGTGCTGGGCGCCGGCCGCGGCATCTGGATTCTCGCCCTCAGCATTCCCCTCTCGCTGCTGCTGGGCATCGCCGCCCTCTATGCCGCCGGCCAGAGCCTGAACCTGATGACGCTGGGCGCGCTCACCGTCGCCGTCGGCCTGCTCTGCGACGACGGCATCATCGTGCTGGAAAGCATCTACCACCGCTGGGAAAAGGGCGACGGCCGCTGGGAAGGCATTGCGCGTGGCCTCCGCGACATCGTCGGCCCCGACGTCACCGGCACGCTGACCACCGTTTCCTCCTTTGCGCCGCTGCTCTTTGTCGGTGGGCTGGCCGGGCTCTTCTTCATTCCCTTCGCGCTGGCGATGACCTTCTCGCTTCTCGCCTCGCTGCTCATCTCTGTCAGCCTCATTCCGCTCTGCCTGGGCTTTGTCAATGCCAAGGTCCGCCCCAGGCCCACCTCGGCCGGCAGGGCGCTCAACTGGCTGCGCAGGCACAATGAGCGGCTCTTCGGCGTCGTCGCCAAGCATCCCCGCTGGAGCCTCGCCATCTGCGTTGTGCTGCTGCTGGCAAGCCTCGCCGGGCTGGTGCTGGTGCCCATCAACTTCCTGCCCTTGCCCAACGAAGGCGTCCTGCTTGATAGCTTCACCCTGCCGCCCGGCAGTTCCCTGCTCGATACGGAAAACGCGGTGATCAGCATGATGCGGCGCATGGCCGCCGACCCGGCGGTGAACCACATCTATGCGCGCATCGGCTCGTCCGCCAACAGCATGTACACCGAGCCCGCCTACGCCGGCGAAATTCAAATCACCCTGAAGCCCAACGTCAACGTCAACAGCCTGGACGCCCTCAGCAACCGCCTCCTGCGCGAGAGCAAGACCCAGGGCGTCCAGGCGTCCATGGATACGCCCACCATCGAGCGCGTCGGCGAAAGCCTCAACGGCCTGCCCGAGCCCTTTGTCATCAACGTCTACGGCAACAGCATCGCGGAGATGCGCGCACTCGCCGCGGAGATGGTCAGGCGCCTGCGCCCCATCCCGGCGCTCACCGGCATCTTCAACAACGACGGCTATCTCATCACCGAGCTGCGGATCACCCCGCGCATGAGCGCGCTGGCCGCGCGCCACATCACGCCGGCGCAGCTTTACGCGCAGATCGCCCCGCTGATGAATGGCGAAGTCGTGGCGCAGATGCCGGAGGGCAATGTTCCGCTGGCGCTTTACATCCGCCTGGCCAACGCTCCGCGTCATTCCATCGCCGCGCTGGCCCGGCTGCCCATCCGTACCGGCGGCTGGACCCCCCTCGGCCAGTTGGCCACCATCCAACTGGTTCCCACGCCCAGCCAGATTCGTCATCTCGACGGCGCACGGGCCCTGCAAATTCTGGCCACGCCCACCGGACCGCTGGGCAGCACCATCGCCGCGGCGCGTAAGGCCCTGGCCGGCCTGCGCATGCCGCCCGGCTATCACTACGCCTTCGGCGGCCTCTATCCGCAACTCGAAGACGCCGCGCTCGGCCTCGGCGCCGCTGCTCTTGCGGCCTTCCTGCTGATGCTCGCCATCATGATCCTGCAATTCGACGGCCTGCTCGTTCCCGGCCTGCTCCTGTTGCTGATTCCCCTGGCCTTCACCGGCGGCGCGGCGGCGCTCGTCATCAGCGGCGTCGGCCTCAACGCGGTCGGCATGGTGGCCTTCCTTACGCTGGTGGGCATCGGCCTCAACCACGGCATCGTGCTGCTCTACCGCACCCGCCGCAACGAAGCCCAGGGCATGACGCCTGAAGAAGCCGTGAAAGAAGCCGTGCACGTGCGCTTCCGCCCCATCGCGCTTACCACCCTCACCGCCATCCTCGGCATGTTGCCCACCGCGCTCGGCTGGGGCCAGGGCGCCGCGCCCGAGCAGGGCCTGGCCGCGGTGGTCCTGGGCGGCATCCTGTGGAGCGCCGTGCTCAGCACCAACCTGCTGCCCGCGCTCTACCTGCACTTCCGCAACCAACAGCTTGCCAGGGAGGGTCGCGCATGATGAAGAGCTTTCATATCCCCAGCCGGAAATACGCGGCCTTGCTGCTCGCTCTGGCGTTCAGCGGCTGCGCAACTTACCACCCCAGGCCGCTGCCCACCGCGCCCGACCTGGCCAAAACCCCGCAGCTGACCGTGCCCGCGCGGCAGTTCTGGCTTCCCGGCCTGCCGCCGCATCCGGTCTCGCTCAATGGCCTGGACGAAACCACCGTGATGACGCTGGCCGTCTTCAATAATCCCGGCTTGAAGGCCGCTCGATTGCAGGCCGGCGTGGCCGGTGCGCAGCTGCTGCAGGCCGGACTGCTGCCCAATCCGCAACTGGGCGCCACCTTCGCCAGCTCCGCGCTCAACTACGGCGGCGTCCTCGCCCTCAGCCAGCAGATTCAGGCGCTGCTCACGCGCGGCGCCGCCAAGGCCGCGGCCCGCGCGGCGGGGCAACAGGTCAATCTCAACATCCTGTGGCAGGAATGGCAGGTGGCCGAACAGGCGCGTGAGCTTTTCATCCAGGCGCGCTCCGACAGCCACCTGCAGCGCGTGCTCACCTCCACCCGTTCCCTGCTCGCCAACCGCTACCACCGTGACCGCGCCGCCATGCAGCGCGGCAATGCAACCGTGGGCGTCGTTGCCGCCGACCTGAATGCCCTGGTCAACGCGGACACCAGCCTGCGCGCGCTCCAAACCGAAGTCAGCCTCAACCGCCACCAGCTCAACGCCCTGCTGGGCCTCCGGCCCGATGCGCATCTTCATCTCATCGGGCCGTTCGCCATGCCCGCGCTCTCCGAAAGCCAGTTCAAAGCCGCTCTTGCCTCGCTGCCGCGCCGCCGCGCCGATCTGCTGGCGCTTCAGGCCGGTTACCGCAGCCAGGAAGAATCGCTGCGGGGCGCCGTCCTTGCGCAATTTCCCGCATTGACCGCCGGCGTTGAGCTGGAACGCGATCCCGTCGAGGGCGTCAACTCCTTCGGCCCGCAAGTCACCCTCGCGCTGCCCGTCTTCAACCGCAATCAGGGGCAAATCGCCATCCAGCGTGCCACCCGCGCGGTCCTCTGGCAAACCTATCAAGCACGGCTCGACGCGGCGCAAAACCAGGCCGACCAGGTCCGCAAAGCGGCGCAGATCATGGCGGCGCAGTTGAAGCAACTCGACGCCCGCCTGCCCGTGCTCGAACAATCCGCGGCGGCGGCAAGGCGAAACTACCGGCGGTTCAATCTCGATGCCTCGCTCTACGTCACCCTCGAATCGAACCTGCTGGCCAAACAGGCGCAGGCCATTCAATTGCGCGCCTCGCTTGACAGTGCCCGCTCGGCCCTGCGCACGCTACTGGGCCTTCCGTTCAGCGATCCGTCCAACGCTCCTTGATGTTTTCCGCCCCATGCGGCTGGTCACCGCCGCGCAGTGTCCTCTTTGCGCGGCGGTGACCAGCCGCATCACTCAGCCCGATTCAAAACCTCTCTTGTTTCAAATCCAGTCTTATTTCTTATGATGGAAGGAAACCCGGCGATGAGCGCCCGTCGCGCCCATCCGGAAAGGACCCATTCCCCTGATTCTCGACAAATTCAATCTCAAGGGCAAAGTCGCGCTGGTCACCGGCTCCTCGCGCGGACTCGGCGCGGGCATTGCCATCGCGCTGGCCGAAGCCGGCGCCAGCGTCGCCGTGCATGGCTCCAGCCAGCTTCCTCAAGCCACCGGGAAAGCCCTCGCAAAGATGGGCGCCAGCCACCTCGGCCTGGTAGGCAACGTGGGCGACGCCGAAGTCTGCGCGCGCCTTGTCGAAGACACCGTCAGGCACTTCGGCGCCATTGACATCCTGGTCAACAACGCCGGCACCATCCGCCGCTCCCCGGCCATCGAGCACTCCGAAGAAGATTGGCAGACGCTGATCGACGTCAATCTCTCCAGTGTCTTCCGCCTCACCCAGCACGCCGGCCGCCACATGCTGCCGCGCGGCTCGGGCAAAGTCATCAACATCGCCTCGCTGCTCACCTTTCAGGGCGGCATCACCGTTCCGTCCTACGCGGCGGCCAAGGGCGGCGTCGGCCAGCTCACCAAAGCCTTCGCCAACGAATGGGCCTCCAAAGGCGTCAATGTCAACGCCATCGCGCCCGGCTACATGGACACCGACAACACCGAGGCCCTGCGCAACAACCCCGAGCGCGCCCGCCAGATTCTGGAACGCATTCCCGCCGGCCGCTGGGGCAAACCCGAGGACGTCGCCGGCGCGGCCGTCTTTCTCGCCTCCGGCGCCGCCGACTACATCCACGGCCACATCCTCGTCGTCGACGGCGGCTGGCTCAACCGCTGAGCAAGCACCGCGGCCGGCAACTGCGTATATGGCGTGCGACAGCGTAACATGGTGGAGTCAATCCACACCCTTATCTGCAATCGCATCTTCCGGGAGCGGCCATGAACCAGGCTGAAGTGATTTACACGGCGACGGACGCCACACCAAAATCAACACCCGAGCCTGGCGTCCTGCGCCAGGTGCTGGCCTTCAACCCGCATCTGATGCTCGTCCGCCATCAATTCACCAAAGGCTGGATCGGCGCCCGCCATAGCCATCCCCACCATCAGCTTGTCTACGTCACGCGCGGCCACATCCGCTTTGAGGCCGAAGGCAAAAGCTGGGAGATGCGCGCCGGTGACAGCGTCGTGCTCAACGGCGGCGTCGAGCACAAGGCCTCCGCCCTCGAAGACTCCGAGGCGCTGGACATCTTCACCCCTTATCGCCAAGACTATGCCTGAAGCGCATCTTCGCCCGCGCCATCGCCACGCGGCACAGGAGGAAAGCAAAGACCATGAAAATACGATGGATCGCGGCGCTGGCCATCGCGGCGCTGTTTGTTTGCTCGCACCGCTCCTTCGCGCAAACCGGCGAAATCGACGGCATCGCGCACATCGCCTTTCGCGTCCACAACCTCGACAACGAGATCAACTTCCTCAAAAGGCTCGGCTACGAACAGGCGTTTGCGATGACCCACGCCGGCAGAACCACCGAAATCTTCGTCAAGATCAACGACACGCAGTTTCTGGAGATCTACCCGCAAACAGAGCCGAATCAGCCCCTCGGCTGGATGCACGTCTGCTTCGAGTCCGCCGACCTGCGCGCCCTGCACGCGCTCTACGTCGCACGCGGTCTTCACCCTTCGCCCGTCGTCAAGGCCGGCGCCGGCAACCTCATCTTCTCGCTCAAGGACCCCGACGGCAGAACCACCGAGTTCACGCAATACATGCCCAACTCCCTGCACATGCTCGACCGCGGCAAGAACCTCGGCATGGACCGCATCTCCGGCACCCTGCTGGGCTTCGAGTTGCCCGTGCGCAACCTCGCCGCGGCGCGCCAGTTCTACACCAGGCTGGGATTCAACGTCGAGGATGTGAGCGATGGCCTCCGCCTCAGCGCGCCCGGCAATCCGAACATCCACATCGAGATCCATCCCGCCCACGCCGGCTTCAAGGCGCAAACCCTCTTCCTGGTTCCCAATGCCCGCAAGGCTGAGGAGGACCTCCACTATGAGGGGATCAATGCGGAGCGGGTGAAGAAGATTGTCTTCATGAACGATCCGGAAGGCAACGCGTTTGTCTTTTTGCAGGGCAATCTACAATAGTCCTGCGCCCGCATTCTCTCGATCGGTCGTCGCGATTCGGGCGGTGACCGCGGCGCTCAGTTGCACGCCGCGTGGCCCTCGGCGGCCTTTTCCCAGGCCAGCAGTTGAGCCAGCACCTTTTCCGGGCAGAGGTGCTGCGTTTCCACACGCTCCAGCTCCTCCTCCGACTCCACTGAAAAGGCGATCGTCAAAAAACAGTCCAGGCAGCGCGTGTTGTAGCTGCCATTGTCATTTTGTATGCGTTGATACATGGCCCCCTCGAAATTCAAGACAGATTTTCCGATCCTATCCCCCACTTTACACGGCTCGACGTGATACCAATCACGTGGTCTTGTGACATAAATCGCGCCGCGGCTCATCGAGGGCCATCAAGGCAGACCACCCAGCCCGTGCTCTGACAGGTTTTCCCACTCATTGGGATTCCGGCGCAGAAGCCAGCAGGGATCCTGGCCTTCGTGCGGAAACAACGCCCGCGCGCACGGCGCCGGCCTCGTGCCCAGATAGTCGAACTCTACTCTGTTGCCCTTGAGCGGCACCGACAAATACCGGCTCACGGTCACCGTGGCGGAAGGTGATCCGCGCAGGTGATAGACCACCCAATCACCCGCATAGACAGCGATGAACGCCGCAGCCAACGACACAAACACGCGGAAGATCCACCGGCCCAGAAAGCCCCACATCGTTCAGCCTTCCTCAACCAGGCGCGCCTTCCATGCCCACCAGTCAACCGAGTCAGCCGCCCGGCGTCGCTGCGCCCAGTCAGGATAGCTGTAACCTGCGCGAGGGCCCGCGCGCAACCCAGCATCTTTGCGCTTGTGGCTTCCCTCCGCAAGCGGCGCCCGTCGGCGCTGCGGACTCGTCCCATCAGAAGGTGTAATACAACCCCGCGGAGCCGCGGATCAGATTTGTCGTCGTCGCCGTTCCCACGCGCAGCCAGTCCCATTGCGTGCGAATCCCCAACCGCGCAGAGACCGGGACGTCGACTCCCGCTCCAAGAGCTAGGCTGAATGTCCCGGTCGACCCTCCCGTGAAAGCCTTCGCAAACGGCCCGGCAAATCCGCTCTGCGAACCGGAAGCAAGCGCCCCGCCAAGCAGCACATGGACAAAGGGCTGCAGCCCGGCGATCTTGAAGATTACCGCAGGACCTCCCATGATCAGATAGGTGTTGGATTGCGTGTTCACCGTCGTCCCGCCGCTGGTCACCGAAGAATGGTTGTAATACCCCGACGCATCAAGCGTGCCCCCTAGCCACGGAAGCGACTTGTATGGATTCTCCGTTACCGAAGCATCCCATCCCAGATTGTGCCCCGAAGGGTTCGCCGCAACCGATGCGCCCCCATAGATGCTCCAGACATCGAAATTGTGGCTCGTCTTGCCGCCCATCGCCGCCTGCATCTGACCGAATGCGAACTGAGTGCACAACAAGAAAGTTGCCGCAACCAAAGCGCACACCATGCCTGCTTGTTTCAACGCGAATCCTCCGCAGATGCCTCTTCGAATCATCATTCTTCACCCGGGCAGATCTTCAATCTATGTGGCCGATCGCCCATCATCTCTTTTGTAACCACTACCTTGTGCCACATCATACTTTACATGGCATGCAACAACTCCGCCAGAACGCTCTATACCTGTTTCGCTGGTCGGGATATAGCTGGTAACTTCCGATAACACGCACCTCGAAACCTGATAGCCCGGCCGAACACTGAAGCAGGTGCCCCTTGCGCGCCACAACACGCGGTCGCTATTCCCGCCCGCCCGAATCCGCCGGCTCATGCCGCCATCCTCGACGCCCGGGCAGATAAAGAGATGCATTCACATGTCCGTTTAGTCGAATGCGATAAGCGCGGCGCATGGCGCCGCCTCAACGCAGGCTTCGGCATGCCCACAGCCAGGCCTGCGCCACTGTTCCGCTGTCTTTTTTGTTTTCGCCGTGAAGCCGCCTCCTTGCCAAAGGCGGCTCTGACCGAGTCCGGCTATGTCCGCGGGCTGAACTTCACCGACCCCGCCCGCAGCGAGATCCCGCTGATCAGCGCCGCCCGCGACTCGGCATAAGCTGCCGCGCCCAGCAGCGCCGTGCGGTTCTCCAGAATCACCCGCACCGGCGTGTTGATCAGCAGCTGGCTCAACCGCCCCTTGTCGGTGAAGGCCTTCATGAACGTGCCGTCCTTGAGCTTTTCCAGAATGCGCGGCGCAATGCCGCCGCCCACGTAAAGGCCGCCCACCGCCAGGATCTTCAACGTCAGGTTGCCGGCCTCGGCGCCGTAGGCTGATACGAACATGTCCAGCGCCTTCTCGCAGATCTCGCTCTTGGCCTTCAGCGCCAGCTCCGCAATCACCGCGTTCGGATCTTCCTCGGTAATCCGCTCCGCCAGCCACACCGGCTCTTCCAGCCCGCGCACCTCGCGCAGAAACTCGTACACGTTGGTCAGCCCCTGGCCGCTCACTACGCGCTCAGAGCTGATACGTCCGTTGTACTTCTGCTTCAGGAAGCGCAGCAGGTCGATCTCATCCTCGTTCCGCGGCGCAAAGTCCGCGTGGCCGCCTTCCGACGGGTACGGCACATAGTCGCGCCCGTCCCAGATCATGAAGCATTCGCCCAGCCCCGTGCCCGCCGAGATCAGCGCCCGGTTACCGAGCTGCCGCGCGTCGCCTTCGCTCAGCGTGTAGATCTGGTCGGCCTTCAACTCGGCAATCCCGTAGCCATTGGCCTGCAAATCGTTAATCAGGAAGACGTGCTCGATCTTCAGGCTCTTCGCCAGTTCCCGGCTGTCCAGTGTCCATGGCAGATTGGTCAGCCGCAGCCGCCCGTCGCGCACCGGTCCCGGCACGCCAAAGCAGGCCGCGCTCACCGTCTCCGCGCCCAGAAACTCCCGCACGATCTCTTCCAGCCCCGTATACTCCTTGGCCGGATATTGCTTTTCGCGGGCGCTCTTCAAATTGCCGTCGACAAAATCGTAGAGCGCCAGGATCACCTTGGTGCCGCCGACATCGCCAGCCAGAATCATTCAACCCTCTCTAGAAATCCGCGGCCTTCCGCATCGGTTGCGGGCAATTGTGCCGCCGCGGCCCTGTCCAGAATCAATGTGAGTATACCGCTTGCCGGCCGAATCAGTTGGCTCGGCAACCGCTCCACGTCTCGGGGGCCGGTAAAGACTTCCTTCAGAATCGCCGCCTTGTCCGCTCCACCTACCAGAAAAAACACGCTCCGCGCCTGGTTGATCACCGGCCAGGTCAGCGTGATGCGCCAGGCGTCCTTGTTCTGCACATGATTGGCCACGCACAGCCGCCCCAGCTCGTTCAGCGCCGCGCTATGCGGAAACAGCGAGGCCGTATGTCCGTCCGGCCCCATGCCCAGCGCCACCAGATCGAAGCACGGCGTCTCGGCGCCCTCCAGCCGGAACGTATTCCGCAGCTCCGACTCGTACCGCGCCGCCGCCGCTTCCGGCTCCAGTTCGCCCTCCATGCGGTGAATCTGTTCCGGCCGCAGCGGCGCATGGTCCAGCAGCGCCTCGCAGGTCATGCGATAATTGCTGTCCTCGTGGTCCGGCGGCACGCACCGCTCGTCCACCCAGAAAATCTCCAGCCGCTCCCACGGCATCCGCGCCCGCCAGGGCTGGCCCGCATCGCCCAGCAGCGCAAAGGCGGCCTTCGGCGTCGACCCGCCGCTGATGGCAATCCGCGCCCGCCCGCGCGCTGCCACAGCCTCCTGGACCATCTCCACAAAATGACGCGCCGCGTGGGCAGCCAGCGCCACCGCGTCCGGTTCCACACAATAGTTGACCTTGAGCGCCCTCGGCATCTGCGCTTGACCTCCAGCTTCTACGTTACACGCACTTGCCTGCGACTTTTCCGTAGCTTCCCTTTCGCACTGCGCTCGACCCCGCCGCGGCCATCCGCCCAGCACCATCGGCCGTCGCCGCTTGGCTTGATAAAATCGCTCCGCATTTGCATGGAATTTTCCGCTTTTGACGCATACTTTCTTCATGTGGCCATTCCGCCAACCCGGCCTCACAGTCGCTCGCCCGCCCCTGGGCGCCAAGCTTACGACCGGTCCGCACCCAGCCACTGCGGTACCCACCCCCTCTAAAATATTTTCTTTTCCACAGAATTTTTTGCAGACAATTTCGTTCCTGCCGCAAATACTGACATCGCAATCAATTGATTGCGCGAATCTTGACATCAACATCCGTCAATGCTCAATCTTTCATACTCCGAACAAATTTGATCTCGATCGTCACCGGTGGTCTTCGGCTTTGCGCCCCGCGCCAACCCTTTTAAGGCAAGCCGCAGGCCGGCCCATTGCGCCCATTCCTTTGGTACCTTGTCTATCCTGGCACCGCCCGTTCCCGCACAACCTCCGCGGCTTCCGGCCGAACGATAATGAGGAGAACGCACCGGCGCGCAGCCAGTGAACAAGACCTCGGCAGCTTCCGGAGCATCGTGCCGGCCAGACAGGCCGCTGCCCATGGAGACTTCACCGCATGGCATACATCCTTGCGCTCGATCAGGGAACCACAAGCTCCCGCGCCATCCTCTTCGATGAGGCCGGCGCCATTGCCGCCGTCGCGCAGCGCGAATTCCGCCAGTTCTACCCGCGGCCCGGCTGGGTCGAGCACGATCCCACGGAAATCTTCACCAGCCAGATGACCTGCGCCGTCGAAGTCCTCGGCAAAGCCAGCGCGCGTCCCCGCGATGTAGCCGCCATCGGCATTACCAACCAGCGCGAAACCACCATCGTCTGGGACCGCTCGACCGGCGATCCCGTCTATCCCGCCATCGTCTGGCAGGACCGCCGCACCGCCGCGCATTGCAAAGCCCTGGAGGAAGACGGCGCCGGGGAAATGATCTCGTCGAAGACCGGCCTGGTCATCGATCCCTACTTCTCCGCCACCAAAATCGCCTGGATTCTCGACAACGTACCCGGCGTCCGCACCCGTGCCAATCGGGGCGAGCTGGCCTTCGGAACCGTCGATAGCTGGCTCATCTGGCGGCTCACCAGCGGCAAGCTTCACGTCACCGACGTCACCAACGCTTCGCGCACACAGATCTACAACATCGTCCGCGGCCAATGGGACGAGGATCTGCTTCGCCTCTTCAACATTCCCGCCGCCATCTTGCCGCGCGTCGTCTGGTCCAGCGAGCTGGTGGCGGAAGTCACCACCACTCTCGGCCTCGGCGGCGTGCCCATCGCAGGCATCGCCGGCGACCAGCAAGCCGCGCTCTTCGGCCAGATGTGCTGGCAGGCGGGCGAAGCCAAAAACACCTATGGAACCGGCTGCTTTCTGCTGCAGAACATCGGCACCTGCTTTGTACGCTCGCGTCACCGCCTCATCACCACCCTGGCCGCCAGCGCCTCGCGCCGCCCGGAGTACGCGCTCGAAGGCAGCATCTTTATTGGCGGCGCCGTGGTACAGTGGCTGCGCGACAACCTGAAGCTGATCGGCGCTTCGGCTGACGTCGAGGCTCTCGCCGCCACCGTGCCTGACTCAGGCGGCGTAGTCTTTGTGCCAGCCTTTGTGGGGCTCGGCGCGCCGCACTGGGACGCCCATGCCACGGGCATGCTCATCGGCCTGCGCCGCGACACCCAGCCCGGCCACATTGCGCGCGCCGCCCTTGAAGCCATCGCCTTCCAGGTTGCCGAGGTGCTCGAGGCGGTACGCAGCGAGACTGAGAGCGCGCCCACAGCGCTGCGCGTGGATGGAGGCGCGGCCGTGAATGACCTTCTCATGCAGTTCCAGGCCGACATCCTGGGCGTGCCCGTGGTGCGGCCCCTGGTGACGGAGACCACGGCACTGGGTGCGGCCTATCTGGCCGGCCTGGCCGCCGGATTCTGGTCCGGTCCCGAGGATCTGATGAACAGCCGCCGCCAGGACCGGCGCTTTGAGCCACGCATGGATGCGGCCGAGCGCACCGCCCGCCGCCAGATGTGGCAGAATGCCGTGGAGCGGGCGAAGAACTGGAGCGCGTAATGCACCGGCAAGCTATGATCGCGCGGCTGCGCGAGCGCGCGGCAAAGCAGCCTCCATGGGACATTGCCGTCGTAGGCGGCGGTGCAACCGGCATCGGCGTAGCCGTCGACGCGGCCGCGCGCGGCCTGAGCGTCGCGCTCGTCGAAGCCCACGACTTCGGCAAAGGCACCAGCAGCCGCAGCACCAAGCTCGTGCACGGCGGCGTTCGCTACCTGGAGCAGGGCAACATCCCGCTCGTCATGTCGGCCCTGAAAGAGCGCGGCCTGCTGCGCCAAAACGCCCCGCATCTGGTTCACGACCTGGCCTTTTTGGTGCCCAACTACTCTTGGTGGGAGGCGCCATTTTACGGCATCGGGCTCAAGCTCTATGACATGCTGGCCGGCAAATACGGCTTTGGCCCCTCGCGCCGCATCAGCCGCGAAGAGACGCTCGAACGCCTGCCCGCCCTCGATCCGCAGGGCCTGACCGGCGGCATCATCTATTACGACGGTCAGTTTGACGACGCCCGCCTGCTCATTCATCTGGCCATGACAGCCGCGGACCTTGGCGCCACGCTGGTCAACTACTGCCCCGCCACCGGCTTCCTGCGCGATGCCGAGGGCTACATCAACGGCCTGACCGCGCTCGACACCGAAACCGGCGAGGAGCTGACGATTCCGGCGCGCATCGTGGTCAACGCCACCGGCGTCTTTACCGACCAGGTGCGGAGCATGGCCGACCCGGAAGCCGAGCAGTTGCTCACCATCAGCCAGGGCATTCATCTGGTCTTCGACCACACCTTCCTGCGGGGCGATACCGCCTTGCTGGTGCCGCACACCCGCGACGGCCGCGTCCTCTTTGTCATTCCCTGGCACGGGTATGCGGTGGCCGGAACCACCGATACGCCCGTCGCGGCGCCCAATGTTGAGCCGCGCCCCTTCGAGTCCGAGATCGACTTCATTCTCGAAACCGCGGGGCGCTATCTGACGCGGCATCCAAAGCGCCGCGACGTCCGTGCCGTCTACGTGGGGCTGCGCCCGCTGGTCAAGGGCGAAGGCAAGACCTCCGCGCTCTCGCGCGACCACATGCTTCATGTAGACCGCTCCGGCCTGCTCACCATCACCGGCGGCAAATGGACCACCTACCGGCACATGGCCGAGGATTGCGTCAACCACGCCATCACGCTGGGCCGCCTGCCGGAGGCAAAGTGCGTGACCGAGAACCTGCGCATCCACGGCTATCTCAGCGCCGCCCAGGCCGCGCTCGCCGACGAACACTGGGGCGTCTACGGCGCCGACGCCAACGCCCTGCGCGAACTTGCCGGCGACCCCGTGCTTGGCGCGCAACTGCATCCTTCGCTGCCCTACCTGGCCGCCGAGGCGGTCTGGGCCGCCCGCGAAGAGATGGCGCGCACCGTCGAAGATGTCCTGGCGCGGCGCACCCGCGCGCTCTTCCTCAACGCCGAGGCAGCCATGGAAATGGCCGAGCCCGTGGCCAGCCTGCTGGCCGCCGAGCTGGGCCGCGACGAAGAATGGGTCAGCAAGCAGGTGCGGGAATTCTCCGCGCTGGCCGCGCGGTATCAGGTGACATAATCGTAACCGCGGAGGTTTCCGATGGCTGAATGCACCCACATTGCGGATCACATCAAGAAGGTGAAGCCGAAAACCAAGGGATGCGAAGAGTGCCTGAAGACCGGCAGCCGCTGGGTGCATCTGCGCATGTGCCTGGAGTGCGGCCACGTCGGCTGCTGCGACTCATCGCCCAACCGCCATGCGCGGGCGCACTTTCATGAAACGCAACACCCCCTCATCCAGTCCGCCGAGCGCGGCGAAGACTGGCGCTGGTGCTATATCGATGAAGTGTACCTGTGAACGCTCCCCCACAGCAGCGCATCTGCGGCCCCATGCAGGGCCGCCGCGGAGCATCCTGAGCGCGGTTCGCCGCAGCATTCTGCGGCCGCAGGCTACCGCCTCTTTCCCCGCTCTCTCGTAAATCGATGAGCTTTGGTCGATCGCGGTTCGGAATAAAAGCCAACCACCCATCCTCCGAGGCCGATGGGGTCGCATCCCAAACCGCGAGGAAACGCTCCGCCATCGGCTCTCTCGCCATGGCAACCGTATCCTCCCGCGAAGCAGCACCGTTCCGCCCGCGCACTCCGAAAATGCCCTTCCAACCCTATAAGATAGAGAGGCGGCCTCTTGTGAACCCCATTGCCGGACCGCCCATCTTTCCGCGATGCTACGAGGTAAGCCACGCATGTCCGCAACCGGAGCCAAGCCGCTCGGCGCAACCGATGAAGCAGCCGCGGCACAGGCCGTGCGGCAGATGTTCGACTCCATCGCCCCGCGCTACGACCTGCTGAACCACGTGCTCAGCGCCAACATCGACCGGCTTTGGTGGCGGCGCGCGGCGCGACACTTCCGCGCCATTCTTGACCGGCCGGAAGCCGCCGTCCTCGACATCTGCTGCGGCACCGGCGACATGACCATGGCCCTGCTCAAGCTGCGGCCGCAGGGAGCGCAACCGGTGCTGGCCGCCGATTTTGCCCGCGCCATGCTCGCCCGCGGCGTCCGCAAGTTCGGCCAGCAGGCCCGCCTCAGCGAAACGCCCGCAGGCCGCACCATGCAAGCTCCCTACGCTGTCCCGCTGGAGGCCGACGCTCTGCACCTGCCGCTCCGCGACGCGTCACTCGATCTGATTGTCACTGCCTTCGGCTTCCGCAACCTCGCCAACTATGAGGCCGGACTCCGGGAGTTTCATCGCGTGCTCAAGCCCGGCGGCCAGTTAGGGATCCTGGAGTTCAGTGAGCCCGGCGGCTTCCTCGGCCAGGTCTACGCCGTCTACTTCCACCGCGTGTTGCCGGCCATCGGCCGCGCTATCTGCGGCAAACAAGGGCCTTACAACTACCTGCCCGCCTCCGTAGGCCGATTCCCCGCGCCCGCCCGGATGCTCGATCTCATGCGCGCCACCGGATACTCCGCCTGCGCCTGGCAGCCCTACACCTTTGGCATTGCCGGGTTGTACACGGCGGCGCGGCCAACTGTACTCTGAAAGCGAAATGACTTCCGCCGTCTCCAGCTTGGCCGGTTTTTCCTCCGAAAAGCGCCGTGTGGCACGGCACTCCATGCTGGCCGCGGCGGTCATGACACTGCTCAAGCTCGCGGCCGGCATCGTCTCCGGATCGCTGGGCGTGCTCTCGGACGCAGCCCACTCCGGCCTGGATCTGGCCGGCGCGGCGCTCACCTATTTTTCGGTCCGGGTCAGCGACATGCCTGCCGACGAAGACCACACCTACGGCCACGGCAAGTTTGAAAATCTCTCCGCCTTCACTGAAGTCATCCTGATGGTAGCCTCCAGCGCGTGGATCATCTGGGAAGCCGTCAACCGCATGGTCCAGGGTACCGTCGCGGTCCATCAATTCCTGTGGCCGGTTCTGGTGCTCCTGACTTCCATCTCCGTCGATCTCTGGCGTTCGCGGAAGCTGCGCGCGGTGGCCGGGCGCACGGGTTCGCCCGCGCTGGCCACCGATGCGTTTCACTTCTCCAGCGACATCTGGGCGTCCGTGGCAGTGCTGGCCGGTCTGGGCGCCAACTGGATCGGCGCCCGCTACGACATCGCTGCCCTGCGCTTCGCCGACCCCGTGGCTGCGCTGCTGGTTTCATTCATGATTCTGCGCATGACCGGGCGCCTGGGCCACGAGGCAATCAGCGCGCTGCTCGACGAAGTCCCCGTCGAGACCAGCCGCCGCATCGTTAGCGAAGTCGAGCAGGTTCCCGGCGTGCTCGCCGTCGAACAGGCCCGGGTGCGCCGCGCCGGAGCCGGCTACTTTGCTGACCTGACGCTGGCCCTGCCCCGCCGTTACACCTTCGAACACACCGACGAACTGGTGCGCGCCGCCACGGAAGCCGTCCACCGCGCCCTGCCCGGCGCCGACGTGGTCATCCACACCGCGCCCCGCGAGGCCCGTGCCGAAAGCATCTTTGACCGCGTGCGCGCCGTGGCTGCGCGCAACAATATCAGCGTCCACGAGCTCAGCGTGCAGTCGCATCACGGCCGCCTGCGCGTCGAGCAACATGTGGAGCTGGACGAAAACATGCCCCTCAGCGAGGCGCACGGCTTTGTTACCGCCCTGGAGGCCGAAATCCTGCGCGCCGCCCCCGAAATCGGCTCCGTGCTTACGCATATTGAAAGTGAGCCGGCCACCATCGAGCAGCCCGAGGAAATGGTCGAAGAGGACCGCCGCATCGAGCAGGCGCTGCGCGCCGCCGCCCAACAGATTCCGGAAGTTGTGGATGTCCACGAGATCAAGGTGAGCCGCACCGGCGAACACATCGACCTCTCCTGCCACTGCACGCTGCCCGACGACCTGACCATGCAGCGCGTTCACCAGGCGATCACAGCCCTCGAAGACCGCTTCAAGCTTGCCTGCCCTGAAGTGCACCGCGTGACCATTCATCCCGAGCCGGTGACGGATAATACGCGGTAGAGTGTAACTTCGTATTGCCGAGGGTTGGCCGCAACCATGAATGCCCGTTGGATCGCCGGTTTCTTTCGCGTGGCCTCGCTGCTCATGCTTCTGGTTGCGGTGGCGCTCTTGTCGGCGATCCTGACCATGCATTTCGCCATTCACGGTACGGAAGTGCAGGTCCCGGCGCTCAAAGGCATGACCGTGGCCGCCGCGCGCCGCGAAACATCCGGCCTCGGCCTCAAGCTCCATGTGGACAACCACTACTACTCCGGCGAGGTCACCACCGGGCACATCCTCACCCAGTCACCCGCCCCCGGAACCCTGGTGCGCCACGCCTGGACCGTGCGCGTGGCGGAGAGCCTCGGACCGCAAACGGTCGACATCCCCAATACCGTGGGCGAAGCGAAGCGCGTTGCCCAGCTTGAATTGCGGCGCGCCGGCCTGGAAGTAGGCACGGTGGCGCAACTGCCTTACGCCGGCGCCGTCCCGGGAACCGTCATTGCCCAGGATCCCCCGCCGCATGCGCAGGACATCGAGCGGCCCACCGTCAGCTTGCTGGTCGCCGCGCCCTCCGATGAAGCCCCCGACGGCTGGGTCATGCCCAACCTGACCGGCTGGACGCTGGCGAGCGCCGAGGCCGCGCTTGCCAGGGTCGGCATCAAGACCGCCCCGCCGGAGTTTACGGACGTTCCGATTGAACCTGTGGGCGCCGCGAACGCACCGCCCACGCCGCCGGTAAAGCCCGGTTCGGTGATCGCGCAGGATCCTGCCGCGGGCATGCGCGTCGAGCAAAACACAATCGTGCGGCTGACTGTAGCGAAATGAGCGGCGCAGAAGACTGCGCTTCCCATTGAAGATCGGCTTTACGGCAAAGGCGGCAGGGAACCCGCCGAAGGCCGGGAGCTTTCAGGGCAATTCAAATCTCGTACATCCGCCCTTCAACTCCATCCACCAGGCGGAGTCCTGGCCGCAATAACGAAGGCGCATGGCCCCAGCCGCTTACGCCAGTTCCACTTCAATCCTCTTCGCCTCCGCATCCACCTTCGCGATCCTGAAGCCGCGAATCTGCCCCTCCGCGAGCGCTTCGGGCTGGCCAGAATCCGCCCGCGCTTTGCCCTTCCAGCGATCCTGCAGCATCGAGGTCAGGCTGGACAGGTCGGCTTCCTGCGCCGGCGCCGCGGCAACTGAAGCCGCGGCCTTGCCCGCACCGCCCGCCACGCGGCAGGTGGCGCGAATGCCCTCGCCCAATTCCACAACCGCGCTGCCGCCTGACAATTCCACCACCCGGCCCGAGACCTTGTCCCCCGCCTTGTGCTCGGCGATGTACTCATCCAGGCTCGTCGGAATCAGCTGCTTCATCGACAGCCTCATCTGGCGCTTCTCCGCATCGATGGCCAGCACCATCGCCTTCACCACCTGCCCGGCGCGCAGCACGTCGCTGGGGTGGTTCAGTCGGCGGTCGGCAACGATCTCGCTGATATGCACCAGCCCTTCCACGCCCTCGGCAACCTGCACAAACGCGCCGAAGTTCATGATCTTGGTTACCGGCCCCTCCACCTGCGAGCCGGCCGGAAACTTGTGCTGCGCCTCCAGCCACGGATCGGCCAGCGTCTGCTTCAGTCCCAGCGCAATGCGCCGCTCCTCCGGCTTGATGGAGAGAATTACGGCATCCACGCGGTCGCCGGTCTTGAGCAGGTCCGACGGGTGACGCACCTTTCTGGCCCACGACATCTCGGAGACATGGACCATTCCCTCGACCCCCGGCTCAAGTTCGACAAACGCGCCAAAGTCGGTGAGCCGCGAAACCGCGCCGCTGACGCGCTGGCCCTGCTGGTAGCGTTCCGGCACGGTTTGCCACGGCTCGGGCTGAAGCTGCTTGAGGCCCAGCGAAATCTTCCTGGTCTCCGGATCAATCTTGAGGATGCGCACCTGAATCTGCTGGCCCACCGACAACACATCTTCCGGCTTGCTCACGCGGCTGTACGCCATATCGCTGATGTGCAGCAGGCCATCGATGCCGCCCAGGTCCACAAACGCGCCATAGGGCGCCAGGCTGCGCACCGTGCCGGGGACCGTCGAGCCCGCTTCAAGCGCGGCCCGCCGGGCTTCCAGTTCGCTGCGCGCCTGCTCTTCCAGCACCACGCGGCGATCCACCACCACGTTCTCATCGGCCACGTCGAGCTTGGTGATGCGGCAGGTGATCTGCTGCCCCACCAGCGCCTCCAGTTCCGCGGCATCGTGCGTGCCGCTCCGGCTGGCCGGCATAAAGGCGCGCACGCCCACATCGACGCTCAAACCGCCCTTCACCACCGCCGTTACCGTGCCGGCCACGGCCAGCTTTTGCGCAAAGGCCGCTTCCAGCGCCGACCAGTCGCGCGGCTGAGCTACCTTAAAGCGCGACAGCTCGTAGTAGTGTTCCTCGTTGCGGCCGGTGACGGATACCGGAACAACATCACCAGGCTTGACGCCCTCGGCATTGTCCGGAAAGGCCGAGCGCGGCAAAACGCCCTCGGTCTTGTAGCCGATGTCGAGAAAAACCTGCTCGGCGCTGAGCGAAACGACCGTGCCTTCAAGCTGCTTTGCGCCTTGCTCGGCGTGGTGCGTGTGCGTGCGCTCGAAGGCGCTGAGCGCGTCGGCAAACGATTCGGTGGCTTCGGAGTTATCTTCCTGATTCAGTTCGGGCTCGGGGCGGGTTTCGTCGGTCATAGCGGGTTATGGTTCCATTGTCCCACGGCGCCCCGCAGGACGGCCTCCCGCGGCCGCCGGTGCGCTCAATTTTCCGCTGGCGGCTTGAACTGCGCCGGAGCTTCGTCCCGGCGGCGCAGCAGCCGCTCAAGATACTCGCGCAGCTCGTCCATGGGCCGCGGATCGAATACAAAGAGGCTCTCCCGGCCCAAACGCATCCCGCGCACGATGCCCGCGCGCTCGAGCACGCGCAGGTGCTTGGTGACCGCCTGCCGGGTCAGGTGCGTTCCCTGGGTGAGCTGCGCTATGGAGGCAGGCTCGCCGGCACTGAGGTCCGACACCAGGCGCAGGCGAGTCTCCTCGCCCAGCGCGCCAAAGGCCAGCACCCGCTCGTGACGTTTCGCGCCCTTGCGCTTATGGTTCTTCTTCGCCATGGCTCGCGATCTTCCTCATCTGGGGATTGGCAGTCATTTTTAAGCAACCCATAGGTTGCATATTAGCCGAACTCAGGAAGAATGAGCACGAAAATCATGCAACTTTTTGGTTGCTTTTCCTCGGAATGACAGATCGCCCAGCGCAAGTGCGGCGGCAACGCGCTGCCCGCCGTTCAATTAGGCTGGAAGAATGAATGTCTTTGACGAGAAACGGACGGAGCTGCAGCACTACGAAATGATGATGGGCATCGAGCGCGGCCGGCTGGCCGTAGCCCTCGACATCCTGACCGACGCCCTGATCCTGGTCGGGCAGCACGGCGTCTACTGCACCTCCAGCCGCAACCCGTCCCAACCCGCCCTCGACCTGCAGGCCGTGCTGGGCGGCATGGAGGCGGCCAAAACGCTGATCCAGTCGGTGATGGAAGACCTGCGCAAAGACAGAGAGCAGGCACTCGGTCTCTGACCGCTTGAAGTTATACCCAGTGGGTCCGAAATCCCCAAAAATGGGGCTTTAGCAGCCCGTGGTAAAAGTCTGGTTTTAAAAGAGCACGACTTTAGTCGTGACGTAAGTAGCCTGAAACGAGTGCGGTTTTAGCCGCTGAGGGATAGGTTTCCTGGAATCGTGACTTTTGCCACAAGCTTTAGCCCTTGCCACGCTCTATGCCAGTGCCTTTCGGATCGTGCCGCAAATATATGCCGGCCCACACCAGTGCAGCCCACCGCAAATTCTTGTCAAGTGCTCGCGCGCCGTCCATGACTGTATCTCATTAAAAACACAAAACTTATTTTTCCGCTGCTTTTGCAGGGAATTTACCCTCAATTGCCTAGCCTTATAGGTGGCTGGACATGCCGCGGAAGTGCCGCGCCGGGCGAATGAGTACGCCCTCTCCTGTTTGCAGATGGCGCCAGGGCGCGGGACCGCGTTTGCCGGCCTCGAAGCAGCGCTCCACCAGATGCAGGACCGGAACCACGGCGGCATCCGGACCTCGAGTTGCCTTCGAACCTGAGCCTGGCGGCCGGTTGCTCATGGCCGGCCGCTGGCACCACCAAGGAAACATTGCTGTGGCAAACCTGCTTATCAACCTCAAAAAGGGTGTTGAGATCGGCGCCGACGACGCCCTGCGATGGCTCATCGGCGCGAACAAATCGCTGCGTGCCGCGCCGGTTGTCATTGCCGCGCTCGCCACGCTCGTCGGCGCAGTCGACCAGCCCCTCACCGATCTGGCCGCCGCGGCCGCCAACCCTCTCAATATCGCGCTTGACGTCCAGACCGCCGCGGATCTGGCGGCTGCATGGCCTGAAGTGAAGGCTTTTCTAAGCAGCCTGGGCGTCAGGTTCTGATGGCATCCCATCCGGCGCGGGACAAGACGCTCTTCCATCACGCTTTTCAAACAAAGGAGTTGTTGCGCATGAAATCAATAGCAAACATCTGGATGCATCCCAAAACGTCAATCTCCGGGCTGCTGATTGCGGCGGCTACTGTCGCCGGCGTTCTTTCACAGCAGGGCGTCACGCTGGGCAAGGCCGGCACCGGCACCGTCGTAACTCTGGCCGGCGCGCTGGCCACAGCGCTGCTGGGCCTGGTCGCCAAAGATCCCGGCTCATCGGCGAGTCAGCAAAGCGGGCACTCCGCGGGCCTCCAATCCAAACTGGGCGCCTGGATGCTGATTGCGCTGCTCGTGCAGCTTACCTGGACGGCCGGCTGTTCGGGAACCAGCGCGGCGCGGAACATCGTCAACTGGACGCCCTCGCTGCAGAGCGCCGTGGCCACCGTCGACGTGACTGGCGCGGAACTGGCGCCCAGGGATGCGGCTGCTTTCTCGCAAGCCACGGCCGGCTTCGACGCCGCGTCGAACCTGCTGGTGACGCAGGCCAAAGCCTATCTCGCCAATCCCTCGGCGGCCACATTGGCCCAGTTGCAGACGCAGGTTGTGACCTTTCAGCAGCAGGTGAATACGGCGCTGCTACAGGCGGCAAAGATCGTCGACTCCGCCAGCCAGCAGCGCGCCCTGACGTCGATTCAGGCAGTGGCGACCGCCGTAACCGCGATCCTCGCGCTGGTGCAATCCGCCTCTTCCAAAACGCAGGTGGCGAGCATGGCCGCGGCGGCCCACGTCAAGCTGGCCCAGGTGCGGCCGTACATCAATAACACCGAGGCGGCGAACCTTGTCGCCCGCCATTACGATGAGCCCGTGACCCTGGCGCGGATCCAGGTGGCGCAAGTCGAGCACAGCGAGATGCGGGCCGGCTTCTAACCAAATAGCCACTCCGGCATGCGCGCATCGCGCAAACCCTGGGCGGCAATTTCACCTTCCACAGTGAAAGAGCCGCCTGCTTTTCCCCTTCTGTACCGTCGCCATTCTCCCCTGAAACATCTCCCCACTAGCTCGGACGGTCCGCCGCTTCTCCCACCCGCGGCCCGTCATTCCGCGTCGCCGCCTCATCCAGCCCGTAACGTGCCTACAGACGTGTTGCCGATCACCATATACCCGCCAGTCTTCGATCGGTAAGTGTTATTCATCACATCCCTGCGTGCTTTATCTCACATACAGTCGTACTTCTGCCTCCTGTACCTTGGCTGTCAAGTTCCACACCACATTGCAATACGTGCGAATCGCCCAGAAGCGTTTCAAGGGGGGATTGGGCTTAATGAATGGGTTTAAGGATATAGAACATCTGTTCCGGTTTGCGGGGCTCTTCGTGATCGCGATCCTGGTCTTTCTGGTCGTTCGCGGCTTCATCGTCCCCAAATCATTTGGCGAGTACGGACATTACCGGGCTGCGGCCATCCCTCAGATTGCCGCTCTCCCGCTGCACTATGCCGGTCACCAGGCATGCATAAGCTGCCACTCCGACATTCAGGCCGTGAAGAGCAAGGGCATGCATGCGGGCGTCAACTGCGAGGCCTGCCATGGAGCCCTGGAAAAGCACGTGCTCGATCCCATCAATGTCGTGCCCGTCAAGCTCAATACGGCGGTGTTGTGCGTGCGCTGCCACGCGGCCAGCGCCGCCAAGCCGAAAAGCTTTCCGCAGGTCAACGCGGCGGAACACGCCAACGGCATCGCGTGCGAAACCTGTCACAACCCACATAGTCCGGCCATCGATGCGGGAGGGACAAAGTGAAAACGACGCGGCGTAAACTCCTGATTTTGTTGCCGGCTGCGGCGGTGGCCTGGAAGTACGTTCTTGCCGGAACCCCGGAACAGGCGCCCAACTATACGATGACCGACCACTGGTGGGGCATGTTGATCGACATCTCCAAGTGCATCGGCTGCGGCAACTGCGTGCGCGCCTGCCAAACCGAGAATGACGTGCCCGACGGCTACTTCCGCACCTGGGTGGAGCTTTACCATCGCTCCGACTGGCACCTTGAGAACCCCATCGTGATCTCACCCGACGGCGGCAAGGAAGGCTTTCCTTCCATGAAGCCGGACCCGGATGGCGAGTACTTCTTCGTTCCCAAGCTTTGCAACCATTGCGCGGACTCGCCCTGCACTCAGGTGTGCCCGGTGGGCGCAACTTTCATTACGCCCGACGGCGTCGTGCTGATTGACCAGACCTACTGCCTGGGATGCGCCTATTGCGTACAGGCCTGTCCCTACGGTTGCCGCTACATTCATCCCACCAAGAGGGTCGCCGACAAGTGCACCCTCTGCTACCACCGCATCACCAAGGGACTCACCACCGCGTGCTGCGAAAACTGTCCTACTGGAGCGCGCCAGTTGGCGGATCTGAAGAATCCCAATGATCCGATTCACAAGTTCCTGAACACGCACAAGGTGCAGGTGCTGAAGCCACAGATGGCCACCGGCGCCAAGGTTTTCTACAACGATTTGGACGGCTCCGTGCGGTAAGAGCAGCGGCAGCCTGCAAGCTGCGATCGAGGAGTGGCAAGAGTTATGACCGGTGTTGAAGGTTACATGTATCCCAACGAGATCAGGCTCTATTGGAGCGTGCTCATCGTTCTGTATCCCTACATTACGGGCCTCGTGGCGGGCGCATTCATCCTCGCCTCGCTCGAACGGATCTTCCGCGTCGAGGCGGTCAAGCCCACCTACCGGCTGGCATTGTTGACCGCCATGGCCTTCCTGCTGGACGCGCCTCTGCCGCTGCTCTTTCACCTCGGGCATCCGGAGCGCGCCTGGGAGATGTACTTTACTCCGCACAAAACCTCGGCCATGGCCATGTTCGGCTACGTGTACCTCTGGTATCTGATGGCCGTGCTGACCTTCGAGATCTGGCTCGATTACCGCCGGGACATTGTCCTGCGTTCGCAGCAAACCAAGGGCATTCTGCGCGTGATCTACAAGATCATGACTCTGGGCTCGAGCAATATCAGCGAGCGCGCGCTGAATATTGACGAGCGCGTGGGATGGCTCGTCACCCTCATCGGCATTCCCTCCGCGTTTCTGCTCCACGGCTATGTCGGCTTCATCTTTGGTTCGCTCAAATCCAATCCATGGTGGGATTCGCCGCTGATGCCCGTGGTCTTCATCTTTTCGGCCATGGTCTCGGGCATCGCCGCTGTCATGCTCTTTTACATGCTGCTGACCAAAATGCGCCACAAGACCATCGATATGCGCTGCGTCGATGCCATCGCCATGTACATGTTCTACATCTTCATCATCGACTTCAGCCTGGAGATGCTCGACCTCGTGCACCGCATCTACGAGGCCAACGAATCCTTCCGCAGCCTCAACTTCCTGGTGCATACCAAGCTCTATTTCTCGCAGATCATACTCCAGATCCTCATCGGCACCATCACGCCGCTGGTTCTGCTCTTTATCACGCAGGTCGTCAAGCTGCCCGAGATCGCGCGCAAGCGCATGTACACCGTCTCCGGCATCCTGGCCCTGATCGGCATCTTCGCCATGCGCTGGAATGTGGTCATCGGCGGCCAGTTATTCTCCAAGAGTTTCCTCGGCTACACCAGCTACAAGATCCATCTGGTCACACGTGAGGGATTGCTCGTCGCCCTGGGCCTCACAATGCTCCCTCTGATTTTCCTGTGGATCCTGTTGAAGCTGCTGCCGCCATGGGAAGACGAGGGCGCGCACGCACCGGCAGCGGGAGATTGAGGGCATCTCAAACCAGCATTGCATCGGGTGGACGCCATGAGCGATCTTCCGGACGTAATCGAACGGCTGGCAAAACGCGTGGAAGCGCTGGAACATAGAGTTGCAGCGCTGGAACGCCCGTCCGCCACGCCGGATCTGCCGGCAGCCCCGGCCAGCGCCGAGCCTCTCATCGCCGAACCGGCCATTGCACCGGCTGCCGCCGCTGCGCCATCGCTGGAAGCGGGCATGGCATTTTCCGTGCTGGGCAGGGCCATGATGGGCATTGCCGGAGCCTACCTGCTCCGCGCCGCCGCGCAGGCCAACCTGCTCTCCAGCCGGGCTGCCGCGGCTCTGGCCATACTGTATGCCATCGGCTGGCTGGCCTGGGCGGCACGTACGCGCGCCGGAGCCTGGTTTGCGGCCACGGCCTATGCCGGCACCTCGGCCCTGATTCTCGCTCCCATGCTCTGGGAGCTGATGTTTCGCTTCCATCTGCTCAGCGCCGTGGGCGCCGCCACGGTTCTGGGCGCGTATGTATCCATTGCTTCGGCGCTGGCCTGGAAACGCAACCTTGCGCCCGTCTTCTGGGTCGCCAATGTTGCGGCGGTCCTGATCGCGCTCAGCCTTTCCGTCGGCTCTCGCGTCACCACGCCGTTTATTGCGGTGCTGCTGCTCATGCTCGCCCTGGGAGAGTTTGCCGAAGCCTGCGGCCGCGAGGCGGGCGCGCGGGCGCTCACCTCGCTCGCCGCCGATCTGGCCATCTGGGCGGCAATCTACATCTACATCAGTCCACCCGGCGCCCGCCCGGACTATCCCCCACTCGGCATGGCTGCGCTCGTCGCTCCAGGCTTCGCGCTCTTCGCCATCTTCCTCGCCAGCGTCGTCTTCGATACCATCGTGAAGCGCCAGCGCATCGCGGCCTTTGAGATTGTGCAAACCATCATCGCGTTCTTGCTGGCCGCGGCCGGGTTAATCTGTTTCGGCCCGCCCTCGGCCGCAATGATTCTTGGCGCCATCTGCCTGGTTCTGACCGCCGCCTGCTATGCAGCCGCGTACCTGTTCTTCCGCAACACCCCGGACCGGCGCAATTACCGCGTCTTTGCCATCTGGAGCGCCATCCTCCTGCTGGCCGGTTGCCTGCTGTCCCTGCCCGATGCGTGGAAGGCGCCCTGCCTGGGCGTAGCCGCCGTTGTGGCCACAGCCTTGGGTGCGCGCTTCAATCGTTTTGTGCTCCAGGCTCACGGAGTGTTCTATCTGCTGGCGACCGCGGCCGTCTCCGGATTGGCGGCCTACATCGTTCATGCCCTGGCCGGCATTCTGCCTGGCGCGCCCTCCTGGAACATCTATTTCGCCCTGGTGTGCGCGGTGCTCTGCTACGCAGTCATGCCGTGGCAGCAAAACCCCTCCTGGCGGCAGCACATCCTTCAGCTTCTGGCCGCACTGCTGGCCATCTGCGGCGGCATCGCGCTGCTGGTGCGTGGGCTGATGGCGCTGCTTGCGCTGCGCGTCGAACCGGCTCCGCATCACCTGGCGTTCTTCCGCACCGTCGCCGTCTGCGCGGCGGCTCTGGCGCTGGCTTACAGCGGCCCCCGCTGGCGGCGCATCGAGCTGACTCGCATCGGCTACGCCGCGGTGGTCCTGGTTGCAATCAAACTGGTCTTCGAAGACCTGCGCCGCGGCCGCCTGGAGTACATCGCCGGCTCCATCTTCGTCTTCGCCGTCACGCTCATCGCCGTTCCCCGTCTGGCGCGCCGGGGCCGAAAGCCGGAAACCGCGCCCACTCCTGCGCCGGACCTTTGAATCTCCTGATTACTCCAGGCGGCACCACACAGCCCGATTGTTTTCCGCCGCAGGCTATCGCAACCCGCGCTCCAGCCGAAGTACTCCGTAGCACCTCACAAGAGCAGCCGGAACACACCGGCAGTTCATTCCGGAAAATCGCAACACTGGCCAAAGATGGCCGGCGCCAAGCGGGGTTAAGCCACAAAGATGGAAACCAGCAACTCACTGATGGCCCATATGCCGTGGGCTCACCTGCGCCTGCCTCCGTTCCCGCAGGTTGCCGTCCGGGTCATGCAACTGGCCGCCAATGAGAACGTCCAGTTACACCAACTCTGCGACCTGATCGCCTCCGATCCCGCCTTTGCCAGCGAGGTGCTCACCATCGCCAACTCGCTGCTCTATGCCCCACGCTTTCCCGCCAGCAGCATCATGCAGGCGATTTCCGTGCTCGGCGCCACGCATCTTCAGGGACTATGCATCACCGTCGGCGTCCGCTCCTATCTCGGCAAGTCCATGCGCCATCCTTCCATGCGCGCGCTCTGGCGCCACAACCTCGCCTGCGCCCTGATTGCCCAGCATCTGGCTTCGCACGGCTTCCTGGACAAGGAAGTCGCGTTCACCGCCGGCATCCTCCACGATATCGGACGGTTTGCCCTGGCCGTCATCCAGCCCGGGGAATACGCGCAGTTGCTCGACCGGCACAGCGGCCCACCGGACAGCATCCTCGATGGCGAACGGGAGATCTTTGGCTGGGATCACTGCGAGACGGGAAAGCAGCTCATCGCCGAGTGGAACCTGCCGCCCGAGCTTGAGGCAATCGTCTCCGGCCATCACCAGGCGCGGCGCAAGGACGGCCCCTGGAACTTGGTGGAACTGGTCAAGGTCAGTTGCGAAATGGCCGATACTGCAGGCTATCCCGCGTTTCCCGGCTGCGCCTGCGCCGCCTATCCCGATCTGCTCAACGACCTGCCGGCGCGGGAGCGCAGGCTTTTCCATGCCAGCATCGAGCCCTTGATCGCGGAGATCGAAGTAGGCATCCACGCCGTCGAATCCACCTGATTCCCGGCCGGACGATCAAGTATGCGGCCCGGGAGCCCAGCTTCGCCCTCCGCGCCTCTGCATTGACCTTCCCGCTCACTTCCCTCGCTGGTTCATCAGCGGGATCGGCCCCGTATACGGACCGATGCGCCGCACGACCGTGTCCAGCATCTCGTACCGCACGGTGTGCGCCGAAACCGGCCGCGTAATGCCGGTGGCCGGGTCCGTGGTCACATCGCCGCTGCTGGCAACCTGAAAACTGAAGGTGGGTACAGGGTTGCCATCCGGCCCCTTGGTGAAGCCGGTCCGCGCGGGCAAAAAACCGTACACCGGCCGCAGGTCGAACGCCGTTTCATAGCGGTGATGGATCAGGCTCCACGTGAACACCCGCACCTCGTTGAAATCATAGGTCCGGCCCGCATCGAGCGGCGCCAGCAGCGTGACGTACTCGGGCGCCTCGTGATCGGGAAAGGGGGATTGCGGGTCCTTGACCTTGGTCAGCACATACGCGCCGATGAACTGCTGTCCCGAAGCATACTGCTCGATGGTAGCCGGCACATTTACATAGATCTCGCTGGCCAGCATCCACCCCGTCTGCCCCTTTGCGTCTCGCGCCAGCCACCAGTCTTCCAGAACCGTCCGCGGCTTCTGCGGAACTCCTGGCACAGGCGCCGCGCCCGGTTTGCCTGAAGAGGATTTTGATTGCAGCGGAGGCGGTACCGATCCCGGAGGCATGGTCCTCGGCGCCGTGGCGCGCGCCAGCAACTCCACCTTGGTGTTGGCCGGAAGCAGGTAAAAATGCTGCGTATTGCGGCCGGGCAGGAGGTGCATGTAAAGCTCGTAGTTCAGGGAGCCGGTTGCCACCACCGGATCGTTCTTGTGCGCTTCGGCCAATTGGACAAACTCGTCATAGATCGAGCTGTCGATTACCGCGCTGTCTTCAATCCAGCCGACCTGCCCCTTCTTCGTCTTCACCTCCAGGAAGCGCCCGTCTTGCTGCAGCACTTGCAGCGCCTCGCCGTTTTTCACCTCCGCCACGCGTTCTGAGACGATAGCAACGCGGTTGTGCAGGTACAAGTTGCCCATCGTGTCAACATAGACCATCTGCGGCGCAGTGTGATGATGAAAGCGGTTGCACCCACATGCAAGACCAAGGAAACCGAGCGCCAGCAGCAAGGGCGCGAAGTAGGCGATGCGCCGGGCCGAAGATACAGGGAAAATTGGGGATCGCGTATGCACAGCGAATATTAAACAGTTCGAGAATAGCACCTGGAGCCGCGCCGTTCTACAGCCGTTCCATTGAAGGGACGTGACTGACCAGCTTCCCGCGCAGCGCCGCAAACGGTCGAGATCAATGCAAATCGTGCTCCCGCGAGAGATGTCCGGCTCAATCGCGGCGCTCCCGGAGACCTCCAGCCATTAATTCACCGGCCCCGAAGGAAAGGCCGGGCTCTTCGGCTCCAGGTTCAACGGGCCGAAGGCCTGCTCGTATTGAGCAATGTTCTGTCCCAGCACATTCCACAGCGCCTTGGCCTGCTGCGGACTCAGAAATATCGCCTGGTGATTCCGGATGGTTACCTGGTCCGGGCCTTCGCTGGAGGCCAGACCGAAGACAAGCAGGAAATCCCACACGCTCACGCGCACTTGCACACTGTTGGCGTAGGACTCCCGGTAGTCCGGAGTCTGGGAAAGATTCAGTTGGGGCTGTTGCTGCTGACTTTGGCTCATGATGCAAGATTACGCCAAAAGCGGCCGGTGGCCGGCATCGCCTTCTGCGCCGTTTTCTTTCCGGCAAACCCCTGCGCTACCGCTTCTTCTTGAACTTGTATTCCATTCCCACTGAAATGGCGAAATTGATGTCGATCTGGTGGATATGGTTGCCGTAATTCACGCCGTAGCGAGTCAGCACGGCATCCGGAGTAATGCGGAAGACCCAGCGTGCGGAGCGGTTCAGATCGAAATCTCCGCCCATGATCATGGCCGGCGAGAACTGATTGTTGTACATGGCCACAGCCGACACTGGAGTTCCGCGCAGATCCTTCTCGAAGTCCCCGTACACGCCGCCGAACAGCACGTGCGCAATCAGGTCGCCATGCTCATTGTGTGGCCCCAGCCATTCCGGTCCCGCGGTGAAAAAGTACTCGCTCACAAACGGGCCATTGATATGGTAAGCATTGGGGGCGACGCCAGTGGTGCCGAAATACGGCCGGAACGAGCCTTCCGCTCCCCAGCGCTTGCTCAGCCAGTACGACCCGCTCAGATTGATGCCGCCGATGTTCGCGCCCTGCAGCAGATACGGCCCCGCCTTCATGTGGTCGTATGCCGCGCCTAGCGAGATATCGTAGCGGTTGTCGTAGGTTACCCCAGCCAACGGATTGATATTCTCATATGGCGTGTTGGCAAGAGTTGGCATGGAAGTCTGGCTGCCGGACTCTTTCTGGTTCGTGCTCGAACTGGAGCTGCCCTGGGTCTGTTTCTGTTTCTTGCTCGAAGTGGAACTGCCCTGGGTCTGCTTCTGTTTCGTGCTCGAAGGCGAGCTGCTTGGAGTCTGCGCGCCAGCAACTGCACTGAGACACAGTACAGCTAAGGCGGCAAAAGCGGCGGAAAACCTGACTGGGAGGCGCATCACCAAACAGCTTACAGGACCACCCCAACAGCCGACAACGCGCCCGGCGATTCGATTCGCGGTCCCCTTTGAACAGGGTGCAGGCTGCCATCCTTCTGCCCGCGTGGCGGGACACTGACGGCGGATATTCTTTCCCATTTCCGTTAGACGGTGCGAAAATCGTCGCGTTGGCATATCGCACGCAAATCAGAGCTTGACCCCAAGGAGAACCTCTCGTGAAACGACTCTTCCTCTGCACCTGCATCCTGGCCTTCGCCGCCACCCTCTCAGCCCAGCAGCATATGCCCATGGGCGGTAACATGCCCATGGGCGGCCATATGGCCATGGGCGGCCAAAAGAGCATGGCCAAGAAGCCCCTCCTCAGCCCGGCAGCCAAGGCTTCCATCACCATCGACGGCAAGTCCATCACCATCGACTACAACTCACCCCGCGTCCGGGGCCGCGAAGGCAAAATCTTCACCCCCGGCGGCCTCATCCAAAGCACCCACAAGTCCTACCCCGTCTGGCGGGGTGGCGCCAATGCAGCCACCGCCCTGCACACCACCGCCGGCATCACGCTCGGCACCCTGAATGTCCCCGCCGGGTCCTACACCCTCTTCGTCGATATCGCCAATCCCAACCAGTGGTACCTGATCGTCAGCAAGGAAACCGGCGAATGGGGGCTGGCTTATAACGGGGAGACGGATCTCGGCCTGACCCCAATGCACATGAGCAAACCGCCCAAAATGGTTGAAGACCTCACCTACAGCTTTACTCATGACGGCGGCAACAAAGGCACCCTTACCCTCGCCTGGGAAAACCACGTGGCGTCGGTCCCCTTCACGGTTCACTGAGGCTGGACCCTACAGGCTGGCCGGCGCTCGCAGCGCCGTAGAGTTGGCAGCCGGCCGGCGCATGACGGAGCTTCGCCCGCGCGGCGGAGTTGCATCCTGTTCCGGCTGGCGCGCAGGGCAATCGCATGAAGGCTATTTGTTAACCTCAGCGGTTTCGATTTGCTCGCGCCGTAGGCGCAATGTTCGCTTTCCCAGCGTTTCAACGCTGGGAAAGCGCCGGAAAAACACCTCGCAGCCCCATGGAGGCGGCGCAACAAGGCAAGTGCGGGCGGGGGAACTGCCCGATCATGCGATCGCCCTGGGCCCGCGCGGCCAATCGGCGGACTATTACCGTTTTCCCGATACAATAGGTGAAGCGGATTATGTCTTCCCCAAAGGGGTAACGAGACTTGCCATTATACGAGTATCGCTGCACGCAATGCGGCCATCGCTTTGAAAAAATCCAGCGCTTTGATGACGAGCCGGAGCACCAGTGCCCGCAATGCCAGGGGCCGCTCGTCCGGCCGCTCACCGCGCCGGCCTTTCAGTTCAAGGGCTCGGGCTGGTATGTCAACGACTACGCGTCGAAGAGCAGTGCGCCGGCTTCCGACTCTCCGGCTGCGGCCGCCCCGGCCGAAGCCAAAAAGCCCGCTGCCGCGAGCCAGAGCGCTACCAGCACGCCGTCCACTGCTGCGCCCCCTGCGGCCGCCGGCACGCCGTCGGGCTCCGCGGCCTGACTCGCTCCGCCACCGCGCGGAAAGCGAATAGTGTCGGCCGCGGATTTGCGAAAATCATCCGGTACATGTTCCAGTCAAGAGCCCTGCGCCCCAACCCACGCGAATCGAACGACTTGCGTTTGCAGGTAATTTCCGCTCTGCCGCGCAGAATAGAACCATTGGCGCTTCCACAGGCCTCTGCACGGAGAACACGAGCATGACCAGGTCAATCCCTGCCGCTTCATTTCGAGCCCCCCGCCAGCAGCGCAGAGTGCGCGCCGCCAGCCCCAAAAACTGCTGCGCACCCCCCCTAAATATTTTTCTTTTCCACAGATTTTTTTGCAGGCAATTTTTTCCCGGCAAAAAATGCGGATGCGGAAGGCCGCTCGTCCCGAATATCGGTACGCATGTTCTCGCTCGTCAGCGTTCGCCGGGCATCAACCTTCGCATCAGCGCCCAGCAATTGCTGGCAACCGGCAACCAACCGCCAAGGACTGAGAGCTGCCTGTCATATCGGATCAGGTCGCAACTTTGCCGGCGACCGCACTCGCTCCTGGACCGGCAGGCGCGGAGCTCAGCGAATCACTTCCACCGCAACTCCCAGATCCAGATCCTTCCATGTCCGGTCGGTGGTGTATACCGTCGCTCGCTGCTGGATGGCCAGCGCCAGGCAGGCGCGGTCGCCCAGGGACAGGCCGAAGGAACGCGTGATCTTCACCAGGCCGCCGGCTATCCGGGCCTGATCCTCGTCGAATGGGATCGCGGGACAGCCAGCTTCCGCGATGTGCCACCATGCGAGCCGCTCCTCGACACCCGCCAGTACCAGCCGGGCCTCGACCTCGGCCTGATTGACTGTGCTGATTACGGCCTGGGCGAAGCAGGCGGCGACACGATCCGCGCCCGCTTCGCCGCGGATGAGAGCCAGCAGCGCGGAAGCGTCGAGAACTGCGCTAACCAAGCCACTCCTCCATCTCGCCGCGCGCCTCTTCACGGCGCTCGGCGATCAGTTCGTCGGAAAGCACGCGCTCTGCGGGAATCAGGCGCCGGAGGCTCTCCTGGACGCGGCGGACGCGCGCCTGCTGCGACTCGATCCGCAGCGTCTGGCCCTCCAGGCTCAGAAAGAGTGTGTCCCCCGGCTGTAGCCCCATCTTCTGGCGGATCTCCGCCGGAATTACGATGCGGCCGTTCTCGTTGATGCGGGTCTTGGTTTCGAAAGTTTCTGTGACATTCATTTCCATCATGACACCTTTACAATTATGACATAGAAAACGTCTTTGCATGATATGACATGATATATTCAATGTCATTAAACTTAATATGTGTCATTTCTATTAAAATGACACATAATATTGGCTGGAGATCGTGCCGCCCCGGCTGCAATCGGCCGCGCCCGGATATGCAAGAATAGGCGGCATGCGGACTGAACTTTCTTTCTCTCCTCTCTCCGGAATCGAGACTGAACTGCTGGTGGTGACAGCAGCCGACGCGCAAACCGCCAAAGGCCCGGACGCCAGGCCTCAACCCGTGCTGCTGACGGACGATGAAGTCGTAAAAACCGCCGCAGCCGCGGTGCTGGCCGGCGGCGAGTTCAAAGCCGGCGCCAATGAGACGCTGCTGTTGCACGCCCCGGCCGGTCTCAAGGCCCGCCGGCTGCTGATGGTAGGCCTGGGCAAGCAGGAAAAGATCAAGCCGGCCAGCGTGCGCAACGCCGCCGGAACCGCGGTGCGCTTCACCAAGCCGCGCGGCATTCGCGAACTGGTGCTGGCCCTTCCCGAGGCCGAGGCTCTGCCTGGCGCGGCCTGCGCCCGTGCGGCGGTGGAAGGCGCATGCGTGGGCGACTTCGATCCGGACACCTACCGCAGCGACCGCAAGGACCAGAGCGTGCAGTCGTTCACGGTTGCCGTCCCGGCCAGCGCGGAAAGAACAGCCGTGGAAGCAGCCTTCGCCGAAGGCATGATCGTCGGCGAGAGCCAGAATTTCACGCGCTCCCTGGTGAACGAGCCGGGCAACAAGCTAACGCCCACCGTCTTGGGCGAGCGCGCGGCCGCCATGGCCGCCGCAGTGGGGCTCAACTGCGAGGTGTACTCCACCGAGAAATTGCACGAGCTGAAGATGGGCGCCTTCTGGAGCGTCTCGCAGGGCTCGGCCGAGCCGCCCGCCCTGATCGTCCTGCGCTATGAGCCGGAGGGTGTAACCGAGGGCCCCGTTCTCGGCCTGGTCGGCAAGGGCATCACCTTCGATACGGGCGGCATCTCCATCAAGCCCTCCGACAACATGGAGAAGATGAAATACGACATGGCGGGCGGCGCGGCCATGATCGGCGCCATGCGCGCCATTGCCCTCCTGCAACCCAGGGTTCGCGTCATCGGTATCGTATGCGCGGCCGAGAATATGCCCGACGGCAAAGCCCAGAAGCCGGGCGACGTGCAGACGGCCATGTCCGGCAAGACCATCGAGATCATCAACACCGATGCCGAAGGCCGTCTGGTACTGGCCGACGGCTTGGCCTATGCCCGCCAGCTCGGCGCCACGCACCTGATCGATGCGGCCACCTTGACCGGCGCCTGCGTGGTGGCGCTGGGCATGGTGAACGCCGGAGCCTTCTCCAACGACGACGTGACCTACGCGAAGTTCGACGCGGCGCTGGCCGTCTCCGGCGAGAAGTTCTGGCGGCTACCGCTGGGCGAGGAATACGCCGACATGATCAAAAGCGACATCGGCGATATCAAGAACACAGGCGGGCGCTGGGGCGGCGCCATTACGGCGGCGGAGTTCCTGCACCACTTTGCCGAGGACACACCCTGGATTCACCTGGATATTGCGGGCGTAGCCTGGGTCGAGGAGGCGCGGCCGTATATCGCCAAGGGCCCCAGCGGCATCGGCGTGCGTTCGATCCTGGAGTGGGTCAGAAGCTTCTGATTCCACGCCGAAATCCGTAAGTAGCCATCACGGCTGCGCCTGGGCATCCTGCAGGCAGCTTCAGAAACGCTTTGAAGCGCCAAACTCCGCCCCATCGCGCAGCCGCCGCGCCAGCCATTCCCAAAATCTCCCCAACACTTCATGGATTCTTCGCTCTGCAAGACGCCGCGGTGAAGTTGCGCCCCGCCGCGCCGATAAGCGAATCAGAAGACATCGCGAAGCGGTGCGTCCCGGCGCGGCCTGAGCAGGCGAGCGTTCGGGGCAGCCGCTGAGGGAGAACGAACCGGATGGCCGATCGCGCCGAACTACTGGAAGCCGCGCTCGACAGCCTCCCCGAGGGAATCGCGCTCGTGGGTACGGGAGGCGAGGTGCGCTTCTGGAGCCGCGCCGCCGAGGCCATTACCGGCTACGCCGCCGCGGAGTTGCTGGGCCGGCCCATGCCTGCCGCGCTGCAGCCGCTGGCGCGCGGAGGCCCGCAACAGCAGGCCGGCCACGGTGTTATGGTCCGCGTGCGCCACAAGCTGGGCCACGAGGCGCAGACAATTGCGCGCGTGCTGGCGCTGCGCGACGTCCTCGGCGAGCGTATCGGCATCGCAGCGGTCTTTCATCCCGCCGAGAGTCTGGACGCACTGCCCCACGGTGAGGCGGATGACGACTCCGTTGAGGCCAGCCAGGAGGATCTGGAAGAGCGGCTGACAACGGAGTTCGAGGATGCGGTGCGCGAGGGATTGCCGTTCGGCGTGCTGTGGATCGCCGTGGACCAGGCGCGGGAGCTGCGCAAGACCCACGGCGCGGTGGCCTGCGAAACCATGCTGAAGAAGCTGGAACGGGCGCTCCGGCAGGGCCTGCGGCCGGGCGAAGAGGTCGGCCGCTGGGGCGACGAGGAGTTTCTCGTCATCGCCCACGAGCGCACCGCCGCCATGCTGGCCGCCCATGCGCGGGCGCTTGCCGGGCTGGCGCGCACTACCGATTTCCGCTGGTGGGGCGACCGGATTTCCATCACCGTGAGCATGGGCGCGGCGCAGGCCGGGGCTGGCCGCGCTGAAACGCTCGCGCAGCTTCTGGAACGTGCGCGCGAGGCAATGCTCGCCAGCATGCACGCAGGCGGCAATCGCGTAACGCCTTTACCGGGGAGCGAGACATGTTTGCCATCATAGGCATCTTCGTGGTTTTCGGCGCTGTTTTGAGCGGGTTCCTAATCGAACGCGGGCATTTTATCGTTCTGATCCAGCCGGCCGAGTTGCTGATCATCGCCGGCGCGGCCACCGGCTCGCTGCTGGCGGCCAATCCGGCCTACATCCTCAAGCAGATCCTTGCCGCGCTCCAGGGCGTCATCAAAGGCTCGTCGTTCGGCACGGATCGCTACCTCAACACGCTCAAGATGATGTTTCAGTTCCTCAACAAGGTGCGCAAAGAGGGGTTGCTGAGCGTGGAGATGGACGTGGAAAAGCCCGAAGAGAGCGCGATCTTTAAAAACTTTCCTGACTTTCTCAAGGACCATCACGCACGCGATTTTGTCTGCGACACGCTGCGCATGGCCATCACCGGTGGCGTGGAGCCGTTCGACATGGACCAGATGATGGAGCTGGACATGGAGGTGCACCACCACGCCGCCATGCAGCCGGTCAACGCGCTCAGCACAGTGGCCGACTCGCTGCCCGGCTTCGGCATTGTGGCCGCGGTGCTGGGCGTGGTCATCACCATGGGCGCGCTGGGCGGCCCGCCCGGACAGATCGGCGAAAAGGTGGCCGCGGCCCTGGTGGGCACGTTCCTGGGCATTCTGCTCTGCTACGGCGTGGCCGGTCCGCTCAGCTCCAACATGAGCAAAGCCGCCGACGAGCACAACGAGTACCTGCACGTGCTGCGCGTGCTGCTGCTCTCGTTTCTTAAGGGAGCGGCGCCGATGATCGCCGTCGAGATGGGCCGGCGCGCCATCCCCGCGCATGTGCGCCCCAGCTTCGACGAGATGGAAAAGAGCTGCAAGAATCGCACCGAGCCGGCCGAAGCAGCCGCCGCGTAGTGCAAGCAGGATCGGAGAACAATGGCGGCCAACGGCCAACCGGTGATCGTGATCAAAAAGAAGTCGGGCCACAGCGGCCGGCACGGCGGCGCGTGGAAGGTGGCCTATGCCGACTTTGTCACCGCGCTGATGTCGCTGTTCATCGTGCTCTGGCTGATGAGCACCAGCGAAACCGTGCGCCAGGCGGTGGCCGGCTACTTCAACGACCCCAAGGGATTGGCAACCCTGCTCGGCACCACCATGAAGAACACCACCGCGGCCGTTCCCGCCCCCATGGACAAGAACAAGCTACTCCTGAAAAAACTGAAGGAGAGGCTGGAAAAGGAGATTCACGAACGCAAGGATTTGGGCAAGCTCTCCAACCAGATCGAGATCAACATCACCCCTGAAGGCCTGCGCATTGAGCTGCTGGAAGGCCGGAAAGGAACCTTCTACAAGCTCGGCAGCGACGAACTCAGCGAGAACGGCCAGGAGCTGCTGGCCCTGCTTGCTTCCGAGCTGAAGACCCTGCCCAACAAGCTGCTCATCGAAGGCCACACCGACGCCACTCCGTATGCCCCCAGTGCCGATTACGGCAACTGGGAGCTTTCCGCCGACCGCGCCAACTCGGCGCGCCGCCTCTTGCAGCAGGATGGCGTTGGCCCCAATCAGGTGACGCAGGTACGCGCCTACGCCGACCAGCTTCCGCTCATCAAAAATAACCCCTTCGATGCCAGAAACCGCCGCATCACCATCCTGGTGAAGAACAACGGTTCCAGGCCGCCCCCCACCAGCTATCCTGGCGCCACGGTTCTCGGCCCAACACAAAACGCAGGTGCTTCAGGCAGCGCGCCAAAAACCGCTCCGCATCCGGCAGTCAAGCCGGTCGCGTCCGCCGTGCCGCACCCCAAGCCGTCACCTTCGGCCCAAAGCGGCCTCATGGGCCGGCTGACGCGCTGGCTGCCCGGGAAAAAGAAATAACCGTCTTCAAGTGATCTTCGCTCTATCCATTGCGAAACACCGTTTCTGTGGCTGCTTTGACACAGTTTTCCATTGATCCGGCCGATTTCTTCACAAGCCCGCCGCGTCCCGGACTGGCCTACACTCTTTGGGTATGGCGACAATTCCCGACCTGACCCTCGAAGCCGGATTGCCCGCGAACCTCGATGCGGAAAAAACCATCCTGGGCGCAATCCTGCTCGACAACGCCGCGCACTCCGAAGCCTCGGAAAAGCTCACGGCCGACGATTTCTCGCTCGACTCGCACCGCCGCATCTTCATGCGTATGAGCGAGTTGATGACCGAGCAGCGCGCCGTCGACATCGTGACGCTGGCCAACGAGTTGGCCCGTTACAAGGAGATCGAGACGGTGGGCGGCGTGGCCTATCTGGCATCGCTCACCGAAGGTCTGCCCCGCCGTCCGGTCATCGAAGAGTACATCCGCATCGTCAAGGACAAGAGCCTGCTGCGCCGGCTGATGAGCATCTGCTCGGCGGCCATCGCGCGCGCCGCCGACCAGAGCGAGACGGCGCTGGAAGTCCTCGACATGGCCGAGTCGCAACTGCTGGAGGTCAGCGAAAAGGGCATCACCCGGGGCCTTGAGCCGCTCGATCAGATCGTGCGCGACTCCTTCGGCTCCATCGACAATCTCTACAAGCAGAGCCGCGAAATCACCGGCCTGGCCACGGATTTCTACGAGTTCGACCGTATGACCAGCGGCCTGCAAAAGGGCGAGCTGATCATCATCGCCGCGCGTCCTTCCATGGGCAAAACGGCCTTTGCCATCAACCTCGCGCAAAACGCCGCCGTGAATCACGAGGCGGTGGTGGCCGTCTTTAGCCTGGAAATGAGCAAGGAGTCGCTCTTGCGCCGCATGCTGGCCTCGCAGGCGTGGGTCGATCAGCGCAAGTTGCAAACCGGCTTCCTGGGCCGCGAAGACCAGGACAAGCTGCGCAGGGGCCTGGAGCAGCTCGTCGAATCGCGCATGTACATCGACGATTCGGCGGGCATCTCGCTGGCGGAAATGCGCGCCAAGGCGCGGCGGCTCCGGCAGAGCGCGGGCGGGCTGGACATGGTGGTGGTCGACTACCTGCAGTTGATGACGGCCACGCCGGCCGTGGCCGGCGGCAAGCGCTACGAGAACCGCACCCAGGAAGTCTCAGCCATCTCGCGCGGCCTCAAGGCGCTGGCCAAGGAGCTGGATGTGCCGGTGGTGGCGCTCTCGCAGCTTTCGCGTGCCAGCGAGCGCCGCGGCGACGACAAGCGCCCCATGCTCAGCGATCTCCGCGAGTCCGGCTCCATTGAACAGGACGCCGACGTCGTGGCTTTCATCCATCGCGAAGCCTACTACAACCGCGACGAGGAGCAACCGGAATCGGAGCGCGCCAAGTCCGAGATCATTGTGGCCAAGCAGCGCAACGGACCCACGGGCACCGTCTTTTTGAACTTCATCGCGCGGTACACGCGCTTCGATAATCCCGGCGCCGAGCCCGAGGGCTAATCAACCATCATCGAGGCACGCCAAACACCGATCGACAGGCTCACGCCGGCGATTCAGTTCTTCGCCGGCATATGCTGCCAATGCCCTGGCCCATGCTGAGCAACGCCTTCTGACTGGCTATGGCCCGAGCCTGATGAACGTCTAGCTGTTCAATCGGAACGCTTCGGGCCTCGGGCGGTAAACCCGGATCATCCAAGGCGGACGCCGCATATTGTCCGGCCCGGGAGCAGGCCGCGTCAATTGCAGCCACTGCCGGTACACCTCATGCGCTTTATCGGTATCGATGAAGACATCGCCATAGTGGTCCTGCTCCGCGGCGCGGGTAACGGTCACTTTCTGGTGCCAGCAATGCTGTCCGCTAACCGGATCGGGCTGCACGGGGAAAACCAGATTCTGATGCACGCCCGCATCTTCCCAGTGAATGCGGGAAGAATCGCGGTCGCTGCTCGCGAATGAGCGAATCCCATGTATCTGGCGCATCTTCCACTCACCGGGACGATTCTGCCTCAGATCGACCAGCGCCGTCGACCAGCGCTCGCCGCCGGAATCCTCCTGCAAACGCCAGCGGCCCAGGTGGTGCGAGCAGGCGATAACGCCGGGGCGGATCGCTTCGGTCACCCAGATCTTGTCGATGAAGTATCCGATCGAAGTCTCCACCTTCACCAGGTCGCCGCTCGCAACTCCCATGCGATCGGCGTCTGACGAGTGCATCCACACGGGGTTGATATGGGAAATCTCGTAGAGCCACTTGGCATTTCCGCTGCGGCTGTGAATGAGCGTAGGCAGGCGGAACGTCGGCAGCAGCAGCATTTCATTCCGCTCAAAGTTGATGTTGTCGCGGTGAACGTGGCTCTTGATATACGTAGGCACCGCGTATTCCGGCCACTTCCAATCCTTCAGGGTCCTGGAATAGAACTCGAGCTTGCGCGAAGGCGTGGGAAAACCCCGAACCGCTTTGCCTGCGATGGACACGCCAATCGGCTTGCCATTCTTGCTGATCACAGAAGTAACGGGATCAAAGGTGCTGCCGGCTAAGTCGGCAGCGGTCAACTCCACCGTATGCAAGCCGTAACACTCGCCTTCGATCTGAAACGCGCCATATTTCCGCATATATTCGAGCGGCGTGAGCCCTTCGGCTTGGGCGGCTTCAGGAAGACCCGGCACGCTGTTTTCGAAAATCCACCGGTAATATTCGTCCAGGGTGAGCTTCTCCCCTGGCCGGTAGGGCGATTCGAAGTACTGGCGGATGCCGAGCTGTCCGTCCGGATCGATGCGCCAGGACAGCTCGATCCAGAACTCGTCCTCTTCCCAGACCTCGCCCAGTCCCGCTTCACGATGCGCTTCATAAGTAAAATTGAATCGCTTGCCTTGCCGCTCCAACTCGACCCGCAAGACGGGCTGGCGGAAGCCGATCCAGCGTCCTGCATGTGTCTCCTGACTCATCAGGTCATGCCGCTCCGGGGAAAGCCCCATGGGAAGGACATAATCGGCGAACCAGGCGGTCTCGCTCCACGTCGGCGTCAGACACGCGTGCCGTTCAACCTTGCTTTCATCGCTGAGGGCCTCAATCCAGCTCATGCCGTCCGGGTTTGTCCACACCGGGTTGTACGCGCGGCTGAAGTACAAGGCCAGCTTCCCTCTGCCTTCTTTCAGAAAATGAGGCAGAAGAAAACTCATCTCGAAGGATGCCACCGGATATTCCCGTGCCCACATCATCTCGTTCCAGGCGTTGGGCGCCGGGGGCATCAGCGGAGGCGCGGGAACAAACTTGTCCCAGTCGCTCGGGGATGTTCCACCACGCGTGCCGATCGCCCCGGCGAGCACCGTCAGGAATACCAATGCCCGTGGAACCTGCCACCCGCCCAGATTGCCCGCGGCGGCGTTGCGCCAGACATGCGCTGAAAATGCCGAACCCGCGCGCGCAATCTCGTGCGCCACTTCCACAATCGTTGCCGCGGCCACGCCCGACTCGCGCTCGGCAAACTCGGGCGTGTATTCGGCATACATTTCCTTGAGGATGTCAACGTAACTTTCAAACGTCTCCGGCCTGTCCGGGTGCTCATCGCGCAGAAACTCCTGCCAGTTGACCCACCGGGAGACAAACTCGCGATCAAAAAGTCCTTCCCGGATCAGGACATTGCACATGGCCAGCAGCAGGGCGGCCTCACTGCCCGGCCAGGGCGCAAGCCAATAATCGGCTTTGCTGGCGGTGTTTGAGAGCCGCGTGTCGATCACGCAGATCTTGGCGCCGCTCATCTTGCCGTCGATAATCCGTTGCGCGTGGGGATTGAAATAATGTCCCGCCTCCAGGTGCGAGCTAAGCAACAAAATGAATTTCGCATTGGTGTAATCCGGTGATGGCCGGTCGTAACCGTGCCAAAACGCATAGCCGGTGCGCGCCCCCGCCGAGCAGACATTGGTATGGCTGTTGTGGGCGTCGAGTCCCCAGGCATGCATTACCCGCTGGTTGTAGACCAGCTCGTGCCCAGGCCGCCCCACGTGATACATGATCTCGTTCTTGCGGCCTTCCTTGAGAGCGCTGCGAATCCGCGCCGCCAGGTCGTCGAGCACCTGGTCCCAACTCACCCGTTCCCATTTGCCCTCACCCCGCTTGCCGCTGCGTCGCAGCGGGTACAGGATTCGCTCCGGATCCGTCACCTGGTTAAGCGTGGCCGGTCCCTTGGCGCAGTTGCGCCCGCGGCTGCCGGGGTGTTCGGGGTTGCCCTCAAACTTCCTGATCTTCAGTGTGTCCTTGTCAATGTATGCCAGCAGACCGCAAGCCGCCTCACAATTGAAGCAGACCGTCGGCACCAGCCCATACCGCTTCTTCACCTTGCGCGGCCACTGCTTCGGGTCGTATTCGGACCAGTCATGCCACTGTTCGCTCGGTGGAAAGCTCGACAGTCCGCCCGCCGGAGGATCCAAAGCGAGCGCATCAGGATTGAGAGGCTGTGTATTTTTCATTGTCATTAGCTCAGAGGGACCACCTGCCCGGCCTTGACCCAGACATCTTCATACCAAAACAGACCCGCTAACGCCAGCACCGCGGATACGATCGCCAACGCAGGGGAATGCCAGCAAAATAGAAAGAGCGCGCTCAAAACAATCGGGACCGCGAATCCGACGCCCATTGCCAGGCCCCAAAACTGCATCCGGTATGGGCCCTTCACCATGGAGTGACTCGCCAGCGCGGCATCTTCCGTCGCATGAGGAAGCGCGATCTCCGCCAGCACCATGGCCAGGCTCAGCAGCAGCGCGAAAAACAGGATGAGCGCGGCGTCCCGCAGCACCGCGAATCGCGCGCCGGCTCCTACGCCTGCCAGCAGCACCACGCAGGCCCCTGCTGTCAGCGCGTGAACCAGCAAATGCCATAGGAACATCGGGCTTTGCCAAAGATCGCGGCCCTTGGCCTGAGCGAACAAGAACGCCGAGTAACAGGCGCTCCCGATCGCAAACGCGGCAGTCGCCCACGTCAGGGGATGAGGCACTCCGCGCGTAACAAAGCCCAGCACCAGCCAGGCTGTCCCCAGCCCGCCATAACCCATCAGAATATAGCCGCCCAGCACCAGCCATGAGCTGAAGTTCGACTTCGTCATCAGGAAAAAGAACCGCTCCGGCCGCTTGAGATCGAAGATCAGCAACAGAGAGGTCACGGCCAGCGCAAACAACGCGATCAGCGGGCAAATGACCGTAAACAGATCGCCGGTCCGCCGGCTCAGTTCCAGGAGAATTGCGGGCACCAGCAGCGCACCGGCTGCAATAGACTTCGTCCACAAATAGGCGGAAATCTTGCTCCCCCACGGCACGGGATGCTTTACATCGTAGACTTCGCGCGTTAGCCGCGGATCGAAGTCCTCCCGGGTTTTCGAGTCGGCGCGGCGCTCGGCCCACATATAGCTGCTCTGGGCCGCCAACTGCGTCGGGCGCAGCAGGTCGCCTTCAATGCCGACATAGAACACCTTCGGCTTGGTTCCCTTTTGCGGCTTGCGGACCGTTACCTTTTCCCGGGCCACAATCCGGCTGATCTTGCTGGCCGGATCGGCGAGATCGCCGGCGATGATCGCCTGCGTAGGGCACACAATCACACAGGCCGGGTTCAGATCCGCCTCGACGCGATGCGCACAGAAGTTGCATTTTGCCGCCGTGTGGCTATTGGGATCGATGTAGAGCGCGTCATAGGGACAGGCCTGCATGCAGCCCTTGCAGCCGATGCAGCGCGAGTTATCGAAATCCACAATGCCATCGGGGCGCCGGAACAATGCCCGGGTTGGGCAGATTTGCATGCAGGGAGCCGCTTCGCAGTGATTGCACCGCAGCACTCCAAAATGACGGCTTGTATCGGGAAACGCGCCCTTCTCCGCGTACTTCACCCAGGTGCGGAAAACGCCTACCGGCACTTCGTGCTCTTCCTTGCATGCAACCGTACAGGCGTGGCAGCCGATACATCGATTATGATCGATTACAAACCCTAAATTCTTGGTGCCCACAATTGACTCCAGGACAATCATCCGATAGAGACGCATGCGAAAGGTGTGTTAACTACGCCTGCGCGCGTGCGAGGCCCGCGTTGCTATTGCGTTGGAATGAGGCTAGCCGGGGCGTTTGGCGGGGCGGGGCATGAAATCGCCTCCAAATGGAATCTACTAGCGGCAAAGCATTGATTAACCCGGGGACGGCCGCGAGTTATTCGCAGTCTACCTGTACGAGCGGTGTGCGTCAAATAAGGGCCGCTCGCACCGCCGTCATCAGCGGCGTCTACGGATTCAGGGCGTTTGCGCCGGCCCAGCCCACCGGCACCACGTAGAAGGCGTTGTTGCCGGTGCGAAGATCCTTGCCGTAGCTGAAAGCCACTTCCGCGCCGAGAACGTGCAGCCTGACTTCGATGCCGGTGTCGAAGAGCCACCCATGCGAGCCCAGCGCCGTGCCGGGGTCGGTGATGTGGCCAATGTCGAGAAACGGCCCCAATTGCAGGCGCACGATGCCGTTGCTGTAGACGTTCTTGTCGATCTCCCAGTTCTGGAGGAAGTAGTCGCGGCCCATGGGCGCGCTGCCCTTGCGCCCGTCGCGCGTGGCGATCTGCGCGCGCATGGGCAGGTCATTGTCCTGGTCGAGGCCCAGAATGAAAAGCTCGTCGAAGGGAACCTGTCCGAAGGTATGGCCGGCGCGAATCTGCTGCGTCATCTCATAATCGTTGCCCCGGGCCTGCGGAAACCATCGCCAGGCCAGTCCGCCCGTCAATTTTTCATCGGATTCCGGAGAGCGCGACCAGAGCCGCGCTGCCTGCGACGTAGCGTGCGCGCTGAGGGTGAAGCGATGGCCGGGCGCACGCCACAGCACAGCGCGCAGTTGCGCCATCTGCTTCAGCTCGTAGCCGGAAGCCAGCATCTGCGGCGTAAGCACCGCGCCGGGCGCGACGCTGCGGAAGTCGCGGTGTGAAATCTCCGCGCCCGCCGACCAGTTGATGCGTCCGCTGGCGTAGGAAGCCAGCGTAAAGGCGCCCAGCTCGGTGCGCATGTTCATGCTGGCAAGCACCGGCGCCGGACCTGTAAACGAGTTGCGCAGCGCCCAGTCTTCGTTGCGCAGGTCGGTGATGAAGTTCCAGCGGTAGGCGGCGCCGCCCTCGAAGGGGCCGGAGAGATGCGCGTAGATGCGCCGCATGGGCGTCTCCCAGCGATACATGGCAACAAAGTTGATGGCCTGCCGGCGGAGGTTATAGAAGGCCGGATTCACCTGCTGGAACGGAAGTCCGCGCAGCATGAGCGCCGCGGCCTGCCACTTGCCGCCACCGAAGCCGTCCCGTTCGCGGCTGCGGAAGACCATATTGAACTTGCCATCCGGCCGCGCCTGGAGATCGAAGTGGTATTGCGGAAAGATGCCCAGGCCGCGCGTGCGCTCATCGGTGGCAAAGAGCTGCGGCAGGCGCAGGGTGGCGGCGGGCGAAAATGCAAAGGCGTGATCCAGCAGCGCGGGCGAAACACGCGGCGCCGGCTCTGAACGCACCTGCGCGACGTAGGGCTTGCCCACGCGGTTCCAGTACCGGAGCGCCGCTGGAAGATTGTCTTCGAGAAAATACACCGTGGCCAGAAAGTTGTTGGCGTAGCGGTCGCGCGGCTCAAGCCTGACGGCGCCGCGCAGGAAGCGGGCGGCGCGAGGATAGTTCTTGCCCTCAAAGGCGATGCCGGCCAGTTCCACCGGAAAGCGCGGATCGCGCGGCGCCAGCCGGCGGCCTGCCTCAAGCACGCGCGCTGCCGCCTTGAGCCGGCCGGTGTGCGCCAGCGCCGTGCCCAGGTAGTAATCCATCGTGGCCGTGCGCGGCTCGACCGGCTCAAGCAGGCGGACAAGCTGCGGCCATTGCCGCGCCGCCGCCAGCTCTTGCATCTGCGCCGCAGTGGGCGGCTCAGGTGCAGGCTGTTGCGCAGCCAGGCTCACGCAGACGCAGAGAAACACGCACCCATACGCGGCACGCGGCGGCCATCGCACGTTCCGGAATCGGCGCCCTTTGGCGAACCATGCGATGCACCCTTTTGGAAACAGGGACATGCGATCAGAGATCCAGCATACAAAAGAGTCCAGGCCGGGGCCGCGGTTTCTCATGCGGCGCGCTCATTTCGAATGCGCCTGCGGCACGGCGAGCAGTGTCCAGTCGTCAGTGGCCTTCCACTGGCGTTCAAAGGTCGCCTGGTTCTCCTTGAGCAGCTTGCGCTGCGCCGGATCGTTCACCAGAACCAGCCGGTCCGGCTGGTCCAGTCCCACCACGACGACATAATGAAGCTCGCTCGCCGCACCGGGCTTGAGCGCCACAATCAGCGGACGGCCCTTCCGCAGTTGGTGCCTGAGATCGGACACCTGCCCGGCAAAGGCAAACGCCAGGTAGCCGTTCTGCCGGAAATAGCGCCGCATGGCCGAAGCATAGATGCCGTGCGCGCGGCGCGAATAGAGCTTGCGCTGGATGTGCTCATAAGCGGCGCTGGGACCGGCGGGCCGGCCCTGGTGCTGCTGCCAGTACTGCATCACCATGGCGATGCTGGCCGCGCCGCAGCCGTCCTTCTGCTGCCGGACAAATGGCACGTTAAGCCAGAGGTTGACCGGCGCTGCCGCCACCGCCGCACCGGGCACGTCAACCAGCAAAGCCATCAGCGCGGCGGCGCAGAAGAAATTGCGCGGCATCGTGGCACGCCTCAATGCACGGCCACGATGATGAGGATGAGCGCGGCAACAAAGACCAGAATGAGCAGCAGGTCATGATTCGACAACTGGCCCGCGGCAAAGTCCGATTGCGCCTTCTGCGCGCGCTGCGCCAGTTGGGCCAGGTCGTGATCGCTGAGCCCGGCCACCGCCTTCTGCACTTCCTGGGGATTCATGTGCGCCGATTCCAGCGCCTTCTTGGCCTCCGGCGAGGAGAAAAACTTCCGCAGTGTTGCGCGGTTTTGCTCCCGGGCGCGCGTGGCGTTCACGGCCGCATGCTGGAGATCGGACGGCGTTACCAGATGATCCGGCGACGAAGTCTGAGCGACGAGGGTTGGTGGAACGGCAAAAGCTGCAACCAGGACTGCGGTTGTCAGCGCGCGGGTAAACTGCTTCAGCTCAAATTGCATGCTTTCGATCCTCCGGTGAAAGTGGGAGTAGAAGTCAAGCACCTGCATTGGTGCCCTTAAACAAGGCAACAGTGGAGCTTTCAGTAGAACGGTCCTTTGACTGCTATTGTAGGATGTCCAGCGCCTGCGTGGAAGTTGCCTTGCTTTCCACTCCTTCCACAATGGCCGCTTTTTCGCCGGACGTATGCTCTTATCATACAGGCCTTTCGTGTCCGACTTTGCCCAGACCGTCAAGCAGCGCGCCGACATCGTCAAGATCGTCGAAGGCTACATCCGGCTGCGCAAAGCGGGCGCGCAAAACTTCACCGGCCTTTGCCCCTTCCACAAGGAAAAATCGCCCTCGTTTTCCGTGCACGCCGTGCGGCAGTTCTACCACTGCTTCGGCTGCCACCAGTCCGGCGATGTCTTCAGCTTCGTCAGCAAAATCGAAAACGTGAGCTTCCCCGAAGCGGTGCGCATCGTGGCGCAGAAGTGCGGCATTCCCTTGCCCAAGCGCGAATTCGCCTCGCCCGAGGAGGCGGCCGAAGCGCGGCTGCGCATCAAGCTCCTCGATCTGAACGAAGCCGCGACGGCGTGGTTTGAAGAGCAGTTGCGCGGCCCTGAAGGCGCTCTGGCGCGCGAATATCTCGCCGGCCGCGGACTGACGTCCGAAGGCATCCGCGCCTTCCGCATTGGCTACGCGCCCGACAGCTTCAACGCGCTGCGCGACCGGCTGCGGACGATGGCCGACGACCAGACGCTGCGCGCCAGCGGCCTGTTCGCCTCCAAAGAGCAGGGCGACGGCAGCCAGGGGCCCATCTACGACCGCTTTCGCAAGCGCGTCACGTTTCCCATTGCCAATGAAAGCGGCCGCATCATCGCCTTCACGGCGCGCACGCTCGAAACCGGCGATAAGGCCGGGGCCAAGTACATCAACTCGCCGGAGACGCCCATCTACACCAAGGGCCACGTGCTGTTCAATCTCGACAAGGCCAAGACGGCTATCCGGCAGGCAGGCTTTGCCCTGCTGGTCGAGGGGCAGATGGACTGCATCAGCGTCTTTCTGCGCGGCATTCAGAACGTGATCGCCACCAGCGGCACTGCCTTCACCGAGCACCAGGTGGCGCTGCTCCACCGGCACACCACCAATGTGGCCGTGAACTTCGACCCCGACGCCGCCGGTGCCAATGCCGCCGAAAAATCCGTGGCCCTGCTCACCGAAGAGGGCTTCGCCATCAAGATCGTGACGCTGGACGACGGGCTGGACCCCGACCGCTACATCCGCGAGCGCGGCGTGGAGGCCTACATGGCGGCCATCCGCGGCGCGCGCCGCCAGGCCGATTACCTCATCGAGCGGGCGCGCCTGCTGTTTCCCGGCGCCAGCGCCGAGCAGAAGGTGAAGGCCATGAACTTTCTGCTCCCGCACATCCGGCGCATGCCGGAAAAGCTGGCCCGCGACCAGTTCGCCATGGACGCCGCGCAGAAGCTGGGCATCGATTCGGCCGTGCTGCGCGAGGAACTGCGCCAGGCCGCGCTTCGCCGCCGCGACCGCGTCGAGACGCGCACCACGGCGCTCACCGAGGTGGAGCGGGTGCTGCTGCGGGCGCTGGCCATCACCGATCCCGCAGATGAAGAGGCGCGGCGGCTCGCTGCCCAGGCACTTACCGCGCAACCATCCTGGTTTGAACATCTTGGCACATATCCGGCGCTGCTGGCGCTGGCCGGCCGCCGCGCCAGCGACCCCATGGACGCAGTCGAGGACCCGGCGCTGCGGGCGCTCCTGGCCGAGGCCCTGCTGGCCGAAACCCGCCCGCCCGGCGAAGGCGAGGTGCGCAGTTCCATCCAGGAGCTCCAGGAGCGGGCCATCGAGAGCCGGCAGCGGGAATTGCGGGCGCGGATTGCCGAGGCCGAGCAGCGCGGCGATTTTGCCGAAGTCGTGCTCCTGACGCAGCAGAAGCTGGAGATGGACCGGGCTTTACGGCAGCTGCACACGGCTTTGCCGCCGGCCGAATAAGGGCCATTTCACGGCTCAAATTTCTCCCCCCAAATTGCGCGTAACTTGCGTCAAATTCGGCATCTTCCGCGTCTAATTCTTAAGGAGTTGTGGGTCGGCGGAAAGAAAAGTCAACCGGCCCGGATCCGCAGAGGAACCGGCAAAGCCTGAGATGCGGCCGGAAAAGATGCTGGCAGGCGTGGCGGGTTGTGGTAATCTATTGATCTCTGTGAGGATGCGCGCCCTTTTTGCCCCAAATATGAGCTGCGGCTCGTGGGCGATCCAGGCATACACCTGATGCGTCAGTCATCCTGATCCGAGCAATCACTTCAAGCCGCTTCCTTTTTGCGGGCAAGCGAAGGTTGTAGTTCGTGGTTTCGGGAAGATTTCCACGCGGGATTTTCCTCGCCGCGAGCCGGAACCGGGCTCCGCACCGGCGCGCATGACGGTACACCATCTGTCATGCGCTGGAGAATAGAAAAACTTTGGCGATTAACGACAAATTCGAAGATGAGATTCAGGGCCTGATCGATGTGGGCAAGGAAAAGGGCTACCTCACCTACGGCGACGTGAACGACATGATGCCGGACGAGATGAGCTCTGCCGAAGACATGGATGACTTGCTGACCACGATCGGCAGCCAGGGCATCGACCTGCTCGACCAGCCCAAGTTCCCCGGCGAGAAGGAATTCGAACTGGAGGAAGGTGAGGACGTCGAACTTGACCTTACTCCGGGCACGCTGGAAAAGACCAACGACCCCGTCCGCATGTACCTGCGCGAGATGGGCACAGTCCCTCTGCTGACCCGCGAAGGCGAAGTGGAGATTGCCAAGCGCATCGAACGCGGCCAGATGCGCGTGCTCAAGGCCATCTCGCGCTCGCCCATCGTCATTCGCGAGATCGCGGCCCTGGGCGAAGACCTCAAGCGCGGCGTGCGCAACGTAAAAGAAGTCGTGGTCTTCGACGAGGAAGAGCTTACCGAAGACGTGGTGCTGGCGCGCGTCAAGGCCACGGTGATTCGCATTGACCAGTTGCTGAAGCACCAGAAGCGCATAGCGCAGTTTGAAGAAAAGCATGCTTCCGCCGCGGCTGCTTCCACCAAGGCCAAGGCCCGCGAGGCACGGCACGCCCGCTGGGCCATCGCGCGCGAGAAGGTCTACATTTCGCGCATCGTGCGCGAGATCAAGTACACGCCCATGGAGCGCAAGCGGCTGCTCGACAAGGTCAACAAGACCGTCGACACCATGCGCACCCTGGAGCGGCAGATTCGCTCCCTCGATCAGAAGCACGATGCTTCCAAGAGCGAGGAGCTGAAGAAGGAGTACCGCCGGCAGCAGAAGAACTGCCGCGCCGACCTGGAAAAGATCGAAGCCGAGGCCGGCGTCTCCATCGCCGAGCTGAAGCGCACCCAGCGCGAGATGATCCAGGGCGATATGGACGCCGAGCAGGCCAAGCGCGAACTGATCGAAGCCAACCTGCGCCTGGTGGTCTCCATCGCCAAAAAGTACACCAACCGCGGTCTGCAGTTCCTGGACCTGATTCAGGAGGGCAACATCGGCCTGATGAAGGCGGTGGACAAGTTCGAGTACCGCCGCGGCTACAAGTTCTCGACCTATGCCACGTGGTGGATTCGCCAGGCCATTACCCGCGCCATCGCGGACCAGGCCCGCACCATCCGCATCCCGGTGCACATGATCGAGACCATCAACAAGCTCATCCGCACCTCTCGTCAACTGGTCCAGGAGTTGGGCCGCGAGCCTTCCAGTGAAGAAATTGCGCGCCGCATGGACATCCCGGTGGCCAAGGTGCGCAAGGTGCTCAAGATCGCGCAGGAGCCCATCTCGCTGGAAACGCCCATCGGCGAAGAGGAAGACTCGCACCTGGGCGACTTCATCGAAGACCGGCAGGCGGTTTCGCCCTCCGAAGCGGTCATCAGCGTGAACCTGAAGGAATACACCTCGCAGGTGCTGCGCACGCTCACGCCGCGCGAAGAGCGCGTGATCAAGCTGCGCTTTGGCCTGGAAGACGGCTCGGAGCACACGCTGGAAGAGGTGGGCCAAAGCTTCCAGGTAACGCGCGAGCGCATCCGCCAGATCGAAGCCAAGGCGCTGCGCAAGCTGCGCCATCCTTCGCGTTCGCGCAAGCTGAAAGCGTTCGTAGACGGCGTCAAGGAAGCGTAAGGTCAAAGAACCGTAAGCCCGGCTGCATGGCAGCCGGTATTAGCGCCGCGGCCTGTGGAAGGAGCCGCGGCTCTTTATTTATTGATGTCTAAAACCCCGAGATTTGCAATCACTCTTCTTTGGCTTCCTGAATCCGTTCTGTTGTCCACATATACGCACCACTCCAGGTGATCAGCACGCGCCCGCAACTGCACAAGAGCGCAGCATTTTCGCGCAGCATCGTTTTCATCTGATCAGCTTCCATACCAGAGAACATTCGCGCGTGACGAGATTGGTTGGCATCGAGCGCTCCTCGCTGGCATCGAACTCGCCCGCCGGCTCCATGACATCAGAGACACCCGCAGCCGAGCGCAACCCAACCAGCACATTGCAAAAGCGATCTTTCCCGGTGCGCTCCGTGGCCGTTCGGCTATAATCGGCGATTAACTCCACAAAGAGGTGAATCTCTGATGTCAAACATCACGCGCCGTCAATTCGGCAAAGCCGCCGCCGCGGCTGCCGCGCTCTCCGGAGTTTCCTTACCCCAAATCGCCTTCGGCCAGACGCCCGCGAGCGATCTCGCCTATCCTACCGGCTTTCTCTGGGGATGCGCCACCGCCGCCTACCAGATTGAAGGCGCGGTGCATGCCGACGGCCGCAAGCCCTCCATCTGGGACATCTTCGCGCACACCCCGGGCAAAACCTACCACGGCGAAACCGGCGACGTGGCCGACGACTCCTACCACCTCTACAAGGAAGACATCGCCCTGCTGCACAATCTCGGCGCGCAGACCTATCGCTTCTCCATCGCCTGGCCGCGCATCTTCCCGGACGGCGCCGGCCAGCCCAATCCCCAGGGCCTGGACTACTACCAGCGCGTAGTCGATGAGCTGCTCGCCCACAACATCACGCCCTACGTCACCCTCTTCCACTGGGACTTGCCTGCGGCATTGCCCGGGGGCTGGCAGTCGCGCGACACCGCCAAAGCCTTTGCCGACTATGCCGCCTACGTTACCCGCCACCTCTCCGACCGCGTCCACCACTTCATGACCACCAACGAGATCGTCTGCTTCACCGATCTCGGTTATCTCACCGGCCGCTTTGCGCCGGGCCTCAAGCTTCCCAGGGCGCAGGCGAACCAGGTGCGCCACCACGGCGTACTCGCCCACGGCCTTGGCGTCCAGGCCATCCGCGCCAATGCCCGCGGCCCGGTGCAGGTGGGCTTGGCGGAAAACCCCACTGACTTTGTGCCCGTGATCGAAACTCCGGAGCACATTCAAGCCTCCCGCCGCGCCATGCGCGAGGGCAATGCTCCTTTCCTCACCGCCATCATGGAGGGCCGTTACATCGAGAGTTATCTTGAGCGCGAAGGCAAGAATGCGCCGCGCGTCGAACCCGGCGACATGAAGGCCATCGGCAGCAAGCTCGACTTCGTCGGCCTCAACGTCTATACGCCCACCTACGTGCGCGCCGATTCCTCCCCGCAAGGCTACGCCGTCGTCCAGCCCCAGGCATCGTTTCCGCACATGGCCTCCGACTGGATCCACGTCGGCCCCGAGTCCATCTACTGGGCAGTCCACAACGTCTGCGAGCTCTGGCATCCGCAGGCCGTGTACATCACTGAAAACGGCTGCTCCGCCGACGATGTATTCCGCCCCGACGGCCGCATCGAAGACACCGACCGCATCATGTACCTGCGCAACTATCTCTCGCAACTGCACCGCGCCACCTCGGAGGGCTATCCCGTCAAGGGCTACTTCCTCTGGAGCCTCCTCGATAACTTCGAGTGGCTCGACGGCTACAGCAAGCGCTTCGGTATTCACTACGTGGACTTCAAAACCGAGAAGCGCACGCCCAAGCTAAGCGCCGAGTGGTACCGGGAAGTGATCGCGCACAACGCGGTCGTATAACTGCAAGGACGAGCGGCACCGATCGCCGCCAGTTTACCGCTTCATCAAAAATGGATGCCCCGGGTCCCGCTTTTGAGACCCGGGATCAACTTCTCGGCAACGCTGCCATTTATGGCTCAAGCCCCGCCAACTCCCTCTGTGCCCGGTCCAGATCCTCCGGCACGCCAATGTCCAGAAAGAATCCATCCACTTCATAGGCAGCCGGAGTCAGCCTGCCGATTCCCGGCGCAAGAAAATCCGTCTCGAAGGAGAACTTTTCGCCCAGCTCCGGCGGCCATTGCAGGTCGCGGCCCAGCACATACGTGCCCGCGTTGATCCAGCCGGGCCCCGATCGGCCTTTTTCCTCGAAGCCCACAATGCGCGATCCTCGCACGACCACGCCGCCGTAGCGGACAATGTCGGCTTGGTGTGTAACCGCAATGGTCATGCGCGCACCTTCGCCGGCATGGAAGCCCATCATGGCCGCGTAATCGGCCTGCAAATACGTATCGCCGTTCAGCACCAGAACACTGTCGTCAACCGCATGCGCCAGCGCCGCGCGTATGGCGCCGCCCGTGCCCAGCGGCGCGCGCTCAATCACGTAATCGAGCTGCATGCCGCGATGCTCCGCGCCAAAATGCCGCTGAATCGTCTCGTAGAGATGCCCCACCGACAGCAGCGCGCGCGTGCAGCCAGCGCGCTGAAGCTGATTGAGCAAAATGGTAAGGAATGGCCGCCCGGCCACCGGAGCCATCGGCTTGGGCACGCCTTCCAGTCTGCCCGCCAGCCGCGTTCCCAGCCCGCCCGCCAGAACAATCGCTTCCATTACCGCGTCCTTAGCGCTTTCCCGCCGTGGTGAACCGCTCGGCTCCAAAGCGTCCCCGCTCCACCAGCATGCAGAAAATGTGCTCGATGGCCAGATGAGCCTCCTGAATGTGCATGGTCACCTCCGCCGGAACGCGCATGCAAATGTCGCACAGCGCAGCCATCCTGCCGCCGGATCTTCCCGTCAGTCCCACAGTCATGATGCCCATCGCGCGGCTCGCTTCCAGCGCGCGCAGCACGTTGCGCGAGTTACCCGAAGTCGAGATGGCGAAGAACACATCGCCCGCCGTGCCCAGCGCCTCAATCTGCCGAGCAAAGACGCCATCGAAGCTCCTGTCATTGCCCACCGCGGTCAGAATCGAAGTGTCTGTGGTCAGCGCCACGGCGCGCATGGCGGGCCGGTCCTCGGAAAGCACGTTGACAAACTCAGCCGCCAGGTGCTGCGCGTCGGCGGCGCTGCCGCCGTTGCCGGCCACCATCAGTTTGCAACCTGCCTTCAGCGCGGCCACAGTCGCTTCCGCCGCCCGCGCCACTTCGGCATGCAGCGCGGCATCGGTTGCCGCGGCCTGTAACACGAAAGCGGCCGCGCCTAACTCCGCGCGCACAAGATCGCTTATGGCACCTTCCATGCTGTAGCCCCCACTTCCGTAAAGTGGCACCGGTAGGCCGCGCCGCCATTGTGCTCGGCACGCAGGGCCGCTTCCACCCGGTCCTTGTGAATCGGATTGGTCAGAAACATCATGAAGCCGCCGCCGCCCGCGCCGGAGATCTTCGCGCAATGCGCCCCGGCATCGAGCGCGCACAGGTAGAGCCGCTCGATGTGCTCGTTGGTGATCTGGCTGGCCATCCGCTTCTTTGACTCCCAACTCCCGCGCAGCACCTCGTGCAGCCGCTGAAAATCTCCGCGCAGCAGGCTCTCCTTCATGCGAAAAGCCTCTTCCTTGATGGCGTGCATCGCCTCCACCGCCGGCGCGTTGTGGTCGCGCACGTTGCGCCGCTGCTCTTCGATGATGTCGGCCGAAGCGCGCGACGTGCCGGTGAAATACAGCAGCAGCGAAGCCTCCAGTTCGGAGACAACCCAGTCCTTCACGCGCAGCGGATTGACCAGCACCTGCCCATCGCGACCAAACTCCATGAAGTTGAAGCCGCCGAACGCCGCCGCGTACTGGTCCTGCTTGCCGCCCTGCAGCCCTGCCTCCTGCCGCTCGATCACGTAGGCCGTTTGCGCCAGTTCGTAGTCGCCAAGCGGCAGTTTCAGCCACTCGGCAAAGGCGGCCAGCATGGCCACCACCACCGTCGACGACGAGCCCAGCCCCGAGCCGGCGGGAACGTCAACCTGCGTGCTCACGCGCAGGCTTAGCGGCTCGCCGCCGTTGAACTCACGCACCACGTGGTTGTAAACCGCCTTGAACAGATCCAGGCAGCCGTCGTTTTCCAGCCTGGGCACGGCGCCGTAACTGGCGCTCTGCCGCAGATCGGCGGAGACAAACTCCACCGTGCCCGTCTCCAGCGGCTCCAGTGACGCATAGGCGTAATAGTCGATCGTGGCGTTCAGAATCGCCCCGCCGAATTGATCGCAGTACGGAGAAACGTCGGTGCCGCCGCCGGCCAGCCCCAGCCGCAACGGCGCTCGTGATCGGATCAGCATGCGGCCCTGCATTCCATCATCGGCATGGACCATGAATAAACGCTGCCGTCATGCGAGTCAAGGCGGAAACGGCTCTTGTCCGGAACCGTTCCGCAATTTCCGCTGCTGCCGCCGGGATGGTCTGCTATAGTGCTGTGTATCGTTTCCATACAATTTTTCATCGTCCCCGATGCTGCACCGGTGTGACTGCTTCACGGGGTGACTGGCGAATAGAAGACTCGTGTCGTACCAACGAGCGGCGGATGGAGAACTGCCTTCGGTGCACCCTCCGCAATTTGCCGGCTGCAAATCCAGCCCGGCCGCCGTTACCGGCGCGCGGAATCATCCCCGAAAGATGACCGGCTGTTACACCCACGGGAGATCGGGTTGAGGGCCAATTCGTATACGCTTGGGACTTTTCAAACTGCGGGCATTGATTCATCCTCTTCGCCGCCCAGTGCCTGGACGCGCTCGCCGTCCAAGCGCCTCTTCGATTGCGCCTGTGTTCTGGCGGTACTGCCGGCGCTGATCGCGGCGTTCTTGCTGATCGCGCTTGCCGTGCGTCTCACCTCGCGCGGCCCCATTCTGTTTTTGCAAAAGCGCGTGGGCTGTCGCGGCCGGCCGTTCACCATCTTCAAGTTCCGCACCCTGCGATGTGCGTACACGGCTTTCGCGGCCGGCAAGCCGCCCTTCACGCCCATCGGGCGGTTTCTGCGCCAATGGAAGCTCGACGAACTGCCGCAGTTTGCCAATGTGCTGCTGGGCGATATGAGCCTGGTCGGCCCGCGGCCCAAGATGCGCGAGTACGAGTTTCGCGATCCGCAGTGCCGCCCCGGAATCACCGGCGCGGCCACCGTGGTCTTCGCCCGCGAAGAGGCGCTTCTGGAACGGGTTCCGAGGCTCCGCTTGCGCGAGTTCTACCACTCAAAGGTAATGCCGGCTAAGTACCAGCTCGACGCGGAGTACGCGGCGCGCGCGACATTCATCTCCGACCTGAAGCTGCTGCTCGGCACCGCGCTGCGCCGCTGGGACACACGGGCCCTGGCAACTCTGCTCGGCGCCGATGACCTTGACCCGCGCCCGGCGCTGCTGCAGATAGCGGCACCGACCGCGTCGCACGCGCCCGGCATGGACCAGCCCGCTACAGCCGAACCATCAACGGCATTTCCTCCCGCAGCAAGGGCCGAAAGTAGCCCCGGATAGAGCCCGCTCAACCGGACGCAATCCGGGGAAACCGTTTCATAGAGAATTTTTCGCCCCGTACGCGGCAAAGCAAATCTTCAGTCCCGTGCCCTCATGATTTCGTAACCAGGTCCGCGGATTTGGGTGCCCAGGCCCCGATCTCGGGGCCTGGGTGGTAATGAATCTGCACACACGCGGTACGAGTTCGCCGTTCCCGCAAGCGAGTCTCACTCCGGCAAAAACAGCAGTCCGGCATCCAGCAGCTTCTCCGTCAACCGGTCCAGAGCCTGGGCAAATTTGTAGGAAACGCAGCGCACGCTCATGCCCAGCAGCGCGGCTGTTTCGGGGTGGGTGTACTCCTGCAGCACGATCCGGCTCAGAATCTGCCGATCCAGCGCGCCCAGCCGGTTCAGACATCGTTCCACGTCCAGGACGAAGATCAGAGCATCCTCAAAGGTGCGCACCGTGCGGCTTGACACCCAGCCGCGGCCCACCGGGTCGTTCAGAACGGACGGCGCCCGGCCCACCTGCAGGGAAGCATACAGAAAACGGCGCAGCGTACTCTCCGTATGCTTCCGGTAAAAGGCCAGGCTTACGGACGGCTCCCCATCCTCGTCCGCCTCGTCAGCCGGCCAGGCCTCGGCAAGCTCCAGGACAGCGCGTTCCTCCCACTCGCTCCTGCTGCCTTGCTGTGCCGTTTCTGCGTTACCAGCTCCCCAAATCATTGGCAACTGAAGGGCTGCGCTCATTCCATCCCTCCCGTTGTCTCCGCCACCGCCCAGACTCTGGCCAGCAATTTGCGGCTGGGCCGGCCGCGCCGCTTCCTGCTTGCAGGCAACGGAAACTCCCGCAGCTTTGTTTCACATTCCCGGCAGTACACGCTGCCGTGGCTTTGGGCGCGGTACCAAAGACAGCCGCACCCTTCACAGATTTTCAATTGCACGCGCAACTCCATGACCGATTCTCCGTAGAGTCTTCACCCGCCGGACTCTCCGAACGTATTTCGAACAGCGGGGTGAAGAGAACCGGGCTGGGCAACTCAGGTTCTCTTGTCCTGATGGGGGATTGCCGCCTGTGTCCTCTCGTTGTTTTGTCATGCACACAGCGCGCAGATCCTGGAATATCCGCCCTGGCCGGCCGGGGCCGCGTTGCCGCGCCTCCCGGTGCTGGATTGGGATGGCCGGACGCACTAACCCCACTGCCGGCAATCCACTGACCGGCAAAGAGGAGAGTATTTCCGCCCCGCTCAAGATAGCTGTCATAGAGCAGTTCCCTGAAAATTCCCTCAAGCCATTGCTAGATGAAGTAAACCCAATGTAGAAAGATGGTTCTTATGCGTCAATTGTCCCCGGGTCATTTCCGGCCTTCGGCTTTTCAGGCGAAAGCCAGGTACCAGGAATCTTGGCGAATCTGCCCTGATAACTTTGCCAGAGGAATTCCTGGGGCCTCGTCACCCATTGCTGGTGGTGAACAATCCACAGATGAACTTTACTCAGATGCACGAACGTCTCCGCCTGGAACTGCTGCGCAGGATACAGCGGGGCACGCTCAGCGTCTCCCTGCTGGCCCGCCAAACCGGCTTCGGACAGGCCCATCTGTCCAATTTCCTGCGCAGCCGGCGCCAGCTTTCGCTCGAGGCCATGGACCGCATTCTCACCGCGCAGCATCTGAGCGCCGGCGACCTGCTGCCCGCCGCGTCGCGCGCCGCCGCTCTGGCGGCCGACGGCGAAAGCAGCGCGGTCCCCGTGGTCTCTCATGCCGTGGCGCTCTTCGAACCCATCATCCGCCCCGCCGCGGTGCAGACGGTGCTGCATCTGCCCGGCGGCGTGCTCAAGGGCCTTCGCGCGCGACCCTCCACCAGCCGGCGCACCTGGCAGCGCTTTGTCGCCGTGCGCATTCCCTCCCCCGACGCTCTGCCCATGGAACCGCTGGTGCTGCCCGAGGCGCTGGCGCTCATCGATCGCCACTACAATTCGCTGGCCCCCTACCGCCCCAACCGGCCCAATCTCTACGCCGTGCGTCAGGGCTCGCATCTCGTCCTCCGCTACGCGGATTTCCTGGCCAGCCGCCTCGTCCTGCGCCCGCACAACATCGTCTTTCCCGTGGATCTGCTGGAAATCGACCACAGCGAAACGCCCGGCGATCTGCTCACCGGGCGCGTGGTGCTGATTCTCAACGAGCTTTAACCGCGGTTACCGCACCGTGCTCGCAGGAAGCACAACCTCACGAGTGCCCCACGTTTCTCTCCCGCCGATATTCCACCCCGTTCGCTTCGGCCGTCACCGCAATCTGCTTCGTCTTGCGATAGACATTGGCGACCGCCAGCGTCCACAGCGGAACCTCATCGATGCCGGGCACCAGCTTGCCCAGGAACGACGGCAGAAACTCCCAGTGCCAGCCCAGAAGATAGGTGAGCAGGCCGCCGGCGCAAAGATCCACCACGTCATCCACAGGCGAGATGCCGCCATCGATGAACAGCGGGAAGACAATCATTTCCAGTACGTCCGCAATAATCGCCAGCACGAGCGCGGCTCGAAGGCGTGGACCGGCGGAGATGGTCATGGCGTCGTGATTCACATCAGCCTGCAACTCTCAGAGCGCCCGCTCACCCGCCTCTTGCGCGGGGAACCGCCGCAACTGCGTCCACCTTCAATCTAGCACTTCGGGGGGTAAAGGGTGATGCGCTTGCCGCGGCTGGCAACGCCTTTCCTCGCGCAACAATTTGACACATCCTCCCCATCGGCCTCACCTCCTATACTCAGAGTATGTGCCGCAGGTCGACAGGCAGGAGTTCTCCCAAAAACTATATATGGAATCAAGATCTTGCAGGGTATCGCGATGCTTCGCTTAACCGCCGTGACGAAGCTTCTAACTCTGGTGCCCGCTCCGTCTCGCATCCCCGCGCTGCTGCATCGTTTTTCCGCTGTTGGGGGCAAAGCCCCGCGCGCCGCATCAGTGTAATTGCTTCTGCTCTTGTTGCGATTTTCCTTCTCTCTCAAAGTCCATGCGCCTTCGCCTCAGTCTTCGCTCCTGTCGAGGGCGTCGTACTCGATCCCTCGCATCGCCCTGTCCGCGGCGCGCGCGTCGCCATGCGCGCGGCTCACTCGGCGTTGTCTTTCACCCAGACAACAGGACCGGATGGCGGCTTTCATTTCAACAACGTGCCCGCCGGCATCTACATCCTCACCGTTAGGGCAACAAATTTCGCGCCCCAAAAGCGGATCGTCACGGTAACCGCCAACAGCCAGCCCATGTTGCGCTTTGTGCTTGCCATCGCTACGGCCAGGCAATCCGCCGTGGTCAGCGCGCAAACCTCAACCATCAGTCCCGATTCCATGACTCCCACCACCCTGGTCAGCCGTCAGGAAATTGCCGAAACACCCGGCGCCAGCCGCACCAACAGCCTCGCGATGATTACCGACTACACGCCCGGGGCCTACATGGTGCACGACATGCTCCACGTGCGCGGAGGCCACGAGTTAAGCTGGCTCATCGACGGAGTCGAAATTCCCAACACTAACATCGCCTCCAACATCGGCCCGGTCATCGATCCGCTCGACATCGACTACCTCGACATTGAACGCGGCAGCTACGAGGCCGACCTCGGCGACCGTACCTACGGCATCTTCGACATCGTTCCTCGCACCGGCTTCGAGAGCACGCGCCGCGGCCAACTCGTTTTGAGCGGCGGCAGCTATGACCAAACCAACGACCAGCTCAGCTTCGGCAGCCACACCCAGCGCTTCGCCTGGTATCTCAGCGCAAACGGCAACCGCAGCGACTACGGGCTCATGCCGCCGGTCCCCCAGCCTTATCACGATGCCGACAACGGCTACGGTGGCTTCAACTCCCTCATCTACAATCCCAACCCCGGCAATCAGCTTCGTCTCGTCTCGCAGCTTCGCACCGACTACTATCAGATTCCCTACGATCCCAACCCCAACGATTACGAGAATAAGATCTTCCCCACCAGCCAGCTTCGCGACAGCGAACGCGAAAACGACGGGTTCATCGCCTTCACTTGGGTCCACGACATCAACAGCCACTCCGTGCTCAACGTTTCGCCCCTTTTCCACTACAACCGCGCGCACTACCTGCCCGGTCCGCGCGATGCCCCGGCGGCCACATCCTCCGATCAGACCGGAAACTACGCGGGTCTGCAGGCGTCTTTTACAGCTATCCTCAAAAAAAACTCCATCAAAGCAGGGCTGTACAGCTACTCCCAGCACGAAAATGACTTCTTTGGATCGACCTTTGCCGATGGCTCGCCCTCCGTGGCCGAGCGCAACATCGTCACCGGCGGCGTTGCCGAATTCTATGCCCAGGACGCCCTGAAGCTCAGCCGCTGGACCACCATCTTCGCTGGCCTGCGCGAGTCATACTTCGCCGCGGTCATCAGCGAAAACTATGTATTCCCCCGCGTCGGCATGGCCGTCGAAATCCCTTATATTCGCTGGGTCTTCCGCGGCTTTTACGGCCATTTCTATCAGCCCCCGCCGCTCACCAGCGTCTCCGGTCCGGTGCTTGCTTACGCCCGCTCCAACAACACCAGCTTCGTCCCGCTGCATGGTGAGCGCGACGAGGAACATCAGTTCGGCGTCACCATCCCGCTCAAAGGCTGGGTGCTTTCGGCCGACACCTTTGAAACCCGTGCCAATAACTTCCTCGATCACAGCAACATCGGCGAATCAAGCATCTTCATCCCCATCACCGTTGACGGTGCGCTCATCCAAGCCTGGGAATTGACTGTGCGCTCGCCAGAACTCTGGAAGTACGGGCAGTTTCATCTGGCTTACTCCAACCAGCTTGCACAGCAGCGCGGAGCCATCACAGGCGGTCTCATCTGCTATCCGCCTGGCTCGCCGGCCTGTGCCGTGCCGCCCGGCTATACGCCTCTCGATCACGATCAGCGCAACACGCTCAGCGTCGGCTTCAACGCGCAACTGCCGTCGCGGACTTATGGCTCCATCAACGTTTCATATGGTTCTGGATTCTGGAATGGCTTTAAGACGGCACAATACCCCGGAACTTATCTGCCGCAGCACTACTCCGTCAATCTGGCTGCGGGAAAGAATATTCACAAGGATTATCAGCTCAGCCTTACCGCCATGAACGTAACCAATGATCGGCAACTGCTCGACAACAGCCTCACCTTCGGCGGATTCCATTACAGCACCCCGCGAGAAATCTACGGCCAGCTTCTCTACGGCTTTCACTTCTGACCCCAGTTCCGCTGGCTCTGATCAAAGCAAGACTTGTTCAAAATCGACCAGATCTCTGACCGCTTGAAGTTGTACCAGCGAGCAGGCCTGGGGTCCCGATTTGGGGAGTAATTTATGGTAATCGACAGGCTCAATATCATCCAGGCAGAGACCTGGCGCATCGATTTCATGCCAGTCAGATGATCGGCCGGCGGGCAGTCCTGACCTTTAATCCTTCCGCTCCAGCCAGACCAACCGCATTCCTCCACCTCCGGAAAGCCGGAAGCGCCTGACTCCGAGGCGTCTCCCACAAACTCGTCAAGCCCCGTGCGCCGTAACCTACGCGAATCCATCAACTTACCGTTGCAGGTAATTTCCGCCCCATCGCCGACAATAGAACCGTTAGCAGTTCCACACGCCAGCCCACGGAGCACACGATTATGACCGAGTACATCCCTGCTGCCGCATCGGCAGCCCCAGCGCCCTCGCTCGTCCCCATGCATCCTGTCGCCCCCGGAAGCCGGGCCGCCGCTCAGGTGGCCGGAAGCGTGCTCCGCGCACCCAAACCGCTGGACCGCAAACACACCCCCCTCTAAATATTTTTCTTTTCCACAGATTTTTTTGCAGATAATTTTTTCCCAGCGAAAAATGCCGAGCCGGGCACCCGGAATTCCCACATTGCAGTACGATCCTCCGCGCCCATGCTTCCAGCCTGCAGTCCAGTCTGACCTCGGACCGGGCCGCAAACTGGCGGCGGACCTCGCTAATGGATTCGATTCTGGAGTCGGGGACGAACCGCAGAACAACCCGGAGTTCGCCCCCTAAACCCTGCGCTGCGCTACCAGCGAATGCCGAGCGTGACAGGGATGATCTTGGTCGGACCGGAAATGGTCACGGGAGGAATACTACTACTTGTCGTCTTCCCGACGATCGGCGCCGAGTCTATGTCGAGATAGCGGACCTGTGCAAAGAGCTTCATGGTACGGCGATTCCCATACATGCTCGTGAAGCGATGCATATAGCCGCCGCCAATGCTCCAGCCGCCCGAATTGCTTGAGAAGGTCTCGATCGACTGGTTCGCATAGCCTTGGCCGCAATAGAAGTAGTAGCAAAATGTGGTCAGCTGCGGAGCCAGGAATGAAGTCCCTTTGTGGAAGTAGCCCCCGCCGCCGGTTACGTAGAGATCGTTCGTGGCCTTCGGAAAGAAGTCGTAGATGGGATCGAAGGTGAGGCCAATGATGCGGGCATGGCCGGCCGTAGCCGCTCCCTTCGTCTGAGCAATGATCCTGCCCGGCAGTTTGTCCTGAAAAAATTGAAATTCGAACAGCCCGGAGATGTGCGAACCGAAGTGCGCCCCGGCGCCGACGCTGAAGTTGCCGCCGTAAGTCACGTTATTGGAATTCGGGGCGTTGAAGCCGCCCCCGGCTTCGAAAGCGAAGTTCTTCATCCAGCTATGGAAGAATCCCCCGCCGCCGTAGGAAGTGTTGCCGCCGCCTGCCGCACCCGGCGCCGGCGCCTTGGAGAACGCAGACAGACTCGCAGGTATGGCCATCCTGGCAACCTGCGCCGACGACGAATACGAAGGAGAGGAGCTCGTGCTTGAGCTGCCGGAGTACAAGGCGGCCTTGACGAAAGGCGAAGCTTGAGAGGCGGCAGATTGCGCGCTTGCCGCACCAGTTGCAAGCATGACCGCGAGACTGAGAAAGCTCATTCGCCGCAGCAGCGGCGCCAAACACGAAGATGACATGGCTTAACCTCAACAATCAGAATTTGTTGTGATTTCCCGGAAACACAAGTCCTGCAATTAGATTAGACACCGAATTGGGCAGCTGGTTGCCCCTGAATGCGATTTCCGTTTGCGTGGCCGCCAAAAAACTCCCGCAAACAGCCATTCTCACGCAGGCATTTCACATTGTGCACTAGCATCGAACTAGAAACAACGTGGCCGGACCACCACCCGGCCACGAGTTTTGCATGAAGGGGAGCTCAGCCCTGAATGTCGAACTGCTCGGGGTGTAGCGCCGGATCGCTCTTGACCAGGATGTTCTTGCCTACCAGTTCTTCGAACTCGGTGAGCCAGCGGCCATTCCCCGCCTTGAGCACCTTGACCGTGTCGGGGTGTACCCGGACCATGACATCCTCGCCCTCGAAGTGCTTCCGCATCTTGCGCAGCTCCACATAGATTTCGTTGCACACGGTGGCGGGACTCTTCACCATGCCGGTGGCCTGGCAGGTGGGGCACGGCACGCTCAGCGTCCTCTCCAGCGACTGCTTGACGCGCTTGCGCGTGATGGCCACAAGGCCAAAATCGTTAAATTGCAGAACCTTGGTCGGGGCGCGGTCGCTCTTCAGCGCCTCTTCCAGCGCGGCCATGACCTTGTAGCGGTTCTTGCGTTCGTCCATGTCAATAAAGTCGATCACGATAATGCCGCCCAGATCGCGGAGGCGAATCTGGCGCACGATCTCCGGCACCGCGTCGAGGTTGGTTTTGAGGATGGTGTCCTCCAGCCGCGCCGACTTGCCTACGTACTTGCCGGTGTTGATGTCGATGGCCACCAGCGCCTCGGTCTGGTTGATGACAATGGAACCGCCCGACTTGAGCCACACCTTGGAGCGCAGCGCCTTGGAGATTTCGTCCTGAATGCCGAAGTGCTCGAAGAGCGGCGTCTCCTTCGTGTACAGCTTGACCCGGCGTACCAGCGAAGGCGAAAAGCGATTGAGGAAGCGCACAATGCGCTCGTAGTCGGCTTCCGAATCCACCCAGATGTTGGTAAAGTCGGCGCTCACCTGATCGCGCAGAATGCGCTCGATGAGCGACAGGTCATGATAGATGAGCGCGGGCGACTTGGATGCGTCGGAGCGCTGCTTGATCTCTTCCCACAGGTGGATCAAAAAACGCAGGTCGGCGCGCAGCTCCTCTTCAGATGCGCCCTCCGCCGCCGTGCGAACGATAAATCCACCCGACGATTCACCCCGCTCATGGAGCAGAATCCTCTTGAGCCGGTGGCGCTCCTCGTCGGAGGCGATCTTGCGGCTCACGCCCACATGGCCCACAGTGGGCATGAAGACCAGGAACCGGCCGGGCAGAGCAATGTGGCTGGTAATCCGCGCGCCCTTCTTGGCAATCGGCTCCTTGGCGATCTGCACCAGGATCTCCTGCCCGGGCTTCAGCAGGTCGCTGATGACCGGTATATCGGTGGTCTGCATCGAGCGGCGCGAAGGCCCGCGGTGCTCGCCGCGTCCCTGGACGGCGCGCCCGCGGCGCACCCGTCCTCCCCGCTCGCGGCGCGCATGGCCCACGCCGGGCTGCACCTCGGCTACAGACTCTTCTCCTTCCGGTTCTTCGTCGCCGTTCTTCTCCTCGAGGTCCAGCTCAATGCGGTGATCGAGATGCGCTTCCTGCAGCATCTCGCCCAAGCCGCCGGAGCGAATCTGTGAGGCCAGCGTCTCCTCCTCGTAATCGTCCAGGTCGCCGGCTTCGGCTTTATGACGATGATGAGGGACGGTATCATATTCCTCACCCTCAATGACCTCTTCCTCGATAACCCCGGAGCCTGGGGCGAAGGCCGAAACCGTGGCAACGGAGGCCGAAACGGGACTCTCACCGGGCTTTTCTTCGAGAGGCTGTTCCTGCTTCTTCTTACCGCCTATCCCGAAAAGCCTGAAGGTGCTGGGCGGAATAGGGTCGACGTGGTGGGATGCGGAGGCATCCGTCTCCTCTGCGACGGCTTCGGAAGTGGCCGACTGTTCACTGTCCGCTTCCACAACCTCGATTACCTCGCGCGGCGCGATCGGCATCGCTGCCAGCTCGATCTCCAGCTCGAACTCCGGAGCGCCGGAGCCCGCAAGATCCTCTTCGAGTTCGGGGAAGCGTTCTTTCAGAAACTGCTTTCCGGCAGGCTGAAACTCTCGCGACACGGCAAATTCTGCGCTTTCCTCGATAACCTCGGAGTCCTCGGTGGCCGGTTCGGTCGTCTCCGCCACCAGCTCCATGCCAGTTTCAGATGCGGCCGCGGCATCTTCTTCCTCCGCGGCAGGCTCGGTTCGAGCAGAGCGATGAAGCGCAAGCGACTCACCGGGCAAAAGCCCGCTGCCGTCCCACCCCAGCGGCCCCTCAATCAGCGTTGAGGGCCTGGATGAGCTGACCAGCGGCGCGGGTTGAGCCCGCTCCCAAGCCGGTTTGGACGACTCGGGCGCTGGTGTTCCACCATATTTCGAGAGGGACTCGCCGGGCAGAACAAACGGAGCCGGAGCCGCATGCGAACGGCGGCCGCGATGCGCCGGAGCCGCATGACTCTCTTCCGGAACTGCACCGGCCGCATGGGCGGCTGCACTGATATCCGGAGCAACCTCTGCTTCCGCAGAGGCTTCCGGCGCAGGCGCTTCCGCAACCAGCTCAACCATTGCTTCGGTTTCCGCAGCGGACTCGCCAGGCACAGCCACCCCCCGGCCGCGGCGATGACGCCGTCCGCGCCAGCGCCGTCCGCTCTGGACACCGGATTCCTCCCGCGCCACATCTGCCGGCCCCGACGGAGCCACAGGCTCCCCGGCAACCACCTCGGCTTCGGCTGCCTCAGGCTCAATCCGTGCAGCGGGTTTGCGTTCGCCGGCGCGCCGCTCTTCGCGGCGTTCCGCCTTCGGACTCGCTCCGTGGCTGCGTTCCTCAGCCCGGCTGTTGCCGTGCCGCACCTCGCGCGGAGGCTGCCCCGCACCGCTGGCCGCAGCCCGCTCCAGTTCGTCCGCTTCCGCCTGGTCTTCCAGTTCGATGAAATCGGTTACGTAGAGGAAAGCGTCGCGCTCCAGGCCCAAATCCACAAATGCCGATTGCATGCCCGGCAGAACGCGGGTAACCCGCCCGTTGTAAATGGACCCTGCCAGCGTGTACTCGTTTTCGCGCTCGTAGTAAATCTCCGCGAGCTGGTCGTCTTCAAGAATCGCAAGCCGCGTTTCGTGCGGCGTGCTGGAAATACAAATCTCTTTTGCCATCGTACCTTTCCGCCCGGCAGCTTGGACATGCCGGGATCTGCGGCAAGGATGGACGGAATCGCAGCGAATTGGCAGGAAAGGGGGATACGGGGTGGCATGACCGGTGATTAGCCCTGCGCGGGCCCGCCCACGGAGGCGGCAAACCGCGGCGCGTTTCTTGACGCGCCGATCTGGCGAAATGCACAGTGCGGTGATCCGATCGCAGAGACTCTTCCACCCCTCGTTCCCGAGGCCCCGGACGGAAATCCCCTTCGCTGGGGTAAAACCCTACCGGGGACGCGGCGCTGATCGTACGCTTCATACGCCGCCGACGGTTTTGCTCCCGTCCCTGCGTGCTCATAAACCCAATCCTGCCGGTCTGCGGTCCATCGGAACCCTGCCGGCGAATATTCCAAAAATATGCTCCTTCATGCGCCGGAATCCTCCGGGGGCACAAAGAATGAGGCCGTCGATCCGCGTCGGGCGTCGTCACCCCGAAGCGCTCAGTTCACGAACCGGCGCATGCGCACATTCATCGCCGCGCCCAGCGCCAGGAACGTAAACAATATAGAGGAACCCCCGTAACTCATTAACGGTAAAGGGATTCCGGTTACCGGCATCAAGCCGATAGCCATGCCTACGTTGACCGCAATCTGGAAGGTCAACACAGCCACGATTCCCATGATAAGCAACGCACCGGGCAGATCTGGGGCTGTTTGTGCGTTTTGAATCAAACGCATCAATATAAAGAAGTATAGCAGCAGCATGATAATCGCGCCGATAAACCCATGCTCCTCGCTGAAGGCGGCAAAAATGAAGTCCGTGTACGGAACGGGCAGAAAGTATCCCTGCGTCTGCGTCCCTTTTTCCATGCCTTCGCCCCAGATCCCGCCCGATCCCACCGCGATCTTGGACTGAATCACCTGGTAACCCGAGCCCCTTGGGTCTTCCTGCGGGTTGAGGAAAGCGGTTAGACGGGCCTTCTGGTATGGCTTCAAAAATCTGCCGCTGGTCCATACCCCGGCCACTATCGACGTGCCACAGATAAGCAGAATCGCCGCCTGCTTGAAGTTGATGCCGCCCAGGAACAGGCCCGCCACCAGGATCGGCGCGTAGGTCAACATGGTTCCCAGGTCAGGCTGCTTCATCACCAGAAGCATGGGAAGACCAACGAGAATAAAGGACTTGAAGATGTCGCGCCAGGTAAGGTTGCGCCCGCCCAGGTTGGAGAAGTAGCGGGCCACGGTAAGAATCAGCACGAACTTGACGTATTCCGAAGGCTGCACAAGCACGGGACCCAGCTTGATCCAGCGGCGTCCGCCCAGAGATTCGTGGCCGAGCGGCGAAAGCACGGCGGCAAGCGCCAGAATCCCGGCGCCGTACGCCCACGGAGCCCAATCCAACAGGCGGTGATAATCGATCCTCGAAAAGAGAAACATCCCCACCACGCCGGCAGTGATGTAATACACCTGTCTGATTGCAAAGCTGGCGAACCGCGTATGTACCGTCGTCGAATAAATCTCGCTGACAGAAAACACACTGAGGATGAGTATCAGCCCCAACAGCACCCAGTCGAAGTCTCGGAAGCTCAGCATTCTGCGCATGGGACTTAAGGCGCCTTCCAGGGATCTTGCGTCCAGGGTGCTTTGGGAACAACCGTGCCCAGCGCAAGTGGTCCGGCGGCGGGCGACGCCAGGCCCGGATGCTTGGCGCCCTGGCGCGCTGCATTGTTCGCAGCTTGATTGCGAAGCGCATGCGCGGCCACAGGAGCGCGATTCCTCGCCAGCTCCCCGGGACCCACATGCGGGAACATCAGGTAGTGACCGGCCTGGATAGACTGCGCTCCGGCCACCCCGGGAGCCGACCAGACGGCGCCTACCTCGACAGGCGCCTTGGCTTGCATCGGCGGCAGATTGTGCGCCAGGCGCCGCTGCCTGTCGACATAGGCGGTTACCACGCGCGCCGCGATGCGCGCCGCGTAAAAGCTGTAATCGCCGTGCTCCCAGAGCACAACCACAACCAGATGAGGGTTGCGCCGCGGCACTACGGCCACAAACCACACATTGGGATAAGTTCGCACGCCCGTCAGTCCTTGAGCTCTCCGGTAGGCGTCGCTCATCACTTCCGCGGTGCCGGTCTTGCCCGCCATATCAATCCCATCCAAATGCGCCGAGGCGGCGGTGTGAAATTCGCCCGGATCAGCCGTGTGCGCCATCGCGTTCGTGATGGTCATCCAGGTCTGCCGCTTGATGGGAATGTAAACCTTGCCGGAGCCGGGATAGTCCTCCAAAATCTGCTTGCGAAACGATGGAGAAAGCTGGCTCTGAATGACGACGTGAGGCCGCACCATATGTCCATCCGAGGCAACTCCGCCCACCACTCTCGCCAGTTGGATGGGCGTAACCTCGATGGGGCCCTGGCCGATCCCCACCGAAATGGTTTCGCCCGGATACCACTTGTGATGGAAGGTCCTCAGCACCCATTGAGCCGAGGGCATAAGGCCCGGCTGCTCGTTGGGCAGATCGATGCCCGTCTTTTCGCCGAAACCAAACCTCTTGGCATATTTGGAGATGGTATTGATCCCCAGCTTGTAGGCCAGCGTGTAAAAGAACGTGTCGCACGAGTCGGGAATCGCCGTCTCGATATCCATCCATCCATGACGCGCATCGCAGCGGAAATAGTGGCCATAGAAGCTGGCTCCGCCGTTGCAGAAGACGCGCATGTGCTGCGCGACGCCGGTCTGCAGCCCGGCCACCGACATCAGAACCTTGAACGTCGACCCCGGCGCCAGTTGAGCCTGGATGGCTTTGTTCATGAGCGGATTCTGGGGGTTGTCAATCAGCTTGTCCCATTCGGCGCCGCTGATGCGCGTCGAGAACAGATTGGGATTGAAGCTGGGATGCGAGACCATGGCGAGAATCTGGCCGTTGCGCGGGTCCATGGCCACGATGGCGCCCTGCCGGTTGCCCAAGGCCAGTTCAGCAGCGCGCTGAAGGTAGGCGGAGATGGTCAGCCGCAGATTCTTGCCCGGAATTGCGTGCTGGGTGCCAAAGTAGCCCACCTCCCTGCCGCGGCTGTCTACGATCACGTCGCGCGAGCCGTCCTGCCCGCGGAGCAACTGGTCGTACGACTCCTCCACGCCCGATTGGCCTACCACGTCGCCCGGCTGGTAGAAGGCGTACTGCGGCATGTTCAGATCGGCCTGGCTCAACTCGCCTACGTAGCCGATCAGATTCGCGGCGAAATCGTTCGGCGGGTACAGCCGCCGCTCCACTTCCAGAGTTTCCAGCTCCGGCAGCTCGTTGCGATTAGCGGCCACGAAGGCCTGCTCGCTGGGCGATATGTTCTGTTTGATCGGGATCGGATGGTAGCCGGGCTCGGAGCTGTATCTGCGCACAATGGCCCGCAACTGGTCCACGCTCATGTTCAGCCCGCGCGCTATCAGTGGCAGGTCGGCGTCGATATTGCGGTGCGTGTCGCGCAGCAGAAAACAGGAGACCGAGGGATAGTTGGCTACCAGCACGTGGCCGTTGCGGTCCAGCAACTCCCCCCGGGGCGCAAGAATCGGCACCTGACGGATGCGGTTCTGCTGCGCCAGTTGCTTGAAATTCTCCACGTTCAGCACTTGCAGGCGCCACAGCCCCGCCACGAGCGCCAGCATCATCGCCAGAATGCCGTATTGCACGAAGGCCAGCTTGATGCCAGAGAGTTTCTCGCCGCGGCTGCCTGAGTTGGAAAACATCCGAATACACCTTCAGAATACAGCCAGATTTGCCGCCCTGTTGGCTGCGTTGCAGTCCCTGGTTTCCTGCCTAGTAATCCTTGATCTGGAGCCTGTCCAGCAAGGGAAACAGCATAACCGCAACCACCGCGTTGCCGATCGCGATAAACAGCTCCGTAAACCACTGCCACTTGTACTCCAGCCCCAGCAAAACGCGATAGATAAAGATGCAAATCGCGCTGGAAAGCAGTGAGAGCAGAAAGGTCAGCAGCAGCCGTATGGCGTGGTTTTCCACGTCGATGCGGATGCCAACCGAAGCCGCCATAAACCCGACGGCCGTCTTGGCGATTCCGTTCACGCCGATTGCGCGATGCGAGAGGGCGTCTTCGAAAAGGCCCAGCACGGCGCCCATCACCGTGCCCTGTATGGGGCTGCGCCGCCCCAGGGCAAAATACACGGTTACCACCAGGGGCAGGTCAAACCAGGCAAACCGGCCCAGTTCGCGCGGCAGCCACGCCTGCAGCACCAGCGAAGCCAGCGGCACCAGCACGTAAACCAGAATCGGGTAGCGGCGAATCTCCAGATCGCGGCGAAGACTTGAGCCAATTACGGCCATGGTTATCGATGCCTCCGCGGTACTGCTTGCGCGCCGGTCTTCCCCGTGCCGTTGCCGGCGGCGTTTGTAATGGGCGCCGGTGCCCCTTGCTCTGGTCCCGTCCCCGCGGCTTGCCCGGCATTGCCACCCTGCGCAGTTGCGGGAGGCGAAAAGATGTCCGGATGCACCGGTTGCGGCGGCTGCGGCGGCAGGGCCGGCGGCGCGCTGTCGAACAGCGGCTGTTTATCGGCCGGCACGTTCGGCTCCAAAAGGGTAGGCAGATCCTCGGCGTTAATGAGCGCGTTCCTCTGCTGTGCGGAAAGACTCGCGGCTTTGGTTCCATCCAGCGCCTGGCTGGTAGCGATATCCTGTTTCGCCTGCGCGGAGAAATACGGCTTGGTCGAGGTGATCACCAGCACCTCGTCAAGCCGGTTGAGGTGCGCCGCCGGCTTCACCATGACATAAACAAAGCCGACGCGTTCCGGATCGGGCGCAATCTTCTCCACCACGCCCACCGGCAGGCCCCGCGGAAAGATCATGTCGTCACCCGCGGTAAGCACCTGTGCGCCCGGCTTGATGCGCTCATCGGCCAGAACCCCTACCACTTCCAACTGCCCCGAGGCGTTTCCCTCGAGGATGCCGCGGATACGCGTGGGCATCAGGATCACGCCGGCCCCGCTGGTCTGATCGTTGATGGCCAGCACCTGCGCCGAATGCGGAAATACGTCCTGCAATTTGCCCACGATCCCGTCCGGCGTAATCACCGCCATATCGCGCTTCAAACCGTCGGCCGAACCCTTGTCGATGTAGAAAACATGCGACCCCAGGGAGCCGCTGGTGCCGTAGACCTGGGCCGGCAGAGTTTTGTAAACATAGTTCTCCTGAAACTTGAGCAGCGCCTCCAGGCGCTCGCCTTGCCGCGCGTCTTCAAGCAACTCCGCCTGTTCCAGCCGCAGCCGGCCAATGGTCTTCTCCAGTTGCCGGTTCTTCTTCTTCACACCGCGCAGGTCAATGTAGTTCTCCCATAACCCGATTGCGCCCATCTTCATAAAGTGAATCGCCTCTTCCGGCGGCGAGACGATCGCATTAGCCCACAGCCGGATGAGCCTCACCCCGGACTGATCCTTTGTATTGAGTGTGCTCTGGCCCGAGGTGTTGCGCCGTACCTGGACGGCGAGACCCACCATCTGCGCTACCACGACAACCAGCAGCACCACAAGGTTCCGATAGCGGGTGAAGAAAGATTCCATAGCAAACAGGGTGCAGGGATCAAAGGTCCGGGGCCAGCGATCACTGATCAGTGATCAGAAAGAACGCTTACATGCCCGCTGGCCGTGTACCAGACCTCCGCCCCTCTGATTCTCGGCCTTTTACGCGCGAATTCCATGCTTCCGTACTGGTGATTCGACTTATGTGATCTAAGCGCCGGCAAGATTCGGGACCCTGCACCCTGAACCCGGCTCCCTGCTTAATCGATTTTGATCTTGCGCAGCAGGCGGAAATCGGACAACATCTTGCCTGTTCCGAGCACCACGGAGGCCAGCGGATCGTCGGCCACCGAGACGGGCAATCCCGTCTCCTCCCGGATGCGCTTATCCAGGTTCTTGATCAGCGCCCCGCCGCCCGTCAGCACGATGCCGCGGTCGCTGATGTCGGCCGAAAGCTCCGGCGGCGTGCGCTCCAGCGCCACGCGGATAGCGTTCAGAATCACCGCGATGCACTCGCCCAGCGACTCGCGAATCTCGCCGTCGTCGATGGTGATGGTCTTGGGTACGCCCTCGATCAGGTTGCGCCCCTTGATCTCCATCGAAAGCGGCTTGTCCAGCGGATACGCCGAACCCACCTCGATCTTGATCTGCTCCGCCGTGCGCTCGCCGATGAGCAGATTGTATTTACGCTTCAGATAGTTGGTAATGGCCTCGTCCATCTGATTGCCGGCCATGCGCACCGAGCGCGAATACACGATTCCGGAAAGCGAGATCACGGCGATATCCGTCGTGCCGCCGCCAATGTCCACCACCATGTTGCCGGAGGGCTCGGTAATGGGCAGTCCGGCGCCAATAGCCGCCACCATGGCCTGCTCCACCAGATACACCTCGCTGGCCTTGGCGCGGTAAGCCGAGTCCTCGACCGCCCGCTTTTCCACCTGCGTGATCTCCGAAGGCACGCCGATCACGATCCGCGGATGCACCAGCATCTTGCGGTTGTGCGCCTTCTGAATGAAGTAGTTCAGCATCTTTTCCGTGACTTTGAAGTCGGCAATCACGCCATCCTTCATCGGCTTGATGGCCACGATGTTGCCGGGCGTGCGGCCCAGCATCTCCTTGGCCTCCTTGCCCACGGCTTCCACCTCGCCGGTATTTTTGTTGAGAGCCACGATGGAGGGCTCGTTCACCACGATCCCTTTGCCGGCCGCGAAGACCAGGGTGTTTGCGGTGCCCAAATCGATAGCCAGATCGCTCGAAAACATGCTGAAGAGCGAACGTAGCCCGTGCGAGCGCGATGAGCGCGAAGGATAGCCGTTCAAAGACATAGGGGGTGTTCTGGTTTTACCTCAAAAAATATTGTAAGGCCAGCAGGCCCAGAGCGCGGTGGAACCTGGGCAAATGCCGGGACGCCCCTGCCGCGCGCCATAATCTGCGGTAAACTCATCTGTCCGCTGGGACTTGGCAAGCGCCGGCGCGGCATCCTCCCAAGTCCCCAATCATCCCTGCGGCCGATTCCTGACCGCCGAAACCCACGAAGCGAGCACCGCCCATGACCTACCCCACGCACCACAATCTGATCGGCGGCCAATGGCTGCCTGCCCGGAGCGGCAAAACCATCCTCAACCTGAACCCCGCCCACCACGCCGACGTGGTAGGAGCTTTCCCCTCTTCCCACGCGGAAGATGTGGACCTGGCCGTCGCATCTGCGCAAAAGGCCTTCGCCTCGTGGCGCCTGGTGCCGGCGCCCAAGCGGGCCGAGATTCTGTTCCGCGCCGCCGCGCTTCTCGAACAGCGCAAGGAGCAGTACGCGCGCGAAATGACCCGCGAAATGGGCAAGGTCCTGGTCGAAACCCGCGGCGACGTGCAGGAAGCCATCGACGAAGCCTTCTATGTGGCCGGCGAGGGACGCAGGCTATTTGGGGTCACCACTCCGTCGGAGTTGGGCAGCAAGTTCGCCATGAGCGTCCGCATGCCCGTGGGCGTGGTGGGCCTCATCACACCCTGGAATTTTCCCATGGCCATTCCTAGTTGGAAGCTCTTTCCGGCGCTGGTGGCCGGCAACACCTGCATCATCAAGCCAGCGATCGACACGCCGCTTTCCACTTACAACCTGGTCCAGACACTGGTGGACGCCGGCCTGCCGCCGGGCGTGGTCAACATTGTCTGCGGGACAGGCCCGGCCGTAGGCGCCGCGCTCGTGGAGCACCCGCGGGTGCGCGCCATCAGCTTTACCGGATCGAGCGCCGTGGGCTCGCTCGTGGGCCAGCGCGCCGCGGCCACCTTCAAGGCGGTCTCGCTGGAAATGGGCGGCAAGAACGCGCAGATCGTCATGAACGATGCCAACCTGGACCTGGCTCTCGACGGCGCGCTCTGGGGCGCCTTCGGCACCACCGGCCAGCGTTGCACGGCCACCAGCCGCATTCTGCTCCAGAAAGGAATCGCCGCGGAATTTACCGCAAAGTTCGTGGAACGCGCGGCCAGGCTAAAGATCGGCGACGGGCTGGATGAATCGGTTGAAGTAGGCCCGCAGATCAATGCGGCGCAGATAGAAACTTCAACGAGATATATGGAAATAGCTTTGGCCGAAGGGGCCACGTTACTCACCGGCGGCCACGCGCTCACTGAGGGCAGTTATGCGCACGGCACCTTCTTTGAACCAACAGTGTTGAGCGGCGTGAAGCCCGCCATGCGCATCGCGCGCGAGGAGGTCTTCGGGCCGATTGTCTCGCTGCTTGAATTCGAAACTTTTGAAGAAGCAATCGAGATTGCCAATTCCATTGATTACGGGCTTTCGACGGCGCTCTACACAAAGGACCTGAACCGCGCATTTGCCGCGATTCGCGACCTTGAAGCGGGAATTACTTACATCAATGCGCCGACCATCGGAGCCGAAGTGCATCTGCCCTTCGGAGGCGTGAAGCACACCGGCAACGGCCACCGCGAAGGGCTTGGCGCACTCGAGTTTTTCACCACCTGGAAGGCTGTGTACGTGGATTACTCCGACAAGCTCCAGCGGGCGCAGATTGATAATATAGAGCAGATCAAATGAGGTTCCACCTTTAATCTGCAAAATATGAAAAGGAGCACGCAGAAAATGAGTTATATCCCCGATCCATCCCGCTACGACCGCGCCACCTTCCGCCGCTGCGGCCAATCCGGGCTGGTTCTGCCGCCTATCTCGCTCGGCCTGTGGCAGAACTTTGGCGGCGCCGATGTCTTCGAGACCAGCCGCGCGGTAATCCGCCGCGCCTTCGACCGCGGAGTAACTCACTTCGACCTCGCCAATAACTACGGGCCGCCCTATGGCTCTGCCGAGGAGAATTTCGGCGAAATTCTGCGCAAGGATTTTCGCGGACTCCGCAACGAGTTAGTCATCTCGACCAAGGCCGGCTGGGACATGTGGCCCGGTCCTTACGGCATCGGGGGCTCGCGCAAGTATCTGCTGGCCTCCCTCGACGACAGCCTGCGCCGCATGGGCCTCGACTACGTGGATATCTTCTACGCCCATCGCCCCTGGAATAACTGCCCATTGGAAGAAACCATGGGCGCGCTGGTCACCGCTGTGCAACAAGGCAAGGCCCTGTATGTGGGCATCTCTTCTTACAGCCCCCAACGCACCCGTGAGGCTGCGCGGATCCTCAAGAGCATGGGCGTGCCCTTGCTCATCCATCAGCCGTCTTACTCCATGCTCAACCGCTGGATCGAAAAGGAACTGCTCGCCACGCTGGACGAGCTAGGCGCAGGCTGCATTGCATTTTCCCCGCTGGCGCAGGGCCTTCTTACAAATAAGTATTTGCGCGGCGTGCCGAAAAACTCCCGCGCCACGTCGCAAAATTCCTCGCTTCCGCGTGAATTTCTCAGCGAGGCGAATCTGAAACGCGTGCGCGCACTGCATGAAATAGCCGAGGGCCGCGGCCAGACTCTGGCGCAGATGGCGCTCGCCTGGGTGCTTCGCGACCGCCGCGTAACTTCCGCGTTGATCGGTGCCCGCAACGTAGAGCAGCTCGATGATTCCCTCGATGCTTTGCAAAAGCTGGAATTCAGCAAGGCGGAGCTCAAACAGATCGATCGTCACGCGCAGGAAGGATCCATCGATCTGTGGAAGGAAGCACGCGAATTGATGCAATAAGGCTGCCGCCGTCCATGCCGGCGGTCTATGCACTAAGACTCAATTCTCACTGAATGGATCTGGCATAGATAGCTTGCCCGCCGCCCGGGTGAGTAAGAATGCACGTCGTGAAAGCAGTGCACTTGTAATGGATCAGCGAGTTACTGGCAGCCCATGCGTCGGCGATTGTCCGGTCTCTGTTGCTCGGAACAAAGAAACTTTGTCCCGATCCGGTTTCCAACATTGCCGTAGAGTAGTTATACCCCGTGATCAAGCTATCTCCTTCCACCGAAAATGTAGTCCGGTACCTGCGAGCCTCTCTGCGGAGCAGGGCGGCTCGCGCAACCGCGGCGCGCCGCTTCACGAGTGCGGCCTGTTGGTCAACAGAGGGAAAATTGGTGGTAAAGTCCCAATAACTGGCTTGCCTGTATTGCTTTATCGAGCACGGCAGCACGCCCTGGGCGGTAACGGCCACAACCTTCCCGTTGTCCCCAAGCTGATTCTGGAAGATGTCCTTGCCCTGTTCCCTCTGTTGTTCCTGAGCTTCCTCGGCGGCAAGTCCGGCGGCTTTGAGACCCGTCTTCCTCGCCGCCAGGTGCGCTTGTGATGAAACCCCGCCGGCAGCTTGAGCGGGATCAAATTGAAAAAGTATTTGTTTGCCGCACAGGGCAAAGCCCGTCGCATCCAGCAGCCGGATGTTGATCCATAGAGGCTGCGAAGGATCGCTCACCACGGCCGAGAACTCCTTGCTCTGGATCCGGTGCAGAGGCCCGAAGCTCAACTTGTACTCCGCACGGCCCTGCCAGCGTGCAGTAAGATTGCCCCGCAATCCATCCACGTTGGAAATACCGGCGCCCAGGTCTTCAAAGGAGGGCACCTTCTTGGGACGACGCAACATAAAAATAATCGCCCCAACTGCGAGCAGAATACCCGCGACCAGCAGCAACACGGGAAGTTGAGGCGCTTTGCCGAGCAGGCCGGAGAGTAATTGTCCAATGGATGTCTCTTGACGAGATAGCTGCCGTGCGGATGATGGTTGAGCGGCAGATTGCTGGGGGGCGCTTTGCTGTGCGCCACTCGGCGCATCGGGTGCGGATTCAGGTTCTTCCGTGCTCTCTGGTTCGGAAATCCACTCGCCTGTTGCACTGTCCCACTTTACTTTGCCCGTACCTGCCATTTCAACGCACTCCTTTTTGCTGCTCCAGGTCCTGCTGTCTGCAAAGCAATGCCACGCGAAGGTCTGCGTGATTTCTGCAAAGCGGATGTCTTGCCCGTAACGAACCTACAACACATTGTTTCTCTTTACAATGCAACTTCCCGGGACTGCTCACGGGGCGCGTCGAGCACATTCCGGAGCGCGAAGCTGGTTTCGAGCCGCCGGACCCCGGGCAAGCGGGAAAGATGAGTCTGGTGAAGCCTGCCGTAGTCGTCAATGCCGGCCACCCGGGCCACGAGCATATAGTCGTACTCGCCTGCCATCAGGTGGCAGCTCACAATATCGCGGCAGCGGCGAACGGCGGCCTCGAAGGCGCCGAGAACCGCGGCGGACTCGCTGTCGAGCGTGACGCGAATATACACCGTTGTGCCCTTGCCGAGCAGACCCTCGTCAAGGAGCGCGCGATAACCGCGAATGGCGCCAGCGTTTTCCAGCGTCTGGATGCGCCGCGAAGCCGCAGAGGCCGACAGGCCCACCGCCTCGCCCACCTCGTAGTTGGTGGCGCGGCCGTGACTCTCCAGAAAGCCCAGAATGGCTGTATCGAAATCGTCGAGCGCATCCGCCGTTCTCACCACCTTGCCTGAAGGCGAAGTCGCGGGCGATTGTTGCGTCAAATTGCCATTTATTTCACGTTTCGTTCTCACACGGCACTTATACCACGAATTTTGCACACATTGAAAGCGGTTTGCGCCGTAGGATTGTTCCCAGTCAGGCTGTGGGGTATGCCCGGCGCGGAGCAGCCCTTCCAAATCGCGAAGCCGGTGCCGGGCCGGCGCGGTGGTTTATTCCCGTGCGCCGGCATCCAACCCCACCAGGAGCACGGCATGATTATCGGGGTTCCCAGAGAAATCAAAGATCACGAGTCGCGCGTGGGCATCACGCCCGCGGGCGTCAAGGCACTTTGCGAGGCCGGGCACACCGTCCTGGTCGAGACGCAGGCCGGCGAGGAGTCAGGATTTCCCGACGAGGCCTACCAGAAGGCCGGCGCGGAGATTGTGGGTGACGCCGGCTACGTGTGGGGCAAGACGGCGATGGTGGTCAAAGTCAAGGAGCCGGTCGAAGCCGAGTACGCCTACTTTCGCGAGGGCCTGGTGTTGTTTGCTTATCTGCACCTGGCGCCGCTACCCCAACTCACTGACAAGCTGCTTGCGGCGAAGATGATTTCGATTGCGTATGAAACGGTGCGTGACAGCCGCGGTATGCTGCCGCTGCTGATGCCGATGAGCGAGATCGCGGGCCGCATGAGCGTGCAGGTGGGCGCAACCTATCTGGAACGCGAGCGCGGCGGGCGCGGCATCTTGCTGGGCGGCGTGCCCGGCGTGCCTCCGGCGCACGTGGCCATTCTCGGCGGCGGCATTGTGGGCACGAATGCCGCGCGTATTGCCCTGGGTCTCGGAGCAAAAACCACGCTGATCGACGTGAACCTGAACCGCCTGCGCGAGCTTGACGACATCTTCAACGGCCGGCTCTACACGCTGGCCTCGAACAGCTACAACCTGGAGCACGTCACGCACGAATCCGACCTGCTCATCGGCGGCGTGTTGATTCCCGGCGCCACAGCGCCCAAGCTGGTCACCCGCGCCATGGTCGCCCAGATGAAAAAGGGCGCGGTGGTTGTGGATGTAGCGATCGACCAGGGCGGCTGCGTTGAAACGGCGCGGCCCACTTCGCACTCCGCACCCAGCTACGTGGTGGATGGCGTGGTGCACTATTGCGTGACCAACATGCCGGGCGCGGTGCCCAACACCTCCACGCTGGCGCTGACCAACTCCACATTTCCCTATGTGTTGCGTCTGGCAGACCTCGGTCCGCACGCGGCCCTCAAGCAGGACGCCGGTCTTGCCGAGGGCCTGAACACCTGGCTGGGCACGCTGACCCATCGCGGCGTGGCTGAAAGCCAGCAGCGGCCCTGGACCGCCGCAGCGAGCGTAATTGCGTAAACAGCGCGGCGAACACGGTCCCGTACAATAGAGCTTTCACGAGAGCTTTCACGCGGAGGTCACAACGCATGGAACGCCGTCATTTTCTCGCCGCTTCCCTTGCCGCTTCGACTCTTGCCATAGCCGGCGACGCAGTGGCGCAACCGTCCACCCCAGCCGCACGCCAGTTCTACCAGCTTCGCCGTTACAACATGGTGATGGGCCCGCAGGAGAAGCTGACCGAGAACTTTTTCGGTGATGCGCTGATGCCGGCCGCGGCGCGCATGGGCCTTGGTCCGGTGGGCGCGTTCCGCCTGGAGATTGGCCAGGGAGCGCCGGCCTATTATCTGCTGATTCCCGGCGCATCCATCGCAACGCTCGCCGAGCTTGACCTGCGACTGGCGCAGGATGCGGAGTTTCTGAAGGCCGCGCGGCCCTTCTGGAATGCCACCTCGACCGCGCCGGCATTTCAGAACGCGGAGATTTCCCTGCTGGCGGCCTTCCCCAACTGGCCCAAGATCACGCCTCCCGCCGCGGCGGCCACCAAGGGCAAGCGTATCTTTCAGCTGCGCACCTACGAGAGCCCCAGCAACGCCGAACACATCCTCAAGATGGAGATGTTTCGCGCCGGGGAACTCGATGTATTCCTCAAATCCGGCTTCCACCCGGTCTTCTTCGGCGACACGCTCATCGGCTCGCGCCTCCCCCATCTGACTTATATGCTCTGGTTCACGGATATGGCCGAGCTTGAAGCCAAGTGGAACGTCTTCAGCAGCGATCCGGAATGGAAGAAGCTGGAAAACGGTCCGCGCTTTGGCTTCGATCAGATCGTGAGCAAGATCGACAACCTGGTTTTGAGCCCACTCGACTGCTCGCAAATCTGACCGGACGCGGCCTGGCTCGCCGGGCCCGCGCCTTCATCGGAATGTGCCTTCGCAGCATGGGCCGCTCTATAATCGGCCCATGCCGTTCCTGGGCGATTCACGGCGGCGATCGATAGCCCTGCTTGCGGGCGGGGCGCTGTTGTTCTTCGCGCTGCTGGGCGCGCTGCAGGCCTTTAATCCCCCCAACGTGAGCTTTCTGAATCCCGACACCTCCGGCGAAACGCTGGCGTTTACCGGGCTTACGGTCGTGATCTTCCTGCTGCTCATCGTCCTGCTGATGCTGCTGCTCAGGAATATCTTCAAGCTCTACGCCGCGCAGGCCAGCAACACGCTGGGGGCGCAGTTGCGCACGCGCATGGTCGTCGGCGCCGTGCTCATCGCGCTGATGCCCGCGGTCTTCATGTTCCTCTTCAGCTTCGAGCTGATGAATCGCTCCATCGACCGCTGGTTTTCGCCCAACGTCTCGGAACTGCACAACGACTCGAAGGCCGTGGTGCAGGAACTGGTGCAGTATGTCGCGCGCAACGCCCGGGTCGAGGCCGAGTCAATCGCCGATTCCGGAGCCCCGGAATGGAACCGCACCAGGCTTCAGTCCGAACTTGGCTCGCACCGCATCACGCTGGCCGGCGGCTTTGTCGTGGTTTACGCCAAGAACGGGCGCGTATTGGCCAGCTTTCAGGCTCCGCCGGAATCGAGCCAGGCCACAGTCATCACATGGCTGAGCAATGGCGAACGCGGAGACGTTCCATCGCACGGCGCGCTCTCCGGAATCCTCCTTTCCGCCGCCCTGCGCGGCAACGATCCGGTGCTCAAAATAGCGAACCAGCAATACGCGCTGGGCATGTCGGCCACGCGAACGGGCAAGACCGTGGTGGTAGCGCTGCCCATGCCCCAGGGCCTCGGCCAGACCACCGCGCGCATACGCGCCGGCGTCAACGAATATTGGCAGCTCTTCCGCAACCGCAACCGCGTCCGCACTACGTTCTTCCTCATGCTGCTGCTCATCACGGCGGTCATCTTCTTCTCCAGCGTCTGGCTGGCCATGTTCCTCTCCAAACAGATCACGCAACCCGTGGAGGCGCTGGCCGACGCCATGAACCGGATTGCCGCCGGGAAGTACGAGCAGCGCGTAGAAGTCGTCGCCACCGGCGAAATGGCCGACCTGGTGCGCTCCTTCAACCACATGGCCGCCGATCTTGAAGCCAGCCGCCGGTTGGCGGAAAGTTCGCAGTCGCAACTCACCGCGGCCAACCAGGCCATCGAAGAGCGGCGGCGCGAGCTGGAGACGATCGTGGAAACCATTCCCAGCGGCGTGGTTACGCTGGATGAAGCCCGCGTCGTGCTGCAGTGCAATCGCGCCTTTGCCAAATTGATGGGGCGCGACGCGGAAGAGTGCGTGAAAGGCAAAACCATTGCAGCGCTCTTCCCCGGCGAACACGCCGAAGTGATCGCCGACGTTATCCGGCGCGGCCAGCGCATGGGCGCGGCATCGGCGGAGTTCGACTTCCACGCGCACAGCCGCACCATGCACCTGGCGGTCTCCAGCGCGCGGCTGGAGCTGGAGCGGGACCGCACCGGAACCGTCCTTGTGGTGGAGGACACCACCGAGTTGCTGCGCGCGCAACGCCAGATGGCATGGAAGGAAGTGGCGCAGCGCGTCGCCCACGAAATCAAGAATCCCCTAACCCCCATCGCCCTCAACGCCGAGCGCATCGGCAAGCACCTTGACCGCGCGCAGCCCGATTCCCCCGGCATCATCCGCAAGTGCAGCGAGGTCATCCTCGGCTGCGTGGGCACGCTGCGCATGCTGGTGGATCAGTTCTCCGCGCTGGCGCAGTTTCCCGCACCGCAGCCCCGCCCCTGCAACGTGAATCAGATTGCCGAAGAAGCGCTGGCGCTGTTCGCCGGCCGTCTCGACAACACGATTGTGAAGCTCGATCTGGAGCCCCATCTGCCCATCGTGCTCGCCGATCGCGAAGCCATCCGCCGCGCGCTCGCCAACCTCATCGACAACGCCGCCGAGGCGATGCAGGATAGCCTGCTGCGCGTACTGGGCGTGCGCAGTGCCTTGAGCGAAGACGGCGAAGCCGTTGAAGTCACCGTCTCCGACACCGGCCACGGACTGACCGACGAGATCCGCGAGCGGCTGTTCCTGCCTTTTCACTCGACGAAACATCGCGGCACAGGCCTGGGCCTGTCGATCGCCGCCAAAATCGCGCAGGAGCATGGCGGCTCCATTCATGCCGAGGCCAACAGCCCCAAGGGCGCGCGCTTTGTCTTGCGCCTGCCGCTCATCAAGACGGCCGCGCCGTCCGATCCGGAAACTGAACCCTCGCCCCTCAAGGAAGTACATTCATGAACCACATTCTGGTGGTGGACGACGAAGCGGAGATTCGCAACTCGCTTGAAGAAATCCTGCACGAAGAGGGTTACAGCGTAGCCGGCGCGGCGACCGCCTCTGAAGCGATGGTCCTGCTCGAAGACGTGCCCTACGACGTGGTCCTGCTCGACATCTGGCTGCCCGACCGCGATGGCCTCGACGTGCTTGAGGACGTGCGCCGCCTCGATCCGGAATCGCGCCCTGAAGTCGTGATCATCAGCGGCCACGGCACCATTGAAGCCGCCGTCAAGGCCACCAAGCTGGGCGCCTACGACTTCCTCGAAAAGCCGCTTTCCCTGGAGCGCACCCTGATCGTCATCAAAAACGCCGTCGAAGCGCGGCGGTTGCGCGCCGAGAATCAGGAGTTCAAGCGCCAGTTCAGCGCCGCCTCGGTGCTCACCGGCGAAAGCGTGCCCGTGAAGGCGCTGCGCCAGCAGATTCAGCTCATGGCGCCCACCAATGGCCGCGTGCTCATCTACGGCGAAAGCGGCACCGGCAAGGAGCTGATCGCGCGCTCCATCCACGCCGAGAGCCTGCGCCGTGACCGCGTCTTCGTCGAGCTCAACTGCGCGGCCATCCCCGAAACGCACATTGAAGCCGAGCTCTTCGGCTACCGGCACGGCGCGCAGCCCGGCGGCCCGCCTGAGCAGCGCGGCACCCTGGAACGCGCCGACGGCGGCACGCTCTACCTGGACGAAGTGGGCGATATGAGCCTCAAGACACAGGCCAAGATGCTGCGCGCGCTCGACGATCAGCTCTTTACGCCCGTGGGCGGCACGCAGCCCCTGCGCGTCGACGTGCGCCTGATCGCCTCCACCAACAAGGATCTCGAAGAAGAGATCGGCAAAGGCAACTTTCGCGAAGATCTCTTCTACCGGCTCAACGTGGTGCCCTTCTTCGTTCCTCCGCTCCGCGAGCGCAAGGAAGATATCCCGCCCCTGGCGCGCGAGTTTCTGGCCGAGTTCGGCCGCCAGTATGGCCGTCCGCGCATGGAGATCGGCGACGAGGCCTTGGAGGCCCTGGCGCAATACCACTGGCCCGGCAATGTCCGCGAGCTTAAAAATCTCATCGAGCGCGTGCTCATTCTCAATCCGCGCGCGCTGCGCATCGAGCGCAAGCATCTGCCGCCGCTCACGCAAAAGTCCGCCGCGCGCGCCACCGAAGAGTTCTCCACGCTGCAGCAGGCGCGCGACGCCTACGAACGCGAGTACATTCTCAAGAAGATTGAAGAGGCGCGCAACAATATTAGTCATGCAGCCGAATTGCTCGGCCTCGAACGCAGCCATCTCTATCGCAAAATGAAAGCGCTGGGCATCGGCGTACGCGAATAGCGCCGGCGCCCCTTATTCGCCATTGGAAGCTTTCCGCGCACGCGCGCGCCGCTCCACCCTGACCTCGCGGTGATCGCTCCGGTTCGCGCGCCGCTCCGCCTGGTTCACACGCCGGTCCGCCACACCGGTTCGCCGGTCTGTCCCGTTCACACGCCGCTCGGTCTTCACCGCGCGGTTGTCCGGCTGATTCGCGCGCCGCTCCGCCCGGTTTACACGCCGGTCCGTCTGGTTCACACGCCGGTCCGCGCCGCTGGTCTCAAGAGCCCGGCCCGCCGTCAGCAGCTTGTTGAGGATGGGGAGTTGCCCGCGCTGGGACTCCACAAAGTCCACGCCATCCACGGTGAGCGTGAAATCCGAGTTATCGGCGCGGCTCAGATAGCCTTTCCGCGACAGATACCAAGTGGTGAAGTCAAGATAATCGCGCGGAAAGCCCATGCGCTTCTCGATTTCCACCAGCGAGACCTCCGGCCGCAGCGGGTTGGAACGGCGACGGGCATACAGCACCGCCAGCAGCGCCAGCCTCCGGTTCATCTCGCCCTCGAAACCGTCCATGAAGTTGATCGATGCGGAAAGCGGAGCCTGACCCGCCACCTCGATGCTGCGTGCCGCATCGTACTTGCGGCGGCTCTCCGGGTTTGAAAGGACTTCGTAGGCGGACGTAAGTATCTGGAACATCTGCACATTGCCGTGCTCCGGATTGTCCGGATGGTAGCGCGCCGCCAGAAATCTGTACACACGATGGATCGTCTCCGTGCTGGCGTGAGGACTGATTTGAAGCAATTCGTAGTAATCGGTCATCCCGAACGGAGCAGTCATTACCGCAAAAAACCCCCGCTGCTGATTCAATAAATCTGCCAGACTGCAAGTGCCGTAATTTTAGCATCGTTCCAGCCACGGCGATCTGCAACGGAAGCATCATTTGCCGCGCCGCCCGCCCTCGAACGACAGCCGTCCCGCGCCCAGCAAAGCAATTGCGAGCAGCCCCAGAAACATGCACAGATCCGTGCGCGCATTATGCATCGCGATCCAGAATCCATGTTTCATGAGTGGCACTTTGGTCATCACAATAGCCACGGCGATGTCGATCAAGAGCACGAAGGTGGCAAAGGTAGCCGCCAGACCCACAATCAGCAGCGCCCCGCACACAATCTCCACCACACCCACAAAGGGCCCGCTGAACTGGGGAAAAGGAATGCCGATCCGGCCAAAGCGCCCCGCGCCCAACGTCGCTGGATAGAGAAATTTCAGAAGCCCTTCAGAGAGAAACACCCAGCCTACCATCAGCCGGAGCAGGAGCAGCCCCAGTGAGCTGCGAAAATCAAATCCCGATGCACCCATCGTTCACCCTTTTGCGAATTTCCCGTCTTGTGCCGAAGCCTTCTTATAGCACAATTCGAGCGGCATCACTACCCGCCTCCCCGCGCACCAGAAGAGACCGCCGCGGCGCCGCAAACCAACGCCTGCCCGGACGCGAGATCCCTGACCGACTGCCGGGCGGCCACGATCTCAGGGGAATGATGATTCCACTGAAGGTGCCCCCTGTCCAGATTGTGGGACAGGGGATCCGCAATTCCCGCGGCCAAAATCATCCGGTCACACACCAGGCGTGGTCCGCCGCAAATCTCGTCTCCCATGCGTCGCAACACAGCATGCGCTCAGCCGCGAGCCAGCGCAACAAAGCAATCCATGCGCGATCCGGCTTTGTGTCAGGACACGACTTCAGTCGAGCCGAAAAACTCCCCCAAGAGAATGCGGGCTTCAGCCCCTGAGGGATGTTTTGCAGGGTAGCCTCCCCATTGGCGCTCACAAGCCCGCGGCCCAACCTCATGCCGACGAGTGACTCGGCGATTCGGCCCTCGCCGAGTCCCATCAGAATGCGGGGGCGGTGCCAGACCCACGGGCGCTCTCCTTGTCGCCGGACGCTGTTCTGCGGCTGGGCTTCATGCCCGAACCGGAGTTGCTTGGGCCTGTTGCTCGATCCACCCAGCCATCGTCGCCTTCAGTTCGCCCATCGCCGCATTCGACACGTCCTCCCACGCCTCCCACGTGGCCAGGCGCTCAGCATAGGCAGCGCGCGCCCGCGGCAAAATCGACGTGCCCAACCCGAGCCGCAGCGGCGGATTCTCCGTGTCTACCAGCTTGAGAACCGCCTCAGCTGTCGCGTCGGGGTCGCCCCGCTCCAGACCGCCCAAACGCGTCAGAAACTGCTTCCGGAAATCCGCGTATGGTTCGAGAACATCGGCGATCTCGGCCGACTTCCCGAATTCGGTTGCGTAGGCGCCCGGCTCAACCAGCGTCACCTTGATCCCAAACGCTTTCACTTCCTGCGCCAGCGATTCGTGCAGCGCTTCCACCGCCCATTTCGTGGCGCAATAAAAGCCGATCATCGGCAACGTGGTAATCCCAAGGCCGCTCGAAACACCGAGAATGTGGCCGCTGCCTTGCTTGCGCAGCAGAGGCAAAGCGGCTCGCAGGACTCGGACCATGCCAAGATAGTTGGCGTCGAAAAGGCCGCGGATCTGCTCGTCGCTTGCCTCCTCCGTGGCGGCGAACAGGCTGGTGCCGGCATTGTTCACCAGAACGTCCAGCTTGCCAAAGTGCGCATTTGCCTGCTCAACCGCCTGCTGAACCTGCTCAGCGTTGGTCACGTCGAGAGCGAGGGCCAGGGCTGCGTCGCCGAAGCGTTCCTTCAGGTCGGCGACCTCGGCGGGTTTGCGGGCGGTTGCAGTCACCTGATCGCCGCGTTTGAGAGCAGCCTCAGCCCAGACGCGTCCGAAGCCGCGAGAGGCTCCGGTGATGAACCATGTCTTCTTCATGTCGATTCTCCTTGTGGCTGACATTGATAGGTGATGGATTCAGGCCTGCGTATAACGCACATTCCCAAGATCGGTGAGCAGGTCAGGGCCGGTCGGGTTCCAGCCCAGCGTTACCTGGGTCTGCGCACTGGAAACACGCGCGTCCCTCCCAGCGAAGAACCCGAAGAAGCCGAAATGCTCCTGAGCCTGTTCCGGTGAGATAGAAATGACAGGTACATTCAGGCCGTGACCGATGGCGGTGGCAATGTCTTTCAACGGCACGCCCTCTTCGGCAACTGCGTGGTAGCGGGCTCCCGCCGTGAACTTGTCCAGAGCCAGCCGGTAGAGGCGGGCGACATCGGTCACATGCGCGGCCGGCCAGCGGTTGCTACCATCGCCGACGTATGCGGAAACGCCCTTCGCACGTGCTAGCGCAATCAGTGGGGTGACCAGGCCCTGCTTCACGGTGTCGTGGACCTGAGGCAAGCGCATCACTGAGGTGCGCACGCCGCGCTCCAGGAGCGCAATAGCCGTCACCTCGGATACGCGAGGCAGGGATGGACTGGAAAGCGGTGGATCCTCCTCAGTGGCGGCGCGGCCCTGAGCCGCTCCAACGCCGGAGGTGACTATGAAAGGACGACTGGATCCCTGGAGCACGTCGCCGATGGTCTCGATAGCGCGCTTGTCGAGCTCACAGCTTTCTGAAATTCTCGTCCAATCGTGCCGGAAGGCAGTGTGAAGGACCGCATCGGACGCAGCGGCGCCATTGCGCAGGCTTTCCCGGTCTTCCAGATCGCCGCGATGGACTTGGGCGCCGGCCTCGGCCAGCGATCGGGCGCCCGCATCTGTGCGCGCAAGGCCCAGCACCTGATGGCCCGCGCTGATCAGCTCCATAACAATCCTGGAACCGATGAATCCTGTTGCACCTGTAACGAAAACACGCATAGAAATCTCGCTGCTCTCCTTGTAGTTGATGTTGACGAGTGGCTTCCGTCCGGATTAAACGGAGACAATCTCCGAATTAATAGATAACAGGAGATAGTCTCCGGTTGCAGGAATTTTTGAGATCGTGAGGAAAATTCACAATCTGGTGGGTGACCACGATCTCAAGAGCTTCCTAAAACACGCTGAAGGCGCCACCGGTCCCTCACAGTTGGGGACCAGGGAGGATGGATATCTTCGGTCTCGTTGTTGATGTCCGCAACGATATAACCCACAAGTCGGCGAGTGTCCGGAAGGCCGTGCCAATATTTCGCAAAGATAAACTTGGACATCCATCAGCGGCGGCCTGCCCGAGTCGTCGCCAAGTGTGCCCCTTGCCCCGTTTTTCTCCACCCCAACCACACCGCTTCGCCTCCGGAAAAGCCTGGAAACGCCTCACCCTGGGCTAGCTCCAAAAACAGTCAAGCCCCGCGCGCCTCAACTTATGCAAATTCATCAACTTACGTTTGCAGCTAATTTCCGCCCCATCGCCGACAATAGAACCATCGATCGTTCCATACGCCACCCAAGGAAGAACACGAGCATGACCAAGCCAATCCCTCCTCCTTCATCGGCAAGCTCAACTCACGCGCTCGTCTCCGTGCGGCATGTGACCACCGCAAACCGGTGGGCCGCCGCTCAGGGTTGGCGGAGCGCGCTCCGCCAACCCTGACCCCGCTGGCAAACGCACACCCCCCTCAAAATATTTTTCTTTTCCACTGATTTCTTGCAGGCAATTTCGTTTCCCGCGAAAAACGCAGATCCGGATGACCTCAATTCCCACATCGCGGTGCGCATGTTCTTCCTCGTCCGCTTCACCAGCCTCTGGCTTCTTATCTCTACATGCAGCAAGCCGAGCATCAATTTTTGCGTGCGCCTCCAGCAAGCGCAGGCAACAGGCAGCCAGCAGCTAATAGCAAAAAGCTGCGAGCTGCCTTTCATATCAAATGAGTTTGCAAATTTGTGGCGGCCCTCATCAGAGCCTCTTCACACCGTCACCACGACGCTGCGGCAGTGCGAGCAGGCCCTGATTTGACTATTGATTTGAATGGCCCAGAATCGGCGTCAGCGCTCCCATGTTGTCCCCCTTGAGCGGGTTCACCTGGAAGGCCCAGACCGACGGGTTCATCTCCGTGGGCGAAAGAATCTCCACCAGCGCATACTCGCCGATCAGCAACGGACGCTCCGGCTTGACGCGCAGCCAGCGCCCGCCGGGCATCACTTCCACCGTGGTTGGAATCACGCTGAAGTCGGCAATCACTTGGCCCGTGCGGCTCACTGCGATCGGACCCAGGAAGCGCATGGCGATGCGCTCGTTCAGGTGCACGACGGCAAATTGCGAGTGGGCCGAGTGCGCCCCGTATATGCGGCTGTTGATCGCCTTCGCGCTCACGGTATCGATGGTCATCGCATTGGCAAGCACCGGCTCCTTCAGCGCGGCGTTATGCGCCGTGTCGAGAGAGAGATAAAAACTGGGCTCGTTTACGTGCAAGTGAACCTTGGCATGCTCCCCGTTCAGGATCAGCCGCGTTCTCGCACCGGCCAGCGGGTTCAATATGCCCCCTCCGCGGCGCCTTCGGGCGCCCGGATCCACATCGGTGGGCTTAAGCTCCACCAGTTCCGGCGTGCCGCGATAGGTGTCCAGCACAAATACGCCGTCCTGATTGGGCAGATTCAGCCCTCGTGCCACCTCGGGCATGCTGGCACGCTGGTCAGAGCGCTCGGCTGTCTCCTGGGCATCCAGGGCCGCGGCCTCTTTCATTGCCGGCGACTCCGCTCCGCCAGCCTGCGGGTTGTGCTCCGCTTCCCACTTACGGGTTGCCGGCCAATCTACCAGGCTCGCCGGTATCTCTTCCCAATCGTCCCGTTCCGCGGAAAAGTACCGCACACGGTCACCCACGATCTGATATTGGGTCACCATCTGGTAAGTGCCGTCCTTGAGGATCAGCCGATGGTTGCGATGCACACCTGGCAGATCGGGCTGAAGCACCATCGGCTTCTGGTCTGCCCGGCTCTGATTCTGCTGCTTTTCGCTTTGAGCTTGATTCGGACTTTGATTTGAGTTCCGGCTCTGACCCTGGGCAATCGCACCTGCCGCAGTCATCGCCGCCACCGCCAGCAACACCGTACCAAGCCGCGGATAAGTAATTCGGCTCATAGCACCATAAGTTTAGACGAAATTGCCGCAGTTCGGCGTCACTTCGATGCCGGTAAAACTCGCAAGCGCAACCCGGCCCCTAACTCTGGCGTCTAACTACTTGTAAAATTTATGCAAGGTTTAGCGTGAGCGAGGAACAGACAAATCTCCGCAAGAAGCGGGGCTCCAAAGTGGGTCGTTCCCCGCTGGTGATTTTGGTGTGTCTGGCGCTCATGACGTTGCTGGCCACCATCCAGACCACCCATGAGCACAAGGTCGGCGCCAATACCAGTTGCTGCCCGTTGTGCATCATCCTGCACTCGACGGCGCCAGTTGCGCCCACCACTGCTGTCATTGTTGTAGTTGCGTTCTCGCTCGTGGCGCTGGTCTTCAAACCGCGCGCCCTTGTCCGCTACTGGAGCCCCAAGTTCATTACCCGCCCTCCTCCTGCCGGCTGCTAAACACCGTTAGCCTATTTCCCATTGCGACCAACCCGGATTGCTGTGCCTGCCTCAGCGAGACGATGTGCTTTTGCATCTTCCCGTGACTGAGTAGCGGGCTCGCAGATCGGAAAAAGGCTGTTCCAATGCGCAGGCAATGCCCTGCCGGCATTTGCCTCGGCGTGTACGTTCCGCATGATTCAGCCGTTTTCAGGAGCCTTGTATGAAATTTTGCCGCCACGCTCTTGCGTGCGCCCTGTCCTTTGCTGTCCTCTTCACGGCGCTCTCCGCCCACGCTCAAGCTGGCGGTGCCGGTCGGATCTATGGCGAAGTCACCGATCCATCCGGCGCGGTGATTCCCAACGCTACGGTCACTCTGAAGAATTCAGCCAGCGGCTTCAGTCAATCCGCGGTTACCGGCACCAGTGGCAAGTTCCAGATCACTAATGTTCCCTTCAGCGCCTACGCCATCTCTGTTTCTGCCAAAGGATTTGCGCCGCTAACCCAGACCGTCCAGGTGAGTTCGGCTGTGGGCAACAAACTCGATCTTGTCCTGGGCGTGGCCGCGGCCAGCTCCACTGTCACCGTCTCAGCGGCGGGCCCGCTGGTTCAAACCTCCTCCGAGATGGAGACCAATATCAACCGCAACTATTTCAAAAAGGTCCCACTTGAAAGCCTGTCCTCCTCGCTCAGCTCGCTGGTAACTCTCACCACTCCAGGCGTTACGGCCGACTCCAACGGCCTCTTTCACGGCCTCGGCGACCATGCCTCCAACTCGTTTTCGGTTGATGGGCAGCCCATCACCGACCAGCAAAGCAAGGTCTTTTCCAACCAGCTCCCGGTCAACGCCATTCAATCGATGCAGGTAATCGAGGGCGCGCCTCCGGCCCAATACGGAGATAAAACCGACCTGATTATTGTTGTTACCACGCGTTCCGGCCAGGGCGTGACCAAGCCTACCGGTTCAGTTTATAGCTCCTACGGCTCCTTCGGGTCGGGCACAACTGGAATCAACCTCTCGTACGGCGGCAACAATTGGGGCGAATTTATCGAAGCGGACGGACTGGACACGGGCCGCTTTCTCGACCCGCCCGAGTTCACCGTCTTTCACTCCAAGGGCAATGAAGGCAATATCTTTGACCGCGTGGATTACGATTTTACCCCGGCTACCTCCGGCCACCTGGATCTCAATTACACCCGTTCGTGGTTTCAGACACCGAACGCGTTCCAAAACGTGAACGTGCAGAATGTGATCGACAACAGCGGCGAAAGCGCTCACCCCATCTTCGGCAGCGTCGGCAATACCGACCAGCGTTCCAAGATCGACACCTTCAACATTGCGCCCAGTCTGACGCAAGTCATTAGCAAGAATGCGGTTCTTAACGTGGGCTTGTACCTGCGCAAAGACGACTACGATTACTTCCCCAGCAACAATCCACTGGCGGATCTGGGCCCGCCCGATCTGCAAACCGCTTCAATCTCCCAGTACCGCACCTTGACCAACACCGGCATCCATGTCGGATATACCTATGCCAAGGGAATTCAGGATCTTCTTCTCGGCGGCATGTACGAGCAGACCATTCTGCGCGAGCATGACCGGCTGGGCATCGTCGAGAATACCTTGAACTCGCCCTGCATGAATCCTCTTACGGGCGTTCCCTTGCCTGGATACGGCAACCAATCGCAATGCCCCGACGGAGCCGCCGGCCGGAATCCCGACTACCAGCCTGCCCTGGCTCCTTACGATCTGACGCGCGGCGGCACTTTTTACCACTTCTTCGGCCACACCGACGTCAAGGAATTCGCTCTCTACGCGGAAGACCAGATCAAGACCGGCAAATGGCATTTCAGCCTGGGCCTCCGCCAGGATGTTTACAACGGACTGGTTGACGCCAACCAGACTGAGCCACGCTTGGGTGTCGCATACAACATCGCGAAGACCAAGTCGGTGGTGGGCTTTGCGTATGCGCGCGATCTGGAGACACCCTTTAACGAAAATCTGGTGCTATCAAGTCATGGCTGCGCGAATCCGGTGCTGGCGCCATTGCTGTTCTGCACGGCCGGCGTTTCTACAAATATGGAGCCGGGATACCGCAATGAGTATCACATCAACGTGCAGCAGCACTTGGGTAAGGATCTGGTCTTCATCGGAGAGTACCTGTGGTCGTACACAAACAATGCCTTTGATTTCAGCGTGCTGGGCAACACACCTATCACGTTCCCCATTGACTGGAAAAAGTCAGACATCTACGGCTTCGCCGGGGATCTTGAACTTCCCAACTACCATAACATCAGCTTATACACGGTGGTGGGTTCCATAACATCACGATTCTTCCCGCCGCAGGTGGCCGGCGCGGGAGCGAGCGTGGGGCATACAGGCCTTCCCTTCCTCATCGATCATGACGAGAAGCTCAACTCGACCACCCACGTTCAATACACCATCCCCGGCGTCAGCCGCTGGAGAGGCCTGTGGGCAGGCTTCAACTGGCACTTTGACAGCGGCATGGTGGCCGGCTCGACACCTTGCTATGGCGTCACCGATCCAAACACGCCCTGCATTAACAGCTCCACTACGCTCAACGGGCAGCCCGCAATCGCGATGGTGGACAACAACATCCCCGCCACCATTAACCCGGTAACCCACGCCCCGGTCGCTCTTCCCCTTACCGCGGACGAAGAGTTTGAGGCCGGATTTGCCTGCAACGGTGTACGCGCTACGCCCACCCATGCTTTGCCCGCCGTTTGCCCCGCCAATGAATTCAGCTCGAGTCAGCTCTACATTCCCGCGCCGGGCACGGGCGATAACAACACCAACCCGCCGCGCGTTACGCCGCACAGCATCTTCGACCTGTCCGTGGGAATGAATAACATATTCCACCGCGACAAATACAAAACAAGCGTGGATTTGACCGCGGTCAACCTTGCCAACAAATACGCGCTCTATAACTACCTCTCCACTTTCAGCGGCACACACTTTATAACTCCGCGAGCGTTGTCAGCGAGAGTTACGGTGAATTTTTGAGTCACCGTTGAAAGCATGCAATCCTCTAACCTCAAGCGGGTAGGCCGAAACGCCTGCCCGCTTCTGTCTGCGCTCCCGCCTCGTAATTCAGGGCTCTTTGAGCGCGCGAAGATACGCCTGATAAATGTCGTCTCCGAAGCAGGCAAAGATCACCTCTTCGATGGCGTCATTCGCCTCCAGCTCCGCCCGCGTTTCCCGCACGGCAGTTTCCACTGCCTGCTCCACGGGGAAGCGGTAGACTCCGCAGCTAATGGCCGGAAACGCAATCGTCTTGAGACCGCGCTGGCGCGCAATCTGGAAGCACGAGCGGTAGCAGTTGGCCAGCAACTCGCGTTCGCCGCGGTCTCCGCCGGTCCACACCGGGCCCACGGTGTGAATCACATGCCGCGCCGGCAGCCGGTAGCCCCCGGTGATCTTCGCCTGGCCGGTCTCGCAGCCTCCCAGAGTCGCGCATTCCTCCACAAGCTCTCTGCCGGCGGCGCGATGGATCGCTCCGTCCACGCCTCCGCCGCCCAGCAGCGAGTTGTTCGCCGCGTTGACGATCACGTCCACCGCCAGCGTGGTGATGTCGGTCTTCACAACTGAAATTCTGCCCGTCATCGCCGCCTCCTTTCCCTGCGCCGCACAATCCGTATCGCGCTTCTTTTGTTGAAAGTTTAATCCTGAGCGAGGCGACATTTACCGCCATCGCCACATCGAAGTCAATCGAAAGCAAGGGGGGGATCACATGTTCCGTTCCGGCATTCTCGCCGCCGTCCTTTGTTTGCCGGCCGTAGCGATGGCGCAAAGTGCCCTGCCTCCAGGAACCATCCTTCCCGTAAGCCTGGATCGAGCGCTGGTTGCGGCAAAGGCCACTCCAGGTATGCAAATCCGCGCCAAAATCATGCAAAACATACCCGGCAGTTCCGTGCGGCGGGGAGCAACCGTGCTGGGCCGCATTATCCGGACAAGTTCGCTGAAAAGCGGACAAACACGCCTTGAACTCAGTTTCGATGCCGTAAGGGCCCACGGACAAACCATTCCGTTGACGGCCGACATCCGCGCTCTGGCATCGTTTTTTGATGTCGAGCAGGCAAAGATGCCCGAGGTGATGTCATCGCGGGGCTTCACGCCGGAAAACTCGCCCACACGGCAGATTGGCGGCGAACAGGTCTATCGCGGTGGCGGCCCGGTGGCGATCGACATGAAGACGGTTGGCCGGCCTACGCCGTATGGCATTCTGGGCCCGCCGCGCACGCTGCCCGGACAACGCTGCAGAGGCGAGGTTGGAGACCACCACACCCTCCAGGCCTGGTGGTTGTTCTCGACTGATGCGTGTGGCGTTTATGGCTACAATAACATCCACATCGAGCACGCCGGCAGAACCGCTCCGGAGGGCACGATTGTTCTCGACGCGGAAAAGGGCAAGCTCAAGCTTGACAGCGGAAGCGCTCTGCTGCTTCGTGTGGTAAGCGATGGAAAAGACGGGACGATGCAGGCTGCCGTCCGCCCGTGAGCCTGTAATGTGATTCAATAGAACAGATGGCGATTGCCCGCAGGATGACGATACGCGGAAGGCTGCTGGCGGCCCACCGCAAGGTGCGCGAGCTGGCGCTTGTGGGCCGGGCTCTGCTTTTCACCGGCCACCCCGTCATGGCGCAGATTATCCCCATGCGATTCTGCAACTTGAGCTGCACCTACTGCAACGAATACGACAAGGTTTCAGAGCCGGTGCCCATCGAGGAGATGTACCGGCGCATCGACCATCTGGGTCGGCTCGGCACCAGCATCATAACCATCTCCGGCGGCGAACCGCTCACGGATCCCGATCTGGATCTGGTCATCCGGCGCATTCGCCGGACCGGAGCTATCGCCGGCATGATTACCAACGGCTATCTGCTCAACCGCGAGCGCATCGAGCGGCTGAACCGCGCCGGGCTAGACCACATGCAGATCTCCATCGACAACCTGGAACCCGACGACGTGTCGATGAAGAGCCTGAAGGTGCTCGACAAGAAGCTGCAGATGCTGGCCGAATACGCCGAATTTCACGTGAACATCAACTCCGTGGTCGGCGGCGGCATTCGCAATCCCAATGACGCGCTGGTCATCGGCAAGCGCGCCTTGGCGCTGGGATTCACTTCAACCATCGGAATCATTCACGATGGCGACGGCCAACTGAAGCCCCTCAAGCCCGACGAGGCGCGCGTCTATTTTGAGATGCGGCGCATGAAGAAGCGCAATTACACGCGCTTCAACCAGTTTCAGGAAGCGATTGCGCAGGGCCGGCCCAATGACTGGCGCTGCCGCGCCGGGTCGCGCTACCTGTATATCTGCGAGGACGGCTTGGTGCATTACTGCTCGCAACAGCGCGGCTCGCCGGGTGTTCCGCTGGCCGAATATACGAAGGCCGACGTCAAGCGGGAGTTCGTAACCGCGAAGAGCTGCGCGCCCAATTGCACCATCAGCTGTGTGCATCAGATCAGCCATATCGACCATTGGCGCGCCCCGCAAACGGATTCCGTTTCGCCCGGCGGGCACGGCGTCCTGGTCAATATCCAGACCGGCAATTGACAGCCAGCCGCTCCGGTTCGCCACAGGTCCGCGGACAACCCCTCAAAACTTCATGCGCAGCCCCAGCTCGATCTGCCGTTCGCGATAGAAATTGGTCGAATTGATATCCAGAGGCTGGCCGAAGGCAGGCGTCGGGAGACCAGTGGTACTGCTGATCTTGAGGCCGTTGAGAAAAGTCAGCGTGGGGAAGCCGCCGGTCTCGGTTCCCGGATCGATATAGTAGCCGGTGGTCTCAAGCCGGGTTACGTTCTGGTGGTTGAAGAGATTGAAGCTCTGCGCCATCAGCTCCAGACGCCGCCTGTGTCCCAGGTTGAAGCTTTTGCCCAGCCGCATGTCGGCCTTCCACGCCCAAGGATAACGGTAGGTGTTGCGCCCGACGCTATAAACGCGGTTGTCGCCGCCGGATCCGTTCATGCCCGGTCCCAGCGCCACAATCTCCTGGCCGCTGGCCGTGAATTCCTTGGTTAGCGAACCGGAGGTCCGCATGGTAAATGGCCGCCCGCTGCGGAAGAATCCCATACTGGAGAGCCGCCAGCCGTCGGCCAGGCGGCCAGCGATCCCGCCGAGATTCCAGGGCACGGTGTAGACCAGCGTGGCGCCGCCGGAGTGGCGCACATCCAGGCTGCTGGTGCCGTACTCCAGACCGAAGTTGGCCGGGTCGAGCACGCCGCTGCCACCCAGGTAGGAGCTTTCGTCCGGGTTCCAGTCGGCAGCATGGGAGTAAGTGTAGTGAAGGGAAAATGACAGCCCGCGGCGCCCATAATGCGTCAGCCGCAGAATAGCCGCCTCGTAGGTGGAGTTAGCCCGGCTCTCGATCTCCGATATCTGCTGGTAGTCCGGATTAAGCCGGCCCGTTGCACCCGTAGGCGAAGGCCAGGCGGCATAGAAGGGTACGGTGATCTGCGGAGTCTTGATGGGGCCTTTTCCGGTGCCGTCCACTACCGCATAGGTGATGGTTTTGGGATTCATCGAACGGTCAAAGTTGGTGTCGATGGTAATCGGCAGCCGCCGGCCGAGGCTGAGCAGCGCGCTGGCGCTGAGACGCAGGCGTCCGGGCAGCTTTTCTTCCAGAGAGGCGACGGCCTGATTCACCTCGGGATTGCGGAAGTTGGGTGCGAACTCCACCGCGTTGGGCTTGACGACGCTGAGCGGCTCGCCTTCCAGAACATACGGAAACAGCGGAGCGCCGCTGGAGGCTGTAAATGGGTTGAATCCGTCCGTGGGGCGGATGAAGAAGTTCAAATCGCCGTTGAGAGAGCCCGATTGCGTGAGCACCGTTTCCAGCGTGGCGTTTCGGGTGCGGCCGAAGTACATGCCGTAGCCCAGGCGCAGCACCGGCCAGCGGCTTTCCGTCCTGCCAAGAGCAAGGCCGAACCTCGGACCCCAGTTATTTCCCAGATGCGGCAGCTTTTCCGCCAGAGGCAACTCGGGATTCACCAGTCTCGCGATGGGCGGCGGCATCTGCTCGCGATCCCAGCGCAGGCCGGCGGAGAGCACCATCAGTTTGCTCGGCTGCCACTGCGCGCTGGCAAAGCCAGACCAGTCGTTCGTGCTCAGGTGCCAGTTGGTGGGGCCCATCGTCTGCGAGTAATAGGAGTAGCAGGGCAGATTGCCCAGCCCGCGCAGATTGCCCGCGGAGTCGCGCCACACTTTGCCGGTTTCATCGCAGCCGTGGGGACTGGCGGGATTCATCAGCCCCGAAAGCCCGAATCTTTCGAAGGCCAGGGCGTCGGAGATGAAGTTGGCGACGGTCGAGTAGTAGTACCGGCCGGTCTGGTTGCGCAGCAGGCTGGTGGAGTCGGCGTTGTGCGTGACCGCAAAGCCCGCCTTCACCAGCACATTGTCGTGCGCCCAGTCCACCATCTGCTGCGCGCTGTAGATGCGCTCGGCGGGATAGCTGCCCCGGCCGAAGCGCGTGGGGTTGCCGATGGTAAACCCGTAGCGCGAATCAATGATGATCTGCGGCAACTGGCCCCAGACATTCTGGTTGAGCGTCTGCTCAAAGGCCGAAGGCGTCTCGGGACGGGCGCTCTGCACGGCGCGGCCCATCGAGCCCTGCGTAACAGCCAGCAGATTGGGCGTGAGGAACGCCTCCCAGCGCGCCATGAGCCACTGCTGGTTGGCCTGGCTCGATCCGAAGCTGTGGCTTCCGTAGTTTTCCGCAACGCCCCGGAGGCCGCCGCCGGGCGCGTTCCAGTTTGCGCCGATCCCTTCCAGCGTGAAGGTGTGGCGCTCGGACGCCTTCCAGTCGATGCGGCCGAAACCCACCCACTCGCCCGAGGTGCGCTGAGCCGGGCCGAGCAGTCCGGCGAGCGTCTCCAGCATCTTCGAGTAGGCGCCCAGGCCTTCGCCCACAGGGTTCACGTTGCTCAGCCCCAGCCGCGCGCTCAGGACCTGCATCTCGTCATTGGAAGGCTGGGCGAAGAAATTGGCCGGATGCTTCACTTCAGACAGGCCCGGATCGTTGCGGTGGGACGTGTCGAGTGCGCCAAACCAGAAGAGCCTGTTGCGGCGAATGCTGCCGCCGGCGCCCAGATCCCAGGTGGTTTCGTGGTCGGGCGGCGTGTAGGGCTCGGGCGTAAAGACCGGCGTGCTCGAGTTGGTGGCCGGAACGGTCTCCTTGACCCACTGAGTGAAGGGATTCTTTGCGCCCCAACTGTTCTGGCGGTCGAAGAAGTAGGCCTGGCCGTGGAGCTGATTGGTCCCACTTTCGGTGGTCACGTTCACGCGCCCGCCTGCTGCGCGCGCGGCTTTGGCTTCCACATTGCCGGCGACGGTTTGCACCTGGCGGATGGCGACCGGGCTGATAACCGGACCGCGCCCGCGCCACGCCTGGCCCATGCGTCTGGGCCCGTCGCCTGAGTCGCCGGAGATGCGCGACCTTGCGCTGTCGGCCGCACCAAAGGCGAGGCTGGTGCTCAGGCCGTCGACGGTGGTGACGGCCGGCTCACCCACCACGCCGCGCAGGGAGGTTTGCGATGAGCCGCCTGCCTCGGCTGAGGCCGTCGGCGTGTCCATGAGGAACTCCTGCCAGTGGCCGTCGCTCGCGGGCAGCGCCTGGATCTGCCGCGCGGTCAGGGTGGTGGTGACGGCGGCGGCAGCCGGGTTGGGCTGTTGCGCGGCGGCTTCCATGCGTGGCACCAGAGGCTGGCTGGGCTCCATCTCCGGCGGCGCGCTTACGGCCATGATGCGCGGCAGTGTCCTGCGCGCATGGCTTGCAGGCGCGGGAGAGATAGCGGCAGCGGTGCGCAAGCCGAGCCGCAGCAGCGGTTGCACGGGCAAAGCGGCAAGCGGCGCGGCGCTCAGAAGCGTAATTGGCGGGTGGGCAGCGGCAGGCACGGGCAGGCTGCGAGCCAGGAGTTTGAAGCGCGGCGGCGTGGGAAGCCGGAAGCGCAGGGCCGTCTGAATGCGCGTCGCGGCGCCGGCTTCCACTTCGATGCCTGCCAGGCTGCCGCGGCCGAGTTTTGGCTTTTCCGCCTCGAGCGAGTAAACGCCGGGTGGAAGCGAGCGGAAGCGATAGGTTCCCTTGCGGCCGGTTGTGGCGCGGAACTCCGCGCCGGTGGCCTGGTTGCGGAGGATGACCGTGACGCCGGCCAGCGGCCTGGAGTTGAGATTTGTCAGCGTGCCGGCGAGCGAGCCGGGCGCCGGTTGGGCGAGAACAGGCCCAGCCGCGCATGCGAGCAGCACGACCGCCATAAGCGGCCCGATCCAGCTCCGCCTTCCCTCAACCAATCATCACCTGCCTGCGGCAGACGCTGGGAACTCGCAGAAAACGCGTTGCCGGTCCGCTCTAACGGCGGTCCGGACCGGGAACGAGCGCAGCGCACCTCACATGCGTGCTATTTCAGGTCTTGCGATTGCGCTCGAAGGAGTTTGATAGGGATTGTATGTTGGTCCGGAAGAGTTGAATTGTAATCTGCATCACATTAGGCCGGTCTCATGAGAAAAATCCGGCATTCAGAGTGATCTGATTGCGGCCTGGTTGCGGGGCTGGGCTTACAGTTTTACAGTTCCTGCAAAAAAGATGGGGGGTGGGTATCTTCCGGCCCGATGGCCGGGTCGCTCGATGCGAGCGCGAATTCGTCCCCGCGGATGAGGGTTTGGAGGTACTCGCGGACGGCTGCACTAAGGGTGGTGTCGTTTTGAGCGGCCCAGATGCGGCCGGCCTTATAGATTTCGTCGGAGACGCACACGGTAATGTTGCGCATGAATTCAGGCTCCCGGGCGCAGAAGCGGGTGTTGGATGATAGCGAGGCTTCTGCGATGTTCTATTTATGATTGTGCGCCGGAAGGGCGAAATTATATGCAAATGCGGGGAGGATTTTTTGCGGGCGGTGCGACCGCGGGCCTCAACAGCGCGAGTTGGGCATCCGGATTGTGCCGTCCACGGCGGTGTGGGTTGTGCGTGATCCTACCCTTCGCAAGAGAAAGCGCGAGGGGCACCCGGCAAAAAGCTACCGGGAATCCCTGGCATAGATTCGACTGGAATGGGATAAAGTGGGAAGGCAGCGCGGCAACTTCGCGAAACGGTGTTGAACAGGCAGGTTTTCGATTGAGATGGAAAAAGCGGATGAAGGGGAACAGAGTGTGAGCCGCCTTGCCCCGGCAACCGGCGCGCAGCCGCGGAGCGGGCCGTCGCTCTGGCCCAGGCGGCTGCTGGGACCGCTGCCAGGGATCAAGGAAATCAACCTGATTTGCTGGGGTCTGTTTGTCGTTTGCCTGCTAGCTCCCTATTGCGTCTTCCTCTGGATACGGGTGCGCCAGGGGGCCGCGTGCGATTTTGTCTTCTTCTACGGCATTGGCCGGCTGTTCAACGCGCATCCCTCCACCAGCCTCTACAACGTCGGATTGCAGCTAAGGACCTTTGACCACATTTTGGTCTTGCACCACACGAAGTACGGCCCAAGCCCTTATCCGCCCTTTGTTGCGCAATTCTTCAGCCTGCTCGCGGGATTCTCCTTCCGGACGGCGTTTCTGATATGGCTGGTGATTTCACTCGCCCTTTACCTGCTTGGCGTGTCGCTGACCGCCGCGGGGGCTTTCCCAGGCAAACGCGTCGAAAGATCGCTCATGTTTTGTTTGGCGCTGTCTTTCTGTCCATTCGTGTTTCACACGCTGGCCGACGGCCAGATCGCATCGATCGGATTCTGTGCTATTTCCTGTGCCATTTTCCTAGACAGACGGAACAAACCTATTCTTTCCGGGCTTGCTCTTTCCATCCTGACCTACAAGCCCACGCTGCTGATTCTGCTTTTGCCCATGTTGCTGGTGACGCGGAGACTGAAGACCCTGCTGGGCTTTGCCGGGGGCGCGGTTTTGCTTCTTCTGGAAGTTACGCTGGTCGAAGGGCCGGGGATCTGGCCTGCTTATCTGCGCTTGATCGCAGCCTTCCAGCGGCTCACCGCCGCCCATGGACAACTTCCGCTCCGGTACTGGCAATTTGTGGATTTGAACTCGCTCACGCACGCCATTCCGAGCGGCCGTTCGCAGTTCGCGCTGGGATTCACAATTGCGGTGGCGGTCGGCGTTGTGGTTTGGCTTGCCAGCCTGTTGTGGAGGTCACCGGCAATGGGGCAGCAAACGCAGATGCTGGTTTGGGCAACCGTGCTCACCTGGACGCTGTTGCTCAACGTGTATGTCCCCATCTACGACTCGGCGAATGCCGTCATCGCCGTCACGCTGACGCTCGGCGCGCTCCAACAACTCGAGTGGTTCAAGGCCATGCGCTGGATGGTGGCCCTCGCGGTGCTTATCTTCGCCGTTTCGTGGTTTACGGTGTTCGTAGCACAGCGCTACTACATCCAGCCCTTGACTGTGGTTCTGTTCTTCTTTGGTCTCTTGCAGCTTGCCATTCTGCGGCGCGCGATTCAGAGCTGCGCGGCGGAGAGAAAGCTGTCGCTCGAGCCTGCGCAGGCGTGAGGTTGTCGCGCCTGCGTTCGGGAAAGAATCCGACGGATTCATCATCGCAGCGCGGCAGCCGGCTCCGGGGACCAGGCTGCCGGGGCGCCCGGCGTTGGGAGTGGTTAAACTGGATTGACGGGTATGGACTTTAGAAGCCTGGGAAGCGGGCACCCGCTCTTCGGCCCTTGAAGCCATACGGCGCTTTTTTGCGATGACCACGTTTATCGACGAAGTGAAGATTCGAGTGAAGGCTGGCGACGGCGGGAACGGCTGCATGGCCTTCCGGCGCGAGAAGTTTGTGCCGCGCGGAGGGCCTTCGGGCGGCGACGGCGGGCGCGGCGGCGACGTGTATATGGAATCGTCGGAGCGGCACAACACGCTGATCCACTTCCGCTATAACCCGGAGCACAGGGCGCAGCGCGGCGAGCATGGCATGGGCTCGAACTGCACGGGGCTGGACGGGCGCTCCACTACGCTGCAGGTGCCCGTGGGCACGACGCTCTACGACGCCGAGACCGGCGAGCTGGTACACGACTTTCAGCAGCCGGACGAGCGCATCATCATCGCAAAGGGCGGACGCGGCGGGCGCGGCAACCAGCACTTTGCCACTTCCACGCACCAGGCACCGCGCGAATTCGAGATGGGACGGCCCGGCGAGGAACGCGCCTACCGGCTGGAACTGAAGCTGCTGGCCGATGTGGGACTGGTGGGCTATCCGAACGCGGGCAAATCGACGCTGATCTCGCGCATTTCGGCGGCGCGGCCCAAGATTGCCGACTATCCGTTTACAACGCTGGAGCCGAACCTGGGCGTGGTGACGGTGGGTGAGATGCCCAACGAGGAATCGTTTGTGGTGGCCGACGTGCCGGGTCTGATTGAGGGCGCGCACGAGGGCGCGGGACTGGGCATGCAGTTCCTGCGGCACATTGAGCGGACGCGCGTACTGCTGCATCTAGTGGATGTTTCCGACGCCTCGGGGCGGGCGGATGCGGTGGAAGACTTCAAGGTGATCAACAAGGAACTGGCCAGCTTTGGCGCCGGTGGCGAGCATTCCCTGACGCAGAAGCCGATGATCGTGGCGGCGACCAAGATTGATGTGGCGAACCCGGAGAAGCTGAAGAAACTAGCGGCGCACGCCAAGCGGCGCAAGCTGGAGTTTCACGCCATCTCCGCCGTAACCGGCGAAGGGATTGAGGCGCTGAAGTGGGCGCTGGCGGCGCGGCTGCGGCCGGTGACGACGGATTGACGGCCGGCTCCCCGGCCGAGGCTCATGGGGACCAATGCGCATGCGATTCTGAGAGCGTGAAACGCATTCTTCGGAAAGGGAATGCTTCCACTAACCGGCTCTGGCTGCAATTTCGCCCAGGCTGTCGCGAGGATCAAAAGGGATGTTGAGGAGCCTGGCGGAACGCATGAGCCGCGGTCGCTCATTCCGGCGCCGGCTGCCACAGGCTTATGGTGGCTGCCGGATGTATGTCAGTCCGGAATGCGGGCTCCGCTACTGGCTCGGATTGCGATCCGAGGAAAACCTGCTGAAGAACGCAGCCGAAACCATCAAGCCGGGGGACGTGGTTTGGGACGTCGGCGCCAATATGGGGGTCTTTTCATTCGCCGCGGCGGGATTGGCTAGACCCAGTGGCCGGGTGTTTTCCTTTGAGCCGGATGCGGTGCTGGTGAGCCTTTTGCGGCGATCCGCGCGGCTGAATCCGCAGGCCGCCCGTGTGGAAGTGATTCCATGCGCAGTGTCGGATGCAGTGTCGCTGGCGCAGTTCAACATTGCCCGCCGCAGCCGCGCCGCGAATTTTCTTGCCGGCTTCGGATCGACGCAAACGGGTGGCGTGCGCGAGACGCACACGGTGGTGACCGTCACGCTGGACTGGATGGCGGAGCGGATTCCGCTGCCGGACGTGCTGAAGATCGACGTGGAAGACGCGGAACTGAACGTCTTTCGCGGCGCCTTCCGCATGCTGGAATCAAAGCGGCCCACGCTGCTGTTCGAGACCAGAGGACCGGGCCCTGCGCGCATCTCTCCACTGCTGCGGGAGTGGGGTTACACGCTCTACAACGGCGACCTGCCCCCATCGGAACGCAGGCCGCTGGCGACCGCAGCCTACAACACGCTTGCCGTGGTCGAGTAGCCGCAGAGCCATCCTCAATAGCGCTGCAGGAATTCCGGATCGACGGGGGTCTCGAAGAGCGAGGCGTCGCGCGTGACGATGGTCAGGCCGGATGGGGTGACGAAGTAGCGGCGCTTGTCCTCCACGGGGTCGTAGCCGATGACCGCGCCTTCGGGGATGTGGACGTCGCGGTCAATGATGGCGCGCCGGATGCGGCAATGGCGGCCGATATTGACGTGGGAAAAGATGATGCTGGAGTCCACCTCGGAGTAGGAGTTCACCCTTACATCCTGCGAGACGACCGAGTTTGAGACCACGGCGCCGGAGATGATGACGCCGGCGGCAATGACGGAATTGATGGCCATACCGGACCGGCCGGGCTCGCCGAAGACGAACTTGGCCGGCGGATACTGGCGAACGCGGGTGCGAATGGGCCAGCTCTTGTCGTAGAGGTTGAAGATAGGAGAGACCGAGCAGAGGTCCATGTTGGCATCGTAGTAGGCATCGATGGTGCCTACGTCGCGCCAGTAGAGTGCCTGCTTCTTGTTCTCGTCGACAAAGCTGTAGGCGACCATTTTCTTTTTGCCCAGCAGATTGGGCAGGATATTGTGGCCGAAGTCATGCTTGGAGTCGGGGTCTTCGGCATCGGCAATGAGCGCCTTGAGCAGCGTTTCCGTATTGAAGATGTAGATTCCCATGGAGGCGTCTACGGCCTCGGGATTGAATGGCGACCGGACGCTGGTGGAGGCCGGCTTTTCCTGGAAGCCGGCGATCTCGCCATTGCGCGCCACCTCGACGATGCCGAAGCGGGCAACGTCGTTGGGCGAGATGGGCAGGGTCGCCAGCGTGACTTCGGCCTTGGTCTCCTTGTGGTGTTCGAGCATGCGGCTGTAGTTCATTTTGTAGATGTGGTCGCCGCTGAGAATGATGACGTAGGTGGGCTGCTCGCTGCCGATGGAGTAGATGTTCTGGTAGACGGCATCGGCGGTGCCCATGTACCAGTTGGCGCCGGTGCGCTGCATGGGCGGCAGCAGCTCGAAGAACTCTCCCAGTTCCTGGGCCACGATGCCGGTCCAGCCTTCGCGGATGTGCCGGTTGAGGCTGAGCGCCTTGTACTGGGTGAGGATGAATACACGGCGCAGCCCGGAATTGATGCAGTTTGAGAGGGTGATGTCGATGATCCTGTAATGCCCGCCGAAGGGCACCGCCGGCTTGGCGCGATCCCGCGTGAGAGGAAACAGCCGTTCCCCGGCCCCGCCAGCCAGCAAGACCCCTAAAGTGTCCTTCATATCCATTGACCACCCCTCCGATTGGCGCTGGCGCGGGTCGTGCTGCTGCAGCGAAGCGAGCAATGCGATCCGGGCCCAGGCAAATTTGCGGCGACGATTTCACACCGTCTGCTAAACGGAGGAGGATACCACACACAGATGAACTTGGCAGCCCACCCTGCCTGAACGCCGCCGAGCACAAGCCCCCCATGGAGGCCGGACAAGTTCCAAGCGTCCGCAACCAACCACGAACGCCGTGTTGTCCATCCTATAGTATGTATTGAGGGCTGCAGGCTGCATTGCGGGTTGATGCGTTAGCCCGTGATACGGGAAACGTATCATCTCGTGAAACAGCGCTGCGATCGCGCGACCTGAGTTCGCAGCCAATCCGGCTGCTGTGCTTACGTACTGCCGCTGATGCGCGTCCATCAGTTTGAGGTCTGGCAATAAGGCACTGCTATCTCACAACCAGCACGAGCAAACAAAATTAACTGGCGCGTAGGCTGGACAGCAGGATGGAGACTCTAATCTTTTCCCGGCCGTGTCTTGGCCGCCGAAGGAGGGCCACGCGAGCTTGGCTCTCATGTTTTTTTGCGCTCTTGTTTATTTCCTGTGCAGCTTTTGCCCGCGGGAAACAACGGCCGCCCCGCGCGCAGCAACCTTCCCATGCACTGAAGCCTTCTCATGGGCAGCCGCTCTCCCACGCACAGCAGACGTCTCGTGCGCAGAAGCTCGCCCATGCTCAACAGCCCTCCCCTACGACGGTAGTGGTCACGGTTGTGAATGAGAACGGAGTGGCGTTGCGCGACGCCCAGGTTACGATTTCCGAGCCGGGCGAGGCGCCGCTGCAACTGTTGACCGACTACCTGGGTCATTGCCGCTTCACTCTCAAAAAGAATGCGCCTTACAAGATGCACGTTGAGAAGCCTGGCTTCTATCAGACGACGGAGGTCGGCATCGAGCCCGACCTCGCCGCGCTGCGCGTGACCATGGCGCACGAGCAGATGCTCAAAGAGCGTGTAGACGTAACGGCGTCGCCGCCGGGCATCAACCCGCAACAGATATCGAACGCGCAGATCATGAATACGCCGGAGATCGTCAACATTCCTTATCCGACTTCGCGCGATATCCGCCAACTGCTGCCGTTCAACCCAGGCGTGGTCAACGCAGTTCAAGGCCAAGGTCTGGATCAGGTCCACGTGGCCGGCTCCAGCAGCTGGCAGACTCTGGACATGCTGGATGGCTTCGACATCCGCTCGCCTTTGAGCGGCTATCTGGACATGCGCGTGAGCGCCGACGCGCTGCGCACCAGCCAAATCGAGTCAACTCGCTATCCGGTTCAGTTCGGCCGGACGACCGGAGGGGTGATCGCGCTTTACACGGGCATGGGCGACAACCAGTTCCACTTCTATGCCACCAACTTTGTCCCCTCGTTCCAACAGCTCAACGGGCTTCGCTTTAACGAAGTCGCTCCGCGGTTCACATTTGAAGGACCGATTTCCCGCAACCACGCCTGGTTTTTCGACGGCATCGATTTTAATTTCGGCACCAACTATGTTTCCGGGCTTCCCGCTCACCAGGCGACCAACCCGCGGGTGCGCGGCAGCAACCTGCTGAAGATCCAAACGAATCTGACCCCGGCGAATATCGTGACGACGGGCCTGCTCGTCAACGACGTGCATTCTCCCTACAACGGGCTTTCCCTGATCACGCCGCGGGACAGCACGACCAATCAGGACATCATCGCATGGCTGCCCTACGTGCGCGATCAGTGGACCTTCGCCCGGGGCGCGCTGCTCGACGTGGGCATCGCGGATATGCGCTTCAGAGAAGGGAATGAGCCCCACGGCGACACGCAGTACCTGATTACGCCGGAGAAAGCCGAAGGCAGTAACTTTGAGAACCTGACCGGGCGCTCACAGCGCACCGAGGGGACCGCGACTCTCTACCTGCCGCCGCGCCATTGGCTCGGCATCCATAACCTGCAAGCTGGCATCGATATCGACCACATCGGGTATAACGAGAACGTCACACGCGCGCCGGTAGATTATCTGCGCGAAGATGGCAACCTGCTGCGCAGGAGCACCTTCACGTCCGTGACTCCGTTTACGCTTCACAACCTGGCGCTGGGCTCGTATATCCAGGACCGGTGGAGCATGAAGAACGGGCTGCTTCTTGAGCCGGGACTGCGCTTCGATTGGAACGAGATTGTGCGCCGCCCTGAGTTTTCGCCGCGCATCGCCGCGGTTTACTCCCCCCCCGGCCACGCAGACACGACCAAAATCTCGGCGGGCATAGGCGTCTACTACGACCGGACACAACTGTCGTATTTGACCAGTCCGCATGAAGGGCTGCGCACGGACACTTTCTATGAGGCCAACGGCACAACTCCCTCGGGACCGCCGCAGCAGACGAAATTTACCGCCAATTATGGCTCGCTCTACGATCCGCACGCCGTGAACTGGAGCTTTTCAGTGGAGCAGAAGCTGCCGGGCGCCGTCTATGCGACTTTTGGCTACATGCAGAAGCGGACGAGCAATATCTTCTCTTACGTAAATGAGACCAACCCGACGGCGCTTTCGGGCGATTACGTGCTGACGAATTCGCGGGTGGACCACTATCACCAGGTGGAGATTCAGGCGCGTCACACATTCGCCAAAGGATTTACGTTATTCGGCGCGTACACGCGCTCCTCGGCGCGCACGAACGCCGCGCTGCAATACCTGCTTACGCCGTCTCCGTACGGTCCCCAACAGAGCGGGCCGCTGGCATGGAATACGCCAAACCGCGTTATCTCCTGGGGCTGGGTGCCGTTCCTGGTGCCCATGTTCAGGAAGAACTGGAGAATCGTCTACACGCTGCGGTGGCAGGACGGCTACCCCATCACATCGGTTAACTCGTCCCAGGCCGTGGTGGGCGCGGTAGGCTCGCAACGGTTCCCCAACTACACGGACTTCAGCCCCGGCCTTGCCTGGCGTTTTCACTTCCGCGGCGAGTATTGGGAATTGCGCGGCGTGATGGAGGATGCGCTGGACAACGGCAATCCCTCGGTGATCAACAACGTGGTGACCTCCCGGCAATACCTGGCCCCGAGCAACATCATTGGCCGCTCGTTTTCCGCCCGCATCCGGCTGCTGGGCACGAAGAATAAGAGCAGGTAACCGGCCGGCTTGCGAACGCCGGGCGGGTCTGCTTAGGTGGCCGCGGACCTGCGCAGGAGGGCCTCGGCGCGTTGCAGATCGTCTTCTGAATCGACGCCGATGGTGTCGGCCGGAGCCTCGGCGACATAGAGGGTGATGCCGTTTTCAAGCAGCCGCAGCTGTTCCAGCCGCTCGATGTGCTCCAGTGGGGAGGGCTTGAGCGCGGCAAACCGCTCCAGGGCGGCCTTGCGGTAGGCGTAGATGCCCAGGTGCTTGCGGTAGCCGCTGAAGCCGGTCTGGTCGCGGTCGAAGGGGATGGTGGCCCGAGAAAAGTAAAGCGCGCGGCCATCGAGCGCGGTGACCACCTTGACCGCGTTGGGATCGGCAAACTCGTGCGGCGGACAGCGGACGGCCAGCGTGGAAACCTCGACCTCCGGCCGCTCAAAGAGTTGGAGCAGCGGCGGAAAGAACTGCGGCGTGAGGGTGGGCTCGTCGCCCTGGATGTTGACGTAAATTTCGGCGTCAATCTGCCGCGCCGCTTCCCTCACCCGGTCTGAGCCGCTGGGGCAATCGGGCGAGGTCATAACCACCGGAATCTGGCGCTCCCGGCAGGCCGCAACCACCTCGCCGGAATCCGTAGCCACCACCACGGGGTCCATCAATCCGCTGGCAGCGGCCGCGCGCCACACCCACTCCACCATGGGACGGCCGGCAATGTCGCGCAGCACCTTGCGGCTGAGCCGCGTGGATTGGAGACGCGCCGGAATGATTCCGGCAATGCGCATGGAGGTCATGCAATCGAGTGTATATGCTTCCCACGGCGCGCTCAGGCCAGCAGCGCCGCCATGGCCGCTTCGGCGTGGGCGACACCATCGGCGGCGGCTTGCGGCCCGCAGCTCTGGTTGTCGGCGTGGACGAACCTGACATCGGTCAAGCCGATTGCGCCGAGAATCGCGCGCAGATAAGGCTCCTGCAGATCGAGAACCCCGGCCGCGGTTCCTTCCGGATAAGCCCCGCCACGGGCGGAAAAGACATAGCCCCGTTTGCCCGGCGGCAGCAGTCCGCGCACGCCCTGCTGAGTGAACGCAAAGGTGCGCCCTTCGCGGACGATCATGTCGATCCACGCCTTGAGGGAGGCCGGAATGCCCAGGTTCCACATCGGCACGCCCAGCACGATCACGTCCGCGTCGAGCAGCTCGTCAACGAGTCTGTCAGACAGCGCAAGAACGCGCTTTTGCTCCTCGCTCAACGTGCCGGCCGGCGTAAAAAATGCTTCGACAGCCGCCTCGCTGACGTAGGGAATGGCTTCGCGCGAGGTGTTGTGGTGGATGACCGCGCCGGCCGGGTTTCTCCGCTGCCATTGCTGCACGAATTCGCCCGCCAGCTGGCTTGAGATGGAAGCGGAACGCGGACTGGAATCCACGTGAAGCAGTGTGGGCATCGCGAAGTTTTCTCCATGGGCGGCAAGACAGCGAAAGATCGCGGCCGGCGCCGGACAGACGGGTTTGACCTGCCGTTCCGGCCACCCGTATCATCGAATCTGGAACAGCTTTAACAAGCGTAGCATCGCGGCGGAGTAGCTCAGACGGTTAGAGCGACGGATTCATAACCCGTAGGTCGGCGGTTCGATCCCGCCCTCCGCCACCAGAAGCCCGCCCAAACCCCGCCCCAAGAGCCTAACCGTCGTCCATTTAACGTCCAACATCGTCCGGAACCGTCCATATTCGTCCAAAGAACATCGACTTAAGACGATAAGCCGCGCCCAAGAACGGTTAGAGGGTTACGGACGGCAGTTTTGACTTCCGCGCTGCCGATGGGGCAAAATCAGGGGCAACTTTCAAATCCCATCTTGAGTAGCCCGCGGATGGCTCTGTCGAATACGCAAATCGAAGCCGGCCTGCCTGGCGCCAACGCCTGCAGGCTCTCCGACGGCCATGACGCGGAAGTTCCCTCTCGATGCCGGCTCATTCCCACAGCTCAACTTTATGCGCGTTACGCCCGCGGCAGATCGGAGGCTGATCGGGGCCGCGCAATTTTCTCGAGGGGTATAGCCTGATGGCCGCAATTGCCCATACCGCGCCAGCGTCGGCTACCACACCCCGGCTGCTTTCGCTCGATATCGCCCGCGGCATGACCATGGCGTTCATGATCATGGTCAACAACAACGGCGCTCATGCCTGGGCGCCGTTTCAGCACTCGGTGTGGAATGGATGGACACCGACCGACCTTGTCTTTCCCTGTTTCCTGTTCGTAGTCGGCGTTTCCATCGTGCTCTCCTTCGGCAAGCATATGGAACGCGGCGTTTCGAAGGGCCGGATGGCGATCAGCATCCTGCGCCGAACCGGCATCCTCATTCTTCTCGGACTGGTGGTCAACGGATACCCGCACTTTCCCTGGGGCACACTTCGCTTCTACGGCGTGCTGCAGCGCATTGCGCTCTGCTACTGCTGTGCCGCTCTCTTTTATCTGTGGCGCCGCGATGCCAGCAGCAAAATCATCGCCATCGCCGTGCTCCTTGCCGGCTACTGGGCGCTGATGCGCTTTGTGCCGGTGCCGGGCGCGGGCGTTCCCGGCAAAGACATTCCTTTCCTCGATCCCACCCGGAACCTGGCTGCATGGCTCGACCGCCGCATTTTTCCCGGCCGTCTCTTTGAGGGCGTGCGCGATCCCGAAGGCTTCCTCAGCACCTTGCCGGCGATTGCCACGACGCTGCTAGGACTGCTCGCCGGCCTGTGGATGCGTACGGAGCGCCCGCGCCGGCAAATCGCGTTGGGACTGCTCGCCGCGGGCGTCGTGCTGATCTTCCTCGGCCAGTTCTGGAGCCTCAGCTTCCCGCTCAACAAGAAGCTGTGGACCAGTTCCTACGTACTCTTCAGCGGCGGGACCTCGGCACTGCTCCTCGGCGGCCTCTACTGGATGATCGACGTGAAAGGCTGGCGCAAAGCCTGGACCCAGCCGTGGATCGTCTTCGGCACCAACGCCATCTTCGCCTATATGCTGTCGGAACTGCTGGCCTCGACGTTATGGATCATGGCGCTGCACCACCATACGGAAATGCTGTGGACCTGGATCTACAGGCCGATTTTCGCTCCCATACATCCGGTTGGCCTGGGATCGCTGCTCTATTCGATTGCCTTCACCATCGTCTGCTGGCTGGCGACGTACACGCTCTGGCGGCGCAAAATCTTTCTCAAGATATGAACAAGGGGGCAGACCGAAAGGCTGATCTCATCTGAATTTACCGGCGCACCCGGGGCGTGCAGAATCATCGTCAGGATCTCAACATGATCGCATGAGGCGGGCGCGAGCGTGCCGCTTCCATCTATCTCTTGTATAAACACCCGGCGAATGATTGCATTCTGGCGCACGGTGGTTCGTGCTTCTCCATTTCTACATCGCGTCAATCCACGGATTGAGCTGTCATCATGGCGTCTATCTTTTTGCGAATCGGCTCCTGCGCCTCCGGCACAAACAGGACGTCACACTCGGTGCCCACAATATGCGGGTGACCGCAAGCGCGCATGTGCGCGATCAATTCGCGGGTGCAGCGGACCACTTCCTCGACCGGCATGGCGCCATCCGAGTAGAACTCCCTGGATGGCAGATTGCCGTAAAGCACCACGTCCTTGGGTACGAGGCGAGCATCTTCCCAAAGCTTGCGCGAGCCGCCCAGGCTGAGCACCGCCGGATGAAGCCGCTGCGCAAAGGCCTGCACCATGGCGCCGGTCAGGTGGCCGCAGTTGTGGAAGATCAGGTCGCAACCAGCCTCATCGAGAATAGCCTTCAGACGGGCATTGGGCTCCATGACCAGATGTTCGAAGAGCTTCGACCCCGTTTTGATCTGGCGGGGCGAGATGAATGCAGTACAGGCCGCCGGTTCGCAGATGAGAACGGCTCGGGCGCCGTGGGCCATCTGGCTGCGCAGGGAGCGCGCGATCGCGGCCTCTGCCATGCGCAGGCATTGCCACCACAGGCGCACTTCATCGGAGTGTTGCGCCTCGACGCCCGCGCCGGCCATTGCGATGGGGGTGATGGGATCGGCCATGAGGCGCGTGGCCAGCGAGAATGGCCCGATTGCCATTCCCACTGGAAGCAGGTCCGGCCGTGATGCGATATAAGCCAGCGCCTGATCGCGGGCGCGGCTCGCGGGGCAAAACTCTGCGGCGCGGTCTGCGCACAGCGTCTCCAATGCTGTTTCCTCAAGCGGTGCGGTGAAATGATGCCTTTCGGTATCAGCCGCGGAGACTCCCGCAGCCGTGAGGAGATCGGTCTTCTCCAGGCGCAGGTCCATCAGCGAAAGGGCGAGCGGGGTATGCCAACGCCGCGCCGCGCGCTCAAGGACGCGGCCTAGCGCCGTGCCGTTGTGGCGAACTTGCGCGGGCTGGCTCTCTTCGTGCAGCACGAGATCGGCGCCGATGGGCATGCGCAAGCCGCGGGCCGCGAGTTCGCGATAGAGGCTGCGATGTGGCAGGATCATCTCTCCGCTTTCCGGGTTTGGGCAGTTTAGTTGGCCATGCCAGCCGCACGCGTTATTGGGACACACCGTCAAATTCCATGTAGACGGCAAGATGTGCCTGGCCGGCAACGGCGCTGTGGTGGAGTGCGGTCCAGCTCAGACGCTCCGGCGAACTTTGATTCGATGATGCAGGCGCGGTGAGAAACAATTGCACGGGATAGGCCGTGCCCGGCTCGAGATGATAGAGGCGGTCATGTGTATCGCCGCTCCATTCGGCGGGCAGATTGGCGTGGAGCGTGATGTCAGCCGGCCTGCCGGTGTCATTGCGCAACAGCAGCGGAACCCAAAGCTGATGATCCCAACTCAGGGCAGTCTGCGGCGGGACGAGGCCTTCGAGGGCCTTCAGACCGTGGGCGCGGTAGAACTGCCGGTAGAATGCCCAGGGGCCTCCGAGAGCGAGGCTGATGCCGGAACGCACTGGCGCGCGGTACTGCGGCGGCGGCGCGTAGGCGATAGGCTTGCCGCTGATGCCAGCCCACACATCATCCGTGACGGCCGAAGGGACCAGCGATTTGCCCAGGACGAAATACTCGGGCATGTTCAGGAAATAGTCGAGTGTCTGCTGGTTAAAGTCGAGCTGGGTTGCGTAATAGTGCCAGGCCTGGCGGTTGATCTGCGCGTAGGGAATTTTTTTTGTCCTGGAGATATCGCTGGCCAGATAGGTGGGGCCGTGGCCCTTGAGGAAATCGGGATGGCTTGCGTCGGAAAAGAAGTAGAGCTTCTTGGGCTGCCAGGGATGCAGCCCCTCACCGTAATTCGCGATGCCGCCATGCCAGCGGGGCGCAGTTAACTGCTCCGGGAAAGCGGTGGGATTTCCGGCCAGGTCGAAGGCTTCCACCGCAACCACGCCGGCGGCCTGGTGATCGCCGTGATTCTCTCCGGCGACGTAGGCGGGCATCCAGGTGAGAATGACGTCGGGGCGAGTGAGGCGGATGATGCGCACAACCGCTTCGAGCGCCTGGCCGTGGCCGAGCGTTTCCAGGGAATGCAGCACGTCCTGGGTGGGCGTGTCCTGGCCGTTGAGGAACCAGACGTTGGTAATGCCGCGCGCAGCCAGGGAACGGCGCGCTTCGATTTCGCGCACGTCGGCGAGCGCTTTGGATTGCTCCATGCCGATGGCGTTGGGGCCGGCATTGCCGCGGTTGGTAAAGACCACGGCGACGCGCTTGTCCTGGTCGAAGACTGCCTTGGCGAGGAAAGTGGAGACGGCGGTGTCGTCGTCGGGATGCGCGATGACGACCAGCACATCCGCCTTGAAGCGGCTGTCGGGAGCGGGAATGGCGGGCTGCGTCTGCGCAGCGATGCGCAGGGCCCCCAGGAGGATCAAGAGAACGGCTATACGCGTTGTCCAAATTGAATTGCTTTTAGCGGCCATATTTTGTGAAGTGACACGGGCGACAACCACCGAGCCGGTGACCGGCGCTTCAGCAACAAGAGAACGGGTTTCGACCCGCGCGGAGTCGAAACCCATCCTGAAGGTGCCCTGGGTTAGAACGTCATTTTCATGGCTAGCTGAACCTCGCGCGGATCGTTGCGCGTGCCGGTAACCACACCGACTGGCCCCCAACCGAAGTGGTTCGTGATGTTCCAAGAGCCACCGTAGGTGGGATGGTTAAACAGGTTGAGGAAATCGCCGCGAAGCTGAACCTTGTAGTGCTCGCTACCGAAGTCCTTGGAGATGCCCATATCGACATTCTTGGTTGGTGCTTCGCGAAGCGTGCCGTAGTGCTGCGGCTCGTTGCCGAGTTGATAGGGGAACGGCTGGCAGTTTGGATCGCCATTCGGTCCGCAAGTAACAAGCGAGCCGTCGCCCGAGGAGGAGAGCCCCTGGAAAGCATCCGGATTGATCCAGTTTCTCCAGCTACGGTTCCTGGGTATGGGATTACCCACCAGATTGGGCAAAGCGTAACCGGGGAAACCATAACTACTGAGCGGATTCCAGCCCCACGAGACGGGTACCCAGAGAGGCATACCGCTTGTCAGGCGGATGGCGCCCGAGACGTTCCAGCCGCCGATGGTCTGGCGAGCAAATTGCGAAGCATTCGCTCCCCAGCGCCGTCCGGTACCGTAAGGCAGTTCGTAGTACCAGGCTTCAACGAAGCTGACCGGAAGATCGTGTGTGCTGAGGCCGTAGTCGAGTTTCGGGTTGTAGTAATTGCGCCAACTGCCGCCGATGCTCCAACCGAGCAGAGCCTCTGAGCCATCATCAAGGCTCTTCGACCACTGAAAGGTGGAAATCGAGGTCAAGCCGTTATGGAATGAGTAGTTGTACTTGGCATTGAACGCGTCATATTGCGACCGCGCCCCAGGCAGGGACCGTGTTGGCTGCAGGTAACCGAACTCCGGGAACGGCCGCAGCAGTTCATTATAGGCGATGGTCGGCTGGCTGAGGTAACTGGACGGATCGGTGATTACAGATGCAAAGGGGTTGGGGACGATTGCATCCAGTTGCGAGCCAAGGGCGAGTTGTTTGGTGCGCAGTTGATCGAGATCGAAGTTGGGATTGCCGAACATCAGCTTGCGGCCCCGCACGCCGGTGTATCCAATCTCCGCCACCGCGTGGGGGGTAACCTGGTATTGGAAATCCATACTCCACTGGTAGATGGTGCCCACTGGATGCGGAATCTTGGGCCAGAGTTGGCTTGCCCCCGATCCGACCAGCGTCATGGCTCCGAGTTTGTTGCCTGTGACCGGAGTCATCCCGTTCGGGAATGGATTGCTGACCAGATTGTCCGGAGTGTAGCCGCCGTTGCTGGTTGCAACCCAGTTGGTGTAGGACGTGTAACCCGGCGACTGACCGCCATCGTCGAAGCTGAGCATGGCGGAGGCTGGTCCATAAAAAATGCCGGCTCCCATGCGTCCCAGGAGCTTGTCCGTGATGCGATAGGCGACTCCAAGCCGAGGGCCAAAGTTGGTATTATCGGGCTCCCATGCGTTCCTGCCCCGGCCGTCAACGCCGGCATATTGAAAAGCCCCGTAGAGCGTGGAGCCGAACGCCGTGCTGAGCGGGTTCACTGCCTTCATGTCGAAGTAGGCGATGCGGTTATAGCGCTCCGTGGCCGGCCGCTGGTTTTCATAACGAAGGCCGGCGGAGACCGTCATCCGGTTGGTTAGCCGCCAGTCGTCCTGAATGTACATGCCATAGGTATGCGCGCTGAACGCGGGGTCCATGTTGATGGTATTTCCGCCCCCGGCGCCCGTGCCGAGGAGCATATCGGCAATGGCATTGCCGGTGGTCCCTCCGCCCTTGTTGCTCGCCTTGCAGGCGGTGCCGCCGGGATTGGGTTCGCAGGAGGTCATCTGGCCGCTGAAGTCGAATTCGCCCGGCCAGTCCTTGCGATTATTGATCATCGAAACGTCGAAGTTGAAGCCAAACTCCAGCGTGTGCCGGCTGAACTGCTTGGTCACGTTGACCAGTCCGGTGGACATATAGCGGGCGTAATTGGTCAGGCTGGCGTACGGATTGCCCTGCTGAGTGTAGTTTGTTGCGCTAACGATGGGAAGCATCGGCACCTGGAAGAGAGTCTTGGGGAGACCGACGGTGCTGGGATCGGTCTGCCCATACCCCACGAGGTTGTAAGACTCCAGCCAATGGGACCAGGCGCCGTACATGGCGATGACCCAGCTTGCGGACGGTGTGTAGGTATCGCTCAGCACGACCTGCTGGCCGTTGTTGTGCGAGGTGTTGTTGCTGTCAGCGCCCGTACAGAAGAAACAGGGCGGGTTGTCATTTTCGCGGATGCGGTCCGACATGCGGGCGAAGATGTGGTTTTTGTCGCTCGTGTTCCAGTCGACACGCCAGTCGATCTTGTCGTTCGTCCAGGTGTCCGGACCCTGTTTTACATAGTTGTTTACGTCGTTGCCGCCCTGGCCGCCGCGGGTCGGCAAACCGTACAAATTGACGAGCTTCTGGCCGACCGAATTGATCAGCCCGGCGGGAATCTTGTCGCCCGGGAACGGGTCGCGCGTGTAGTACGTTCCGGTCGAGTCGGTGACCAGGCGCGTGGAGAACGGGTTGTAGATGGTGACGCCGGAGTTGGAAAAGTCGCCCTGGCGTTCCAAGGCCGTGGGAACCGAAGCGGTAATGGCCGACGATCCCGGCTGGCGTAGACCTTCATAGGCGGCGAAGAAGTAGAGGTGGCGCTTGCGCGATACCGGTCCGCCGATGTTGCCGCCGAACTGATTGCGGTGAAACTTCGCGCGCGGGTTTCCGACGTTGTTGTTATACCAAGAGTTGGCGTCGAGACCGTTGTTGCGCATGAAATCGTAGAGTTCGCCATGGAACTGCGAGGTGCCGCTCTTGGTCACCAGGGTCACAACGCCTTCGCCGCCCCTCTCGTACTGGGCGTCATAGACGTTGGAGACGATCTGCTGTTCCTGGACGGAATCCTGGATTGGCGAAACCATCAGACCACCCCAGTCGATCGCGGTGGACGAAGCGCCGTCGATGAGGATCAACGATTCTGCGGACCGGCCGCCGTTGATGCCAAAAGCACTGAAGTTCTGATCGGTGGTAGCCGAGCGCGAGGTCATGCCGCCCTGGGCTTCAGTGGTTCCCGCCAGCGCGAAGACAAAGTTCAGCGGCTGAAGCGTGTTGTTGGGCAAGTTCTGGATCAGGACGCTGGGCAGGGTGATCGAGTTGTTGGCGCTTGCCGTGTCAAGCAGGACGGCGCCGTTTGCCGAAACTTCCACCTTTTGCTCCGCTACTCCCACCTGGAGGTGGATATTCACGATGGCAGAGATGCTGGCATGCAGAACCATGTCTGTCTGGAGGAAGTCTTTGAAACCGGTCGCCGAAGCGGAGATCTGATAGGTGCCGGGCAGCAGGTTAGTGAACTGATAATCACCGTTCTGGCCCGAGACTGTCTGGCGAGTATCCTTGGTGTTCATGTTTTGGAGTCGCAGTTTTGCCCCGACTACCACAGCGCCGGTGGGATCGGTTACGGTCCCGCCGATGGAACCAGCGAAGGTTTGCGCTGCCGCCGGCTTGCAGGCCAAGACCGCCAAGAAAAGAAACAACACTCCCCACAGTCCGCGAACTGGGAGCAACATCAGGAACTTTCTTCTGGGTTTGCTCAGTTGCATCATGATCCTCCTCACTGGGATCAGGGCCGAAGCAAGCGGGCCGGGCGCCGCATTTGGCTGCCCGTGCCCGCTTGTTCTTTAAAAGCTTTCAAAAATAACGCGGATGAAATTGATTCCGGCCTGATTTAAAGCTTTCAAAGATTTTGGGGAGAAGAGTAGCTTTAATCGACAGAAATTGTCAAGATATTTTTTCGCCACAGTTCTTTGCCTGCGCGAAGGGTCATCATGGTGGTGAGAGTGTCAAATCATTTTGACGCCATTCGCATGGAAGAATCGGCGGATCGCGGAATTCGTAGAGCCCGTTTTTCCCATGAGATGCGTCCAGCCAGGAGCCAGCAGCCCGCAGTTCAGCGGATGGGCTTTGGGCCGACGAGGCTGGTGACGCGGCTGGTGTAGAAAGCGATGAAGCGCGCGGGATTGGTCTCGACAGCAACCACCGCATTCGGTCGTCTTCCTTTTTGGACCACCGTCATTCCCTTGTCTGTTATCTGGATTGCCAGCGGCTTCAGCGTGCAGAGCCGCGGATCCAGGAGAAGGGAAACGGCCATGGGATCGTGGAGGGTGGGCGTGGGCTGCCCCCAAAGAACGTAGAGCGAATGCAGCGCCTCTGCCAGCGGTGTGGCTTGAGCAAAGATTTCCTGGCGATGCGCCGCGTCGAGCTGCAGGCGGGCCGTCACGTCGAGCGGAGCCATCGTAATAGGCACACCGGACGAAAAGACGATCTGCGAGGCTTTGGAATCGGCGGCAATGTTGTACTCGGCTGTGGGACCAGAGCCGGGGTAATAACCTCGCGCGATGGAGCCGCCCATCAGGACGATGCGCTTGATCCTTTTCTTTTCGCCAGGGTATTGCTCGAGCAGCGCCGCGACGTTGGTCAGCGGGCCAATGGCGACGATGACGATTGCACCGTGCCCGCGGTCGATTTGCGACTTCATCAGGTGGACAGCGCTCTCGTGTAGCAGCGAAGGACTGGTGAATCCCTCGGCCCAACGGGTTTGCGCCATGTCGAGTTTGCCGCCCGGCGTTCCCGCTGCCACAGGCACGTCTCGCCGGCCGGCGACCCACAGCATTTTTGCGGCGAGCCGGGCACGGGCCGCGGTGTCGCCGGAAACAGTGGTGACGGCGCGCAAATCCAGCTCCGGGCTTTTGAGTATGAGGGCCAGGGCAAAGGCATCGTCAATATCGCTGCCGATGTCGGTGTCGAGCACGATCGGGATGGGTTTGGGTTTTGCAGCCAGCGCCGTAGCGACGGCGATGAGCCATAATGCTAGGACTGCGCGCAGCCTCAATTTTGGTTCGAATCGCATGGCGTTCTCCCGCGCCTAATCGGCAGCTTCCGCTATTCGTGTTTCCCGTCTCGGCCGGGCGCTTTGCTTTTTGCCATCGCTCGACGCAACAAGCCGGATGACTTCCGATGCGGTGGGCATGGAAGGCTGCGCTCCTGCACGCGTGGTGGAAATGGCGCCAACGGCGGCGCCGAAGCGCACAGCCTCAGCAAGATCCATGCCCTGCATCAAAGCCACGGCGAGCCCGGCGTTAAAGGCATCGCCGGCGGCCGTGGAATCGACTGGCTTGACCTTGAACGCCGGTATCATCCGGGACAAGCCGGCGGCGGTGGCCAGGAAGGCGCCATGCTTGCCCATTTTGATGATGACGTTGGCGGCTCCGCCGAGCAGCGACGCGGCGAATCGGCTGACGGTCGCGACGGTAAGCTGGTCAGGCGCGGCGCCGCATAACACGCATGTCTCCGTCTCATTGGGCGTGAGGAAGGTGACCTGGCGCAGCATTCTGCGCGGAATGGGACGCGCCGGAGCGGGGTCCAGCATGAGCGGGATCCGGAAACGCTGGGCAACGGAGCACAGGTATTGCACTGATTCCATGGGAATCTCGAGCTGGGTGAGGATGATTCCCGCGGCGCGCAGCTGGGGGAGGGCTTTTTCCAGATCGCGCGGCAGGAGCTGGTCATTGGCGCCGGGCACGACGGTGATGCTGTTCTGCCCCTTGCGGTCGACCGCGATGAGCGCCACGCCGGAGGCAGTGCCCGCCGCAGTTGCCACCGCGCGCACATTGACCTGCGCTGCCCGCAGGCCCTGGCGGAGACGCGCGCCGAAATCGTCGTCGCCGACCTTGGCGATCATGCTGGCCGGGTAACCGAGCCGCGCGACGGCGACGGCTTGATTGGCGCCCTTGCCGCCGTGGAAGGTCTGGAATCTTTCACCTTTTACCGTCTCGCCTGGTAAAGGAATTCGTTTCCCAATGCTTACGAGATCAAGATTTACACTTCCTACCACTACGATGGGCCGACGCATTGAACACCGCTCCGCTGGCGGCAAGATGCCGCACGACTTCGGAATGAAGAAAACCTTGGGCCGGTTTGCGAGGCGCGCCGTACTGATGGAAAAGAAAGGCGGCGCGGCTAGCTGGCCAAATTTGAAACCTTTCATCAAGAAGTCAGATTGACTGTATCCCGCCGCCAGCCCCATGTCAAGGATCGGTGCGCAACGGCCAGCGCGATGCGGCGAGCGCATTCAGCACGCATTGATCCGGATCAATTCGGCAACCCGCTTGAAGGTCTCCACCTGGTTCTCAGGAATCCGGCCGGTATTGTCCGGCGCCAGGTTGAGGAGAAGATTCGCGTTGCCTTTCATGCAGTCCCGATAGGCCTCCGCGATCACCTCAGGGCTTTGCGGCTTGTACCAGGGATGCCAGAACCAGGTGTGCATCCAGGGCATGGGCGGATAGAGGGGCCCGGTCGGAAGCCAGGTTTCGAAGGGCATGTAGTAAGTCTTCTTTTGGTAAGTGATATGGGGATCGTGCCCCTCGAGCGGCGGCAGGGTGTCTTCGCCGTTGATCACGTCGCTGGGCCAGCTTGCCGGCTCGCAGAAGCGCCCTTGGTTGACCCGGCTCTGCTTGAACCCCTGATTGTCGACGATGATGCAATTGGGGCTGTAGGACTTGACCAGGCGGTACAACTCCCAGCGCTGCGCAGCGGTCAGCTTCCACGTAATGTCGAAGAGCTGGTAGAAGGTGTTCGGATAGGTCGAGTGGAGTTCAGTGATGTGGTGTTGAATCAGAGGGAAGTAATGGTCCGGGATCTGCGAATCCCAATCGAACTTGCCTTCATTGTGCGGGTCGAGGATGGAGTAATAGAAGCCCGGCTGCAGGCCGAATTCGCGGCAGGCGGCGACAAACGCGGCGACCACATCGGTTTTGTTTCCGCTGGCGGCGACATCGTAGTCGTAGCCTTTCGAATCCCAAAGGCAGAAGCCCGACATGTATTTCGTTGTGAGGATGGCGTATTTCGCGCCCATTCCGTGAGCCACCTGAATCCACTGGCGCACGTCGAGATGGGTCGGATTGTAGACGGTGGCCGGAGCGGCACCCACGTCGTAGTCATCTCCCGTGAAGGTGGGAGTGCTGAAATGGAAGGAGCAGCCGAAGCGCAACCGCTGGTAGGTGGCCAATGCCTGGGTGAGTTCAGCGGCCGGACCGACAGCCGGCTCCGCGGCCAGCAGCGGCCGCGCAACTGTGTTCAGCAGAGCGCCCGCAGCCGGAAGTGCCATATACTTCAACGCGTCACGTCTATTCACGCAATTCCTCCCTCGCCGGTTCGCGAAAATTCCGCCACGCCGCACACAAGTTGCGGCTTGGATTGAAACCTTTCATTGAAACTGAACGAAAGCGTATGCCGCCCGGCGCGCAATGTCAAGAGAATCCTGGTTGCAACGGCTCAGGTTGAGAGAATGCAGCCCATCTCCGCTGACGGGAACCGCACTTCGACGCCGCGCGAGTGGTGCATCACGCGAATGCCGAGATCGCCGGGATAGAGCAGGCGATAGCCGACATTGCGGCATGGAATGTGTACGACTTCGGGTCCGCTCCGTCTCCAGACTGCGAGAAATTCCTTGCCGGGAGCGCGCATGCCAAGGGCTGCGGGCAAGTCCGGGCGCGCAAGGCCGGGCATGCCGAGGGGATAAAACGGCGTGAAATGCGGCACATATTGACGGATCTCCCGTTTGTACACGGCGATTGCCTGTTTGACTTGGACCAGACTGGCAGGATCCAGACGCGTGAGAGAACCGCTCTGGTGGATGCGGCCCAGCACGGCGTTTACCATGTTGCAGCTCACGGCTTCCGGTGTGTCGTGTTCGAGAGGCTGCGCCCAGACGCCCATCTGTTCCGGCAGCAGGACGGCACTCGATCCGGTTGTGATGGAGGCGTAGCGGCGATAGTCGTCCTGGTCGCTGATGGACTGCAACTGCGCGCGCGAGAGCATCGAGTACTCCATGCGCATACCACCGCTCGCAACCGTTTCCAGGGTGAGCCGCGGATAGCGCACCAAGAGGGCATCAAGCCACGCGAGGAAGGCGCGGTTATGTTGCAACAGGCCCGCGCCCGGGCTCTCGGCATGCCAGTCCGTACCTTCGAGGGCGTTGATGTTGTAGTCCAGCTTGATGTATCCGATGCCATACTCGCGGATCATCCGGTGGAAGACAGCGTCAACATAGGCCCGCACCTCGGGGTTGCGGAAGTCGAGATGATAGCGGGAGTGATCGATGACGCGCTTGCCATGGCGCTGCAAGAACCAACTGTCGGGGCGCCGGGCCAGAGATGTGTCGAGGCCGGCGACCTCCGGCTCGATCCAGAGGCCGGGAACCATGTCCTGGCCGCGGATGTAGTCAATGAGCTTTTTGAATCCGCCGGGAAATCTCGATGGATCGGGATGCCAATCGCCGACAGAGTTCCACCAGCTCTGGCCAGGCTTTGCGTACCAGCCCACGTCCAGGCAGTAAACTTCACATCCGGCGGCTGCAGCGGCGTCGATAAGCGGGATTTCATTGGCCGTGGTTTGATCGCCGTCGAGCGCCACCACATCGTTGAAGATGACCGGACAGCGCACCGTGTCGCCGCGGTGGTGCAACTGGATCGCTCTGCGGTAGCGGGTCAGAGCGGCCACCGCTTCTTCAAAGCCTCCCGAAACGCAGCCCACCGCAACGGGAATGCTCTCATAGGTTTCGCCAGGCGCCAGATTCTTCCACGCCTGCGCGTGCTGCGCATCGGGGCCACCGAGGTAAGCGTAGAGCGCTCGCGACGCGGTTTGTGCGATCTCACAGTGCCACGATCCGTTGTGTTCGAGTTGCCAGAACCAGGTCACTCCGATCCGGGAATTCTCGATCATGGCCAAAGGAAGAAAGGTTTCGCACGGCCAGCTTCCCATGGTGCTGAAGAGAATTCCCGAGACCTCGAAACTGCCATTCTGAATGAGGCCAGCATCAGCGAATCGGATCGTTCGCCACTGCGCTTCGGAGCGCCAGGAGTTGTAGGCGAAATGCAGCCTGAGTTCATCCTGAAAGCTGTCCGGATGGGCGAAGTTGTTCAGCATCGCGGAGCTGACATATTCCACGCCTACAGGATTGCCGCTGTTGTTCGCTACTCTGGTCCAGCGCCGCACCACGGGGATCTCGCCCACCGTTTCGTAGATCGACTGGATCTGCAAGCCCAGGACAGCGTCTTCATGAGTGACGACGAGCCGTTTTCCGCGCCGCGTTGTGTGTTCGCGCCGGTCCGCGAAGGCCATGCGGATTCCGGGAGAACCCGCCGTCAGCTTGGCGCCGTGATGGTCCGGAACATCTTCGCCGGTGCAGTGGATGGAGGTCTCGAGACCTGAAATATCCGTGCACGCGGGGACGGCCTGGAGAGCGGCACTGCCCTGTGGCAAAAGACCGCGGAATCGCAGGCGATTTCCGGAAAACTCAAAGGCAAAGGTGAGCCCGGCCGCCTCCCAAGTAAACGGCTGAAAATCCGGAGGCGCGACGTTCACCACGACCGGCGGAGCCATTGCCGGAATTGTCTGCGCCAAGCCCTTCAGTTCGCCGGCCGCATTGCCTATCGCCAGCGCGGCGGAGTTGATCAAAAACGTTCGTCGATCCATAGCTTGTCTTCCTCTGTTGCCGGTGGGCCCGGTTATTCATCTCATTCATCGCTGGTTGCGGATCTTCGACGCAGCTCATCTGGAACTCGCGGGATTCCTCACGTGGACTATCTCCGGCACCTGTGCTACTCTTCGGCACAAACTCATTGCATCGTGTGAGCGTAAAGCTACTGATATGTTCTTCGTTCGCAAGTTTGTCCCGGTGCTGCCTCTCGCGCTGTCCGCGGCGTTGCTCCAGGCGCAGGTTCCGGCTGCGATGGTCAATCCGAAGATTGACCAGCAACCAGGCCCGTTTTCGTACTACTCGCATTCCGTTGACGAGATCGGAGTAATGGATGCGCCGCTGGCTACGGAAATTACTCCGGAGGGCTCGCTTTACACCGGCTATGGCGAGCTGGTGTTTTTGACCGGACCGGAGATGAGCCGCATCGCCCCGCGGATCCGCACGCTTGAAGAGGGTTACATTCCCATCGTGCACATGTCGCACACGCAGGAAGGGATCGAGTACCGCTTCACGTTCTTCACGGCCAAACTGCACGATGGCACGCTGGTGAACTTTGCGCGTGTGGCGGAAAAAAATATCACCGATCGGCCGGCGCGGGCTGTGCTGACGGCAGCGACGCGGTACCAGGACGATACCGCCAACGGCAGCGGTACCGGGGCACATCGTTTCCGCCGTCCCGTGGATGACGGGGAACCGGGCGCGTATCGCCAGCCGGGCGTGGAATTCAATCCCAATTGGGTATACAGCTTTTCGGATCACGCATTTCTGCGCAGTGGAAAGGTCTTTTATCTTTTCCCGGACGCTCCGGACCGGCGGATGCTGACGGAGAAGCAGTTCTATAACATTCAGGCGGATAACTCGCCGCGCGCGCTGCATGTTTTCCCGACTAGCCTGGTCGGCCTTGTGAGTTATAACAGCATTCTTGCGCCGGGCGCTGAAAGAACCATCACGTTTCTCATGCCGCTGGTGCCGGTTCCGGAGGGAGCGGAAACCGGAAAGCTCCTCAAGGCCAGCTATGATGCGGAGCGGGCCGCAACCATTCGGGATTGGGAAAAGATTGCCGGCGCCGGCATGCAGATCAGCGTGCCGGAGGCGAAGGTGAACGACACGTTCCGGGCGAGCCTGGTTTATGACCTGCTGGCGCGCGACCACATCGGCAACAACTACATCCAGTGCGTAAACAAGCTGCATTACCACGCATTCTGGCTGCGCGATGCTTCGGATATCGTCGACATGTACGATTTGACCGGCTATTCGCAGATCGCCGGCCAGGATTTGGCTTTTTTTGCCCGATTCCAGCGGCCGGACGGATTGTTTCTGTCGCAGCCGGGGCAATATGACGCGCTGGGCGAGGTGCTTTGGATCTATGGACAGCACTACCTGATGACGCACGATCTGGCATTTGCCCAGAGCGTTTTCCCATCCGTGGAGCGCGCCGTTGCGTGGCTGAATGCCGCACGCGCCGCCGATCCACTGCACTTGATACCAGCTTCCGATGTGAAGGACAACGAGTACGTCGAGGGGCACATCACCGGTTACAATCTGCTGGCCCTGGGCGGTTTGAAAAATGCCGCAGTTTTGGCAGACGCCGTGGGAGCGCCCGCGAAGGCTGCCGCGTACCGGGCTGACTATTACGCTTACCGCAAAGACTTTCTCAAGGCGCTCTCGCGCTGCACCGCTATCGACGGCGGGTATATTCCACCTTCGCTGGATGGCCAGTGCAAAGGACAGGATTGGGGCAACCTGCTGGGCACGTATCCAGAACACATTTTTGCGCCTGACGATCCGCTGATTACGGCCACCCTGAAGGAGGTCGAGAGCAAGTACCAGGAGGGCCTGACGACCTACGGCGACGGCCGTTTTCTGCACGATTACCTGATTATGAAGAATACGCTGACAGAGATCGTGCGCGGCGAACAACGGCAGCCGGTAAAGGACCTCTATGCGGTGCTGGTGCACACCAGCTCGACGCAGGAGGGCTTCGAGTTCGCGATCCGGCCCTGGGGCGACCGTGATTTTGCCGATAACCTGCCCCCGCACGGCTGGTTTGCGGCCGAGTTCCGCATCATGCTCCGCGACATGATGATCCGCGAAGATGGAAATCAGGTTCACCTGCTGACGGTGATGTCGCCGGCATGGATGGGTGCGGGCAAGGTCATCCGCGTGGAGCGCGCGCCGACAAAATTCGGAGAGGCGGGATTTACGCTGACGCAGCCGGATGATCACTCGGCCAGGATCGATCTGCAGATGCAGTGGAAGAAGCAGCCGGAAGCGGTTCTGCTTCATCTGCCGTGGTTTGCGACGGTTTCTGCGGTGACGGTCGATGGCAAGCCCGCAGCACATACCGGTGGGCTGGTGCGCATTCCGGCCGATGCGCATGAAGTCACTCTGAAGTGGACGCGGAACAGCGACGCTCCCGACTGGAGCTTCAACCAGGCGGTCCGCGAATACGAGCAGGAGTACCAGCGGCGGTACGAGATCTACATGCACGGCGCGGCGAGCCGCTGACGGGGCCGGAGCCGGGAGCGGAATTCCTGATGCGCGGGCCCACGAGTTCATGCAGGCGGCGGGTCTCATGCGCGCACCTTCTGTCCGGCAGCCATGCCGATCCCTCCCTCTGGATTGCTATTGGGCGAGCGGAGCGAGCGGTATCCTTTTGCCTACGACGTAGCCGTAGGCTGCGAGATCGGCAGAAACACGGCCCGAATAGAGCGAAAACCAGGTCAAGCCCGGACTCAGAAGATTCTGCACTTTGAAATAGTCCATCACCGGCAGATCCACCGTAACGTGCACATCGCGGTTCGAGAGGTTGAGGATGACTAGGATCTCCGTGCTACCGAGCTTGCGCAGAAAGCTCACGACGCTGTCGGGTTGCGTGTTGTTGATCCAGATCACGCTGCCCGAGGTCAGCGCCGGCTCGGAGGCGCGCATGGCAAAGAGCTTTTTGTAGTTGGCGAGCGTCGCTTCGATCGATTTTTGATCGGCGGGATTCCCCGCATCGCTCCAACGAATGGGCGCGGGCTTTATCCAGGAAGTTGCGGTTGGATCCGCGACCTCCTGGCCGTTATAGAGAAATGGAATGCCGTCGAGGGTGAAGTCCAGAACCGAAGCGGCCCATGCGCCTTTCTCTCCGAACTGCATGACAGCGCGCGGCCAGTCATGGTTGTCGCTGAAGTGCAGCAGGCGGGCGCCGCGCGGCATGGTCGAGTGCATCTCTTCCCAGCTTTTGCGAATGGTGCTGGCGGGAGCGCCGTCGCGCAACACGGAACGCAGAGCCAGGTAATAGTTGAAGTTGTAATTGATGTCGAATGCCTGCAATTGATCGTCGGGGCGGTCCGACTCTGAAAGGAGAATGACGTTGGGGTTGATCTTGTTCAGTGCCTTGCGGGCATCCACCCAGAATGACTCGGGAACGCCGCCGCCAACATCGCAGCGAAAGCCGTCGATGCCGAAATCGCGGACCCAGTGCACGAGGCTGTCGATCAGGTAATTGCGCACTTCCGGCTTGCTGAAGTCGGGCAGCGGCTGGTTCCAGAAGCCGCGCGCGATGCGGCCGTCCTGCGTTTTGACGTAGAAGGCCGGATCCTTCCGCATCATGACGTTATCTGCCGCGGTGTGATAGTAGACGATGTCCAGCATCACCTTGAGATGCAGGGCGTGCGCGGCTGCGACAAAGTCGCGCAGGTCCTGGTCGGTGCCGCACGCGGGATCGATGGCATTGTAGTCGGCAATGCCGTAAGGCGAGGCATATGGATCCGCTGAGCGTTTTGCGATGGGGCCCAGATAGACGATCGTCGCGCCCAGATCAGCAATGTGTTTCAGGCCGGGAATTGCGCCGCGCAGATTGCCTTCCTTGCTGAACGCGTTGAGCCAGAGTTCGTAGATGGTTGCGCGATGGAGCCAGGGCGGAACCGGACGCGCAGCCTGCAAGCCAAAGGAGAGGTTCTGCGCACTGGCTGCAGCGAGCGGCGCGGCCAGCAGCAGAAGTGCGATCAAACCGCGCGCCAGGCTGGCCAAGATCGGCCCGGAGCGGCCTTGTGTCCTTACATGGGGCATGACTTCGGCCTCTGCACCTTCAAGAAAGCGGCCGCACGGCGCACTGGAAGCGATGCAGCCATTTCACTTCGCTTACTGCAGCACGACGGCGACCGCAAATGGCGCCAGCGTGATGTGCCGGTCAGTCAGGCTCTCCCGCCGGGGCTGGTCTTCTCCTGAAGTCTGGTCGACTACTTCGGCGGTCAGGTTCGGCATATAAAACACCCCTGAGAGATCGACGTCCATCGGCTGGTCGGTTGTATTGATCAGCAGCACCTTTCGACCGCCAGGAGTGATTGACGCCTGGGCCACAACATCTTCTGAAGAAGACCTGGTTGCGGCCAGCTTGTCGCCCGGCCCGAAATTTCTATTGACCAGGTACAGCACCCAGTAGTGCGCGTTGGGCTTTGCCGTATCCGGATCGAACATTGCGATCGACGGGCATTGCGTTGGGTAACCGACCATCTGCGAGACGCTGATAAGCGGCAGGCCCAGTCGCTCCGCGGTGATGAAATTGACCGCCCAGTTGGCGCCGTTTGCGTTCCAGTAAAGCGGATTGAAGGCCGTGTAGGGCTCATTGGCGCGACACGCCTCCTCGCCGGGTTTCACGACGTCGAACGTGCCCATTTCGTCGACAATCAGTTTGGTCTTCGGCGAAAGGCCGTCACGAATCTTCATCACCTGCTGGATTCTTTCCGCGAAGGCGTTGGCCGAGGCGCCATCGGTCGGGCCACTCGCCGGATCGGTGAAGTATTTGGCATGCCAGGTAGACGGATCGTTCGGCGCATTGACGTAATTATGAAAGCTGAACCACGCTACCGGAGGCGCTTCGGGGCTGTGATTTTTCGGATTCAGGAAGTACTTTGCCCAGGAGACTTCCGCGCCGGAGACTTCCGGCCCAAAGAACTGAACCTCAGGATCGATTTTGTGGATGGCCGTGGTTACCGCGTCGTAGATCCTGGTGTACTGCTCAACAGTGATTTTGTTTTCGAAATCGGGCTCGTTCAGCACGCCCCAGTAGTCGATCTTGTAGTAGTGGCCGGACTTGTGGTATTTGCCCAGCTCATCGGTAAACCCGCCTTTCGTATACCACTCAAAGAGGCGCACCTGGTAATCCGCGAATTGCTTGCCGCTGGGGTCCTTCAGCAGATCGCCGCGGGTGCCGTCGGTGTAGGCATAGAACGAAGCCGCGGGATCGCTCGGGATCGTCACAGGCGGGACCTTGAACATCCAGCGGGGGATGGTGCCCATGTTGATGTGGTGCCGGCCCGATGTGTTGGCGTAATAATCGGCGACCAGCTCATCCATGTATTTGAAATTCCAGAAGGTTTCAGTGGCCGTCGGTTCTTTCAACTCCGGCAGCGCGAGATTGGTCACGGAAAACCAAAATTGCAGGCGCGTGTCGTTGGTGTGCAGATTGCGAAGGGCTCTGAAAAGCGGGTCGTGGAGCGGGTTGCTGCGCATCGTGAAGGCATGCGCCAGAATCTGGGTGGTCGGAACAGTGTCCGACACGCGCTCGATATTCGTCCACTGTGCAGTGACCGAGGCCGAACCGTTTTCGGCGGGAGGCGCGGCCAAAGCCGGAATGGCGGCCATCGCCGCGAGGAGAGCAAAGAGAATGCCTTGCCGAGTTCGCATGATCTTGCCTGCCTTCTGATCAAGAATGATCCCACCCCTCCGGTGCGTCCAGATTCTGCGCTATTGCGGCGACGAAAGGGACGTCCGGCAGGCGTGTTCAGTTTCAATGTCCGTTGTGGCCGGCGTGACCGGCACCGCCAGAGCGGGTTTCAACTTTGTCGTGTGCGCGGGACGTGGCTGCAGCAGAGGCACGCCCCGCGCCGTTGCCTGTCGGCGACACCTCGCCAACTGAAGCGGGGAAGACCACCCCCTTCTTCAGCAGAATGCAGCCATAGGGCCGCTGTTCACCGGTAATCAGCACCGCAAACGCCTGCCGCGAGCGTTCATAAAACGCTTCCCGCGGAATCCCCGCGAGCGGCACATGCTTCCCTTCCGCCCTGTCAATGATTTTCTGGCACGTCTGCTGCACTTCCGGAATCTCCTCGGGCGCATGAACCTGCTGCATGCGCAAGGCGGGTTCCTGAACAAAGTTGTCCAGTGGCATGAGCTGCAGGCATGCCTCCAGCGTCTCAGCCAGGCTGGCGCCGTCCAGGCGAATCACCCGCTGGCCCGTCGATACAGCAGGATAATTGGAATCCACCAGCGCGATTTCGTCGCCATGCCCCATTGAAGCCAAGGTGTGGAGCAGCTCTGGAGTGTGCAGCACAGTCAGCGTCTTCAACATAGGTTCACTTCCCCTGCAAGCAAAGGTCCAATCCAGGTAACACGCCTACCCGGGAGGGCCGGCGCGCATTGAATGGTTTCAAAGCTCTGCATGAACGTTACTGCGGCTGCGCTTTTCTGTCAACCACAATTCTTGCCGGGCGCCGCTTTCAGAAAAGAACCCCGTGGGGCGGATGCCGCCCTGGCGAGCGCGGGGGCTTGAAATCAGGACTGGACATCGCGCTCAAAATCATGCCTTGACAACTTTCTGAAGTATCTCTACACTTCCTTTCAAAACTATTGAAAGCTTTCATGGCTGCACTCGCTGCGACGCACGCGTACCGGGAACCGGTGGAAGGAACGAGGCTGCTGGCTTGACGAAGCCGATCCAACTCGGAGCTTCGGTTGCATGCGCAAATTTTGCCGCGCTCGAAGCCGACCTGCGGCAACTCAGCGCCGCGCATATCGACTTCCTCCACATCGATATTATGGACGGCCGCTTCGTCGATAACTTTGCCCTGGACTTTTCTGTCATGGAGACAATTCGTGGGATCACCGATGTCCCCCTGGATTGCCACCTGATGATCGAACAGCCGGAGCGCTATGTCGACAGGGCGGCCACGGCGGGCGCCGCATCCATCACTATCCATTTTGAAGCCACACACCAGGTACAGAAGGTGCTGCAGCAAATCCGTAATGCCGGCGCACGCTCCGGAGTCGCACTGAATCCGGCTACACCCGTCGAGTCCCTTGAATACATCCTCGACGATATTGATGCGGTGACGGTGATGACGGTCAATCCTGGAGCCGCCGGCCAGCGGCTAATTCCCGCAATGCTGCGAAAGATTGCAGATACGCGACAAATGCTCGACACATGCGGACACTGGAATGTCGATCTGCAAGTCGACGGCAACGTTAGTTTTGCGCATATTCCGGAGATGGTGCGCGCGGGCGCAACCATGCTTGTAGGTGGAACGTCCAGCATCTTTCAGAAGGACTATTCCATACCTGAGGCCATCAACGCTGTTCGCAACCTCGTGGATAATCTGGGGCGGGTCGCATGATCACTGTACACTCGTATCCAATCGCTGTCACCCTGTGCGTTCTGACGATGTTGTGCTGGGGCTCATGGGCCAATACCCTGAAAATGGAGCCTCGTTCCTACAGTTTTTCGCTGTTCTATTGGGATCAGGCCATCGGCTACCTGCTTCTGCCACTGGCCATTGGCCTTACGTTCGGCTCGCTCGGCATGGAAGGCAGAAGACTCTTCGCCGACTTGTCTCAGGCAAGCGCGAGCAGCTATGGATGGGCGCTTCTAGGCGGCGTCGTCTTTAACCTGGCCAACATGCTCTTCATGGCCGCGCTGGATCTGGCGGGGATGGCGGTTGCCTATCCCATCGCCATTGGACTGGCGCTGGTCGAGGGTGTGCTGATCAACTACATCGCGCAGCCCAAAGGCGAGCCGCTGCTGATCTTCACCGGCGTCGGACTCATCACCATGGCCATCGTTCTGGATTCGCTCGTATACCGCAACTGCCAGCGCGCGACCAGCGGGTCCGGGCGGTTGCGGCTGGGAATTTCTCTGGCGCTGAGTGGCGGCGTCCTGATGGGCCTGTTCTATTTTCTGGTGCAGAAATCCCTGTCCCCCGATTTTAACCATCTTGAACCCGGCAAGTTCGGCCCCTATGCGGGCGTGATCGTCTACTGCGTCGGATCTTTTCTTTCCAACATCGTCTTTAACACTTACCTGATGGCGCATCCAGTGCAGGGACCGCGCGTGACCTATGCCGATTATTTTCGTAGCGGCACGGCCAAGTACCATGCCATCGGGATGCTGGGCGGATTTATCAACGGTGTTGGAGTTACCTCCAGCTTCGTGGCTTCCAGTGCGGCGAGTCCCGCAATCGCCTACGGCCTGGGACAGTGCGGAACGATGATCGCGGCCATCTGGGGGGTCTTCGTCTGGAAGGAGACCAAAGGAGCTTCCAGGAGAACCAACGGTATGATCGCGGCGATGTTTGTGTTCTTCCTGGCAGGATTGGGCATGCTGGTGACCTCGATGGTTCAGTGAGCGGCCGACGCGAAGAAAGGCTGGTGGCCAACCTCATGATCGCTCTAGGCTCTGACCACGCGGCGTTCGAGTTCAAAGAGGCAATCAAGGCCTATCTGCTCGAAAAGGGCTACCAGGTACACGACTTGGGAACCTGCGGCGCCGATCGCGTGGACTACTGCGACTTCGGCTTCCGCGTAGGCGAGGCGGTTGCCGGCGGCGCCTGCGAAAAAGGCATTGTTTTTTGCGGCACCGGAGTCGGCATTTCGATCAGCGCCAACAAGGTGAAGGGCGTCAGGGCCGTCGTGTGCAGCGAACCTTACTCGGCCAAGCTTTCCCGCCAGCATAACGACACGAACGTCCTCGCCCTGGGCGCGAGGGTTGTAGGCATCGAACTGGCGAAGATGATTGTCGACGTCTGGCTTGATGCGCAGTTCGAGGGTGGCCGGCATCTGGACAGAATCAACAAGATCGCCGAGTACGAAGGCCGCAGATGATGATTGCCGATTTGATTTTGATTCGAGACAGTTTTGGCTGCTGAAGCGATGGGGGGGCAGCAATGGCGGGTCCAATGTTGAGCATCGGAGTGGACGTCGGCGGAACGAATATCAAGTTCGGCCTGGTCGATGAATCGGGCGGGATTCTTTTCCAGAAGAAGACCAGGACCGATCCGGATCGCGGCAGCAGCGCAATCATCGGTTCCATCGTTCAGGAGATCAACGCCATGGTGCGGCAGTGCGCTGTTGCTTATCGCGATCTGAAGAGCATTGGCCTCGGTGTGCCGGGCACGGCGGATTCGGCAAATGGAGTCGTGATTTACGCCCCTAATCTGTTCTGGAAACATGTCGCGATCGTTCCGGCGATTCAGGCTGCCTTTCACATGCCCGTATTTATCGCGCAAGACACGCGCGCGGCGGCATGGGCTGAGTACGTTGTGGGTGCAGGACAGGGCATGCGGGGCATCGCCGCCGTGACCCTGGGCACTGGAATTGGCTGTGGAATGGTGATCGACGGCAGGATTTTTCACGGCGCGCTCAATACAGCCGGGGAGTTCGGACACCAGATCGTCGAGCTGAACGGAGAGTTGTGCAACTGCGGGCGCCGTGGCTGCCTGGAAGCGCACGCCGGCGGATTGGCCATTGTGCGGGAGGCGGGGAAACGCATCTCCGGGGTCGGCGAGCTCCTGCATAAAGACATTTCGAGCGTTACGGTCAGCGACGTTTACCAACTGGCGCAACAGGGAAACGCGCAGGCGCGCAATTTGACTGACGGCGTGGTGCGTTACATAGGCATTGGGCTCGTGAATCTCATCAATCTCAACAGTTTGGAGATGATCGCCATCAGCGGCGGCATCAGCAACGCGCCTGCCCAACTGCTGCTCGACCCGCTGATTGCTTTTGTGCGCGGCCGGGCCTATGAAGCTATCTCCGAGAAGGTTCGTATTTGCAAGTCGAAGCTTGGCGAAGACGCGCCCTTGATCGGCGCCGCCTTGCTGCACCGCGCGGGCGACCGTGGTGCGCCGCGCTGTAAATGGCGGTCCGAAGAGAAGCAGACGGTTTCATAACATCACGCGGAGATATTTCGATGACTGCAGGAAGCAACGCGAATGATCTCACCCGGCGGGAGTTTGTGCGCTTGGCGGCCATGAGCTGCGCCTTGCTGGCGGGCCCCGCTGCTGTCCTGGCTGAGCCCGAAGCAGATGCGTCTCCAGTTGCTTATTTCGGCGCTTTGCGGGCATTGCCGCCCGGCGCGGTGCGGCCGCAGGGCTGGCTGCGCGGTTATCTGCAAAAGCAGGCGCAGCAACTCGGCTCGCACCTTCCGCAAGTGTCGTGGCCGTTCACCAGGGATTACTGGGGTAAAGAGCAGCAGGGTGAATACTGGCTGCCGGAGCAGCAATACGAAGAATGGTGGCCCTGGGAACAAAAAGCCTACTGGATCGATGGCGCCACGCGCCTGGCAATTTTGCTCGAAGATCAGCAACTGCTGAATCAGACCACGAAACCCATGGAGTACACCCTTTCACATCCCGACCTGGAGGGCTATCTGGGGCCGGAGCTGTTCCAGATGCCGCTGGCCGATTATCACCGCTGGCCGCACGTCGTCTTTTTCCGCAGCCTGGCTGCCATTTCCGATGCCGGCATGCCACTCACAGGCATTTCTCATCGCGATATCGCCGAAGCCATGCAGCGCCACTACCTGAGTGACAGCGCGTCGTACGGCAAGCCAAAGCGGAACGTGAACAACATCGAAGACATGCTGTGGTGCTATACGCAGACCCGCAATCCGCGCCTCCTGCGCCTGGCGGAGAACGCGTGGCAGGAGTACATGAAGTATTCCGACGATCCCGAGAACTCCGATCTGGGTTTACTGCGCGTCTTGAGCGATTCGCCCATCAATACGCACGGAGAGACATATGCGGAGACGGCCAAGCAGCCGGCGATTCTCTACTTGTACACCGGCAAAGAGGATTATCTGCAGTTCGGGCTGGCTGCACAGCGCCGCATCTTCGACTACCACATGCTCATCGACGGCATCCCGTCCACCTCGGAGTGGTTTGCCACCGTCACTTCGCTGGATTCCCACGAGACCTGCGATATTACCGATCACACCTGGTCGTGGGGATACTACCTGATGGCCACGGGAGATGCTGCCTGGGGCGACCATATCGAACGCGCCTGCTTCAACGCCGCGCCCGGCGCGATCCGCAATGACTGGAAGGCGGTGCAGTACTTCTCATGCCCCAACCAATTCCTGGCCACGCTCGACTCCGACCATAACTGGCCGAAGTTCAAGGAGCATGGCGGCAGCATGATGGCCTACCAGCCCAATCCCGGCCAGCGCACCGCCTGCTGCGGCGGCAATGTGCATCGCGTGATGCCCAATTACGTCATCCGCATGTGGATGAAGACGGGCGATGGCGGGTTAGCCGCGGTTCTCTATGGTCCATCGACGGTGACTGCGACGGTTGGCGACGGCAACCAGCCGGTCACAATCGTGCAGTCCACCCATTATCCATTTGAAGAGGAAATCCGCTTCACGATCCACACCGACCGGCCAGCCGAATTTCCCCTCTCGCTCAGGATTCCCGGTTGGTGCCGGGAGCCGCGCCTCACCATCAATGGCTCACCATGGCAAGCGGAGCGCACAAGCAAGGGGTTCGCCGTTCTGCGCCGCGCCTTCCACGATGGCGACAAGATTACCCTCACGCTTCCCATGCGGCTCGCCATTTCGCGGTGGCCGCAAAATGGGATCGGCATCGAGCGCGGTCCTTTGGTTTACTCTCTGCCCATCCGCGCGCGCTGGAGTTCTAAAGTGGTTGCAAAATACTCTACGGAAGAATTTCCCTGCTGGGAGGCAAGGCCGGAGAGCGACTGGAATTATGGGCTTGCTCTCAACGAACATGCGCTGGAAAGGGATGTCGAAGTAAAGAAACAACCGCTTTCGCCCGATCAGGCGCTGGACCCGTGGGAGAATCCGCCTGTTGCTCTCACCGTTCCTGCAAGGAAAATCGCCGGCTGGGATCTGCAGGTCAACCCCGACGATCCTGCTCAGCAATTCACTCCGTCCCTGCCCGAACTGAGTGCTGTGCAGGTGAGCGAAACCACGGAGAGAGTTGCGCTGGAGCCTTACGGGTCAACCAAATTGCGAGTAACGATCTTTCCCGATCTGAAAGCCTGAGACTACTGCCGGCTCTATTTTCCGCTCTCCGCGCATTCACCATTCAGGCGCGAACAGCGGCCAGACGCAGCCTTTTCGCTGAGCCCGTGCCATTTGCACTCTCCAGCTTCGGCGGGGGCGCAACCGACTCCCGGATCTTCAGTTCCGTTTTCAGAACGATGTGACGCACCGGGCTACTCGTGTCTGCGAAGCGGTCGAGCGCCAACTGTACCGCTTCTGCCCCCAACTGGTAGGACGACTGGTAAACCGAAGAAAGCTGTGGAGTGGTCGTTTCCGTCACATCCAGTCCATCGAATCCGATGATGGAAATATCGTCCGGACAGTTGAGCTTCTCCTCACGCACCGCCATAAGCGCACCCAGAGCGATCATGTCGTTGCAGGCAAGAATTGCGGTGGGGCGCGGAAGCAGTCGCAGCAGGATTTTGGTCTTCGCGTAGCCGCCCGCCCGGTCAAAGGTTGCTTCCTGAGCATAGGCAGGAGCAATCTCCAGTCCCGCCTGCCGCACCGCGCGCTTGAATCCCTTCAGCCGGTCCTGTGAGTTGGTCAGGTGCAGCGGGCCGGTAATCACCGCCAGGCGGCGGTGACCAAGATCGATGAGATACGACGTGGCATTGAAGGCGCCCACCGCATTGTCGCTGGTCACACTGTCGCCGGCCCAGTTGCGCGGCAGCCGGTCTACGCACACCACCGCCGCCCCGGACTTGCGGTATGACTCCGCCTGCGCTGTCAAATCGCTGAAATCCGAAGGAATCACAATCAGTCCCGATGGCAAGTAGGTTTGCAGCGCGTTGAGATGAACCAGTTCCTTCTTGTGGTCGTTGTCGGTGTTGCACAGCACCAGACGGAACCCATTGGCAAACGCCACATCCTCGGCCCCGCGCACCACACCCGGGAAAAATGGATTCAAAATATCCGGCACGATCATGGCCAGGATGTTGGTTTTGTCTCTCCGCAGCCCGCGGGCCAACTGGCTGGGCTGGTAGCCCGTTTCGTGGACGGCATTGAGCACTCGCTCGCGGAGCGGCTCCCTCACGCGTGCAGTGCCGTTCAATACATGAGAGACCGTGCCGAGCGAAACCCCCGCGAGTTCAGCGATTCGCTTCATGTTCGCCATCTTTTATCGCTCCTTTCGGGTGCGGCAACAGGCGGGGCCGGGTGACCTCCGCGTCGTCAGAATTTCTCTTCGTTCGCGCTTGAGGCATTTCCGCTCCGGCGCAACGCCCGCGAAGGCGGCACCGGCTACGTGAATGCTTTCAGAATAGCAGGGCTTTCGTTGCCGCTCCTCGTCGAAAATAGCGTAAAGCATAAAGCACAAGTCAAAGTAGGCATCCCCCGAGCCAGCACCGCCTGCGCCCATCCCCCTAGGCCGGCGTCAGGAGGCGCTTCACCAGCGTTACGGCGCCGCTAGCATTGTCACTGTATCCGTCGGCGCCTATTTCCCTTGCATATTGCATCGTCACCGGAGCGCCGCCAACGAGCACCTTCACCCCGGTGCGCACGCCGGCGTCGGTCAACGCATCGATGGTTGTCTTCATCCCCGGCATGGTGACGGTAAGAAGCGACGAGAGACACACTACTTTGGGCTTGTTTACCTGCACCGCTGCCACGAATTTTTCCGGGGTCACATCGGCGCCGAGGTCGATTACTTCAAAGCCCGCGCCCTCGAGCATCGAAGCTACGAGATTCTTGCCGATATCATGCAGGTCGCCTTTTACGGTACCGATCACAATCCTCGCGGTCGACCCGTTTCCCGACGCGGCAAGCAGCGGCCGCAGCAGTTCCATTGCGCCTTTCATGGCGCGCCCCGCCAATAGCAACTCCGGCACAAAATACTCTTCGGCCTCAAACAGGCGCCCGACCTCGTCCATAGCTGGAATCATGGCTTCGGAGATCAGAGTCATTGGCGCAGCGCCTGCTTCGAGCGCAGTTTGGGTGGCGGCGTGCGCTTTCTGGGCCTGGCCGTTCAGGATAGCTTCGTAAAGATCTTCCCATGGACGCATAATCATAACCTCAATGCAAATCCTCTACTGAACGCGCGAGAAGCGGTTTGGGCCGCTGTGCGCCCTGCGAGCGCCTGCCCCCTGTTCCATCCCGCTTATTCCGAAATGACCGGCTCCCGCCGGATGCCTGGATTTGTAAAGACGTCGCTTTCGTCCCGGCTCCGGCTCGAAAATTCCGACACGACCGCACCTTCCGGTCCTGCCTGGAACCAGTGCAAGGTGTTGGGCGGAATCGTGTACTGCTCCCCCGGCTTGAGCACAATCTCGTGGCGAACCGTGTAATAGGGCTTCGATTGCCCCGGGATCGCGGCCTGGATGCGTTCTGCGGGCGCGCCCTCTACATAAAGCCATGCTTCGCCCCAGCGGCAGCGAAATGTTTCCTGCTTTCCCGGTTGCCCCTGAACGGGCGGGTGGCGATGTTCCGGGCAGGTTTGCCCGGGCAGAATCACCAGCTCTTTCGCGCAGTAGCGATCTGTATTGATGTAGGTGATGAGTTGCAGGCCCTCCTGGGCGAGACGGCCCAGGCCCATATCTGCCACTTCGATCTGTGCGGCCTCATCTTCGCTGAGGACAATGCCGGCAGCGCGAAGCATCTCAAGCGCTCGCTGCTGGTACTCGCGGACTTCCTTGGCGTTCATGTTGCAATCTCCCTGAGTGCCGGTTTGAGAAGGCACATTGCCTGCGACTGAGAGGTTGTGGAGCCGCAGACCAACGCACATTCTCGTTTTTTAAAAGCTTTCAATTATCCTTGCAACGTAGCGTAAGCCCCCTCGCAGAACTTGTCAAGATTCGACCGGCGGGTGCTTGACATGGCGCACCCTGAGTGCCACACTGGCTAAAATTGAAGCGTTTCAAATGTGGCGCAAAGTCTCCGGTAGCGCTTTTATGCCGGCGCGATAAGTTGCGACAGACACCTTGCCGGGGTGGGCCTGGGCGCAACTGGAAGCATCGGCACAGCCACGCGCCGGGTGCTCATTCGCGGCCTCTGTGTTCAGGGGGGACTATGACATCGAAACAACGAATGCTTGCAGCAATAACAGGAACCGGGCCGGACCGTCTGCCGGTAACGACCCACCACGTCATGCCCTTCTTTCTCGAACATTGTCTCTCGGGCATGCCGGAGCGGCAATTCTGGGACGAATTCGGCTTCGACGCCATCACCTGGTGCGTTCCCCACAAGCCCGCCCCCGGTTCCGGCGACTATCCCGATCCGCTGCAGACGAGCATTGGCTTTCTCGAAAGCCATCGTGTTGCCAACGACAGTTGGCGCGTCTACTCCGAAGACGTGAGCAAGGATGGACGCAACCTGACCCGCTACAACTTTGTTACGCCTGCCGGTACGTTGACGATGGTGGTCGAGACGGCTGATTACACGGTGTGGGTTACCGAACCGCTGATCAAACAAAAGCGCGACATCGACCTGATCGGCGCCTATGTGACCACGCCAAACTGCGACGTGGAGGCATTGAACAAAACCGCCGCGGAGTGGGGCGATCGCGGCCTAGTGCGCGGCCACATTTGCTGCTTCGATGTTTTCGGCCAACCCGGCTGCTGGCAGGATGCCTGCTGTCTGGTCGGTTCGCAGCGCCTCATCATGGAGGCGAACGACGATCCCGAATGGGTTCATGAACTATTGCGGATCCTGCAGCGCCGCAAGCGCGGTTTCATCGAATCCCTCGCCGGGGCGCACTACGACATCCTTGAATTCGGCGGCGGCGATGCCTCCGCAAGCGTGATCTCACCGCGCATGTTCGACCGCTTTGTAGCGCCCTATGACGCGCCGCTGGTAGAGACAGCTCACCGCGCCGGACAGCGCATTGTGTATCATCTTTGCGGGAAAATCATGCCCATGGTGGAACGTGCCGTTGAATTGGGAGTGGATGCTCTCGAGACGTTCACCCCGCGGGGAATGGGTGGCGATGCGGACCTGGAGGAAGCGCACAAACGGATCGGCGGCCGGGTGTGTATGATCGGCGGCTTCGATCAACTGCACTTCTTCACAGGTTGCGACGTATCGGCAACTCGCGCGGAGGTTCGCCGCTGCTTCAAAGAAGCCGGCGGCGGTGGCCGATTCATCCTGGCGCCATCTGATCATTTCTTCGACGCGCGCCCCGAATTGCTGAGAGCTTTTGTCGAAGAAGCATCCTCCTGCTCTTACTAAACGCAGCCGATTCCGCCGCCGTCCCGCTCGGCGAGAGAGGCCGCAGGAAAAAACTCCTATATCCTACCCACCAGGGTTTCTTGCGGCGATTTCAGCGCCAATTGCCGCTTTTGCGGCCGGTTTGCGGTTCTTTGTTCTGTCTCTGGAGGCCTCTTTTTCGACCTCCCGGGACACTTCGGCACTAACAGACCCGCGCTTCGATCGCAATAATCAGTCTCCACATCCGGGGCCTCGCTTTTCCTTCGATCCACCTCTCGCGGTTCTTCGAGCACACTGTCGGCACCCACACCGCATCGTCCATCTCCATATCCACGAACCAGCGGAATAGCCGTTTATAGCCCAACCGCTCGATCGACTGCATCTGCCTGCGCACCGAGTAGAGAAACATCAGCAACTGCGCGTGCAACAGTTGCTTGAGGAGAATCACAGGAGCCCCGTCCGCGAATATAGCTTGTCGAAGCCCCCATCCAGCTCCGCCAGCGCTTCGCCCACCAACGCACGAACCTGCCGTGCCGAATGCCCGGCCGGAAGCCGCATTGAGTTCTTCCGCAGCTTGTGAAGTCGTACCCTTTCAAAACCGGACCGTCACTACAGTCGTGGACAGGCGGCGACCGGCAAAAGCGAATGAAAATCGTTCCGGGCGGCCGCGAGTTTCCACCCGGGCTTTAAGCTGCTACAGTGGCAAGCCCTTCAGATAGGCGCGAAACTTAGCGCCAAACTCCGGACGCTTGAGCGCGAACTCGACGGTTGCTTGTAACATGCCGAACTTGTCGCCGGCATCAAAACGCTTGCCTTCAAAGGTATAGCCGAAGACCTTCTCTTCCTTGAGCAGCGCCTTGATTCCATCCGTAAGTTGGATTTCGCCGCCGGCGCCGGGCCTTGTCTGCTCCAGCAGCGCAAAGACGCGCGGCGTGAGCACATAGCGGCCGATGATGGCCTGGCTGGATGGCGCGTCCGCAAACCTGGGTTTCTCCACCATGCCGGTGCAGTTATAAATCCGCGGGTTATCGGGATCCTGCGCACCGGCCAGCACGCCATAGGCGCTGATCGCGGGACCTTCGACGGTCTGTGTGGCCAGCACCGATCCGCCCTTTTCCTCAAACACGTCAATCATCTGTTTCAGGCAGGGTGGCTCGGCGTCGATCACGTCGTCGGGCAGAAGAACGGCAAATGGCTCGTCGCCGACGAACTCCTTGGCGCAGAGCACGGCGTGGCCCAAGCCCAGCGGCTCCTTCTGGCGAACGTAACTGATGCGCGCCAACGTGGCCACATTGCGCGATACCGCCAGCAACTCATGCTTGCCGCGCCGTTCGAGCGTTGCGTCCAGCTCGAAGCTGTGGTCGAAGTGGTCTTCCATGGTGCCTTTGCCGCGGCCGGTGATGATGATGATGTGCTCGATCCCCGACGCGATCGCCTCTTCCACTCCGTACTGGATGATGGGCTTATCGACCAGGGCCAGCATTTCTTTCGGAATCACCTTGGTGGCCGGCAAAAAACGCGTGCCCAGGCCGCCCGCCGGAAAGACCGCTTTGCGTACCAGTTTGTTCATTTCATCTCCTTGTTCGGCGCCATTGTGTTGGCACGGCCGGTGAGGTTGCAGCGCAACGCCAGCAACATTCCTGGATAGTCCTATGCGCTCACCTGCGCAGGGGCCAAGTTTGCAAGTAGTTCATGAATTTCAAGCAAGACTTCGTCAGGCCGTGCCGCAGCCAAAGGATACTTTAGCAGCCCTTGCGGCGTGAACTGCGCGCCGCGTTTGGCGTTACGCGCCACCAGCCGCATCAGGTGCTGCGGATCCACCGCTGCGTTTTCGGTAAAGCGTATCTGCAGCTCGCCGCGCTTGCGGTCGACCTGCGCAATACCGATGCGCTCGCACTCCAGGCGGATCATCGCCGCCTCCAGCAAATACACGGTGGCGTCGGGCAGGGTGCCGTAGCGGTCCTGCATCTCGGCGCGAACCTCGTTCACCGCGGTTTCGCTGGCCGCGCCGGCGATCTTCTTGTAGAGCCGCAGCCGCTGGTTCTCTTCGGGCACATAGCTCTCGTCGATGCGCAGCGCGATGCCCAGATTGAGCTGCGCGGTGGGACGCTCTTCGTGGCTCTCGCCCTTCATCTCCTTCACCGCGGTTTCCAGCATCGAGGTGTATAACTCGAAGCCCACGGCCTCGATGTGGCCGCTCTGCTCGCCGCCCAGCATGTTGCCGGCTCCGCGCAGCTCGAGGTCCAGCGCGGCGATCTTGAAGCCCGCGCCCAGATCGCTGAACTCTTTGAGCGCGGCCAGCCGGCGGCGGGCGATCTCGGTCAACTGATCTTCGGCCGGCACCAGCAGATACGCATAGGCGCGGCGGTTGGAGCGGCCCACGCGGCCGCGCAACTGGTAAAGCTCGCTGAGGCCGTGACGGTCGGCACGGCTGATCAGGATGGTATTGGCAAGCGGAATGTCGAGGCCGTTTTCGATGATCGTGGTGGCCACCAGCACGTCGAACTCATGATGCATGAAGGCCAGCATCACTTTTTCCAGCTCGCCCTCGCTCATCTGGCCGTGGCCGACGGCGACGCGCGCTGCCGGCACCAGCTCCTGAATGCGCGCGGCGATTTCGTAGATGGACTCGACGCGGTTGTGGACAAAGTAGACCTGCCCGCCGCGCTCCAGTTCCACTTCGACGGCGGAACGAATGATGCGCTCGTCGTACTTGGCCACCACGGTTTGAATGGCCATGCGGTCTTTGGGCGGTGTTTCGATTACGCTCATATCGCGCAGGCCCACGAGCGACATGTGCAGGGTGCGCGGGATGGGCGTGGCGCTCATCGCCAGCACGTCGATCTCCTTGCGCATCTGCTTGAGGCGCTCCTTGTGGCGCACACCGAAGCGCTGCTCCTCGTCCACGATCAGCAGGCCCAGATCCTGGAACTTGATGTCCTTGGACAGCAGCCGGTGCGTGCCGATGAGGATGTCAACCTTGCCTGTTTCCACGCGCTCGACGATCTGCTTCTGCTCCTTGGGCGTACGGAAACGCGAGATTAGCTCAATGATGATGGGAAACTGCGCAAAGCGGCGCTTGAAGGTTTCGAAGTGCTGGAAGCTGAGCACGGTGGTGGGCGTAAGAACCGCGACCTGCTTGCCGTCCTGCACAGCCTTGAAGGCCGCGCGCATGGCCACTTCGGTCTTGCCGTAGCCCACGTCACCGCAAAGCAGGCGATCCATGGGCATGGAAGATTCCATATCGCATTTGATGGCCCTGATTGCCGATAGCTGGTCGTCGGTTTCGCTGTAGTCGAAGGCATCTTCGAACTCGCGCTGAAACTCGTTGTCCTTGGAGAAGGCCGTGCCCTGCACCGTTTCCCGCTCGGCATACAACTTCAACAACTCGGCCGTCATGTCCTGCATGGCCTTGCGCACGCGGGCCTTGGTCTTCGCCCACTGCTGGGAACCGAGTCTATTCAGCACCGGCGCAGGGCCGGCTTCGGTGGAGCGGTATTTCTGAATCAGATCGAGGCGCGTCAGTGGCACATACAGCTTGGCCTGCTCGGCAAACTCCAGAATCATGAATTCCACCGAAAGGCCGTCCTGCACGATCTCTTTCAATCCCTGATATTGCGCGATGCCGTGCTCGACGTGGACCACGTAGTCGCCGATGGACAGGTCGCGAAAGTCGGAGACAAAGGCCGCGGTCTTGGAGCGCTTGGGCTCGGGGCGCGCGGCGATATCCGCTTCGTCGGACAAGTCGTTGGCGCCGAAGACAATCAGATTTGTGTCGGCAAAGCTCACGCCGGCGGAGAGCTGCGTGCGCACAATCACGGGCACGCGCAAATCGCCGGCTAGGTAACTGGATTCTTCCAGAACCGTTTCGCCGCCGCGATGCGCGATGCGGCTGCCCAGGCGGTAGGGGATCTGGTACTCGCGCAGCACCGTGGCCAGCCGCTCCACGTCGCCCTGGTTGGGCGCCGCAAGCACGACGTGGGTTTCGGCCGCCATCAATGCCTTCAGTTGCTCGGTTAGCGCCGGAATGGATCCGTGAAAGCGCAGCGTGGGCCGGGTATTCAGCTCGATCTCGCCCATGGTCGTGTCGTGGTCGAGGACGTCCACCGCGCCGAGCCGGTCGAGATCGAGGCCCATGTGCGAGTCGAGCATGGACTGCAAAACCTCGGGGCGCAGGTAGATGTCTTCCGGGCGGATCAGCGATCCGATGCCCGACCGCTCGTGGCGCTGCTCGACCTTGTTCCACCAGCGGTCGATCTGGTTGCGCACCATGGCCGGTTCATCGATGAAGAGCGCGCAGCGCGGCAGAAGCGTAAGCAGCGAGTGGTCCGCGCCGGCCACGGTGGAAAAGAACTCCCAGCCGGGAAAGACGCTGACGCCGGTGGCCGCCGCGGCTTCGGCCGCCATCTCTTCGTCCTCGCCTTCCACTGCCACGCGCTGGCGGGTCAGGCGGCCGTGAACCGCGGCCAGCAGATGCTCGGTTACCGGGGTTTCGGTGAGCGGCAGCAGTTGTGTTTCGTCCAGGCCACTTTGCGAGCGCTGGGTTTCGGGGTCGAATTTGCGGATGGTGTCGATCTCGTCGCCGAAGAACTCGATGCGCACGGGGCGGTCGGCCTCGGGCGAATAGACATCGAGAATGCCGCCGCGGCGCGTGAACTGCCCCGGCATTTCCACCAGGTCCATCTGCGCGTAGCCCACGCTGGCCAGGTGGCCGGTGAGCACCTCCACGTCCACCTCTTCGCCACGGCGGAGCGTGACGGTGAGGCTGGCGTAGTAATCGCGGTTGAAGAGCTTGAGCGCCGCCGCTTCAACGGGTGCAATAAGGATGGAGACGGCCCCGGTAGCCAGCTTCCACAACGCCGCCGCGCGCTGCTCTTGCACGTCGGGATGCGGAGAGAGATTTTCAAACGGAAGGACGTCGTGAGCGGGCAGGCGGACCACGCGCTCCGGATCGACGGCGCCGGTAAGGTCGCAGCCGGCGCGCAGCACGGTTTCAAGAGCCTCGGCGGCCTTGTTGTCGGCGACGATGACAATGGCAAGCTGCTTGGCGGCCCGCGCCATCAGCGGCAGGTAAAGCGCCCGCGCTGTAGCGGTCATTCCGGATACACGCCGCCGCCCCGCACCCAGGCTCAGATGCCTGCGAACGCGCTCAAAGGCCGGCGCATGCTCCAGCTCCGCAAAAATCTCGCGGACAAACGGCAGGATCATCAGAGATCAGTTTAGCAGCGGAGGCGACCGCAGAACGAATGCTCCACACCGGACCGAAAAAGCAACTTTCAGTGAAGTTTAGCGTTCGCCGGAATTGCCACTTCGCATCCTCCTCAGCACTTCGGCGCAGGGATCCGCAGTTGCCGGTGAACGTCGAGTTGCGCAAGGATTGACGATGGCGCGCTTCCCTAATGCGGCCGGCCGGGCAGCACGAAGTGCTCCGCACAGCGCGGCTCGTAGGAGTCGCCGGGCATCTTGATGGGGCTGTTGTAGTGAGCGGGCTTGCCGTCAATCAGCCTCTGCGAGTAAAGCGCCCGCGCCCCGCACGAGCAGTAGGCCATGCACTCGGTGATGCTGCCGCCGTAGGCGTTGACCAGCCAGCTCAGGTTGAGCATTTCGCCGAAGGGCATGGCGCGGAAGTCGAGGTCGAGGCCCGCGACCAGCACATCGTGGCCGGCGTCGAGCAACTGCTTGACGAAGAGAAAAAGGCCGTCGACAAACTGGCCCTCATCGATGGCGATGCACTCGACTTTCTTGCCGATTTGCTGTTCCGTGTCGGCGATGGCTTGCAACACTTCCCACGGCGCGCTCGATTTGAACTCCAGAGCGGTCATTTTGCCGTGGCCGTTGGGGTTGCGGCTTTCCACCATGCCCGGCCCCCCTTTGGTGTCGTCGCTGGGCTTGAGCACCAGCACGTACTGCTTGGCGTACTGGCGGCGCATCTCGGCGCGCCGCAACAGCTCCGCGGTCTTATTACTGCGCATCGGCCCCATCAGCAGTTCGAGCTTGCCCGCCAAGGTGGCGCCTCCTCAGATGAAACTTTGCTGATTCCGTTCCCCATCATACCTCCCTCTACCGGGACCGGCGGGGCGCATGGCAAGCACGCCCGGCCTCGGGGCTTCGGTCCCGAATTCAGCCGGCATGGACCCATTACAGGTCAACTGCGATGCGGACAACTCTTGGCGTTCAGGCAATCCTCGGCCACGCGCAGGCGCTCCACGGGCCGGCCGGCGACCAGATGCTCGGCAACAATGGCTTCGGCATCCTCAGGCCGGACGTTGCCGTACCAAACGGCTTCCGGATAAATAACCACCATGGGGCCGTGCTCGCACTGGTCGAGGCAGCCGGATTTGTTGATGCGCACGCGGCCGGCAAGCCCGGCGGCTTTGGCGAGCCGTTGCAGGCGGGCGTGCAGATCGCTTGTGCCGTCGCGCGTGCAGGAGGGCCGCGGCGCTTCCGACGGGCGAGCATTGTGGCAGACAAACACGTGACGCTCAAAGCTGGCCAAACTGCTTTCCTCCTTGTGAATAATTTCAGATTACAGCTTCGGCCCGGCCGGGGGAAGATTGTACTATTCCGGCCCAAACCCGCCCGCATCTGCGAAAATGATTGCTTGAATATGAGCACCGACAATTTACTCTCCCTCAAAGACGACATGGTGGCATTTATCGAGGGGCACGGCCTGCGCCGTCTGCCAGGATTTGTCACCGAAGATATTCCCTCGATCCTCTGGGAGGGAAAAGGCAATCCCGACGCGTGGAAAGATTTCGTGGAGATGGCCAAGCACGTAGGCGCGCCCTTTGTTACCTTCAGCGAGATGACGCTGGACCGCGACGAAGTGGATGCGCTGGTGCGCGAGGCCGGCGAGATGAACTTCCCCGACGAAGAGGCCACCGAACTGGTAGAAGCCAAATGGCTTCGCAAGTACGCCGGAATGCTGGGCTACATCCAGCTCGGCTTTGTGTACCAGGGACTGGTGTTTCTGCACGAGACCACCACCGAGTGGTATGAGCGCTACCAGACACTGCTCGAAGACATCGAGAGCTTTCAGGACATCATGATCGACGATGCCCACCCCGACGACGAGGACGAATAGGCCGGGTGACCAGGGTGCAGGCAACGGGGACGGCGACGGCACAAGGCGAAACGGCGGCGTGCTCTCCTGCTGCGCCGCGCGGGCTGCCGCGTCAGCGATGGCTGGTGGCGGCGCCCAATGCCGAGGCCGCCGCGGCTCTGGCCCGGGAAGCGCGCCTGCCGCACGTGCTGGCCGAGCTGCTGGTGGCGCGCGGCGTATCCAGCGCCTCTGCGGCTCATGCGTTTCTGAATCCCGAACTCGATCATCTCCACGATCCATTTCTGATGCGCGGCATGAGCGCGGCCGTGGAGCGGCTGGAGCGGGCCATTGTCAACCGCGAGCCGGTGCTGCTCTACGGCGACTACGACGTGGACGGGACCACGGCGGTGGTGCTGCTGAAAACGGCCATTGAGATGATGGGCGGCAAGGCGCGGTTTCACGTCCCGCACCGCCTGCACGAGGGCTACGGGCTGCAGTCGAGCGTACTGGAAGCGGTCCATGCCGAGGGCGTGCGGCTGGTGGTGACGGTCGACACCGGCATGCGCGCCTTTGCCGAGGCGGAAACGGCGCGGCGGCTGGGTCTGGATCTGATCGTCACCGATCACCACCTGCCCGAAGCCGGCGATAAGCTGCCCGCGGCGCTGGCGATCCTGAACCCCAACCAGCCCGGCTGCGGCTACCCGGAAAAATCGCTCTGCGGCGCGGCGATTGCTCTCAAGCTGGCGCAGGCGCTGCTGGAGCGGCGCGACGCCACGCGCACCCGCGAAAAGACCCTGCCGAGCTTTCTGAAGATGGCGGCCATTGCCACCATCGCCGACGCCGTCCCGTTGCGCGGCGAGAACCGCGTCATCGCCGCGCTGGGACTGCGCGAGCTGCGGCAGCCTGTGGGCGCGGGCTTGCGTGCGCTGTTCGCCGCCGCCGCGCTGGACCCGGCCACCCGGCAGCTTACCGGCTTCGATGTGGCTTTTCGCCTTGCCCCGCGCATCAACGCGGCCGGGCGCATGGACGTGGCCTCTGATGTGGTGGAGCTTTTTTTGACACGCGACTCGATGCGCGCTGCGGAACTGGCCGCAAAGCTGGACCGGCTGAACCGCGAGCGGCGCGATGCCGAAGCCGCCGCCCTGCGCGTGATTGAGACGCGCCTGGCTTCCGACGCGGATCTGATTGCCGACCGGCTGCTGGTGGTCGAGGGTGACGGCTGGCACCGCGGCGTCATCGGCATTCTGGCCTCGCGCGTGGTGGAGCGCACCGCCAAGCCGGCTATTGTAGTCAGCGTGGAAGACGGCGTGGCCTACGGCTCCGGCCGTTCGGTGGACGGATTTCAGTTGCTCAATGCCATCGAGAGTTGCGCCGGGCTGTTCACGCGCTTTGGCGGACACGCCTTTGCCGTGGGCTTTGCCTTGCCTGCCGCATCGCTGCCGGAGCTAAAACGCCGCTTGCGCGCTTACGCCGAAGAGCATCTGGCGGCGCGCGAGCCAGAACACCTGCTGCGCATTCACGCCCATCTGCCGCTGGACCGCATCACCCCGGTTCTGGCCGGCTGGCTGCGCAAGCTGGAACCGCTGGGGCACGGCAACCCGGAGCCCTTGTTTGTGGCCCGTCACGCTCGCCTGCTTACCGCGCCGCGGATCATGAAGGACCGACATGTGCGGCTGGAACTGGCCCAGGAACCGGAGCGCGCCGCGCCCCAGCCACGTGGGGCGTCCGCGATTTTGCCGGGCTCCAGCGGCTCCATCCGCGCAGTGGGCTGGGATCTGGCCGTTCGCGCGGCGGCGCTCGGGCTTCGCGAAGGCAGCTTCATCGATCTTGCCTACCGCATCCGCGAAAATGAGCATCCAGAGTACGGAGGCATCGAGGTCGAAATCGCGGGCATGGAGCCGACGACCCCCTGACACGGCAAGGCCCACGGCGCGCCGCGGGCCTTGGCTATGACCCTCCCTATCTCACCGGTTTCTGCGTCCGTGGTTGTCATGCTGCGGCCTGGACTGTCCGCGTCCACGCTGTTCAGCACGCCCTTGTGGCTGGGCGCGCCGTTCGGTTTGCCGGCGGAATTGCGGCGCAGTCCGCTGCGTCTGGCGATACTGCTGCTGACGGTATTGCGGCTGACGGTACTGCTGCTCACGGTACTGCGGCTGCTGGCGGTACTGCGGCGGGCGATTCTCTGGTTGCGGCCTCTGCTGTTGCGGCTGCCGACGATACTGCGGCTGCTGGCGCTGCTCCTGCTGCCGGCGCTGCTGTTGTGGCTGCTGCCGGTTTTGCTCGTACTGGGGATTTTGCCGCCCTTGCGGCCGCTCCATCTGCCGCGCCTGAGGAGCAGGCCGGGACTCCCGTCCCAGCGGCCGGTCGGTGACCAGATTGCGCGGACGCCCGCCATTGAATCGCGCATAGGCATTGCGGTCGCGCATCGCCGCTTCCGCGTGCTGAGCCTGGAATGAGGTCCGCTCCATGTGCTGTTCGCGTTCGGCCATCCGCTCCTGGGCATTGGGTTGATAGCGAATTCCGCCAGGCCCGCCGTTATAAGCCACATGGCCGTCGCGAACCACGGTATAGCGATTGAAATCCCTGTTGTCGTAGTAGGTGTTGCGGATCACGCGCGTATTGACGCGCCACACGGCCCTGTTGTAGTCAAAGAAGCCGTTACGCCACCTGCCGCCTACAAACCCGATGCCGAAGTAGCCAAAGCCATAGTTCACGCCGCCGTAGTAGCCGACGGTTCGGCCCCAGTAGCCTGGATGCCACACGTAGAGATTGGCTGACCAACCCCAATAACCGGGGGTCCAGAGTGCGCCCACGAAAGGCGCCGGAACCCAGGCGCCGGGCACCCAATAGTAGCCCTCCGGGCCATAGGCCCAATAGCCGGGCGTCCAGATCAGGCCGGGACCAGGGCACATCGGCTGCGCATAAACCGGCAAAGGCGGCGGAGCATAGCCTACGCTGATAAACACACCGGCATAGGACGTTGCCGGGACCAGACAAAGAAGAAGCGCCAACAACAGCCACCGCGCAGAATGGAGCGCTTTCATCACAACCTCCTCTGCAAAACCTTGCCGGTCTTGCCTGGAACGCATATGTTTGTGTGCGTTCAGTGTATGCCAAGTTGAACACCCAGAGCAGGGAGAAGTTGTCCTGAAATCGAATTTCGGCGCGAGCGCTATTTACTCTGAAGCTTCTCCGCCACGGGCAAAATGCTATACCCTCGATGTATGGAGTTCACCGTAAGCGAGTTGGAGCGGGAACCGGTCGAGTTTGATCTGGAACTGGCTCCGCGTGCCGTCGATTTCGGCGATCAGGCCGAGCAGAACGGGCCGCTGGCCACGTCGGGACGCGCGGAAGTGCTCCACGAGCACCGGGGACCGAAGGAGATCGTCCCGGACATCCGGCTGCGAGGGCGGTTTTCGGGGAAATTTCAGGTTCCATGCGCCCGCTGCCTCGAGCCGGTCGAGATTCCGCTGGCTGCGGAGTTCGACCTGATCTTCCGGCCCGCGGGCGCCGACTCGGACGCGCCGGAACGGTCGATTACTGCGCCCGAAACCGAAATCGGGTATTATCAAAAAGACAGTCTGTTGCTTGAAGATGTGCTGCGCGAGCAGATATTTTTGGCCCTGCCGGTCAGAACACTGTGCAAGCCTGACTGCAAAGGACTTTGTCCGCGCTGTGGCGTGAACCGCAACTACCAGACGTGCACCTGCGAAGAGGGTCCGGCAGACCCCCGCTGGGAAGCGCTGGCCGGTCTGCGGAGCCGGATCAAGTCCTGATCGCCGAGCCCCCGTGAACGTAAGGGAGCGCTGCCGCAAACCAGGGCAGCCTGAAAGCCGGCTAAAGCCAAGCGACTCACCCTGCCGGTCGTTGCCCCCAGGGAGATGGAGGTTCGCGCGGCGAAGAGACGAAAGGAATTGCACCATGCCGAATCCGAAAAGGCGCCACTCCTCGCGCCGCACCGCCAACCGCCGTTCGCACGACTTCCTGACCGCCAATGGCCTGTCGGAATGTCCTAACTGCCACGAAAAGAAGCTGCCTCACCGCGCCTGCCCGAAGTGCAAGACCTACCGGAGCCGCAGCTACGGCGAGGCGGAAGAAAGCAAGTAATCACCCCGCGGCCATGTTTACCGACATCGTGCTTGACGCAGTAGGCTCCGATAAAGCTCCGGAGCCCGAGATCCGCGGAGCAATTCTCGCCTGCCGCGCGCTGCCCGTCCGGGTCCACCTGGTGGGGCCGGCGCCGGAGTTGCGCGACTTGCTCGATGAGCACCTGGAAAATGAGGATCTGCCGATCGTCATCCATCATGCCTCCGAGCGCATCGGGATGGGCGAGAAGGCCGTGCAGTCGCTGCGCAGTAAGAAGGACAGTTCCATGCGCGTGGGGCTGAAGCTGGTGCGCGAAGGCGAGGCCGCGGGCTTTGTGACCGCCGGCAATACCGGCGCTGCCATGGCCACCGCCAAGATGGTGCTCGGTGCCATGCCTGGCGTGGACCGGCCGGCACTGGCCACGCCCATGCCCACTTCCAAGGGCAATCCGTGCGTGCTTCTGGATGTGGGCGCCAATGTGGACTGCAAGGCGCATAACCTGGAACAGTTTGCCGTGATGGGCGAGATGTACGCGCGCAGCGTGCTGAAGATTCACAAGCCACGCGTAGGTTTGCTCTCCATTGGCGAAGAAGAAACCAAGGGCAACGAACTCACCCGCGAAGCATTCGCGCTGCTCAAGGCACTGCCTTTGCACTTTATCGGCAACGTAGAAGGCCGCGACATCTTCAACGGCAACGCCGACGTGATTGTGTGTGACGGCTTTGTCGGCAATGTGGCGCTGAAGACCAGCGAAGGCATCGGCCGCTTTGTCCGCGACGTGCTGCGCGAGTCGCTCACGCGCACGGTCACGGCGCAGGTGGGTGCGCTGCTTTCGCGGCGGGCCTTTAACGACTTTCGCCGCAGGCTGGATTACACCGAATATGGCGGCGCACCGCTGCTGGGCGTACGCGGGGTGTGCATCATCGGCCACGGCTCCTCGAACGACAACGCGATCTTCAACGGCATCCGCGTAGCCTATGAGTTCGCGCGCGCCGGCACGCTCGACCGCATCGAAAACGAGTTCTCCGGCCGCCACAAACACGGCTCAACCGCGCACGAAGCCGCTTCCGACGCCACAATCCACTGAGCCGCCGCTTCATGCCTTCCCATTCCAGCCCGCCTGCCGCGTTCGACCCCAGCATCCTGGAGCAACTGGCCTGCCCTGTCTGCCAGCGCGACTTGCAGCTTGAAGACAAGCAAATAGCTTGCGCCGGCTGCGGCCGAGTGTATTTGGTTCTGGACGGAATCCCGGTTTTGATTCCCGAGCGGGCTGCTGATCGCGCCGCCAGTCGCTGACGGCAAAAACCTTCCCCGCGGCATTGCCGCGCGTGGAAATGCGATGAGTTCCGGCCCGGAATCCTCGTTTTCGGTCCCGCCGGATTTGCGATTCCCCCGCAGCGAATGAGCGGCCTTTACTCGTACTTCAATGATTCCACAGGGTCCATCTGCGCGGCGCGGGTCGCCGGAGCGGTGCCAAAGACAATGCCCACCAGGGTAGCCGCGCTCAGAGCGATCAGGACGGAGATCTTGGAAATGGGCAGGTGGTAGTGGGTAAAGAAGCGGATGGAAATCGGCAGAGCCAGGCCGACGACGGTGCCTACGACCCCGCCAGCCAACGAGATAATGACGGATTCAGCCAGAAACTGCAGCTTGATCTCGCGGCGCGTGGCGCCCAGCGCCTTGCGAATGCCGATCTCGCGGACCCGGGAACGCACGTTGGCCAGCATGATGTTCATGATGCCCACGCCGCCCACGGCCAGCGTAACGGCGGCCACCAGCACCAGCACGGCAGTCAGATAATCGGAGATGGTAGCCGCTGTGGTAAGCAGCGTTTTGAGCGTCTGAGCCTTATACACCGCGCCGGGCCGGTGGCGCGATTCGATAATGCGCACGATCTCCTTGGCGGCGTCGGGCACCTCGCCCATGCTGCGCATGGAAAAGTAGATCTGCTTCACCCTGTCGGTCCCCGAAAAGTACCGCGCCACCGTATACGGGAGCAGGATGGTTTTGTTGGCAATTTCGGACTCGCCAAAGTCATTCACGCTTTCCTTGAAGACGCCGATGATGGTGAACGGCAACCCGCTGATCTCGAAGGTCTGGCCAACGGCCTGGTCGATGCTGCCGTAACGCTCGATGGCAAAGTCCGTGCTGACCACGGCGCACTTGAGGTGGGCCGTCGCATCGGTCTGGTCAAAAAAACGGCCCGCCGGCACCAGCAGGTTGCGGATGTAGCGGTACTGCGGGCTTACGCCCAGCACCAGCGTCTCCTTGACCACCCCCCCGCCGAAGTTGATGGGTTCGTGCATGGGCAGAACCGGCGAGGAGTACATCACGTTGGGCATCTGCTGGACCACAGCCTTCTCGTCATCCGGCGTCAGATAGTCGTTGTAGGTAACGTGCTCGGTGGGCGTGCTGCCTGCGCCGGCGTACTCCACTTCAACAGAGTTGGTCTCGATTTTCTGGAGTTCCTGGAGGATATAGTGCTTGCCGGTCAGCCCGATGGTCACCACCAGGATGACGGAGGCGGTGCCGATGACCATGCCCAGCGCAGTGAGTACAAAGCGCGTCTTGCCGGCGCGGAAGCTATCCACGGCAAGCTTGAGAATCTCGCTTAGCACCATGGTGTGGCGGGCGCTCAGCAAGGTCTGCTCAAAGGCGTGTTGGCGGGCTTGCTCGGTGGTAGACATCGCTTCCTTACTTAAAGATGCGCTGGGGGTTCGCTGGGCTTCCAACCTTGTTTCAGGACCACTCGCGCACTGCGTCGTCGACAACGCTCCTACGAATAGCTTACCTGTCCCGCGCCCGGCCGTCGCGGGGCTGGAAGAAGCAGGCGCGCAAGTCCTGTGTCTGTGTCGCTATTTGCCCGCCTGTCCCGGGGCGCACTTCAGAGAGGCCTTATGCGCCCAGACGGTCACGTCGATGGGGATGCCCTGCATACAGTTGCTCGGCCCCGTATGGAGCACGCCGGTGAATTCGATACCCAGGCCGGCTGGCGGCCTAACGCCTTTAAACAGCAGATCATACAGATGGCCGCTCTTCAGATCTCTCAGCACCAGGCAATGCGGCTGGACACCGGTCTGGACGCAGCCTTCTCCGTGGATCTGCTTTTTGGCTTCGGTTTTAGGCGCCGCGGCCGCCAAGGCTACCGCCAGCGCCATCGCCGCCAAGGCTGAGGCCGCCCTTTTGCTGTGTACAGGACTCATGCTCGTCCTCCCATTGCCAGCGATGGCGAGAATACCCCCAATTGCCCCATACGGCAAGCTGTGCCTTCGGCTAGCCCGGGAATTCGGACACCCATTCAGGAAGGCAGGGCGTCGGCCGCCCGCAAAGAGCGCCAAAGCGCGGCCAGCGCTTCGAGCGGCACGGCCTCGGCGCGGGCTTGCGGGGAAATGGCCGCGGCGGGGAGCGCGGCGGCCGCCGCTCCCGGTGCAATGCCGGCAGCGCGCAGATTGTTGACCAGGGTTTTGCGCTTCTGCGCGAACGCGGCACGCACAAAGCGGAGAAAATCGCGCTCTGGAACGCCCAGTTCGTCAAAACGCGGCGCAAATCGCCAGCGGAAGACCGTGGAATGAACCTCCGGCGGCGGGGAAAACGCGGACGGCGGCAGCGTAAACAACTTCTCCACCGGGCCGTACATCTGCATCGTGACCGAGAGCAGGCCATAATCGCGCGAACCGGCCGGCGCAACGATGCGGTCGGCTACCTCGCGCTGCACCATCAATACAGCCAGATCAAGCGCGGCGTGGCTGGCCGCCAGCTTCAGCAGGATGGGCGAGGTGATGTAGTAAGGCAGGTTGCCCACCACCCGCAGCCGGCCGCCGGTCAAGGAGGGGGAAAACTGCGCGCAGGCGGCCTGAAAGTCGAAAGCGAGCACGTCCTGCTCGACAACCGTGACATGATCGGGCGGAAATTGCCCGCGCAGGCCCTCGGCTAGCTCGCGATCAAGCTCAATCGCCAGCACCCGGCCGGCGCGGGCGGACAGCGCCCCGGTGATGGCGCCTCGCCCTGGCCCGATCTCGACCACCGCGCGGCCCTCGATATCCCCCAAGGCAGCCACGATGCGGCCGGTGGCCTGCCTGTCGACGAGAAAATTCTGCCCGAGCCTGGCCTTGGCTTTCATAGATGCTCTGATGGTAGCCGATGGCCGCAAAAGGGCTACGTGCAGCCCGGTTCCGGCGCCGCATTTCCTGCCTTCCACCTTCCTGGGCCACAAGCTCAGGCCCGCACACAGGCGCCCGCCGATCCGGCTTGCGGCGCACTTTCCTGCCGCAAGGCTTTTCTGCTGCCTGCCGGGCAATGTTGATCAAAAATCGCCGCGGCTGTAAACTCGCTGCCGGAGCGGGCGTCTACCAGAGTGATGGCGGCCGGAACAGCATTGGAACCAATCAGTACGGTCACGGCGACAGGGCTTGCCGAAGAGGAGTTCGCATCCATTGTCGAGAGCCATCGCAGGCAAATTTTCCGGTTCCTGCTGGCTTCGACGCGCGACGTGGACCTGGCTGAAACCCTGACCCAGGAGTGCTTCCTGAAGGCGCACCGCAACTGGGCGCGGTTTCGAGGCGAATCCAGCCCGATGACCTGGCTGATGCGCATCGCCATCAACCTGGAGAAGGATCACTGGCGAAACCGGCGGCTGCAGTTCTGGCGCAAGACACAGACCAACGCCGTGGATCTGGACGAGGCCAGCGAGTGGCTGCCGAGCGACGAACGATCGGCGGAGCAGCAGGTGCTGGCCAAGGAACAGGTGGCGCGGGTCTGGAAGGCATTGAGCCGCTTGAGCGACCGGCAGAGATCGATCTTTCTGTTGCGCTTCGTCGAGGAACGGGAACTCAGCGAGATTGCGCAGGCCACGGGATTAAGCGAGGGCACGGTCAAGGCGCACCTTTCACGGGCGCTGGGCAAGGTGCGCGCGGAGTTGAGAGGTAAGAAATGATGGAAACGGGCCAATTCGGGAACAAGCCGGCCAGCCGCGATGAGCAGGCCGCGCTGATGAATGCAAGCCGGAGCCCGGAGCAGGACTCCGTGTTGGAGCAGGCGCTGAAGGACTTCCGGTCAAGCGTGCACGCCTGGAGCGAGGCCGCGTATAAGCAGCCGCGCAGCGCGGAAAGAATCGTCCCGCAACGGAGTTGGCGCCCTGCGGCAAGCTGGGTATTGGGATGCGCCCTGCTGGCTGGATGCGTAACAGGCGGGGTGGTGGAACAGCATCGGCAGCAGGAAGCGGCGCGCATTGCCGCGGCGCAGCAGGCCAGGCAGCAGCAAATGGAGGCGCAGGCGCGCGCCCGTCAGAAGGACCGCAACCTGATGGCAACCGTGGACAGCGACATATCGCAGGAAGTGCCCACGGCGATGGAGCCGCTGGCGCAGATGATGGAAGACGGCGGAACGCAGTAAAAGTCACAACACCAGACAAGGTAATGGCCCGCACAGGGCCGAGGAGGAGTGTGCAATGAAGGCAGGAATTGGCGGACGGTTGATCTTTGCAGCCGCGGGTATAGCGGCATTTCTGGCGGCAGGACTGCCTGCCGCAGCCCAGGTCGCGGGTCGCGGTGGGAGCATCGGACCTGGATTTGTGGCCCACCAACCGCCCATGGAGCGGGCGTTCCGCTTCCACGGCAATCAGGGACGCTGGTGGAACAACCCCAGGATTGCGGCGGCGCTGAAGCTCACGCCCGAGCAGCAGAAGGCCATGAACAATATTCTCTATGACCATCGCGAAAAGCTCATCGATCTGCAGGCCAACCTGGAAAAGGCCAATCTGGCCATGGAGCCGCTGATGAACGCCGACACACCGGATCAGGCGGCGATCGAGGCGCAGATCGACAAGGTGGTTGCGGCGCGCGGCGCTCTGGAGAAGGCAAACGCCGACTTCCTGCTGGCGATCCGCATGCAGCTCACGCCCGAGCAGTGGAAGCAGATCAGAACCTTCCGCGCCGAACACGGAATGCGCAGAATGCATGGGCGGATGTACGGGCCGCAAGGCAGGGAGTGGATGGGCCACGGGCCGGGCGCGCGTATGCAGGGACCTGGCGGACAGTTCAGTCCTCCTCCGCCGCCACCGCCGTCCACTGGAAACAAAGGCGCAGGAACCGGAAGCGGCAGCAATTAGCAACGGGCTCACTCACTTTCTGTGATGTGCGCAGGGTTGCATCACGGAGAGCTGCGGAGATTCAAAGAGGAGGAGCTACGTTTGAAGTAAAGACCGCTGGCGGCAGGGGTTATGCCCTTGCCGCCGTTTATTGATTCGAACAGAGGAAGCACAAAATGTCAGCGGGAGCCGGAGCTACGCTTTTGCCGCCGTCTCCTTTGCGACTGCCTCCCACTCGCCGCTGGTCAGGTAGGCGTGGATTGACGCCGCGGCTTTGCGGCCTGCGCCCATGGCGAGAATGACCGTGGCTGAACCGGTTACGATGTCGCCGCCGGCAAAGACGCCGCGTTTGGACGTACGCATCGTCTCCGGATCGGCAACAATGTAGTTGCGCGCGTTGGTCTTCAGGTCCGGCGTGGTGCTTTGGATCAGCGGATTGGCGGTTGTCCCCACCCCGATGATCGCCACATTTGCGGGCAGGATGTGCTCCGAGCCGTCAATTGGGACGGGACGCCGGCGCCCGCTCGCGTCAGGCGCGCCCAGTTCCATGCGCACGCAGCGCGCGCCTGTCAGCCAGCCCTTTTCGTCGCCCAGAAACTCGACCGGGGCGGTCAACATGCGAAACTCGATGCCCTCTTCGCGCGCGTGCTTCACTTCTTCGGCGCGCGCCGGCATTTCCGCTCCGGACCGGCGATAAACCAGCGTAGCCGTACGCGCGCCCAGGCGGCGCGCGGTGCGCACCGCGTCCATGGCGGTGTTGCCGCCGCCCACCACAATCACGTCGCGGTCGCGGCAGTCATAGATCGGCTCATCGTATGCAGGAAATTGGTAGGCGCGCATCAGATTGGTGCGCGTCAGAAATTCATTGGCGGAGTAAACCCCGTTGAAGTGCTCGCCGGGTATGCCCAAAAACTGCGGCAGTCCCGCCCCGGTAGCGACGAAGACCGCGTCGTATTGCTCGTCCTGCATGAGCTCGTCTATGGTTACGCTCTTGCCCACGATCACGTTGGTCTCGAACTCAACGCCCATCCGGCGCAGGTTCTCCACTTCCTCTTTCACGATCGCCTTGGGCAGGCGGAACTCCGGAATGCCGTAGACGAGAACGCCGCCCAGTTCGTGCAGCGCCTCGAAGACACGCACCCGGTGGCCCTTCTGAATCAGGTCGCCGGCCGCCGACAGTCCGGCCGGACCGCTGCCGACAATCGCGACGCTCTTGCCGGTGGGCGGATCAATGGCAGGCAGTCCCAACTTTCCGCTGGTGCGCTCGTAGTCGGCAATGAACCGCTCCAGATTGCCGATGGCGACCGGCGCTCCTTTTCTGCCCAGCACGCACCCGCCCTCGCACTGGTTTTCCTGCGGGCAAACGCGGCCGGTGATCGCGGGCAGCGCATTGTCTTCGCGCATCTTGGCCGCCGCGGCCAGGTAGTCGCCCGCGCAGATAAGCTCGACCACCGCCTTGATCTTGACGCCCACCGGACATTGCACGATGCAGCCGGGCTTGGCGCAGGCGATACAGCGCGTTGCCTCGGTAAGCGCATCCGAAGGCGGCAGGCCCAGGTTCACTTCCTGAAAGTTACGGCTGCGCACCCCGGCGTCAAGCTCCGGCATGTGCGTGCGCGTGATCTTCATGCGCTCCTTGAGCGGAAGAGAGTTTGCCGCAGCATGGGGAAGCTTGCTGTTCTCAGACATAGTGCTTCTCCAGGGTGCCCAGTTCCTCGCGGAGCTGTGCCACTTGTTCATCCTTGTTTTCGTTGAACAGACGCAGCGACTCGCACTCCTTCTCGCGGTACATGGCGTTGCGCTGCATGAGGACGTCAAAGTCAACCAGCGAAGCGTCGAACTCCGGCCCGTCCACACAGGCGAATTTGCTGTGCCCGCCCAGCAACACTCGGCAGCCGCCGCACATGCCCGTGCCATCCACCATGATCGAGTTCAGGCTGACCATGGTCTTGATGCCCAGCGGCGCGGTGACGCGCGCAACCGCCCGCATCATGGGCACCGGTCCTACGGCAAGCACAAAGTCGATCTTGCGCCCGGCGGCAATCAACTCGTTGAGTTTGGCGGTGACAAGACCGTGCTCGCCATAACTGCCATCGTCGGTCATGATGTAAGCCTCGTTGCTGGCTTGGCGCACCTCACCTTCAAAGATGACCATCTCGGCGCTGCGCGCTCCCTCGATAAAGATCACGTGGTTGCCGGCCTGCTTGAGCGCATTGGCCGTGGGCAGCGCCATGGCGGTTCCCACGCTGCCGGCCAGAATCACCGCCGTTCCATAGTTCTCGATTTCCGAGGGATGGCCGAGCGGGCCGGCGATATCCAGGATGGCGTCGCCGGTTTCAAGACAGCTCATCAGTGCAGTCGTTTTACCCACAGCCTGCACCACCAGGGTGACCGTGCCGGCCGCCGGGTCAGAGGATTTGATGGTAAGCGGAATGCGCTCACCCCTCTCATGCAGCCGCAGGATCACAAACTGTCCCGGCCGCTGTTTGCGCGCAATGCGCGGGGCCTCGATAACGAACTGCTTGATATTGAGGCCGACGTTGCGGGCTTCCACAATCTTGAACATGAAGCAATGGCTCCAATGCGACGAAGATTCTCTACCCGGGCTCGTACCAGGCTCAAACTACCAGAACCAAAACCGTGATCGAATGCGGCGAAAGGCGGGGAACGGCCTTCCTGCGAAATTCCATTCCCATTA
>JAJZME010000082.1 GCA_021803035.1 Acidobacteriota bacterium | reverse complement strand
GCGAAAGAGCCGCGCTACACCAGCCGCGCCCCGGCCATCTTCTCGAGAACTCGCACCGGCGCGGACTCGGGCACGACCATGACCGCCGGATCAACGAGAAAGGTCTGCTCCAGGGCGTACTGGCCAGCCAGCACGGCGTGGGGAACCGTTTCGGTGTAGACCATCCAGCTCGATCCGGGCGCAAACTGCACCTTTTGCCGGGAGCAGCCGAGCTGGAACTCGGAGTCTTCCTTCATCAGGTTGTGCAGTTGCATCATGAACTCGTCGTAGGGTGTGCGCTTGATGTGCGGCAACAGCCCGCCGAGGCCAGCGGCCCGCGCCGCGAACTTGCTCGCGCCGCTTACCAGCCCTTCGGGCCGCGGGACGGCCAATTTGCCCGGCGTAAAGTTGCCGATGATGCGCGGAAAGGGTGCTCCGACCACCCAGTCGCGCGTGCGTTCTGGATGGATGTTATGGAAAAAGCGCAGGATGCGCCAGCCTCGCGTGGGACGGGTGGGAAATGCGTCAGTGTGCAGCAGGTCGTTGCGGCGCCGCAACGGCAGGTCGCGTCCTTCTTCCTCGATGGGCCGGAAGCTGGCGTAATCGAGCCGCCAATGGCGATCGTAGGGAATCAGAAAGCGGCTCAGAAACGCATCGACCGCGGCCGAATACCGCCGCATGATCTCGCGCAGCTTCTTCAATTCGGCGGATGCGGCTGACTTGCGATCGACTCCGCTCAACAGGTCGCGGTTTGGCTTATAGGCGATGTTCTTGTGGAGATTGCTGCCGGTCTGCTGGCGGCTCAGCAGAAAGGCAAGATCTGCATCGGGAACCGGCACGGGGGTTTGCGGAAAGTAGAGGACGCCGCCGCCTTCGAGCAGGGCGCACCACTCACGCGCACGGCTGGCTCCTTCCGGCGAGCCACTCAGCACGTCGTTCAACTCCGCGGGCGCAATGGGAAAGACAGGCATACAACGGGTTTCAACTTGACAGCGTTTCGAGCATAGCCCTCATTGTCAGCATCCCTGCCCCGGGCAGAGCCACGGCCAATTGCGCCGACACCTTGCTCGAACGGCCAATGTCAGCGTCATTCACATTATGGCCGAGATTACGGTTGCAGACGAGCTGAGAGATGGTGGCAAAGAAGGACGTGGTTGGGAAAACGACAAGCGAGGCAGCCGGCAATGACAGCGGGCCAGCGGACGATCCAGGGGGCTTGAGCGGAACACCGGGAAGCTTCGCGCCACCATGGCGCGCGGCCGACAGCGAGGGCATCGTCTTCGCGGCCTCCTTAGTCTAGAATACAGACTCATGGTCAGTACCGCACAAATCGAATTGTGGCACGCAGAGAAAGTCGCCACTCAGGTCACAGTTCTTCGCGCCTCGAACGGGATTCACTACGCAGCCTGGGGCGAGACGCGCATCGCGGAGGCGGACCTGGAACGGCTGGTGGGCGCTGTGCCCGCGACGCTTTCCGCCGCGCTCAGCGACCGCGCCTACTACTTTGTGCCGCTGGCCATCGCCGACACGGGCGAGACCATGCTTGCGCCTGCCTACAGCGTGGAGCTGGGCGACCGCGCCGTTTGCCACCGCAATGCAAGCTTCGGCGCTACGCAGGCCGTTTTTCTGTCTACGCGGCTGGTTGAAGACCGCTTCGGCCTGGCCTTCGAGTTCTTCATTAACGTGGCCCACAACTTTGTGGAAGCCGCCGGCGTTCCGGAGAGCTTTTCCACGCTGGTGTGGTCGCAGGTCGAGGCCCAGGTGCGGGGCGAAACCAGCCAGGATGCCTGGGAGGCCCGCCGCCGCGCCGAGGAGGGCCGCAACGGCCAGAAGGTTATCGACGAGCGGGCCCGCAACAGCTACTTCGAGTCGACCTTCTCGGACGCCTTGGCGGTTTATATGCTGGCGCTTGCGGTGGACTTCGATTACCACGACTTGCGCGAGCGCGAGTATCCGCTGCTGGCCGCTCCGGCCCTGGCTGAGCGCCTGCGCCATGTGGCGAGCCTTTTCCCGGCCAATGAAGGCTACGAGTTCCAAATCCACTACCGGCGCAAGGGGTGAACCGTCTGCACCGGATCAAGTGCATGGCGCCGGACGCCGGGTTCCTGGCCCGGCATCGTTGAGCGGAGACCGGAGTCGGCATCCTCGATGGAGGATCGTTCTGTAAGCTTCACATATTCAATGGCTTATTTGCCGCGCAAGTGAAGGATGGACGCGGTCATGCGGCTGGCGAATGCCCGGCGGAGTTTACGCCACAGATTCGGCGGGAGAGCGTTGGCGGCGCGGAGCCTCGGATTTTCGGTATCCTGATAGGGATACAGTCCTGTTAACCCTCAACCCTCAAATTGGAGGATATTCAGATGGCAGAGACAGTGAAGAAGACAAAAGCCCCGGCCAAGCCGCGCAAGGCTCCGGCCAAGAAGGCCGCTATCTTAACGATGAAGGCCCCCGGGACGCCAAAGTCTGTTTCTCATGAAGACGTTGCGCAGCTTGCGCACCGGTTCTGGGCCGAACGCGGCTTCCAGCACGGACATGACGCAGAAGATTGGTTCCGTGCGGAACAGGAGCTTCGCGGCAAGGCGTCATGAGCTAATTTCTCTGCAGCCGGCGGGCAGAGCCAGGGCCGGAATCGCCTGGGGATGGAACCCCAGCCGGCTCTAACCTCGATCCGAGTACACAATGCGGCCTTCGCTGACGGTCCAGCGGACCTTGCCCTGCATGGTCCAGCCGTCGAAAGGGGTGTTTCTGGACTTTGACTTCGATTGTCTGGCGTCAAAGGTCCATTCGGCGTCGGGGTCGAAGATCACCACGTCTGCAATGCTGCCCACGGCGAGCGTGCCGCGAGCCTTCAGGCCCAACAGCGCGGCGGGCTGCGCGCTGAGCAGGCTCAGGACACGGCCCAGAGGCATCTTCCACTCCTTGTGCAGCCAGCGCAGGGCCAGACCCAGCGCGGTCTCAAGGCCGGTGATGCCGTTGGGCGCGTTCTCGAACTCCACTTCCTTTTCGTGGGTGGCGTGAGGCGCGTGGTCGGTGGCGATGGCGTCCACCACGCCGTCCAGCAGCGCCTCAATCATGGCGTCGCGGTCGGCGGCCGAACGCAGCGGCGGGCACATTTTGGCGTGGGTGTTGTAAAAACCGACGTGCTCCTCGGTGAGCAGGAAATGGTGCGGCGCCACCTCGCAGGTGACGCGCAGGCCGTTGCGCCGGGCTTGGCGCACGGCGGCCAGCGCGGTGGCCGTAGACGTGTGTGCCACATGGAGATGAGCGCGCGGGTCGTGCAGGTCGGCCACCAGACGGATATCGCGCTCCACAATTTGACTCTCGGCCTCGGGCGGCATTCCGCGCAGCCCCAGCCGGAAGGCTGCCGGACCCAGATTCATGCTGCCGCCCTGCGTCATCCGTGTATCTTCGGCGTGCTGGATGACACTGAGCCCCGCGCGCGCGGCGGCGACGAGCGTTTCGCGCATCACGCTGTCCTTCAGGATGGGCTTGCCGTCGTCGCTGACGGCCACGGCCCCGGCCGATTTGAGCGCCGCGTAATCATTCACGGCTTCGCCTTTGGAACCGCGCGTGGCGGCGGCGATGGGAAACACGCGCACCACGGCGCCGCGCTCCGGCTCCTGCATCCAACGCGTGATCTCGGGCGCGTCGTTGACCGGCGTGGTGTTGGGCATCGCGGCCACAGCGGTGAATCCCCCGGCGGCGGCGGCGGCCGTGCCGGTGGCAATTGTCTCCTTATAGCCCTGGCCTGGCTCGCGCAGGTGGACGTGCATATCGATGAGGCCCGGCGCCACGATCAACCCCGCCGCATCGAGTGTCTCAATGTCGCCGGCGCCGTTGTTCAGCTTCAGCTTGCCCGGGGAGACGATCTCGGCCACGCGGCCGTCCCTGAGCAGAATGTCCTTGGCGGTGTCCACTCCGGCTGCCGGATCGACCAGGCGACCGCCGCATATTGCAAGCGCCGTCATGCGCGGCCTCCTTGCCGGTCCGCCGCGAGCGCCCGCTCCACCACCGCCATGCGGATCGCCACGCCGTTGCGCACCTGTTCCAGAATGGCCGACTGCGGGCCGTCGGCCACGCCGGCCGTTACTTCCATGCCGCGAATGATCGGCCCCGGATGCAGCACCAGCGCCTGGGGCGCGTGCGCGGCCAGCCGCTGGCCGGTGAGCTGGTAGTTGGCCTTGTAATCCTCGAGATCCAGTTGCAGCCCGGCGAGCCGCTCGGCCTGGATGCGCAGCATCATGATCACCTGCGACTGGCCAAGCGCGGCGTCAAAATCGCGTTCGATGGCGATGCCTGGTCCCATCTGCGCGGCCTGCTCGGGCAAAAGCTCTTTGGGGCCGCACAGGAGCACGCGTGCGCCCAGCCGGGGCAGCAGCAGCATGTTGGAACGCGCCACGCGGCTGTGCAGAATGTCACCCACGATGGCCACGGTGACGCCAGCCAGCGTCCCGGCGTTCACCTCGCCCGTTCCGGCCCTGAGGTGCGCCAGGATGGTGCGCAGATCGAGCAGAGCCTGGGTGGGGTGTTCGTGCATGCCGTCGCCGGCGTTCAGCACCGGCAGGTGGGTCGACTCTTCAAGCAGCCACGGCGCGCCCGACGAGTTGTGGCGCAGGATGATGGCTTCAGTGCCCAGCGCGCGCAGTGTTAGGCCGGTGTCCTTGAGCGACTCGCCCTTTTCAATGCTGGAGCTGAGGCTTGAGACCAGCGTGGTGTCGGCGCCCAGTCCTTTGGCGGCCAGCTCAAAGCTGGTGCGAGTGCGCGTGGAGGATTCATAGAAAAGCAGGGCCACGCGGCGCTTGGCCAGGATGCGGTCGCGGAGCAGCGGATCCTGGTTTTCAAGGGCGGTGGCGCGGGCCAGCAGTTGGCTCAGGCCGTCCAGACTCAGGTCGAGAACCGAGAGCAACGAGCCTGAGTTGTAGGGAAACGGCGAGGCCGGCACGGGAGGTGTAGCGAGCTGGCGGCGAACTGGGGTTGCAGTCGGGCTCATGCTGTTCCACACGGGAGCTTCCGCTCCGGTCGATTCGGTTTGGCTGCAGCCTTGCAGCGGCCGGCAGCTAGTCGGTGTTCGTGTTATGTTGTCCGTTCGACCAGCAGCACCTGCTCGTCGTTATCCACCTCGCGGAACTTGACTTCGATAATCTCCCGGCTGCTGGTGGGGACATACCTGCCAACGTACGAAGCTTCGATGGGCAGCTCGCGGTGACCGCGGTCGATGAGCACCGCCAGTTGCACGCGGCGCGGCCGGCCGTAGTCGAAGAGCGCATCGAGCGCCGCACGAACGGTGCGGCCGGTGTAAAGAACATCGTCACAGAGGACCACGTCGCGGCCCTCCACGTCAAAACCGATGGCGCCCTTCTTGACCACAGGACGCGTGCCCGCCGTGGTCAGGTCGTCGCGGTAGAACTGGATGTCGAGGGTGCCGGTGTCGATGGGACGCTTTTCGATTCCGGCGATCAGCGCGCCCAGACGCTCGGCCAGCGGAATGCCTCGCCGCTTGATGCCGACCAGGGCCAGGCCTTCGCCGCCGTTGCTCTTTTCAACAATCTCGTGCGCCAGCCGCACCAGCGTGCGTTCGATTTCGGAGGCGGACATCAGGCGCCCTTTAATGCGCAAATTCGGCTCGATTTGGACTTCGCTCATGAATGCTCTCGCCGCTTGTCTCTCGACGGATGATACGAGGGGTTGCCGCTTGAGAGCAAGCTGTGAAGAATTGGGAACCCTATCCCGCGCTGAGCGCGGAGTTGAGGCAGGCGCCTTTTGAGCCCCTGCGGACGCCGCAGTAACGGCAAACGACCGGCTACAACTGAGGCGGACGCGGGCGGCCCAACATCCGCGCGCCCAAGGCGCCGCCGGCCACAGCAAAGAGCAGCAGTACGACCGAGAGCAGGCTGACCGTTCCCACCACCCATCCGGCCCGGCCCGCCGGAGACATCATCCATGCCTTGGTCAATGCAATGGTGTGCGCGTCGATCCCCATCGAATTCCACTGCTGGGTTAACTGATTGTTCACTAGGTTCTCCCAAAGATTGTCGAAATCCTTGCCCTGGTGAAAGAAAAATCGCATGGAGAACAAGCTCAGGCCGGTGGCGCCGGCGGCCGTCCACGCGCCGAGCAGTCCGGTCACCAAGCCGATGCGCGCGCCCGCCCCGATGGTGAGCCACGCCGGTTTTTCCTTGCGCAGATAGATGGCCACAACCCACGCGCTGGTTCCCGCCATCAGCAGCAGGCCAAGGATACTGACAGGGGAGAGCATCGAGCACAGAATTCCCGCCGGAATGGCCAGCGTCAGCGCGGTGCGGATGGCCGGCTTCCAGTCCACACTGCCGGCGTCGCGCACTGGCGCGTTTCCGGTTTCAGCCGCCATCTGCCCTTCGGCATCCTCTGTGGAGTAAACCAATTGTGGCAACCCGCAGAAGGGGCAAAAGCAAGCATCGGCCTCGACAGCCTGGTGGCAGCGGGTGCAAGTCGTCTCCATACACTTATGAGCCTATAGCATTTTGGCATGCAGTGGACAGACCGCCCGCCGCCGGCGGCCGGGCACAAAGGCCGGCCCGCTGGATGCGATTTGAACCGGCCATCCTGCCGGATGAGCCAGCATGCGAACAGTGGCGCGATGGATTCCCCTACAATAAACGGAGGAGCAATCAACGATGGCACACATGGTTTTTTGCGTGCGCAACAAGCGCGAGATGGAAGGGCTGGACGAGCCCCCGTTCGACTCTGAGTTTGGCCAGAAGATCTACAAAAACGTGTCGAAGGCGGCCTGGGACGAGTGGGTTCAGCGGCAGAAGATGCTGCTGAACGAGTATCGCCTGCAGCCGTGGACGCCGCAGGCGCAGCAATTCCTGGTGGAGCAGATGGAGGAGTTCTTTTTCGGCTCCGGTTCGGCGCTGCCTTCGGAATATGTTCCTCCGGCACACTGATGCCGTGTAGCTTCACGCGTGAAGCGGCCTGAGGTGTAAACTGTTAGCGACCCCAAAAGCCGACTCGCCCCGAGTCGGCTGCATTGTGTCGGGACGTGGCTCAGCCTGGTAGAGCACTCGCTTGGGGTGCGAGGGGTCGGCAGTTCAAATCTGCCCGTCCCGACCATCTTTAGAATCAACAAGTTACAGAATTCACACTCCTTGGCAAATATCCTACGCGAGGGTCTTTTTCTTGCAAGGATTTTCGCCTTCAAGACTGACCGAGCGGGCGCACATTTCGACCCTATTGCGCAGTCGATGCGCCATCAGAACGGAATCCCGTCATCATCAGGCTCGGATGCAGGTTCAGGCTCTGGCAAAGCACCAGCGGGGAGGGGCAGATTCGTGACGGTGAAAAGATTGAGAATGTCGTCACGATCCATAAACATAATCTGACTCCGCTTTGATGCGCCCAACTTGTTGCCTATCCAGTTTTTTGCCGCCTTTGTAATCTCTCCACCAGCCACGATGAAGGCATGATCTACTAGGACGCGCTTCCCAATCTCAGGGTCGAACAGTTCATGACCGAGCATCATCAGAACCTGGTTGTGAATCTCGGCAACATTCTCATTTGTTCCTCTGGTTGCTCCTGCTGTATCCAGTTTCCCCTTCTTCACCTGGATGCCGAAATACAGGACATGTAGCGTGGGTAGCGTATACTTCATCCAAATGTCTCTCCCGTATCCTTGGTCTGGGGTGGCATACCTTCCGCATACCTATCGTGCGCTCTTGGACAAACGGGTGCTCCGATTGGTGTTCAACAAAAGCTGATGCGACACAGCAACGTTGCAACGACCATGAACGTCTACGGCAACGCTACGATCCGAGCGAAGCAGCAAGCGAACTCGAAGGTTGTCCAGATGGTGATGGTGAGCAAACAACCAGAGCTGTCGGTGCAAGAACACCGGGCGGCTGTCTGATTTCCGATGTGGAGTTTTGTGGGGTTGCCTGATTTCGCCGAATTCGCTAAGTTATTTAGAATCTGGTGGACGCGGTAGGAATCGAACCTACAACCTGTCGGTTAAGAGTTGCAAGACAACCCTTTTCTTTTGTTTACTGCGGGTGACTCTAAATTGCTCCGAACCCTGTGTCTATGCGGGTTCCGCGCGCGTTGCCATTGCTCCCCATGTCTGCGGGTTTCTGTCAGGGGTCCCCGGTATTTTCCCCGGCATGATTTTGCGCTTGCGGAAGCTGCCCGACAATATCGGGTTTACTCTTTCGTCCACGGCAAAACTGCTCTCGAAACACATTTGCACCCTTCCTCCACTCCGGGCCGCGTCCACTTGCCATTCACAAGCAACCCTCTACTGAGGTCGTATCTCTTCCCGTTGGCTGCCTTGTGCGCCGCGTCCTGTTGAATTTCCGCTTCAGTAGGATGGTTTGGGTCTTTCATACACGGGGCGTTCGCGTACATCCATATTGCGTGGGTGATTCCAAGGGAGGATTGGCGCTCTCGGTTGATTTGCTCAGTGGCCTTATTGTGTAGGGAACGCGCAATGTCGGCGGCGCGGTCGTGAGACATTCCCGCGATTTCAATCAAGGCAGTAGACAACATGCGCAAATTCCTCCCTGCCAAAACGGAGCGTAGTGCTACCTCATAAATCTGTGGAATGTGTTTCTTCCCCAGATCGTCTAGCAACTCTATATTTTTTCGCAGGTTTGCTTTGACACCCTTGCTCACCGTTGAAGGATCAAATTCAACGGCGAAGGGAGAATGGAATCGCTTAACATCGGTCGGCGGATTTGGAATTGCCACTGCGGACAAAGGTACCCCGCAATTCCCGCAAAACCGCGCGCCTTCTAAGTTATGAGAGCCACATCGGGTACAGATCAGCATTTCAGTGCTCCAAAAGTTTGCGAGGATCAGTCTATACCCGAACGCGCCCAGCGGCGCTGCTTAGTAGTTCCTTTGAATCCCGAAGTAGCTGGTGAAACAGTCGCTTTTCGTGCCTTGCCGCCACGGAATACCGGCCATGTTTCCAATTAGCCCGCTGCGAGCGCGCAAGCCCTTCCGCCGTGCGTGGCCCGGTGCTCTTCCCGCCGTGCATCCGGCAGCGGCCATTGGACATCGCTGGACACTTGCAGCTTGTCCCCCCGCGCGTTTTTGCGCCACAGCGCGGGGCGGTGTCGGGATTGCCCTGCTGTTTACTGTTTTTCAAGAATCCGCGCCGCGTTGCATGGGGTTCATTGCCCGATTTTGCTTCCATCCCCCACCCTCCCCCCGGCAGTCACCGCCCCAACAATCGCCTGCCCACCAGCCTGCACAGTGACGTGCTCCACCACGATTTTCTGACGGCCAGCGGTGCGTTTTGCCCGTAGCGTTTCCGCGAGGGCTGCAAACGTGCGCAGCAAGCGGGTAGCCCGATTCACATTGCAATCCACCCCTTCGCTAGTCTGTTCTCGGCACGCCGCGCGCCGCAGATACTCCATCCCTTGCGAGTGAAGGGCTACCATCTGGCCGCAGATCATTGCTTCCAGACCGTCACAGGGCGCGAGCGATGCCATAGCGTCCAGCGTAAAGTTGACGTTATTTATTTTGTCTGTTCGATCCCCGTGAGGACAATTCAGGGCCGACGACACTTGGCTAAGCAGCACGAGGGTGCGCTTTATATCGCGGTTTACGTCTTCGAGGGGAGCGTCAGTGTCCAACGTGAAGGCCCTTATCAATCTGCCGTAAGCTGCGGGATGGACAAGTAGTGCCCCGTCCGCATCCCATGTAAGTTCTTTCATCGGCGGCGCGGGTGCGGGTGTGGTCGTCACATTTGCGCCCGATTCCGCGCTGCGCTTTTCTATTTTTCGCCGCACTATCGTCCCTCCAACAAAACCCGCTTGCAGCTCTGCGCATTGCGCCGTTCCGTGGCCCGCGCTGGCGTCCCGCTGGCCAGTGGCGCGGCCTGAAAGCGCAAGACGGCCTCCAGGTCCACTCTGAGAACCAACCCGGCGACCATACCCTCTGCGCAGCGGAAACCCGCGTCTGTTAGCAGCCGCTCGAATGTCGCCCGCGTACACGGAACCGTATCGTGAGCGGCGCACCATTCTGCGAAGTCCACCAGCAGGCAGCCGATACCGGCTATGTCATCATGGCCCTGCCGTGACACACACCTTTCAGCCCTCCAGCGGGCGAAGTCCGGCCTCCAAGCGTCGGGGGAATCGGGCGGGATGCGGTCAGACTCGGATGATTTTTCAGAAACGGCCAGAGTAGGAACTGACAAAACTGACAGAATAGGTTTTGGCGGTTTTGGCGGTTCATGCTCCGGTCTTTTTTCGCTGCTCTCTGGTGGACTCCAGTCCCGCCAGCGTCTACTCGCCAGCATGTTTCCTCCCTACCCTTGGATTGATGCGATAGGTTTCGCTGGGCCGTCCCGGACTCTTGTCACTTCCGGCCTCTTCCCGGACCCAGCCATATTCCGTAAGCACCAGCAATGCGCCGCGCGCCGCATCGGGGGAATCGAGCATGTGCCATCCGTTCCGGTACACGTCCCGCACGGTAAAGACGCCTTCCTCGCGTTTCCAGCCCTTCGCCAGCCGCTTACTCAGCGCGATTGCACCTTGACGTTCTGGCCTAACCTGGGAGGCATACACGCGGCGTGCGTGTGTCTCCAGATAATCGCACCAGTCACAGGCCAGCCGTGCCTGAGAGAGTGGCACACAGTCCCTATGCCCATCGGCCAAAGCGAAGAGCAAAGCAAGAGACGGCATCAGGCTCCGATACTTCGCAAGGTGCGCCTGCATAGACGGCGAAACTTCACCGTCTAGGCTGCGCCTCTCCAGATCAGGTAACCATTGCTCAAAGAGAGCCTGGGCCGGATTGTCAAATTGCAGCCGCATCGGGTTTGCGGCGTCCATAGCGGCAATCCGACGGTAAACCCTTTCCGCATAATCCAGCGCATCCGCATCCGGCTTGCGGTCGATGTACTCCCTGCCCGCTGGTGCATCGGGCCACACTAGCAGTTGGAACCGCTGTATTAGGCCATCATTCGATGGACCATCCCGCAAGGCATCGGCCAGATAAGAGCGCAGTTTGGCGGGCTGGGTTCCGCCCAAGAGGGTAATGCAAGCATGGGGAACATGTACGCTCCCGCGTGCAATGCGGTCGATGGTGTGGGCTGAGTCACCGTTCCAACACTCCAAGTAAAAAGCCCGCTCTTGTTCGCGCCCCTGCCGCTCCCACCCGGCCAGTAAGCCGATCAATTCATCCCGGAGTACAAACAGGCCAGCAGGATTCTCCCGCAAAATTGAATGTAGGCTCTCAAACGTCGCATCGCTGGTGAGCAGACGCCGGGGCATGGGTGCCACCAGTGAAGAAACCGGCTTTGCTGGGCGCGCCCTCCCCTTCTTAGCTGCCGTCTGGTATTGCGCGCGCCATGCCTTCTCTTCCTCTTCCTGCAATTCCAGAGCGACATTGTAGGCTTGCTCTTCGCCAGCGTATGCCTCCCGCCATTCACTCTCGATTGCGCGGGCTGGTTTTGTCACAGCGGCAATCACCGGAGATTTGAGCATCCCCGGTAGAGCTACGATGCCGCACCAAAGGTTTGGGACCACGATCCATGAATCATCATTCCGTTTCGGCTGGATCAAGGCCCGACGGTTTGTCACTCCGGCCAGAGTCGCAATTGCAGCCACGGCGGGAAAATCCAGCGGAACCTGCATACGCTCGGCCACGTCTTTCACCAGCGGACGGAAAGACGCCGGCATCAACTCCAGATCGAATTGCGCCACATCGGGCAGAGCATCTTGCAACGGCTCCGGCTCCGGCCAGCCATCATCTTTCGGAGCATCTTGCCCAGATACAATGCGGTCACACTCGCTGACGAGTTTCTCCATATCCTCAAGGGTGGACGGAACCTGAGACTGCTCAGATTGCTCGCCGAAAACATCCCGCGCGTGGAGTTTCATGGTCTCAACTCCGTTTCTGTCGCCTCCGCAGCGCGCAGCTTGTCCAACGCCGCATGGAACAATTCCGCAATTGCATCGCTGTCCGGCTGCCGCGCCAATCGCTCGCCAAGAGAATCACAGACGGCCTCCAGCTTTCGCAGCCGGTCACAGGCCGCGCCATGCGCCGCGCGCCGATTGCGGGCCTCAGCATCGCGCTGGTCGCGTTCCTGGGCTATCTGGCGGCCTTGCTCTGCCGTTGGAGGCGGACCAGCGAACAGATCGGCCATGCGCAGCCCGACGGCCTTCACCACATCCTCAGTGGAGCATCCCGCCCAGCAGCGAATTAACGTCTTGCCGTCCTCGCCTTCGCGGATTGATAGCGACGGTGAGCGGTCCCGATGAGCCGGACATTGCGCCGTCCACTTGCCACGGCCAGCGGGCCGGGCGTGGAGCAGATCGGCAACGGCTCGGGCGGTCACTGACGCGGCTCCAGGGCAGGAATTGTGCCACGATCAATGATTTCGTTCACGGTTTCAGGGCGGAAGCGAATTGCGCGCCCTACGCGGATGAAAGAGACGCGCCGCATCCAGACCCACTGGCGAACGGTTTTAGGACTCAAGCTGAGCGCCGCTGCGAATTCCTCAGTGGTCAACAAGTTGTGCGGTGTCCTGGAATTGTGAATAGACATTTGCTCTCCTGTATGAATACACACTATCCATAACTCGCTAGATTATGCAAAATAATTCAATTGCTCTTCATGTCTATTACGTGCTATGTTTAATTTTGTGAAACCGAAATCGCATATCGAAACGATTCAGCGCGAATGGGGATGGGCCACACCCGAAGCCCGGCTCCAAGGCTTTTGCAAAGTGCTGAACGAACGCAAGGATTGGGCTGACGGGCAGGAACTAGCCGCGTTGCTCAGGGAATGGATGGCCGCGCCGTCTCTGAAGGCTGTGCTCAGCACGCAGGAGTGGGGCTGGGTTTGGAGCGCCCTGACAGATGGGGCACAACGTCCAATTTTCGCGCCGAGCGACAAGGGAATGCGCGGAGAGTACTTGACCGCTCCACCAGGACCTGATGACAAAATACCGGGCGGAGTCGGATTTGCATTTACGGTTTGGATGTTCGGAACGCTTGTCACCAATCCCATTTGCGAGAAACTCGGCGGGCCGTGCGCGCGTTGCGGGAATTACTACATCAAAAAGCGCGCCTCGCAAAAGGTCTATTGCTCCCGGAGATGTGGAAACGCCGCGACAGCCGTAGCACGAACAGCGGAGCGCGATGCCGCCGAACGCAAAGAAAAACTACTCCGCGCCAAAGCCGCAATCCGTGAATGGCGAAGCGCCAAACCTCAGCAGGATTGGAAACCTTGGATTGCCCAAAAGACCGGGATTGACCTGCGTTTTTTGACCCGCGCGGTAAAAAAAGGCGACCTAGTGCCGCCCAAAAGGGGGAAGTGAGCTATGGCAGTGTTTCGCTACAAGGGCAGCAAAGTTTGGACGATGGATTTTCTCTTCCACGGCCAGCGCATCAGGGAGAGCACAGGAACGCGCTCCAAGACGCTCGCCCTGAAGATTGAGGATAAGCGCCGCCGGTCGCTGGAAGAGGGCGCAGCGGGCATCAGGAAGCAACGGCAGCCCCTTTTGCTCTCGGTTGCGGCGGATGAATGGCTGGACATGAAGAAAGCCACGCTCGCCCCGCGCTCAGTGAAGATCGAACAGGCGAACCTTGCCCACCTGCTCCCGGAGCTAGGCCGCAAACTGATTTGCGACATTGAGGCTCGGGAGATTGCCCGGTATCAACAAGCGCGGTTGGATGAAGACGCTTCGCCGAAAACCGTCAATCTGGAAGTGGGGACACTGCGGGCGATTCTGAAACGCTCCGGCCAGTGGGCGCGTTTGCAGCCGGAAGTGAAGATGCTGCCAGCGCGGGATGACGTGGGGCGGGCCATCACGCCAGAAGAGGAAACGGCGCTGCTACAGGCTTGCAGTCAGTGGTTCCATTCGTCACCTTGGCGATTGAGACGGGCGCAAGGTACGGAACAATCCGCACACTTCTATGGGGCAACGTGGATTTTGAGAATCGCTGCTTGAAGTGGGGCAAAGACAAGACAGAAGCCGGAACCGGGCGCATTGTTCCCCTCAGCCAAAGGGCCGTTGCTGCCCTCAGCTTTTGGTCTACACACTTCCCGAATCGCAAGCCGGAGCATTACGTCTTTCCGGCAGAGCGGTACGGCGCGGGCGGGGATGAATTCAGCCCCAAGGCTTACCACGTTGACCCGTCCAAGCCGATAGGGTCCATCAAGGAAGCATGGGAAGCGGCCAGACTGCGGGCAGCGCGGATTCTGAAGGGCGAGACGGAAGAGACGGACGCGAACCGCGAGACAGACCCGAAAGAAGCGATTGCGCCCCTTGCTTGCCGGTTCCACGATCTGCGGCACACGGCGGTTTCGCGGATGCTGAATGCCGGAATTCCGATTGCCAAGGTTGCGAAGATCGTAGGGTGGAGCGCATCCACAATGGTGCTCATGGCGAAGCGTTACGGTCACTTCGCGCTGAACGATCTGCGGGACGCGGTAGAGAGCATCAGCGGGGGCAAAATTGAAGCGGGGTCCCCGGTATTTTCCCCGGTATCGAAAGGGAACGCGGAAGCGAAGCGGCCTAACTGATTGATTGTATTGGTGGACGCGGTAGGAATCGAACCTACAACCTGTCGGTTAAGAGCCGAATGCTCTGCCAGTTGAGCTACGCGTCCTTACAGGCGGAAAGGTGCGGGATCCAACAGTTTACATGGTCCCACAGCGCAAAAATCCCTCTGCGCACCTTCAAAATATAGCATAAGAGTCCAGGGGGAAAGTCTGGTTTTGAAAGCGCACGACTTTAGTCCTGCCATAAGTAGCCTGAAATGAGTGCGCCTTTAGCCGCTGAGGGATAAGTTTCCTGGAATCGTGACTTTTGCCACAGGCTGATAAGGCCGTTGCCAACTCCAATGACGGCGCGGCCTGCTAATCGTCGCTGGCCTGTTGGGGCATGGCCTTATTTAGCCGCTTCCACTGGGGCCAGTTCAATGGCCAGCCGCATTGCCTCCAGCATGCTGCGCTCATCGGCTGTGCCCGTTCCGGCAATATCGAAGGCCGTGCCGTGATCCACTGAAGTTCGGATCACCGGCAGGCCAATCGTAATGTTTACGCCCGACTCCAGCCCCAGCGCCTTCACCGGCCCGTGGCCCTGGTCGTGATACATGGCGATGACCAGGTCGAAATCGCCGCGCTGCGCGCGGAAAAAAAGTGTATCGGCGGGTAGCGGCCCTTCCACGTTCCATCCCTTGCCGCGGCAGGCCGCAATGGCTGGAGCAATCTTGGTTTCCTCCTCGCCGTGGCCGAAAAGCCCGTTTTCCCCGGCGTGCGGATTGATGCCGCAGACAGCGATCCTGGGATTGGCGATGCCAGCCTTTGCCAGAGCTGCGTGGCCGCGTGCGATGGTCCGCTCCACCAGGCCGGGCTCGATCTTGTTGATGGCGTCGATCAGGCCAATGTGCGTGGTCACGTGCAGCACGCGCATCTTGGGCGTGCTCAGCATCATGGAGACCTCTTCGGTCCCGGTCAGATGCGCCAGCAGTTCCGTGTGGCCGGGAAAATGATGGCCGCCCGCCTGCAACGCCTCCTTGTTGAGTGGCGCAGTGCAGATGGCCGCGACCTTGCCTTGCACAGCCAGCCGCGCGGCAACCTCCACGTAGCGATAAGCCGCGTCGCCGGCCACGGCCGAAAGCCTACCCCACGGCAGATCGTGGGGAATCAGTTTCAGATCGATGCAGTTCACCGTGCCCGGCTCATAGGCCGCGCGGCCCAGTTCATCCTCGGCCAAGCTGCGCACCTCAAGCCGGCTGCCGACAATCCGCCCCGCCTGGCGCAGCCGCTCCGCATCGCCGATCACCACGGGGCGGCATTTTTCATAGAGCCCGGTGTGACCGAGGCTCTTCATAATGACCTCCGGGCCGACACCCGCAGCGTCTCCCATGGTCATGGCAATGATTGGCCGTTCCATCGATTCAAGTCCTTTTGTTGATCGCCGCCCGCTTTGCGCCTTCGCGGTCGAGATTGCGCAAAAACTGCCGGCAGTTTAAGAGCGTTTCTGGTTTGCCGAAGCCGCCCGCCTTGGTCAGCACCGGCAACAGCCTGCGCCAGCCGGTGGCAATGGAGTATGGCAGCCCTGGTTCCACTTCGCCCACCACGTGCAGAGCGGTAATGCCCCAGGCCCGAAAGACTGCTCGCGCGGTTTCCCCGCCCGTCGCCACCAGCGCGCCAACCGCATCCGCAAAGGGCAGCACCAGATCAGCCAGCGCGGCGGCCAGCAACGGTTCCTGCGAGGACACAGCGGCGGATGCGGCGCGCGGTTCTACATCTATTGTGACGGCTGCATCGCGTTGCGCGCCCAAAGCCCGCTCAAGCGTGGCACGATGACGGAGCCACTCCGGCGACTGTTCTCCGGCCCGCAGCACAGATGGCGCGATCCGAATCATCAGCATATCGGAGCAGGAGGCCAGAAGCTGCGCCTGTTCACGCGAAGCGCTGGAGCCGCTGCCGATGACAAACAGCGCAGATCCGGTGGCCAGCGGGATGCGCAAAACCTCGGCCTGCATCTGCACGAGGCCCGCCGCGGGCGGCAGATGATATGCCAATCCGGCCGATCCTGCCCACAGGGTCTCGCGCCCCAGAACCAGCGAGGCTTCGGCGATCATCCGCAGGTCCGCGTCAGTTTCCGCGTCGCACACCAGCACGTCCGCGTCGCGCGCAAGGGCGATCATAGCGTCCTGCAAAGTGTCTCCTCTGACCGTGTTCAGATCCACCACCGCGGAGCGCAATTGTGCTGCGTCCAGCAGCCGGGCAATACTCGCGGGCGGCTCGTTTCGTTCATATTGCCACAGCTCTGTTTCTTCGAGCGGTCTTCCATGCACCAGCAGGCGGCCGTTCACGGTCGTTCTTCCATTGGCCGGAAACGCCGGAGCCAGCACAGCCACAATACGCCGATCTTTGCCGGCAAGCGCGCGCCGCGCATCGAGCGCAGCTGCCAGCTCCACGGCAACGTTGCCGCGCAGCGTGGAATCGAGCTTCTTATAGACCAGTATCTCCCTGCCGCCGCCATGCGCACGCACCAGCCGCGCCGTGCGGGCCGCTGCCTGCTCCGGAGCAGCGGCTCGCGTGTCGGCATCGATGGCGAGCACATCCGCGTCGGCATCGCCGCAATCGTCCAGCGCGACCATGGTGCGCAGGCCGTAGCCGGCGCAGGCCACACCGCAGTCGGCGGCCCCGGTCAGATCGTCCGCAATCACCAGCATGCGAGCCATCCCGCTCTATCCGGCGTTGGTGGTGCTGAAAGAGAAGGTCGTAGCCGAGTGGAGCGTATCACCGGGCCGCAGCACGGTGCTGGGAAAATCCGGGTGGTTCGGCGAATCGGGGAAATGCTGCGTTTCCAGGCAGAAGCCGGTGCGCCTTTCGAATTTCACGCCGTGCCGCCCGGTGAAGGTTCCATCCAGAAAATTCCCGGAGTAGAACTGCATGCCTGGCTCGGTGGTTTCTACAGTCATTCTGCGCCCGCTCACCGGGTCTGTGACAGTCGCGGCCGGGCGCAACACGCCGGCATGACCGTTCACCACAAAGTTATGGTCGTATCCGCAAGCCAGCTTCAACTGATCGTAGTCGTCGTTGATGCGCGCTCCGATGACCGCGGGCTTGCGGAAGTCGAGCGGCGTGCCGGCTACCGGCGCCATGACGCCTGTCGGAATCAGATTGGCGTCGACAGGAGTGAAGCGGTCAGCGCTCAGCTCCAGCACGTGGTCCAGGATGACGCCCTGGTCGTTGCCGTGCAGGTTGAAGTAGGCGTGATTGGTCAGGTTCACAACCGTTGGCTTGTCCGTGGTGGCGGAGTAGTCAATGCGGAGCGTGTTGCCTGTCAGCGTGTAGCGCCCCTTGGCGGTCAATTTGCCCGGAAAGCCCATATCGCCGTCCGGGCTCACCAGCGTGAACTCGACGCCGTTCGGGACCTCCTGCGCCTGCCATACTTTCTTGTCAAAGCCCACCGGCCCGCCGTGCAGCGCGTTCGGCCCGTTGTTGACTGGAATCTGATAGCGATTGCCGTCGATGACAAACTCTCCTCGCGCGATGCGGTTCCCGAAGCGGCCCACGATGCTTCCCAAATGCGGCTCTTTGCCGTTCAGGTAACTCTCCAGCGAGTCGAACCCCAGCACGATATCTGCCACCTTGCCGGAGCTGTCCGGCGTCCGAACGCTCACCAGCTTGGCCCCATAGGCCGTGACGCGTACTTCAATTTGTCCACTCTTCAGCGTAAAAATGGGAACGGCCGTGCCGTCCGCTGTATGACCCCATATCGACATCATCATCTCCCTTTACGCGGCAGCCGCCGGAAACATAACTTCAATGCATGAAATCGCTCGCTTGAGTTCTGTGGTTTTGCCTGGAACGTCCGTGTGCGAACGTCACCCTATCCTCCACGTGGGGAAAATAGCACCATAGCACGCGGGGTTTCCCTGCGTAAAATGGTTCCGTATGCCTTCGGGAGATCGCGCAGACGATCCAAGGGGTCAAATTAGGAGATTACGAACCGCCGCCCGCTGCTCAGTTGAAACATCGAGCGACCCTGCGGCGTCTAAACTCTCATACGCGGCACAATTGAGGATTTTGCCAAGCCCCAGACGAAAGGGCACCTTAATGACCATGAAGTCGAGGGTGTTGGGCCTGCTTTTTGCGTTTTTGCCAGTTCTTGTCTTTCCGACGCAATCCGCAGCCCAATCTCAACCCGGCGCACTGCAGGGCGCCGTGGTTGACCCTACGGGCGCGGTTGTGCCCGGCGCCACCGTGACGCTAGCGCGGGGCAGCCAGACGCGCAGCACAAAATCCGGCCCGGATGGCCGCTATGCCTTCCGCCATCTGTCTCCCGGCCGGTACTCGGTTTCCGTCAGCGCCGAAGGCTTTGCGCCACTCTCCATCTCGAAGGTCACGGTAGCCGCCGATCATACGAAGGTGTTGAATCTGCCGCTGGCAATTGCGGTGCAGCATCAGCAGGTTACCGTCCAGAGCACAGTTCGCAGCGTTGGACTCAGTTCTAAACACAGCGCCGGCGAAACGATCATCCAGGGCCGCGCACTCCATGCACTCTCCGACGATCCGAGCGAGTTGAAGAGTGAACTGCAGGCATTGGCCGGCCCCGCTGCCGGACCTAACGGCGGGCAGATCTACATTGATGGGTTCGAAGGCGGCCAGATTCCGCCCAAATCTTCCATCCTGGAAATCCGCGTCAATCAAAATCCCTTCTCCGCCGAGTATGACCGCATCGGGTACGGCCGCATCAATATCATCACCAAGCCCGGCACGCTCAAGCTTCACGGCCATATTTCCACCTACGGCAACAGTTCCGCGTTGAACACCGCCAACCCGCTCATTGCCCGGCAGCCCAGCTACTACCTCTATGCGATCTATGGAGATGCCAGCGGACCATTGACGAAGAATGCATCATGGTTCTTCCACGCCATGCGCCTCGACCGCCAGGAGCAGACCGTGGTGGACGGTCTCAATCCGCAAAATACCGCGCAGACGCTCGCCGACACATTTTCCACGCCGAGCACCTATCTTTCCATCGGCCCACGCGTCGACTTTCAGCTCGGCAAGAGCAACATGTTCACTGTGCGCGATGCATACTACCGGCTTACGCAATCAGGCATGGGCGTGGGCACGCTCAGCCTTCCTCAGCAGGCGCGCAACAACGTCACCACGTTTAATGAACTGCAGTTCGGAGAAACGAGCATTCTCAATGCTCATTTTCTGAACGAAACGCATATCGTTTGGGACCGCAACAGCGACAGCAACACGCCGGTTTCTCTGGCCCCTGCCGTTACGGTTCAGGGCGCATTCACCACCGGAGGCAACAGCGCGGGCACCTCCAGCAATCACGAGGACGTGATCGTGCTGCGCAACGACTCAACGGCAACGGTAGGCAGCCACGCAATGCGCTTTGGCTTTCGCCTGCGCCTGCACCGCGACGTAAACTTCTCCACGGCCGGCGCCAACGGAAGTTACTTTTTCAATAGCGTTACCGCCTATCATGCGGGCACGCCGTCGCAATACGCGGCAACCGTCATCAACAATCCCGTGGCGCGCGCCATTCTCTTCGACGGCGCGATCTATTTTCAGGACGACTGGCGTGTGAGTCGGGATTTCGAGCTGGGCATGGGCCTTCGCCTGGAGGGCCAGAACCGGATTCAAGATCACGCCGACTGGGCGCCGCGTCTGGATCTGGCGTGGAGTCCTTTTGGGGAACACGGCGGCAGACCGAAGACGGTCATCCGCGCCGGCTACGGCTGGTTCTATGACCGCTTTATCGGCCCCACGGCCTTCAATGGCGGTGCCGGCACACCTTACATCATGCAGGCCATTCATGACAACGGCATCAACGAACACAGCTACGTCGTCACCAACCCCACCTTTTACAACCCCAATGCGCCTGAGCCCGCCTCCGCGCTCACCAGCCTTCCGGCCACGATTCCCTCCTATCGCACCATCGATCCGCACTTTCACGCGGCCCTCGACATGCAGGGTGGCATTGGAGTGGATCGCCAGATCGCCAAAGGCATCATGGCAAACGTCACCTACCTTTACACGCAGGGCATCCACCAGTATTTGACCGACAACGTAACGGCGCCTGCATTCAACCCTGCAACATATACCCTCACCGGACCAACGCCCGCGGCATTCAACTATCAATTTCAATCCGGCGGAACTTACAAGCAGCAGCAGCTTATTGCCACCATCAGCGCCAGCACGAGGCACCTTGTGGTCACCGGCACCTATACGTTGAACCATGCCATGAGCGACACACAGGGAGTGAATTATTTCCCCTCCGTGTCGCAGGATCCGAGTTTCGATTATGGCCGCGCGGTATTCGACATTCGCAACCAGCTTATGCTGCTCGACAGTTACACAGGGCCCTACGGAATCGTCGTTGCCTCGGCACTGCTTGCCCGCTCGGGCACTCCCTATAACATCACCATCGGCAACGATCTGACGGGCAACAACCAATTCAATGCGCGCCCGACTTACGGCGTCTGCGGCGCTTCGGGCGTCATCTCCACACAATTCGGATGCCTCGATACGGACCCTGCCGGCAAAGGCGAAAAGATTGTGCCGTTCGATTTGGGCACCGGGCCGGCCAATGCCGAGATCCAATTGCTGGTCAGCAAAGTTGTCGGTGTGGGCCCGCGACTGAAAAGAGCAGGCAAAGGGCAAAGCTTCCGGGCCGGCGGCAGCAGCGTAAGCGGACGCGGACTGAGCGGAGGCGGCGCCGCGATTCAACTGGAACAGGGCACACCACGCAGGTACCATCTCACCTTCCTTGCCAGCATCAACAATCTCTTTAATATGGTGAATTATGGCCCGCCCGACGGAGTCCTGCTCTCACCGCTCTTCAACAAGCCGCAATCGCTGACTTTCTCAGGTCCCGGTCCAGGGAATCGCACCGTCGAAATGGAGGTTACTTTCGGGTTTTAGGGCGCTGACTGCCTGTTCCTGCACCAAATTGCGTGCTATTTGTCCCGATCCTTTGGGGTGCGGAACTGGCTCGGTGGTTGCGGATTGCTGGGCATTGCCCGTAATGGTCAATTTGCAGGCACTTGAGGAAACGGACTTTTGGCAGCATTTGCCTCGTCGGCTGGGACTGATCCCCGGATGCAGCCGCCGGTGTGGTTCGCGGACGGCAATTCTCCTCACGACCCTGCATCCGTCCGCGTCCGGCGCAGATCACGCACCTCGCTGCGCGGACATTCGAAGCGCGATACAATCCCAACATGAGCTTTGCCCCGCGCGGCGCTTCCGCAGGGGTTTTGCCGCGTCTAATCCTCAGGAAGTATTTATGACTCAACACCGCGACAAATTCGAGCCGCGCAAACTTCCCATGATGCCCATCCGGGACATGGTGATCTTCCCCTATATGATGACGCCGTTTGTCGTGGGCCGTGAGTCCAGCGTTCGCGCGCTCGAAGAGGCGCTGAACGGCGATCGCAAGATCTTTCTGGCCACCCAGCACGACGCCTCCATCGACGAGCCACGGGCCAAGGATATCTACCAGGTTGGCTCCATCTGCAACATCGTGCAAAGCGTCAAGATGCCAGACGGCAACATCAAGGTACTGGTGGAAGGCGTGGAGCGCGCCAAGTCTGTCGAGGTGAGCGACCGCGACGGCTTCTTCGTAGCTACGGTGCGCACCGGTAAGGCCGAGTTCGAGATGACCCCTGCTGTCGAGCAACTGATGCAACGCGTCACCTCGCTCTTCGAGCAGTACGTCAAGCTGCAGCAGTCGCTCAATTACGAGACCATCATTGCCTCCGTGCGCATGGACGAACCGGCCAAGCTCTCCGATACCATCGCCGCCAATCTGCAAATCGGCATCGAGGAGAAGCAGGAACTGCTGGCCATCTTCGATCCTGCTGCGCGCCTAGCGCGCATCGCCGACGTGCTCGATATCGAGATCGAGAAGCTCGATCTGGACCGCAACATCCAGTCACGCGTCAAGCGCCAGATGGAGCGCGCCCAGAAAGAGTACTACCTCAACGAAAAGATCAAGGCTATCCAGAAGGAACTGGGCCGCGGCGAAAAGAGCGAGTTCGACGAGCTGCGCAAGAAGATCGAGGCCGCCGGCATGCCCAAAGAGGTGCTGGACAAGGCGATCCAGGAGTTGAAGAAACTCGAAGCGATGCCGCCCATGTCGGCCGAGTCCACCGTGAGCCGCAACTATATCGACTGGTTGCTGGCCGTACCGTGGAAGAAGAAATCGAAGGAGACCCGTTCCATCGACTACGCCGAAAAGGTGCTGAACACCGACCATTACGGGCTGGAAAAGATCAAGGAGCGCATTCTGGAGTTCCTCGCCGTGCGCCAGCTTGTGAAGAACCCCAAAGGCTCGATCCTGTGCTTTGTCGGCCCTCCGGGTGTGGGCAAGACTTCGCTGGGAATGTCGATAGCCAAGGCCACGGGGCGCAAGTTTGTGCGCCTTTCGCTGGGCGGCGTGCGGGACGAGGCCGAGATTCGTGGACATCGCCGCACCTATATCGGCGCCATGCCCGGCCAGATCATCCAGCACATGAAGCGCGCCGGGACCAAGAACCCCGTCTTCCTGCTGGACGAGGTGGACAAGATTTCATCGGACTTCCGCGGCGATCCGGCTTCGGCGCTGCTGGAGGTGCTCGACCCAGAGCAGAACACCACCTTCCAGGACCACTATCTCGACGTGGATTACGACCTGTCGCAGGTGTTGTTTGTGGCCACGGCCAATGTGCTCCACACCATCCCGCCGGCGCTGCAGGACCGCATGGAAGTTCTGCGCCTGCAGGGCTACACCGAGCAGGAAAAGCTGGAGATCGCCCGCCAGTACCTAGTGAAAAAACAGCGCGAACAGACCGGCCTGAGCGAGAAAAATATCGTCTTCAAGGACGATGCCATTCTGGAAATCATCCGCTCTCATACCCGCGAAGCCGGCGTGCGCAATCTGGAGCGGGAAATCGGCAATGTTTGCCGCAAGGTTGCCCGCAAGGTGGTGAAGGCCGGCGTCAAGCACAAGGAAGAGATCACGGCGGCGAATGTCGCCGACTTTCTGGGCGTGCCCAAGTTCCGCGAATCCGAGGTGCACGAGAAGAGCGAGGTCGGCCTAGTGACCGGCTTGGCGTGGACCGAGGTCGGGGGCAGCATCCTCACGACGGAAGTGCAGGTACTCGACGGCAAGGGCAAACTGACCATCACCGGCCAGTTGGGCGACGTGATGCAGGAGTCGGCGCAGGCGGCACTGAGCTATGTTCGTGGCAAAGCCCATGCGCTGGGCCTGTCCCGCGAGTTCTACCGCAACCTAGACATCCACCTGCACGTGCCCGAGGGCGCAATTCCCAAAGACGGTCCTTCAGCGGGCATCACCATGGCGACGGCGCTGGCCAGCGCTCTGGCCAGGATTCCCGTGCGGCGCGACCTTGCCATGACGGGCGAAATCACGCTGCGGGGCAAGGTGCTGGCCATCGGGGGACTGAAAGAGAAGCTGCTGGCGGCGCTGCGGGCGGGGATTTTCGAGGCGATTTTGCCGCGGGCCAACGAGAAGGACGTGGCCGAGTTGCCGGACAACATCAAGAATTCCATGAAGCTGCACTTTGTGGACACTATGGACGAAGTGCTGGCCCTGGCGCTGGAAAACCCGCTGCCTTCGGCGTTGAACGCCGAGATGCCTGCCGAAGCCGAGGTGCTGGCTACAGTTCCCCAGCCGGAGATGAACGGAAATCAGCCGGCGCGGCAGTAGCGATCCTTCGGCCCTGCTGCAGAGGCTTACGCCGGCGATTCCTTGCTGTCGAGCGCGACTTCGTTCGCTTGGTCCTCAGCGAGTCTTTCCAATTGAGTGCGCCAGTCGAGGGATTCGACAAACGCCTTCGATTCCCGCCAACCCGGCTCAACAATAACGTGCAGTTCCAGGTAGACGCGCGTTCCCAATAGTGCCTCGATCTTGCGGCGCGCGCTGGCGCCGATCGTCTTCAGCTTGGAGCCACCGCGGCCGATGAGAATCGCCTTTTGCCCGGCGCGTTCGCAGTAAATGGAAGCAATAATGTGCGTTAGCGGCTTCTTCCCCGCTTTGGGGAGGGCGGATTCGGCTTCATCGAAGCGCTCGACGACCACGGCCGAAGCGTAAGGAACCTCTTCACCGGTTTCGGTGAGAATGCTCTCGCGGATCAGCTCAGCCACCATAAAGCGCAGCGGCTGGTCGGTGTACTGGTCCTTCGGGTAGTAGCGCTCGCCCTTGGGCAGCATTTCCACAATGCTGCGAACCAGCGCGTCGAGGCCATCATGCTTGCGGGAGCTGATGGGAATCACCTGGGCAAAGTTGAATTGCTTGCTCAGCCTTTCGATGAGCGGAAGAAGCTGATCCTTGCGCACCAGATCGATTTTGGTGAGGACCAGGAAGACCGGACACTCCAGCTTACGGATCAGGCTGAAGAGAAACTCATCTTCGCTAGCCCAGACCGATCCTCCCGCTTTGGGCGATCCAAGATCTGCACTGACGGCCCGGTCGGCCTGCTCGGCCAACTGTACCCGCCGCGTTGAGTCCATCAGAAGCAGCACCAGATTGCAGGTTTCCAGCGCCTCATGCACCTGCTGCATCATGCGCCGGTCGAGGTGCGAGCCGGGTTTGTGCACGCCGGGTGTATCGAGAAAGACGATTTGCGCTTCCTCCCGCGCGGCCAGCCGGACTCCCTTGCGCACCGCGGGAACTTCAACCACGCCGGCGATGCAGTTGCGGGTGGTTTGCGGTTTAGCCGTAACGATGGCCACCTTTTCGCCGGTCAGGGCGTTGAGAAGAGTGCTTTTGCCAGCGTTGGGCCGGCCGAGAATAGCGACAAATCCGGATTTCAAGAGAGTTGAACTCCTGACTGAGTGTACGACGGCAGGTTCCAGTGGACGGAGAAGATTCCTGGCGTGGTCGTGCGGCAGTCTTGTGTAAGTAGAGCAGAGTGAAAATCAAAGTTATACATGCGCGCGAAACCGGTACAACAACAGCCCGATCTTGCATATGATTCGACGCGCGGAACTTCACTTAAGTTGCGGCGATTTGAGTAGAGGATAAAAAAGAATTTTGGCGTGGTGAAAAATGAGGCGCCTGCGGACGTTATCGGCCAGCGGTACGGAGCCGGAACACTTACAGTCTTACAGAATATTTAAATTTAAGGGGGGTGGCGTTCAACTCCCCAAGGCGGCTTTCCGGCGGCTGCCGGAAGAATGGCATTGACCGGCTCCCTGTGGCCACGATCGAGCAACATAAGAAATATTGTGCGCCTTTTGCCGGAAATAACCGGCAAAGGTGGAGAAAGAAAAATGCAGCCGTCTTCCGCCGACAAAGTATCCCGTCAGCGGCTAAAGCGGTGCCCTTCAAAGCACCAAGTTTTTCGGCAGCGTGTACGGCCGTGCTTCTTAAAAACCAGACTTCCATCGCGGGCGCGGAGGGCCTGGGAGCCGCGAAAGCGAATGAAAATCGCTCCCGGCATGCGCGACTTTCGATACGGGCTGTCAATGGGCGGCGGATTTGGGGAGCTGGTGCTGCCGAGGCGGATTGCTTTTGAGGAAAGCTACGGCCTGGGGGCCAATTTTATTGGCGCAGTCGAGCGGAGCCAGGTGGCCGCAGCCGGGGACTACTTCGAGTTGCGATTGGGGAATGAGCTTGTGCATCCGCTCGCCTTCGCTGAGAGGAAGACACTGGTCATCGGCTCCCCAGGCGAGGAAGACGGGCATCCTGAGTTTCGGCAACAGTTTGTTGGTGACGTAGCGGCCGGTGAACATGGAGGCCAGGGCGCGGTGGATCACCCAGGCATCCTTTTGGGATATGCGCAGGATGTCACGGGCAACGAAGCCGGGGATGGGGGCCGGATTGGGGCGCAGCAGGCGGTTCAACTGGTTGAGCTGCGCGGGCGTGGTGGGCGTGAAGAGGGCTGGATTCCAGGTGGGCCGGTCGTAAAGGCCAGCGGAGTCGAAGATCATGAGCCGCTTGACCTGCTGCGGGTCTTTCCCGGCGATAAGCTGCGCCACCCAGCCGCCCATGGACCAGCCGCCGAGATCGACGCGCTTCAGGCCAAGATCATGCATGAAGCCGATGACGATGGTGGCTTCGTCCTTGACGGAGTAAGAGAAGTTTTTCGGCTTCTGGCTTTCGCCGTAGCCGATCAGATCGGGCATGTAGACGCGGTCGCCGGCCCTGGCAAAGTAGGGCGCAAGATTGCGCCATGCCTGGGCGCGGCTGCCGAGGCCATGGATCAGCACGACGGGTGGACCGGCGGCGGGACCATCGACGATGTAATGGACACGGTAGCCGTCGACGGTGATCATGTGGCCGCGGAAGCCGGCAAACCACATGTGCAGTTCCGTGAAGCCGTTCAAGTAGTTGACGGGCCACTCCAGAAAACTGAGGACGAAGGCGACACACAACCCAAGCAGAGATAGCGCGATCAAGCTCCGGCGCTGGCCGCGTATCATTGCGCCTCCTTTGTGGAGGGCCAGAGCGCCTGGGCGCGGCGCCAGCCCATTTCAACGACGCGCGCGGCGAGGGTATCGATACGGAGCGCGCCGTGGGCGCTCCACTCCTGCCGGGCGGCCCAGCGGACTTCGTCGGCGTCGGAGGCCGCCTGCAGGGAGCCTCCATTGACGCGGCAGAGGTAATCGGCGATGACGTAGTGATAACGGACGCGGCCCTTGTCGCGATGGATGCGGTCGAGCAGCTCGATGAGCTCGACGGGCTCGACGAGCAGGCCGGTTTCCTCGCGGACTTCGCGAACAAGGCCGTCGGTGAGCGATTCACCCAGCTCGAGCGCGCCGCCGGGCAGCGACCATTCACCTTTGAGCGGCTCGGAGCCGCGGCGGACCAGGAGGACGCGGCCGGCGTCGACAATCACCGCGCCCACGGCCACGATGGGCGCCGATGGGAACTCTCTGCGCATTGTGTACCATCGTAAACCTGTCCATAAGCATGCGTTGAGCGGGGAGGCACGCTGTGGGATGGCGGTGCATCCTGGGTGCGGGACTATCATCATTAAGAAATGGGGGATTTTATGGCGGAATTTAAATTGCACATCGATGGAATGCACTGCGGGTCCTGTGTACGCCGCGTTACGCAAGCACTTACGGCCACAGAAGGCGTGGAGGTGAAGGAGGTCGATCTGGGCTCGGCGCGGCTCAGTTCGGCGCAGGAGCCGGCGCCCATCGATGCGGCAATTGCCGCGCTGGCCAAGGCGGGTTACAGTGCGCGGCTGGAGGCTTGAGAACAACGAGGATAAAGGGGGCAACAAATGGCTGAGCCCGAGATGGAATCGCTCACGGTGCCTGTGCTGGGCATGACGTGCGCCTCGTGCCAGCACCACGTGGAGGAAGCGCTGCGCTCGACGGCGGGAGTGGAGTCGGCGCGCGTGGACCTGATGGGACACCGGGCCACGGTGGTTTTCGATCCGGCGGCGACCGCGCCGGAGGCGCTGGTGGAGGCGATTCGCGGCGCGGGCTATGATGCGGTCCTTCCGCGGGCTGGCGACCAGAGCGCGGAGCGGGAGCAGGATCGGGTGGCGGAGTCGGCGCGCAAGGCGTGGGCAACGCTGATTGCCGGGGCTGTGGCCATGGTGCTGGCCATGCCGCTGGGAAGTGAGATGGGCGCATTGGATCGTGTTCCGATGCATCTTCTGCCCTGGCTTTATGCGCTCAGTCCCAACCTGCTGCGGTGGGCGCTGCTGGTTCTGACCACGGTGGTGGGCGTATGGGCGGGCCGCAGCATTTACGTGAGCGCGATTCGCGCGCTGCGCCACGGCTCAACCAACATGAACACGCTGGTGAGCCTGGGAACGGCGGTGGCGTATGCCTACTCGGCGTTTGCCACCATCTGGCCCGCTCCCGGCCGCAACGTGTATTACGATGCGGTTCTGCTGATTCTGGGCTTTCTGCTGCTGGGTAAATCCCTGGAAGCACGGGCCAAACGGCGTGCGCTGGCGGCGCTGGACTCGCTGAGCCGGCTGCGGCCGGTGACAGCGCGGCGCGTGGTGGACGGCGTGGAGACGGTGGTGCCGCTGGAAGAGATCCGCGTGGGCGACGATGTGGTGGTGCTGCCCGGCGAGCGGTTCCCGGTGGACGCGACGATCCTGCAGGGGCGCACGACGGTGGACGAGTCGATGCTGACGGGCGAATCGACGCCGCTGGGGCGCGAGGCCGGAGAGCAGGTGCTGGCCGGATCGCTGAACTACGACGGGGCGGTGGTGTGCCGGGCGAAGTCGCTGGGCGAGGCTACGGTGCTGGCGCAGATTACGCGCATGGTGGAGCAGGCGCAGGGTTCGCGGGCGCCGATGGAACGGCTGGCCGACCGCGCCAGCGCGATCTTTGTTCCCACGGTATTGGGGCTGGCGGCGGTGACGTTTGCAGGCTGGATGATTGCTGCCGGATCGCTGGAGCTGGCGCTGGCCAATATGGTGGCGGTGCTGGTGATTGCCTGCCCGTGCGCCATGGGGCTGGCTGTGCCGGCGGCGCTGACGGTGGCCGTGGGCCGGGGCGCGCAACTGGGCGTGCTGCTGAAGGGCGGCGAAGCACTGGAACGGCTGGGCAAGCTGGACGCTATTGTTCTGGACAAGACGGGGACGCTTACGGTGGGACGGCCGGTGCTGCAGGCCGTGCACGTGCTGGCGGCCGGGAATGCCGCGGATGCTTCGATGGCGGTTGCAGGGACGGCCGCAAATCTGGATGACAAGGCTGTTGCCGGGCGCAAGGTTGGCTTGCAGGAGACGGAGCCGCGGGGCGCGGAGTTCAGTGAAGAAGATTTGCTGCGCATGGCGGCGGCGGCCGAAGAGCGGTCGAATCACCCCCTGGCGCACGCGGTGCTGGACTATGCGCGGGCACGGGGGCTGAGTTGGAAAGCGGCTGAAGACGCGCAGAATTTGCCCGGCCGGGGCTTGAGCGCGCGGGTGGAAGGCCACGATTGCCTGCTGGGGAACGCAGCGCTGTTCGAGGAATTTTTCGTCAAGCTGCCGGAAGATGCTGCGGCGCCCGAGCCGGGCGTGACGCGGCTGTGGATGGCGCTGGACCGGCGGCCGGCTGGGTACTTCGATGCGCGCGACGCGCTGCGGCCGGATGCGGCAGAGGCTGTGGCCGAGCTGCGCGGCGCGGGGCTGCGCGTGGTGATGCTGACCGGGGATTCGGCGGCGGCCGCGGCGCCGATTGCGCGGCAGGCAGGGATCGACGAGGTGGCAGCAGGTCTGGATCCGGCGGGCAAGCTGGCGCGGATTCGCGCGCTGCAGCACGAGGGGCTGCGCGTGGCCATGGTGGGCGATGGCATCAACGACGCCGCCGCGCTGGCGCAGGCCGATGCGGGGATTGCGATGGGCAGCGGCGCCGATCTGGCGCAGGAGGCGGGGGATGTGCTGCTGCTGCGCCCGCAGCCGTCGTCGATTCCGGCGGCGCTGGGGCTGTCGCGCTCGACGCTGCGCGTGATGCGCCAAAACCTGGGCTGGGCGGTGGGGTATAACGTGATCGGCATCCCGTTGGCGGCCGGAGCGTTGTATCCGGCGTATCATATCCTGCTGACGCCGTGGGTGGCTGCGGCAGCCATGGCGATGAGCTCGGTTTGCGTGGTGGCCAACAGCTTGCGGCTGCGGCGGTGGCAGCCGGGGCAGCAAGTTGGCGGGTCGGCAGGGTAGCGAGGCAGTCAGCCGGCGAGGCAGCGGGTGGCCGGTGAGCGAGTCGGCTGCATCCGGCAAATTATCATTTGCCATAAGGGGGCAACCGCTTGCGCTGGAGACGATTGATACGCCCGCGGCTGGATGCGCCACTGCCGCTGTGGATGGTGTTCCCGGTGATCTTCGCGGCGCTGTACGCCAGCCACATTACGCTGCTGCAGCTGCCCTACTACTGGGACGAGGCGGGCTACTATATTCCCGCAGCCTGGGACTTCTTTCGCACCGGGGCGCTGATCCCCTATTCGACACTGAATAACGCGCACCCGCCGTTGCCGAGCATTTACCTGGCACTGTGGTGGAAGGCTTCGGGATTTTATCCCGTAGTCACGCGCGAGGCCGTGTTGCTGGTGGCGTCGCTGGGTCTGCTGGGAGTGTGGCGGCTGGCGATGCGGCTGGTGGGCGACCTGTCGGTGGCCTTCTGGACCGTGGTGCTGACGGGGCTTTATCCCATCTGGTTTGTGCAAAGCACGCTGGCGCAGGCGGATATCTTTGCCGCGGCATGTTCAATCTGGGGGCTGGTTTATGCGCTGCCCACGCGGGAGCGCAAGCCGTGGGCCGCAGCGGTGTGGTTTTCCGCCGCGGCGCTGTGCAAGGAAACGGCCATCGTCATTCCGCTGGTGCTGGCGGCGGTGAGCTTTGCAGAGGGGCTGCGGCTAAAGCCGGAGCGCGGACGGCTGTGGCGCGAGGCGGCATGGCTCGCGGCGTGCATCCTGCCGCTGGGCGCCTGGTATGGCTTCCACTATGCCAAGACGGGCCAACTGCTGGGCAGCGCCGCGTATGTGAGCTATAACGCCGAGGCGACACTGGTTCCCCTGCGCATTCTGACGGCGTTTTTGTACCGGGTGATGCACCTGACCGCGCACATGAACATGTTTGTGCCGGTGATGATGGCGCTGGCCGCGCTGCTGCTGGAGCCGCGGTCCGACGCCGCAGGGCACGAGCGCGCGTCAATTGCGCCCTCCGCCCGGCTGCGGATTTTCTTGCTGCTGCTGGCGAACGCCGTGGCGTTCAGCGTGCTGGGCGGGGCGCTGCTGACGCGGTATCTGTTGCCGATGTATCCGCTGGTGCTGCTGCTGGCCGTGACCACCCTTTACCGGCGGGTCCGGTACTGGCAGGCGCTGGCGGTGCTTGCGGCGGCGGCGTTTGTGGCCGGGCTGTTCGTCAATCCTCCGTATGGCTTTGCGCCAGAAGACAACCTCCTTTATGCGCATGTGGTGCGGCTGCAGCAGGCCGGGATTGCGCAATTGAGCAAGCGCTATCCGGACGCCACGGTGCTGACCGCCTGGCCCGCGAGCGACGAGTTGCGCCACCCGGAGCTGGGCTATGTGAAGCATCCGTGGGATGTTTGCGCGATTGACAACTTCAGCGCGGCGCAGATTGAGCGGGCCGCCCGGGAGTCGTGCAACTACACGGCCGCGCTGGTGTTTTCGACCAAATACAATCCGCCGCCGCTCCTGGACGTGTGGCCGTTCAGCCAGGGTATAAGCGAGCGGTATTTCGGGCTGCACTATGACCTGCACCCGGAGGCGATCGCGCAACGGCTGGGGGGCAAGCTGGAGTGGCGAAAGGAGAGCGACGGAATGTGGATTGCGCTGATCCGGTTTAGCCGGCCGGTGGAAGCGCGGACGGAACCGGGGGTGGGCAGGTACGCGATCGGGAAAGTTGAACGATAACAGCAGCCTGTGGTCGCAAGGGCTTCTGAATCATGGCGTATGCGCCCGCGCAAGGCCGTAAACGCCTATAATCAGCCTGTCGTGTTCAGTTTTCTTTCATCGCGTTTTGGGCGGGCGCTCCGGATTGCTGTCGGCGCAGGAGCGGGGTTTGCGCTCGTGCTCACCATGGTGGTGAGCGCCCAGGGCCAGACGGCGACTCAGGCGCAGAAACAGACAGCGGCGGCGGCCAAGGTTGAGGCCACGCATGCGGGGCAGGGACGCATTCTGCTGGTGCTGCCTTTCGAAAACCGCACCGGGCAACCGAGCCTGGACTGGATCCAGGAGGCGGCGGCGGCATTGCTTAACAGCCGGTTCAAATCGGCGGGGTTTGCTCCTCTGGATCGTGAGGACCGCTTGTACGCCCTGGCTCATCTGGGCTTGCCGGAAGACTTTGAGCCGACGATGGCCACCGACATCAAGGTAGCCGAGACGGTGGACGTGAACGACATCGTGGTCGGCCGCTTCTCAATGCAAGGCAACGAGATGGTGGCCGAGGCGCAATTGGTGAATGTGCCCCATTTGCGCATGAGCGAGCCGCTGACGACACGCGGGCCGCTGATCGACATGATCGCCATTTTCGACTCGCTGGCGTGGAAGCTGACCAAAGAGATCGACCCGAAGTTCAGCGTAGCCGAGGGGACATTTGTGGCTGCGGGAGCGGATCTGCGGCTGGACGCCTTCGAGCAGTACATCCGCGGCATTACGGCGCCTTTGCAGTCGGAGCGGATGGCGCATCTGGAACAGGCGGTGAAGCTGAGTCCGGGATACAGCGCGGCGTGGATGGGGCTGGGACGCGAGGAGTACAGTCTGCAGGAGTACGACAAGGCCGCCCAGGCATTCGCCAAGGTGGACCGTAGCGGTACGGACGGGCTGGCCGCCGGCTTTTACCGGGGATTGTCGTTGCTTTTTACGCACGATTACGCGGGAGCCCAGGAGGCTTTCGCCGGTGTGGCGCGCGTGTTGCCGTTGGCTGAAGTGCTGAATAATGAGGGTGTTGCGGTGAGCCGGGCGGGTAAGGACGGGACCTCGCTGTTTGTGCAGGCGGTGGCGGCCGATCCCAACACGGCCCTTTACCACTTCAACCTGGCGTTGAGCCTGAAGCGGCACGGGAACACCGCTGCGGCGTTGAGCGAGATGGCGGCCTGCCTGAAGCTGCATCCCGGTGACAGCGTGGCGCAGGATCTGCTGACGCAATGGAAGGCCCCGACGGGCCAGCCGGACAGGAAAGCGGCGAGCGCGGGGTCCGCGCCGGCCGGATCGTCTGCTGACTCCGAACCGCAGGAGCGGGTGGTGCGAACCTTCAACGCCGCCGCATTTCGTCAGGCCGCCGCCGTGCTGAACCAAATGGAAGCGGCACGGGTGGCTGGTTTGCCGGCGCCGGAACGGGCAAAAAAACTCTGCGCCCAGGCGGAGGACTATCTTAACCGGGGGCTGGTGCTGGAGGCCGAGCGGCTATATCAGTCCGCCCTCAGGGCCGATCCCAAGATTGCCGCGGCGCATGCCGGTCTGGCCGAAGTGCGCCTGCGGACCGGCGATACCGTTTCGGCGCGCAAGCAAGCCCATGAAGCGCTGCAACTGGATCCTTCGGCGGAGGCGTATCTTGTTTTGAGTCGTCTCGATCTGGCGGCCGGGCACCTTACCAGAGCCGGCAACGAGGCCGGCGCAGCTCTGAAGCTGGACCCCGCGAACCAGGCCGCGCAGCAGTTGCGGCGGCAGATCGTGGCGAAGCAGGTCAAGAAGGCGGAGTAGCGCAGGAGAAGTACTGAAGGAGCACGTCATGCTTCAGCGCGCATGCAGGTTTGCGATCCGGGCGGCTTTGATTTCAGCGGCGCTGCTGGCGTGGAGAGTCTGGGCCGCGCCGGCCGCTGTGCAACAGCCGGTAGTGGACAAATTCATTCTCGACAGCACCATCCAGCCGGTGAGCGCGGCGGAACTGAAGCGAGCCATTACCGAGGCCACCAGCAACGGCGCGAAGGCGTTGCTGGTGCAGATGGACACGCCGGGCGGCATGGTGGAGTCCATGCGCCAAATGGTAGCGGCGATTCTCGGCTCGCATGTTCCGGTCATTGTGTATGTTTCACCTTCGGGCGCACGCGCCGGGTCGGCGGGATTTTTCATTCTGGAATCGGCCGATGTGGCGGCCATGGCGCCCGGCACGGAGGCCGGCGCTGCACATGTCGTCTTTGAGGGTATGAAGCCCGGCTCGACGGAGATGCAAAAGGTGGAGAACGACGCCGCGGCATTTCTGCGCTCTTATGTCACTCGCAGGGGGCGCAACGCCAAGGCCGCCGACGCCGCCGTGCGCGTGTCGCGCTCCTATACCGCGGAAGAGGCGCTCAAGGACCACCTGATCGACCTCGTCGCAAACAACGACCAGCAACTGCTGAACGAGCTGAATGGCTATCAGATCACGCGCATCGACGGGTCGAAGATGACGCTCAATCTGGCTGGGGCGCGCATTCAGGTGCTGCACACATCGCTGCGCGACGAGTTTCTGAGCTGGCTGGTGAATCCCAACATCGCGCTGCTGTTCATAGTGGCTGGGGCGCTGCTGATCTATCTGGAGTTCAATGCTCCGGGATCGATCGTGCCGGGCGCGCTGGGCACGCTGATGGTGCTGCTGGGCATCTTTGGATTGAATCTGCTGCCGATTCGCTTTACGGCGGTGCTGCTGCTGGTGGCCGGCGTGGGCTTCCTGGTGCTGGAGGCTAAGTTCGGGGGCCATGGCGCGCTGGCGGTGGCGGGGATCGTCTGCCTGATCTTCGGAACTTTGACCCTGGTGGCGGCGCCGATTCCGCAGATGGGTGTGGATCCGCTGGTGGCGATCGCGCTGAGCCTGGGGTTTGGCGGGATTACGGTGTTTCTGGTGCGGCTGGCGATACGCGCCCGGCGACGAAAGGCGCACAGCGGCGCCGACGCCATGGTGGGCAGCCGCGCCACGGCCATGGAAGCGCTTGCGCCTGAAGGCCATGTGCTGGTGGAAGGCGAGATCTGGCGCGCGGTCGCGACGGAGCCGGTGGCTTCCGGAACATCGCTGCGCGTGGTGGGGTTCGATGAGATGGTGCTGCGCGTGGAGCCCGTGCCGCCGGTTCAGCCGCAGGAGCCGCGCAACGATGCAGGCCGGGAGCAAATTCCGCCGGAAGCCAAGACCCCTGAATCTTGAAGCGTCCGGCATCAATGATGACGGCCGCAAGCCGCCGGCTCTGCGGCACCGCTGTGGATTTGTCCTGGAGCAATGCCGCGCGCGATGCCGCTTTCCAACTTCCTGCGGCTCGGCCAATTGGATGTGGGGTACAATCCCTGCTGAGTGAGGAAAGTCCTATGCACATGAGCGATTTGCCAGTTCCAACGCTGATCTTCGTCGCCATCGTTGTTCTCTACCTGCTCAACTCCATCAAAATCCTGCGCGAGTACGAGCGCGCGGTGATCTTCCGGTTGGGGCGCGCGCTGCCGGAGCCCAAGGGGCCGGGCATCATTCTCGTTTTCCGGCCGCTGGACCAGATGGTGCGCATCTCGCTGCGCCAGGAGGTGCTGGAGGTGCCGCCACAGGACGTGATCACGCGGGACAATGTGACCCTCAAAGTCAATGCGGTGGTCACGCTGTACGTGGTGAATCCCATCCATGTGGCCATCAAGGTGGTGAACTACATCTACCAGACTTCGCAGTTCGCGCAGACCACGCTGCGCTCCGTGCTGGGCGAGGTGGAGTTGGATGAGCTGTTGAGCCATCGCGACAAGCTGAACCTGCGGATCCAGTCGATCATCGACCAGCGCACCGAGCCGTTTGGGGTGAAGGTGGTCTCCGTGGAGGTGAAGCAGGTGGACCTGCCGGAGCAGATGCTGCGCGCCATTGCCCAGCAGGCTGAGGCGGAACGCGAGAAGCGCGCAAAGATCATTCACGCCGAAGGCGAGTTCAACGCGGCGCAAAAGCTGGTGGACGCGGCCTCGCTGATGGCGACACAGCCAATGACGCTGCAACTGCGGTACCTGCAAGCGCTTTCCGATATCGGCGTGGAAAAGAATACGACGATTGTCTTCCCGCTGCCGCTGGAGATGATGACAATTTTCAACAAGATGAGCGGGCTGAAGGTCGAGATTCCCAAGGAGCCGTAAGGTCCGACGCGGCGCCGCCAGGAGCGGCCACGTACCAGCAGATTGCCGGGCCGAGGGCAACAAGGCGCTTTGCGCCTGGAACTGGGTTGTGTTGATTTTGCAGGGGTTAACTGCCGGCGCATTCCCACGGTTCGGAAAAGAGTCAAACTAGGCAATACCGGAACCCGCGGAGCGTGGATAAAGAGCGCGAAGACCGGTATTCTGGAAGTGAAAGTTAACCGAAGGCGGTTTATGGGAGTTTTTGACGACGAAGGACGGAGACCGGCCCGATCGAAGCGCGATAGCGAGCTGACGCTAGGTTCGGCAATGCTGTTGGTTGTTTTCTTCGGGGTGGTTGTGCTGTGCGGGGTTTCGTTCGGTACGGGCTACATTTTGGGCAGCCGCGCCTCGTCGGACGGACCGGTTTTCCAAAGCCAACAGTCGGCAACCGGAACGGGGCCGCTGTTGACGCAGAATGCGCCGCAGACGAAACCCGTTGCCGCGACACAGTTGCCGGCTGCGTCCACAACCGCGGACGGAACGCAGGCGGCTCAAGGCACCACTCCCAACACAACGCCTGGTACAACTGCCAGTACGACCGATGGCACGGTTTCTGCGATGTCTGGCACAACTTCCGGTGCGGCGCAGGGAGCGAATGAGACGGCAACAGCGGGGGGAACGCCTTACGCAGTAACGGGCGTGGCGGTTCAGCCGCCCGACGACAACGGATGGCACCGGGCGGTGGCGACTTTCAGCAATCAGCCTTCGACTTCCGGCGCAGGCGGTTCACAGCCGGCCGCTGCCGAAGTTCATCCGGCGATGGCGGGAACGTCCGCGGCGTCGGCGCTGATGGTGCAGATTGCTGCCGTGGCTGACCAGCACGACGCCGATGTTTTGCTGCGGGCGTTGCGCGAGCACGGCTACCGCGCCGAGGCGGTTCACGATCCGGCCGATAATTTGATCCACATCTGTATGGGGCCGTACTACAGCAAGAGCGACGCCGATTCCATGCGCAACCAACTGCTCAACGGCGGATATAACGCGGTCGTCAGGCCCTGGTAAATCAAAGCAGGCTCTAATTTCGCATCCATTCCGGCAGACCTGAGGCGATGGCAGCACGAACCGCTTTCAGCAGCTCGTCGCGCGTTGCATAATCGCGGGGATACAGGGGCGGGTGAAAGATGACCTGCGCCGTGCCGGGGCGAATGCGCGCGCTGCCTTTGGCCATCATGCCCTCCGTGCCGTGAATCGATACCGGGACGCAGGGGGCGCCGGTTTCCATTGCCAAATAGAACGGGCCCTTTTTGAAGGGCAACAAGCGGCCGTTGGGTGAGCGTGTGCCTTCGACGAAGACAGTGATGTGCAGGCCCTTTTCGAGCACGCGGCGCGCTGCCGCCACCCCCTCCCGCGCGCTTTCGATGCGGCCGTCGCGTGCAACGGGAACGAACTCGCCCAGTTTGAAGCCGTAGCCGAGGACGGGAACCTTCATCAACGAGCGCTTCAGAAAGGCCGAGGTGCGGCCGGGAATGAGCGGAAGCAGCACCGGTGGATCGAGGTTGGAGACATGGTTGGCCATGAAGATGCAGGCAGTGCCGGCCGGGATGCGCTCGCGCCCCGCGGCGTAAACGCGAATGCCCGCCAGAAAGAGGCCGGCGCGGGCGATGAGCAGCGCGGCTTTGTAGAGCGGCGTGGCGTTGCCGGTGAGCGCGGCCCAGGGAATGAAGACGATCGCGGCGGGGATGGCAAGGATGGAGTAGGCAGCTATGAGGACAAACGCGGAGATCATGGGCGCACGCTTTTGCCAGAAGGTTGCGGATAGATCTCACTGAGACGCGCGGGCAGCTTTTCGTAAATGCCGTCGAAGCCGCCGTTGGAGAGGATGGCGACGACGTCGCCGGGCACGAGATGTGGCGCGATGCCGGCCACGATGGCGTCGGCGTCGGCAAGCAGCTCGGCTGCCGTGCCGTGTTCGCTGAGCGCGTGAACTACCTCTTCCGGGTGCAGGCGCTCGTCCTCGGGAATGCGCTGCTGCTGATAGACGCCGGCGAGCACGACGCGGTCGGCCAGGCGCAGGCTCTCGACAAGATCACCGGCGAGCACCTTGCGGCGCAGGGTGTTGGAGCGCGGCTCGAGCACCGCCCAGAGGCGCGACTGCGGATAGACGGCGCGCAGGGTGCGGAGCGTTTCGCGGATGGCCGTGGGGTGGTGCGCGAAATCTTCGACGACCGTGATGCCGCTGATGCAGGCGCGGACTTCCAGACGGCGCTTGACACTTTTGAAGGTCGAAAGCGCGGTGCGGATAGCGTCCGCGCCGATGCCCTGGCCGGCAGCCAGAGCGGCGGCGGCCGTGGCGTTGAGTGCGTTGTGCTCGCCCGCCATGCTCATTTCCAGTTCAGCCCAGAGCTGGCCGGCCCGCCAGATCGTCCAGCGCGTGAGGCCGCTGTCGTAGCGAAGATTGCGGATCTGCCAGTGGGCGCGCTCGCTGAAGCCGTAACGCTCGACGCGGCAGAGCGCGTGCGAGATGCATTCGGTGACGGTTTCGCTGGCGTCGTAGGCGACAACGGCACCGCGGCGTGGAACAAGGTTGACGAGGCGCTTGAAGGCGGTCTTCACGGCGTCGAGATTGGCGTAGATGTCGGCGTGATCGAACTCGACGTGAGTAAGGATGAGCGCGTCGGGAAAGTAGTGGAGAAATTTGGGGCCCTTGTCGAAGAAGGCGGTGTCGTATTCGTCGCCTTCGACGATGAAGTTGGGCGTGGGGCGCAACTGGAAGCTGGAACCGAAGTTTTCCGCCACGCCGCCGATGAGGAACGACGGCTCCAGGGCGGGATTGTGGCGGGCGGCGACCTGATAGATCCAGGCCAGCATGCTGGTGGTGGTGGTTTTGCCGTGCGTGCCGGCGACGACGAGCGAGGTACGGCCCTTGAGGAACTCGTCGCGGAGGAGTGCGGCCATGGAGGTGAAGGGAATGCGCTCGTCGAGGACGCGTTCGACCTCAGGGTTGCCGCGCGAAAGCGCATTGCCGATGACGACGAGATCCGGCGCCGGAGTGAGGTTGGTTTCGGCGTATGGCTCCATAACCGGAATGCCGAGGGCGCGCAGCATGTCGCTCATGGGCGGATAGGCGGCCTTGTCGGAACCGGTGATGCGGTGGCCCTGAAGCTGCAGCAGTCCTGCCAGCGAAGCCATGGCCGTGCCGCAGATGCCGCTGAGATGGATGTGGCGGGGCGATGCGCTCATCGAGTCACCGCCGGTTCAAGCAGATGCAATTGGGCTGCGGCTCCGGCTGTGAATTCCGCTTTGACGCCGAAGGTGAGCGTGACGTTGTGGCGCGAGACGTGGCCGCTGCGCAGGCCGATGGCGATGGGACCGGGGAAATCGGCAAAGACGTGCAGAATGGCATCTTCAAGCAGTTCGGCGGGCGCGGCGGGCGAGAGGCAATCGAGCATTTCGCCGAAGACGATGCCGCGGACGCGATCGAATTTGCCGGCCTGGCGCAGTTGCCACAAGAGTCGGTCCACCTGATAAGGTTTGACGCCGGTGTCTTCAAGAAAGAGGATCTTGCCCTCGGTTCGGGGCTCGAAGGGCGTGCCGACGAGCGCGGCGAGAATGCTCAGGCAGCCGCCGTAGAGCGTGCCGCGCGCGGTGCCCGGCTTGAGCGTGCGCAGGCCCTCGCTTTCGCCGACGGTGTATGGCTCGCCAGACAGCGCGGCGCGGAAGCTGGCCAGATGCACGCCGTCTTCGAGGTCGAAATCGGCCGCAACCATAGGGCCGTGGAACGCGGGCAGGCCGAGTTTGTCGAGCAGCAGGAGTTGCACGCCGGTGAGATCGCTGTAAGCCAGGAATGGCTTGGGATGGCGGCGGATCAGATCGAGGTCGAGGGCGCTGAGCAGATAGTTGGAGCCGTAACCGCCGCGCAGCGACGCCACCATGCTCGTGGCCGGGTCGGCGAAGGCGGCGTGCAGATCGGCAAGGCGCTGCTGAGGCGTGCCGGCAAAGTAGAGCGGGCCGCGCGCCAACGTATTTTCGCATGTGTGCGGAATGAAGCCCTGGGCGCGCAACGCCTCCATGCCGCGCTCGATACGCTCAGGCAGAGCGGCGGAAGCGGGCGCGACAATGCTAACATCGGCGCCGGGCGCGACGGCCGGCGGCTTGAGAAGACGCGTCATGCAGGCCACGCCTCGCCGCGGGCGATGAGCGCGGCCGGGCCGGTGAGCTGCAACTCGGTGCCGGGGCCGTTCCAGGCGACGGTTTGCGGGCCGCCGGGGGCGACGACTTTGAGAGGCGAGGTGCAGCCGTCGAAGGCCAGCGCCGCGGCGGCCGTGGCCGAACTGCCTGTGCCGGAGGATGTGGTGGGCCCCACGCCGCGTTCGAAGATGCGGATCTCGATTTCGGCGGGGCTAACGATGCGGACGAACTCGACGTTGGTCTGGTGGGGGAAGTCGGGATGAGTGCAAATCCCGGCGCCGATCGATTGCCAGTCCTTGCCGGCGACTTTGAAGTGCGCGTTGTCAACCCGGATGACGAAGTGCGGATTGCCGGTGGCAACTTCGGCGCCTTCGATCTCGATTCCGCCTGCCAGCCTGACGGTACGCCGCGCGATGGCGGGAACGCCCATGCCGGTGGTGACTTCGACGGCGAAGCCGTGGGCGCGATCGACGCCGTTGATGCGGCAGATGCGCAGGCCCGCGTCGGTGGCGATTTCAAGTACGTCACCGCGCGGCGAAGAAAGCGCCTCGGCCATCCAGGCGGCCACACAGCGCGTGCCGTTGCCGCTGATCTCGGCAACCGAGCCGTCGGCATTGTAAAGGCGGACAAGGCCGGAACGGGGACCGGTCCAGGCGAAGAACTCAATGCCGTCGGCGCCGATGCCGGTGTTGCGCGCGCAGAGGCGGCGGGTCAGCGCGACGGGATCGTGCTTTGCCGCGGCCTCTTCCGTGATGATGAGAAAGTCGTTGCCGCAGGCGTGGGCCTTGGTGAACGGAATCAATCTGCCTCCGAAGTGCGGATATTGGGGCGCGCAGTGGATTGCACGCGGTTGCCGATGCGTGTTTTCCGGTGCTCGCGGTGCGCAACAACAGGCTTAAGCCCGATGCTAACACCGCTTGCCGCGGCTTGTTGAGGCGCGCGGGTGGGCGGGACCGGAGAAGCATCGGAGATGTAGATCGTTGCCGCAGGCTGGCCTTGGGCGGTGAACCGGCAGATCTCTTTCAGCCCTTCGGGATGCGCTTTGACGGCGCGCGCCACGCTGCCGCCGTCAAAGGCCAGGACGATGGCGGCGTGCGCGGCCGGGTTCGCCAGGGCGGCGGCGAAAAGTTGCTTGTCGTTATTGTTGATGGTCTGGCGCAGGGGAATGCCGGTAAGCGAAACGATCTCCGGATAGCGCGAGGTGTTCATGAGGATCAGGCCGCCAGGGCGCGCGGCGAGCAGCGACCGCAGCACGGGCGGAATGTGCTGATCATAGGGGCGGCGCGCCTGGGCGTTCCAGGTGCCTTCGACGTAGACCAGCGGGCGCTCGCGGAGTATGAGCAGGAAGTTGAGGCCGACCAGGACAAAGAGCGTGGCGAGGACCGGCTTGCGCCATTCTCCGGCGGGCTTGAACTGACAGACGGCGGCGACGGCAAGTTGAGCCACAAGGCCCACGCCCAGCGCAAAGCCGGGCAGCATTTCCATGCCGTAACGCGTGTTGTAGTAAGAGTGGGGCCACCACGGCGGGATGAAGATGGGCACCGAAGCGTAGGCGACGGCAAAGGCATAGAAGGGAATGGGGATCCACAGCAGCAGCGCGTAGGCGAAGGCGCGCCGGCGCGCTCTGAACCATGCATAGGCTGTTCCCAGCACGCTGAGCACCAGCATCAGGTTGCCCCAGGCCGCGGCGGCTGCGTCCATCTCCGAGACTTTGAGGAAGAACAGCAGCGCGACCCAGGGATTGTGCCAGCCGGGATAGAGCTGGGTTCCGGGCGCGGCGGTGCGCTTCTCGATGGCTGCGGCGGAATAGGGGCCGCGGGCGAAGTAGAGCCAGTCGCCGAAGAACTTGGCGTTGTAAAGGAACCAGGCGGTTGGCGCGGCGGCCAGGAGCACGCTTGCCATCCAGAATGAGGGCGTGCGGAGCCGGCCGCGGCGGGCAAGGGTGACGGCCATCGCCAGCCACGCCAGGAACGCCATTACCCAGCCGTCATAGCGGGTGAAGACCGCGGCAATGAGCAAAGCGGTGATGCACCAGAGCAGGCAGCGGGCTTTGGCAGCGTCCGCGTCGAGGCTGATGCGCCACTCGACCAGCCAGAGAGCGATCCAGATGACCTCGCAGAGGAAGAGCGGCTCGGTCATCGCCGTGGTTTGCAGGTAGAGCAGATTGGGATTGAGCGCGAAAAAGACCAGCGTCACGGCCGCCGTGGCGGGCGGCAGCCAGTGACGCGCCAGGCGGTACAGGCCCAGACACGCGACCAGGTAGGCCAGCGCGGAGGGAATGGCGCCGGCGATGCCGTTGGCCCACCAGGCGTAGACCTGCACGAAGGGCACCATGAGCAAATGTGGCAGCGGCAGCCACACCGAGCCGAGCTGGACGAGGCCGGGATGGCGGGAGTCGAAGATGCGGCGCGCAATGTGCAGGTGGGCGATGGCGTCGCCGAAGTTGAGCATGGCGTGGTGGCGCCAGCTCCAGAACTGAGCGGCCAGCGATGCGGCCAGGCAGGAGACGAGCACGGCCAGCCACTCGGTGCGGGCCAGTTTGCCCGGCGACGGCCGTTTGTCGCCGGGCAACTCATAGGACAGGGTTATAACTGTCGCGTGCGGGGTCGTGCGGTGCGGCGGGTCGGATCTTTCAGTCAAGGTGCGTCAGCTCGCGGAATGCGTTGAAACGCTCTTCGATCTCGTTGCGTGAAAGCTGTTGCAGGCGCTCGGTGCCGAAGCGCTCGACGGCGAATGAGCCCATGGTGCTGCCGTAAAACATGGCGCGGCGGAAGGCTCCGGGCGTGAGCTCGGGCTGCGACGCCAGATAGCCGAAGAAGCCGCCGGCAAAGCTGTCGCCTGCGCCGGTGGGGTCAACGACTTCATCGAGCGGCAGCGCGGGGGCTTTGAAGGTCTTCGATGCCGCGCCGTTGCCTGTTGCGCTCTGGAAGAGGCTGGCTCCGTACTCGCCGTGCTTGATGACCAGCGACTGCGGGCCCATGGCCATGACGGCGCGCGCAGCCCGCACCAGGTTGTTGTTGCCGGCCAGCATGCGGGCTTCGGTGTCGTTGATGAGCAGGATATCAAGGCCCTTGAGCACTTCCAGCAGCGCCGGGCGATGATCCTTGATCCAGTAATTCATGGTGTCGCCGGCCACCAGCTTTACGCCGGGCATGGCATCGCGCACGCGCCGCTGCAGGACGGGGTCGATGTTGGCCAGGAACAGAAACTCGGAGTCGCGGTAGGACACGGGAATTTTGGGCTCGAACGCGGCAAAGACATTCAACTCGGTGTTATGCGTTTTGGCCTCATTCAGGTTTTCAAGGTAGGAGCCTTCCCAGAAGAAGCTCTTGCCGGGGGCGCGCTCAATGCCCTGCGTATCGATGTTGCGAGCCTGGAAGACAGATTCCTGCTCGGGGCCGAAGTCTTCGCCGACGACGGCGATGACGCGCACGTCCGTAAAAAAGCTGGCGGCAAGGGAGAAGTATGTCGCAGCGCCGCCCAGGCAGCGCTCTCTGCGGCCCGCGGGGGTTTCAATGGAGTCGTATGCGACGCTGCCTACTACGGTGATGGACATTGGTTTCGATTTCTCTCCAGGTTGAGGTGCGCTAGCGGTGGCAGCGGAGCTAGCCGCGCCAGGCGTGAGTCAATGCGCTTTGCCGGCGCCCCATGCCTTTGCCGATGCCGCTCGCTGTGCTTGAGTTTACCAGCCGTGATACTTGCCGAACAGCAGCTTCAGGCGCTCTTTTGCCGCTTGCGGGATGGCGTCGGGCTGCGTCAGCACGGCGTATTTAGCAGCGGAGGCGCAGGCGCATTTGCGCTGGCGCGGCATGGCTGCCACGGCCGCCTTGACCACCTTGCATGCGTTCTCGGCGTTCTGGTGCAGAACGGCGACGATCTCTTCGATGGTGACGGCGTCGTGGCCTTCGCGCCAGCAATCGTAATCCGTGATCATGGCCACAGTGGCGTAGCAGATCTCCGCTTCGCGCGCCAGCTTGGCCTCCTGCAGGTTAGTCATGCCGATAACGTCAGCGCCCCAACTGCGGTAGAGATGCGATTCGGCCTTGGTGGAGAACTGCGGGCCTTCCATGCACACATAGGTGCCGCCGAGCTTGCCGACCACGCCCACCGCAGCGCAGCCTTCGGCCGCGGCGCTGGCCACGGTGGCGCACACGGGATCGCCAAAGGCCACATGGCCGACGATACCTTCGCCAAAAAAGGTGGAGACGCGATGGAAGGTGCGGTCGATGAACTGATCGGGCATGACGAAGTCGGTGGGCTTGTGCTCTTCCTTGAGCGAGCCCACGGCGGAGACGGAGATGATGCGTTCGACGCCGAGCTTTTTGAAGGCGTAGATGTTGGCGCGGAAGTTCAGCTCCGAGGGCAGGATGCGATGCCCCCGTCCGTGGCGCGCCAGAAAGGCTACTTTGCGGCCTTCGAGTTCGCCGAGCACGAAGGGGTCGGACGGATCGCCGAATGGCGTTTCGATGCGCTCCTCATGCACGTTGGTGAATCCGGGCATGGCATATAGGCCACTGCCCCCGATGATGCCAATCTCCGCTTCAGCCAAGGTTCGCTCCTTTTTCGGTGTCTCAAATGTCTGTGCGTTTTGTCGCGAACAAGGAATGCCTCAGGGGCGGCCAGCGAGCGCTTATCCGGCTGCTTCCTGTTTGCGTTTCTTGCGTGATGGATGTATCCACCAGGCCGCGCCGATTCCGATCAGATAAAGCCCCAGCATCGGGAACGCATAAAGGCACATCGTCCACGGGTCGGGGCTGGGGGTGATGATTGCCGCCACGATGAACACCGCCAGAATGGCATAGCGTATGTTCTTCCAGAGGAACTTTGGGCTGACAATGCCGAACATGGCCAGGAAGAAAATCAGGATGGGCATTTCGAAGCTGATGCCCAAGCCGAGAATAACCGACAGAAAGAAGCCGGTGTAATCCTCAATGGTAACCATGGGTGTGAAGTTGTGGCCAAAATCCACGACCAGAATCTTGATGGCGGCCGGGAGCACCCAGAAGTAGCCGAAGGAGGCGCCGGCGAGAAACAAGCTGACGGTGGCCACCATGAACGGAATTACAAACCGCTGTTCCTTTTGGTAGAGCCCGGGGGCAATGAACAGCCATACCTGGTAAAGGATGAAAGGAGAGGCCAGGATAGAGCCGGCAACCATCGAAGCCTGCAAGTAGAGGTTCAGCGGATCCATGGGATGCGTAAAGACCAGCGACTTGCCGATATGGATCAGCGGCGCCTGAAAGAGATCAACAATCTGGTTGTGAAAGAACCAGGCTACAAAGAAACCGATGACGAGATAGACCGCGGAGTGGACGATGCGCTTGCGCAGCTCTTCCAGGTGCTCCATCAGGGTCATGCCCGGGAGCTCGACGCGCTCGGTTACCGCCGCACGCGCCTTGCCGACTGCCTCTGCGGGATCAACCATGGTGAGCTGCCGGCTCCGTTTCCGCGCCGGATGAAGCAGATTCGGAGACTGCGGCTTCGCTTCCGGAATGCGCGTGACCGGGAACGGCGACTGCTTCGGCAGGTGAGGCTGCGATGCTGGCTGCGGGCTGCTCCATCGCAGCCGGCGCGCCGCTTTCGGGTGGGTCAGCCTCAGCACCTAGCTCGACAAGTTCGGCGTCGTGCTCAGAGCCGCGCTCCGGTTCGGTCTCCTCGCGGTAATGGGAGAATGCCGCGGCATCGTAGGAATCGGGCTCCTCGGATTCCTCAGGATCAATTCCGGCGACCTCCTCGCCGTAGTCGCCCACTGCGTCCGATTCCATTGCTTCTTCAGCAGCCGGGGTGGTGGTTGCCTCGATCTGGGCGTCTGGAGCGGCTCCCAGAGCGCGTTGGCGCTGGGCTTCTTCGCGCTGACGCCGGTCGGCTTCATCGGCGTTGCGCATCTCTTCCTCCAGTTGGAATCTGAAGTCGTTCGACGCCTTACGGAACTCGTACATGAGTTTGCCAAGCTGGCGGCCGATTTCCGGCAATTTCCGCGGCCCAAAAACTACCAACGCCATGATCATGAGGATGATGGTGTCCCACATGCTCAGGGTAGCGGCCTGGATTGTCGGCTGTATCTCCATGAATCTCCATGATACCTTTCCGCATCGTGCGCTAACAAACCTGTCAGGATCGGCCAGTCTGCCCCGGGCGGGGTCATTTTTCGCCGGCTGGACTGGCTTCTATGCCGGCGCAGGCCACTTCAGCCGGCGGCGTCGGCACCAGGCCGGCCAGGGACAAGTTAAAGGTGCGTTACAATGAAGGCAGCGGCACGCAGGCCTAGGCTTGCGGAGGGACCGCGATTGAAATGGCTGCAACATCCCCGTGGGTGGGCCGTTATTTTGGCTGACCGGCGCTGGCGCCGGGGGCTAAGGCAGCGGCAGCGCATCCGCTGCAGCCGTACGTGCTTTCAACATCCCCGTCCGAAAACGGACTGAAGGCGGAATGCGGTGAATCTGGCGATTGACGAACTGACGGCCGCGCCGGAGGCCGAAGGCTCTTGCAGCCTTGAACACTATCTGGCTATGCCCGATCACTCGATGGACGGGCGCATTGCAGAGGCGCGCGCAAAGCTGGGCGCGACGACGATTCTGCTTGGGCATCACTACCAGCGTGACGAGGTGGTCCGCTTCGCGGATTACACCGGCGACAGCTACAAGTTGTCGAAGATTGCGGCGGGAACGGACGCCAGATATATCGTTTTCTGCGGCGTCCACTTCATGGCCGAAAGCGCGGACATCCTGGCCAAGGCGAGCCAGCAGGTGATTCTGCCGGATCTCAACGCAGGCTGTTCGATGGCCGATATGGCTGAGATTTCGCAGGTGGAAGAGTGCTGGGATACGCTGGCGCGCGCCGGCCTGGACGGCGAGACGATTCCGCTCACGTACATCAATTCGACGGCCGCCATCAAGGCTTTTTGCGGCGAGCGGGGCGGCCTGGTGTGCACTTCGTCGAACACCGGCGCGGCCTTTCGCTGGGCCTTTGCGCGCGGCAAGCGCATCCTGTTTCTGCCCGATCAGCACCTGGGCCGCAACACGGGATATGCCATGGGTATTCCGCTGGAGGAGATGCAGGTATGGGATCCGTGGGCGATCCAGGGCGGGCAAAGCAAGGAAAAGCTGGCCGCCAGCCGCGTCCTTCTCTGGAAGGGCCATTGCTCGGTGCATCAGCGGTTTCTTCCCAGCCATGTGGATCAGGTGCGGGCCAAGTATCCGGGCATCCGGGTGATCGTGCATCCCGAGTGCCGCTTTGAGGTGTGCCAGAAGGCTGATGCGCTCGGCTCGACGGAGCGTCTCATCGCTCTGGTTCAGCAGGCGCCGGCGGGAGCGATGTTTGCCATAGGCACCGAGATTCATCTGGTGAATCGGCTGGCCAAGCGTTTCGCTGCCGAGGGCAAGCGTATCATCACGCTCGACGACACAGGCTGCCTGTGCACCACAATGTACCGCATCAGCCCGCAGCACCTGGCCTGGGCGCTTGAGAACCTGATCGAAGGCCGTGTGGTGAACCGCATCGCCGTCAGTGCAGAGGTGAAGCATTGGGCGCGGGTTGCGCTGGACCGGATGCTGGAAGTGGCATAAAAGCAGCTTGCAGTTCTCAGGTTGCGGTGCCGCTTTCGGCAGCCGGAAGCAGGGGTGTCGCCGCATTTGAAAATGAGCGACTTGCGGGAAGGATCGAGCGTCTAACATATTGCGAAAGGGAGGGCAGGAACCGCCCGTCCATTCGTCATACTCTGGATACAGGGCTTTCGCATGAAGACTTTTACCCTCGATGAAGCGCAATCGTTGCTCCCGGTGCTGGAATCACTGTTGAAGCGCGCCATCGACGGCAAGCGCTCGGCGGAGACGGTTGAAACCGATCTCACCGAGCTTGCCCGGCAGATTTATCTTTCCGGCGGCATGCGGGTGGATGCGGGCAGGGTAGCTAAATTGCGCGCGGAGATGGAGGGCCATCTGCAGCGCGTGCGCGAAAGCATTGCGGAGATCGACGCCATCGGCGTGCAGGTGAAGGATCTTGATACGGGTCTGCTGGACTTTCCTTTCCGTCTCGACGATCAGGTGGTACTGCTGTGCTGGCGCATGGGCGAGCCATCAATCGAGCACTGGCACACGGCCGATGCGGGTTTCAAGGGGCGCCAACCGGTGGACGACCGCTTCCGGCGCCGCTCCGGCGCTGGCGGGCGGCCTAACTGAGTCCGCAATCAAGAATTCCATTTCTGTTCCGATTGTTTCAAGCGGCTCTCCTGTCAAGATGTAACACCCCTCCCTCACTTCAATGGGATCTTTAACTTGATGAAAGAGTCACTTGGCGAGTGCTCGCCGGCAGACATGAGCCAGCGAATCATAACGGGCACATGGAAAAAACTCGTGTGCGCCCTTTGCGTGAGCTGAGGGGTAAGCTTACACGATAGATGCGGCGGGCCTTGGTCCGTGATCGAGCGGGATGGGCATATTTGGCGTCATTCAACGTGATAGCATGCCACGCCTTTTGCAGGAAAGGTGCGTGTTTCAAGTTCAGCATGTGAAACGCCCGTGCCGGAGATTGCAAAGCGCCAACGAAATTGTTTCGCCGATCTATAGGCGCAGAGGGTGTTTTATTATTAGATGCCATTTTCCTACTTAAGATGTAACTTCCCCGATTCTTTCTTGTTGCAGAGGCTTTATAACTTTCTTCTATCATCGATTTCGAGAAGGTCAAAACTATCTTCCTGCCGGTCAAGATCTTACAGCATTAGTCAAAAAAGAAACCAAGCATGCCGTGATCTCGTCTAAGTAAGCAGGTAAGTCACCTATCTCTTGAAAGGGGAAGAGCAGAGATAGTAATCCTAAATTTCAGGAGATTCCCGAGATGAAGTATTCAGCCTTTGTATCGCTGTCGGCTGCGGCAGCATGTCTGGTGTTTTTGGGTCCGAATTTGGCCTATGCGCGGAGCACGGTAGCCGCTTCGCCGAGTTCACAGTCTATGGCCGCGCCGCTAGCGGGACACCACGAGGCCATGCAAATGGTAGCCACGCGGGCGGATTTGATGAGGGCGCTCGATTCCAGCGATCTCCACGCAGGTCAGGCGTTTCAAGCTCGGCTCGGCAAGAAGACTCGCCTGAAGAATGGAACTACATTGCCGCGGGGAACGATGCTCGTCGGCAAGGTGGTCAGCGACAAAATGAATGCGGACGGCACATCGACGTTGGCGCTGCGCTTTACACAGGCAGATCTGAAGCACGGTAAATCGATTCCCATCAAAGCCACGATCGTTGGGATTTATCCTCCAGAAAACGAGTCGGCATTGGCTTACGGAGGTGGGCCTATGCCGAATGACTGGACTCCGACTACGCTGGAGGTTGACCAGATCGGGGCACTCAAAAACGTGGATCTGCACAGCAAGATCGCGTCCAGCGCTTCGGGCATCTTCGTATCGCACAAGAACCATAACATGAAACTCAATGAAGGTACTGAGTTTGCGCTTGCGATTGCCGCGCGGAAGAACGGCTAACATGGCGCACGTGGCAGCGCATGGTTATTCCCATTTCCGCATGAAGACATACAGACTCGGCACCCATAATTCACTGGAGTAGATTATGGGTGCCGAGGCAGTAGTGTAGTCCGCCATCAATTCGCGACATCATCCGACAAGCGCTGAAGCAGAACGCGGCAGGTTTAAAGCCCGATGCTCAAAATTTCGGGCTGTCCAGAGCGACTAAAGTTGTGCCCTTTCAAACCAGACTTCCACTGCGGGCTGATAAGCGATAAGAAGTGCACCGGGTTACGCCAGATGAACAAGAGTTCCGGAACATCTGAAGCCGCGGCCCTTCCAACGACCCGGCATTCAACCCGGCCATGCTAAGCGGCGCCGGATTGCGGGCCGTGCCGGCAATGCATTGCCCAGGCTCGGCCGCTGTGATCCGGCTCTGAGCGGATTGATTGCGGACTGCGTCTTTACGCTGCATCAACCCCGCATTCGCCGGGATTTGGGCGGCAGGACAGAGAGGGCTCTGGGGCGGTAGGCTGGGTATGGAGTCGCGAGGCCGCAAATTCTGACCGTGCAGGCAGCGATCGAGGAGCGGCGATGAAGACCGGGAAGTGGTTGGCAATGCTGGCGGCGGTGATGCTGCTGGCGGGGTGCAAGGGCTTCTGGAAGGCTCCTTCGAGCGGCTCCGGCGGGGGGTCTGGAGGATCTGGGGGATCATCATCAGGGCTATCGAGCGGCGCTTTCTACGTAGCCAACCAGGCGACAAACCAGATAGCGGCCTTTTCGATTATTTCTGGCGCTCTGACGGCGATTTCAGGCAGCCCATACACGCTGACGAGCGCGCCGTTTGCGATTGCGGTGGCTCCCAATGGCAACTTCCTTTACGTTTCCACGGCACAGGGCATTTTTGTTTATCTCGTGGGTTCGGGCGGCGGGCTGACGCTGGGCAACGGCGGGCAGGTGATTTCGTCGGATCTGGCAACGACGATGCAGGTGGATGCAACCAATTCCTGGCTGGTGGAGAGCGGTCCGGACACCGGGGAAGTGATGGCGGTTCCCATCAATTCGTCCACGGGCGCGCCGCTATCGACCATCGAGCAGTCGGCCCTGCTTCCAGCTTTAACCGTGCAGCAGCTCGCCCTTGCCGCGGACAATGCGAACGTGTTTGTGGCGATGGGCTCGGCCGGGACCGAAGAGATTGCGTTCAACGCGAGCAGTTCCACGCCCTTCGGCGGGGAAAGCAACTTCGCGGTGAAGAACTCCGCGGGCTCGGCGCTTTCCGTGGCCGCTGACCCGAACGGGAAATTGATTTTCGTGGGCGAAACGGCGGCAACCTCGGGCACCAATACCGGCGGGCTGCGGGTTTTCAACTACAGCACGATGAAAGAGCTCTCCGGCTCGCCTTTTCCCAGCGGCGGGCTGGCGCCGTATTCCATTCTTCCTTTATCAAATGGCTTCGTATATGTAGACAACCGGACGGTAAGCAACAGCTTGAATGGCAACATTTCCGGATTTGCGGTGACGTCCAGCGGCACGACATCCAGCACCACAACGTATTCGCTGAGCGCGCTGAGCACGACGGCGACAACCGGCGTTTATCCCGTGGGCATGGCCGTGGATTCGAAGGGCAACTACCTGCTGGCGGTCGACTTCGGCGGCAATCCCGATCTTGAAGCCTATACGCTGGATACGAAGATCCCGGGCAAACTTAACCAGGCGTTCACCGGCGCCACGGGGACCGATCCGGCGCAGGCCACCGCCATCGCCGCGTTGCCGTAAGGCGGCGTAAGAGGTCAGGGGCGGCATGTTTCGGTTTGGGACTGCCCCCATTTGGCTGTGAGGTCATGCGCCGCGGGTAAGCCAGCGGATGATGACGCCCAGCACGGCGAGCACCACCGCGCCCCAGAAGGCGGGAACAAAGCCGCGGACGTCAAAGCCGCGGACGATGCTCGACGCCATCAGAATCATCAGGCCGTTGATGACCAGCAGAAAGATGCCCAGGGTCAGGATGCTCAACGGGAAGGTGACGATCTTGAGCAGGAAGCCCAGGGTGGCGTTGAGCAGGCCGATGACCACCGCCGCGACCATCGCCGGCCAGAGCCCGCGCACGTAAAAGCCGGGGATGATGCGGGAGACGACGAGCAGGGCGACGGCATAGAGCAGCCATTGAACCAAGAGTCCGAGCATGGCGCGGTTCTCCTTAGAAGCGGCCGGCTGAAGGGCACGAAGAATGTGGCGGCAATGCCCGGGCCGCCGGCGGCCGGCGAATTAAAGTAAGACCATGTTTGCACGGCGGCTTTCCATCGAGCGAATCGACCAGGAAGGCGGGCGCCACGCCTGCCCGCTGCGGTGGATTGACTCCTTTGCCATGCGCAACTTTACCAACAACGCCATCTTCGACGATACGCTGCCGGTGGGCGACGGGCTGCTCGAAGCCGGACTGGGCGTGCCGCTGGAGCCGCTGCAGGCGGCGATGGAGGACTGGTTCCAGCGCAAGGGCTATCTGAAGCGCGGGGAACGGCTTGCGGTGACGGAAACGGGCGGCGGCGGGCTTTGAGCGCGGTCTCAGGCGGCCTGGCGGCCCGCGGAAGCAGTTTCTCCCCAGAGGCGGAACTCGGCTTCACGCCGGGCTTTCAGGCCTTCGATCTCTTCCGCTCCGGCGTGGTCCCAAGAGAGAAGTTGCCGGCGGGCGGCTTGGTAGTCTCCTGCGTTCAGATCGCGGAGCAGCGTGGAAGCAGCCAGGCGGCCTGCGCCGAGATTGAAGCAGAAGTCCACGAGGGCGTCGAACTGCCCCTGGGTGAGCGGCACCTTCACCAGCCGTTGAACGGCCTGCTGGGCAGATTGAACGTCGCCGGCCAGGAGCTTGCCGGCCTCGAGGTGGCCGATACCTTGGGGGAACGACTCACCGGCGTACAACCTATGCCCGTAGCCGATGGTGGGAATGCCGGCCACGTCGCGGTAGACGCGGGGGCTGAATCCCTCCGATTGTTTGATCAGGTCCAGTCCTGCTTCGCTGATTTGCATAGGTCCTCGCGGAAGCGCCATGCGGCGCGATTTTGGCGCGGAATTCGCGCAGGGGATGAGGCGGCGGCGCAACAAGGCGATGCAGGCACGCCGTTGCGGAAATGAATACCTCAGGGGCTTGTCGATGTTGCGCCGGCTTTGGGCACGGCTGAAGCCATGCCCTGTTACGGGGCCTTTCCTGCACCGAGTTTTCCACAGCCTGCGGGGCCCCGGCCTGTTCGCTGTGCCCTTTCAAATCCGGAGCTTTGCCACAGGCTGTTCATGCAGCGTGGAGGGATAAGCGTGCCACAATGCGGGAAGCGCAGCCATCTAAATCCGCGTTTTTGGCGGGAAACAAAATTACCTGCAAAAAATCTATGGAAAAGAAAAATATTTTGAGGGGGGGTGCGTTGTCGTTAGCGGAGGTTAGCGCAGCGAGCGGAATTTGCGGGGCCAGTGGGTTCGCGATGGTCATGGGTCCTCGTGAGCGAGTCAGCAAGTTTGCGGCTGCGCGCATGGTGTTCGATTCAGGTTTTATTTTGAGCGAAAGGAGGGAAATTAACTGCAACGGCAAGTTGTTGCAAGAGCGAGAGTTTTGGATTCAGGTGCTTGACTTTTCCGGGCCGGTGCTTTCCGGGGGCCGTGGATGGCCCCTGCAACAACTGCGCGCGCAGGCGCTGGGGAAGCGGGGTGTTGGTCCGGTGCCTGGAATCGCGGCGACAGGGAGCGCTGCTGTGACCCTGATGAGCGCCCTGCGCCTGTGATCATCGATTATCGCGACAAAACACGCCGGATACCGGTCGAATAGCTTTCGACACGACTGCAAGTTGTGCCCTGTTACCAAGCCTTGCCAGTGTCGCGTTTTCGGCAGCCTGTGACAGTGCGGCCTTTTGCAGAAGCAGATCGCGGACGCGGCTTCGTCATCTGCTTCGAATGGTTGTGCGGGCCGACGTTTGACAGCCAACTTCCGCGCCCCGATTCATCTCGACTGATTGCAAAGCAGCAGAGGGACTTCCGCACGGAAGGACTTGCGCGCGGCCGAGCAATGCACAGGCGGCACAAACGTCATGCCCGGCGCGAATGAGTTAGACTGCTCACGTCGATGATTGTGTTTAGCAGTGCAAGGGATGAAAACGGTTTCTGAAGGAGAGGCGACTTGAACACAGTGGATCATCAGAGAGGTCGGCGGAGGTTTATCAAGCTGGCGGGCGCGAGCGCCGTGGGCACAGTGCTCTTGCCCATGCAACGGGCCATAGGGCAGGCGCGGCACGCCGGGCGGCAGCTCACCGCCACCCAGGCGGGGGCTGTGGCGGACGGCAAGACGTTGAACACGGAGAAACTGCAGGCGGCCATCAATCACCTTGCCGCGCAGAATGGCGGGACTCTGGTGATTCCGGCAGGGACGTTTCTGACCGGCTCCCTTTTCTTCAAGCCCGGGGTTCATCTGCACCTGGAGCAAGGCGGCGTGCTGAAGGGGTCGACGGATATCCGCGATTATCCGATAAGGCAGACGCGCATCGAAGGCCATTTTCAGAAGTGGGTGAGCGCGTTGATCAACGCGGATGAATGCGATCACCTGCGCATTGAGGGCCCGGGTACGCTGGACGGCAACGGCGCGCCGTTCTGGAAGGAATTCTGGACGCGCCTGGCGGCGAACCGCAAGACGACGAACCTGGACGTGCCGCGCCCCCGGCTGGCGTTTATCGAGAACTCGCACGATGTGCAGATTTCCGGCCTCACCTTCAAGGACTCCGGGTTCTGGAACCTGCATCTGTACCGCTGCCAGGAGGTGGTGGTGGAGAATACGCGGTTCGAGGTGCCGGACGGGGTGCGCTGCCCGAGCACGGACGGGACGGACATTGACAGTTGCCAGCACGTGACGATCCGCGGCTGCACCTACCGCGTGGACGATGACTGCGTTTGCCTGAAGGGCAACAAGGGGCCATTTGCCCTGGACGAGAACGTAAGCCCGCCGGTCGAGCACATCCTTATCGAGAACAACACCTACGAACGGGGCGGCGGCGTTGCGACGCTGGGCAGCGAAGCGACGGTTGTACGCGATGTGCTGGTGCAGAACTGCAAGGTGCTGGGCGCGATTCCGGTGGTGCACCTGAAGCTGCGTCCGGATACGCCACAGACGTATGAGGATCTTCAATACCGGAACATCACACTCGATGAGAATCAGGACGAGATGAGAGGCCCGATCATCCAGGTGCTGCCGTGGATGCAGTATTTCGACCTGCAGGGGCAGCCGCGGCCGAAGTCGACGGTGCGCAACGTGACGGTGGACGGGATCAAGGGGAGATTCGGTGAGTTCGGCGTGATTCGCGCAAATCCCGGCCAGACGACGCTGGGGGGCTTCCGGCTTGAGAACATCAACGTGCAGCTCAAGAATCCGAAGTTCACGGTAGGCAGCGGCATCGGCGTGACGATGAAGGATGTGATCGTCAACGGCAAGCCGCTTGTGATCAGCCGCGTCTGAACTGGCGATCCAGCGTGGCTGGCCTCATTTCCGCCAGTCCGGGAAGCGGCACGGACGATGGCGCCGCTTGCCGCTGGACAGAAAGCGGCAGGTCATTGCAGGGAAGGCAGGAAGACGTCGCGGAAGATGGATTCGGAGCGGCGGAGATTGCCGACGGCGCCGAAGTTGGCGAGGGTGAAGCCGTAGATCCACTGGGTTTCATTGCGGCTCACGGTGCCAGCCGTACCCAGCTCGAAACGCTTGTAGCCGAGGGTGAGACCGCAGCAGTTCCAGTTGTAGACGGCCTGCACGCCGGCGTATTGCACGAGGTGGTGGGCGAAGTCGTAGCCGCCGTTGACGGCCACGTTGAAGCCTGCGCCGCTGGGCTTGCCGAAGGCGAAAAAGGGCTGGAGGAGATGGCTTCTAAGGGTGGTTGAAGATGTGCCGGTGTCCTCGTCGACAGCATTGAGCAGGGCATAGGTGACGCCGACGGTGGTGCGGCCGTGGGTGGAGCTGGCAAAGACGTTGTTGGCATCAAGCTGCCGCAGTTTGGGGTCGTAGTCGAGATCCCACTCGATGTGCAGGTTGTTGATGGCGTTGAAGCGCATCCGCGAGATGAGGGGCGAGATGGTGCGCGGCGCGGTGAGAAAGGTGATGGGGCACAAGGCGAGCGAGGAGGTGAAGACGTTGCGGCGGCCGGGGATGAGCGCGCCGCCGAAGGTGTGATTCATGAAGAAATCCTGCTCGATATCCCAACTGGCCCACTCGCGCTGCTTGTTTTTGCAGCCGCTGGCCGCGGCCGCGCCGGTTTGGGTGGCGCAGGGATGGGCGCCGGTGGGGCGCAGGTAGAAGCGCTGCATGAGCGAATAGCCGACCTGATTGGTGTCGGTGGCGATGTCGGTGGTGTCGAAGAGGAGTACGTTACGGGCCTCGGGACCGATACCGGTGACGTAGTTGTAGGTAATTTCGGGCTCGATGACGTGGCGCAGCTCGCGATGCCAGACGGGGAGCTGGAAGTCGCGTTCGAGGGCCGGCGGGCGGATGTCGACGGCGGCCTCGAAGTCGGTGCGGTTGATGGGATCGTGGCTGATGGTGGGGATGCCGGCGTTGGCGCCGGTGAGATCGGGAATCTGGCTGATGGAGTAGTACGTGTCGCGCACCGCGGCCTGGGGAACGAAATGCCAGCCGCCGGCGGAAAAGGGCAAGGAGATGTGCGGATAGAAGTCGACGCGGGCCACGTTGCGCGCATGAAAGTGGGGTTCGGCGCGGTTGAGGAAGCCGACGGAGGAATCGAGCCACCAGTAAAAGGGCGAATGGCCCAGGGGGCGGTCAAGGACGTCGAAGCTCAGGGTGGGCAGGTGAAGGATCTTGGCTTCGTCGCCGTGGGCGGTGCTGGCGAAGGTTTGAAAGCGCTGTAGCGATCCCGAATAGATCAAGCCGTGGCGGTTGTGGGAAAGAGCAACCACGCTGGAGACCTGCGAACTGGTGGCCTGGGAGTAGTTGTCGTTGAAGATGAGCCGGTAGACGTAGCTGGAGAGGTATTCGGCGACGCCGACGAGGCGGGTGTTGGGAGTGAAGTCTTTACGGCCGTAGGCGATGATGTCGACGCCACCCTGGTTGACATGCTTGAAGGTGGTCGTGATGGGGGCCGCTGGGGTTGCGAGGCGGCGGAATGGCACCGGGGCAGGCGCAGCAGGCAAGCGGCGGGCGGCTCCGGCGGTGGATGAACTGGTGATGACCGGCACGTTGATGCCGCGGTCGAAGAGCGAATTCCATTGCACCCGGAAGCGATCGAGGCCGAAGCCCCGGTAGCGGAAACCGCCGTTGGGCGCCCAGCCGCGCTTGGTGTAGTACTCGGAGCCAATCACCATGTCCATGCTGCGGTTGATGACCCAGTAGTACTGATCGCCGAAGGTGTCTCCGGTGATAGAGGAACCAGTGCTGATGACAGGGATGAGCAGGCCGCTCTCACGGCCGTTGCGCGAGATGGGATGGTGCAGATAGGGCAGGTAGAGGACCGGGACGCCGAAAAAGTCGAATCGGGCGTTGGAGGTGGAGGCCATGCCGTTCTGCATGCGGATGGAGTGGGCCACGATGCGCCAATCCGGATGCGGGAGGCGGCAGTTGGTGATGGAGCCGCCCACGATGCGGTAATTGCCCTGGCCGTTCTCGATGAGGACGCGGCCGCGAAAGAGCAGAGGATTGGGCGTGGAGTAGACGATTTTGCGGCCGAGGGAGCGCACGCCTTCCGAGCCGGTGACGTCGTAGAAGCGCGCGGTGTGGGCGTTCAGGTTCATGTCTCCATGGGAGGCTTTGATGAGCACGTCGTTGGGGCCGCCGGTGACCAGCAGATGGCCCTGGGCCTGCACTTGAGAGGTGGCCTGGTTATAGACGATCTTGTCGGCGTGGATGACGTAGTCCTGGTAGTGGATGACGACTTTGCCGGTAAGAGTCCAGATGTGGCCGACGCGGGTCTGGCGGAGGGCTTCAATTTGCACGGGAACGCCGGTGGGCGTGGGCGGCTCGGGGACGGCAATGGGCAGCGGTGGCGGAGCGGAGGCGTTGGCGCCAGCGGCGCTTGCCGGGCGCCGGCTGGTCCCGGGTAACGCTTTTGTCAACACTTGCGCGGCCTGCGCGCGAAGTTGCAGGTGACAGACGGCCAACAGCGTGATACATAGTAGATAGCGCGGACGCATCCCGAGATCAAAACCGGTGCAAGGCTCAGCATAACAAACACCGGGCATATGAATTGGGACGCGCAGCGTACAGCTCTGGCAGCAGGTAAAACCCGGATTTCTTCGGTTTTTGGACCGGATTCCACCGTTGCGGATCAGCCGATCCGGACAGGGGTGGTTTTTACCCGCGATCTCTTCCCTCGACATTTGAAAACTGTGTCCGTGAGCCGGCATTGTGCGGGCGGCGGATTTGCAGGAGCCTTCCGGTGCGCGTTCCGCCGGCGGCTCAGAAGGGACGGGGGATTTGAGCACATCACAGGCCAGCCTTCCATTTGGGTGGAAACAGGAAGTGAATCGCCGAGTGGCCGAGCACAAGAGCCGCAAGGGGACATCGGCTCGCGGCGGAGAGGCACATGCCGCGCCGCATCACGCCGGCAGCCCACGCGGCGCCGAGGCGGCAGCTCGCGTGGCCGAGCGGTTCGCGCATGCTCCGAGCTATAGCGAAATGCTGGCCGAGGAGGCGCGCTGCGCCGCCGATCATGCATTCCACGCGGCGCGGCACGCGAAGGCCGCCGCGGAGTTGGCGGTTGCCGGACTCGGGGCGGTTCACGAAGCCTCGCCGGTGCGGGAAGCGGAGCGTGCTATGGCTCCAGCGCCGCAGTGGGAAGAGATGGCTCCAGCGCCGCAATGGGAAGAGATGTTTGCGCCGCTCTCACGGCATCCGCAAGCGGCGCAGCCGGGCTTTGCCGGGGAGCCGATTCCGATAGTGCGCGAAGCGGAGGGGCAGGCCGACGATACGCTGCAGTTCGGCGGGGATGCGGTGCCGGGCTACGCGATGGAGGCGGAAGCGTGGCGCGAGACGGAGTATGAAGAGAATGTGCCGGCCTTTTTTGAGCCCGCTCAGGGAGTTCATGCCAACCTGATCGAATTCCCCCGCGAACTGGTGGCGACGCGCAAGGTTCGTCCCCGGCTGGCCGAAGGAGCTTATGCCGCGCCACGCAGTGCGCAGTTGAGCATCTTTGAGGTGGATCCGGCTGCCGTTGCCACCACGGTCGAGCCAGTGGCCGAGGGAGCCGCCCCAGCCTGGAACACGCCGGGGTGGTCGAGTATTGAACTGGAGGCGCAGCCGGTGGAGGAAATTGCCGAAGAGGCTCTTCCTCCGTCGGCCGTCGCAGCAGCCGAGCCAACCCTGGAGCAGGCGCCGATGAGCCGGCGCCTGCTGGCCATCGTGGTGGACTGCACGCTGATTGGCGCTGCCCTGGTGGCGGGCGGAGTAGCCGTCGCGGCGCATGTGGGCAAGCTGCCCAGCCCGCGCATGGTGGAGATCAGCGCGTCTGTGGCGTTTGTGGCCATTGCCGCACTCTACGAGCTGTTCTTTTTTACCCTGGCCGCGGCTACGCCGGGCATGAAGTATGCGCAGATCCAGCTTGCGACCTTCAGCAACGAAAGGCCGCTGCGGGCACAGCGCTGGCACCGGCTGACGGCGCTGCTGCTCTCCGCGCTGCCGCTGGGACTGGGGCTGGTCTGGGCGCTGTTCGACGAGCGCCGGCTGAGCTGGCACGACCGGCTTTCGCAGACGTATTTGCGAGGCAACTGTTAGCGGCCAGCTTGCAGTTGGCAGATCGAGACGATCGGCGGGGTTGTTGGCACTGGTTATTGCCCATTCACCGTCTATTTTTGATGGCGACAGCGTCGATCTGTCGGCGCTGATCTTTGATTCCTGCGCGGCATAGCTATTTTTCCATGGCGCTCAGGGCGCTTACGCCGGCGCCGATGAGCGGGGTTCCGTCGTCGAGCGGCAGGACTTCAATTGAATAGCTTTGCAGCGGGCTCATCCTGACCATGGATTCCAGGTAACTGCGCAGCAGGGGCGGGTCAAGGAAGCCGATGTTGTGGCCTGTGAAGTAGAAGCGGCCGGGCCCGTCAAGATGAATGATGGAGGCGGTGGCCGCGGCCAGCGCGTAGTGCCAGAGGCCGACGAAATCGCGGCAGCGGGTGTCGCCTTGCCTGGCCTGGGCAAAGATCTCTTCCGGCTCCATGTCGAGGAACCTTCTGCGCATGGCGCGGTAGCCGAGGATGCCTTCCAGATGGCCGATGCCGCCGCAGCCGCAGAAGCGCTCTTTGGGATCGAGGGTGACGGTGACGTGTCCGCCCTCCCAGACGCCTTCGACGTAGGGCCAGCGGCCATATCCGATGCCGTTGCCGATGGTCCAGACGCGGACCAGCTTGTCCAGGTGGCCGTGGGTGGCGGCGACGCCGGCGGCGATGGCGTCGGCATCGTTGGTGACGTGGACCGGCGCGGCGATGCCGCGGCTGTTGAGCGCACGGGTCAGGTCGTGCTCGATGCGCATTCCCTTGATCTGGGGCAGATTGGGCGAGTCCTCGACGACGCCCTGGAGGATGATGCCGGGAACGGCGACGCCGATGGCGTCGACGGCAGCGCCGGGGGCGGCAAGTGAAGCAATGAGGCTGGCAAGAATCTCGGCCAGCTCGCCGCTGGGCACCGCGCTGAGGGCATCCATTTTGGCCTGGTCCTGGGGATGGTGCAGAACCGATCCGGTGAGGCGCTGGTCTTCAAGCCTGCCGGCTACGATGCGTTCCGTCATGACGGCGCCGATGGCTGTGGTCATTCGAACCCTCCTTGGGTGGCAAAGGCCGTGCTTCCGCGGTGGTGCGGCACGATCCCGGCCGCGCCCTTGTACAAGCCCCTGCTGAATCCGGGTCTTTCAGCATCGTGCAACGATCTAACCGGCCTGGTAGCGGTGCAGACGGCCCAGGCCATTGAACGCGGCGAGCTTGTAGCACTCGGCCAGCGTGGGGTAGTTGAAGACGGCGTCGATGAAGTAGTGAATGGTACCGTCGAGGGCCATGACCGCCTGGCCGACGTGCACCAACTCGCTGGCGCTGTCGCCGATGATGTGAACGCCGAGGATCCTGAGTGTTTCGCGATGGAAGATGAGCTTGAGGCGGCCCGTGGTGTCGCCGCGAATCTGGCCGCGCGCGACCTCGCGATAGTAGGCCATGCCGACCTCGTAGGGCACATCCTCGTCGGTGAGCTGCTCCTCAGTCTTGCCGATGAAGCTGATCTCGGGAATGCTGTAGATGCCGTAGGGATAAAAGCTGGGGTTGGACTGGGTGGTGTGGTCGCCGAAGACGCGTGTAGCGGCGATGCGGCCCTGTTCCATGGAGACCGAGGCGAGCGACGGAAACCCGACCACGTCGCCGACGGCGAAGATGTGCTCGACTTTGGTCTGGTAATGCTCATCGACAGGAATGCGGCCGCGGGCGTCGGCTTCAAGACCGGCGGCAGGCAGGTTCAGGTCGTCCACGTTGCCCTGGCGGCCGACGGCGTAAAGCAGGGCATTGCCCGAGACGCGCTTGTTGCTCTTGAGGTTGGCCACCACCGTGCCCTGGGACGGCTCTTCGACGCTGTCCACCTCTTCGCCCAGGCGCAAGGTGACCTGGCTGTCGCGCAGGTGGTAGCTGAGCGCTTCGATGATCTCCTGGTCGGCGAATTCGAGCAGGCGGCTGCGCTTTTCGATGAGCGTGACGCGAACATCGAGCACGGCGAACATGCAGGCGTACTCGACGCCGATGACGCCGCCGCCGACCACGATGAGGGAACGGGGCAGTTCGGACAGGCCCAGGATCTGGTCGCTGTTGATGATGGTGTGACCGTTGATGGGCACCTTGGGCGACGACGCGGGCCGCGTGCCCACGCCGATGATGATGTTGTCGGCTTCGAGGGTGGTTTCGGTCTGCGGGCCTTCAACACGCACGTGGTGAGGATCGATGAAGTGCGCCACGCCATGCACGATGTCGATGCCGTTGCGCGAAAGCTGCGCCTCGGTGACGTCGATTTCAGTCTTGATGACGGCCTGGACGCGGAAGGCCAGGTCGGCCATGGTGATCTTTTCCTTGACGCGGTAGTTGATGCCGTAGATGGAGCGGTAGTTGTAGCCCGACAGGTGGAGCACCGCCTCGCGCATGGTCTTGGAGGGGATGGTTCCGGTGTTGATGCAGACGCCGCCGACGACGGAGCGCGCCTCAACCACCGCCACGCGCTTGTTGAGCTTGGCGGCGGCAACGGCAGCGCGTTGCCCGGAAGGGCCGGAGCCAATGACGATCAGGTCGTATTTGACGGCGCTCATGCGGGTCTCCTCAAAGAAGCGAATCTGGTTGGGGGAAGATTTCTTCCGGGGCGAAAGAGGCCGTGGACAGCGGCGGCCTGCTTGCCGAATCGCCAGCGGCGTATCCCTCAGGGCCGTGTTGATTCTGTGCTGTTTATGTTATGTACGGGCTGAAGCCCGTACCTTGCAAACAATCGAATTGTTCCGCGGCATGCATTTGCCGCAGGCCGTCGGGGGAAGCGGCGACGAAACCCTACGGTGCTTACCATAACATCCCAGGGCTGAAGAGTTCGATGCGCGGAGGCGACTGGAGGTCACCGGGACGGTGCGGCGGGCGAGGCCGGGATTCTGTCCAGAATGCCCAGCTCGCGGGCCATGCGCTCGGAGATGCGCATGGGAATTTGCTCCTTGCTGCCGAGGGTGAGGACGACAAACTTTCCCCAGGGGCGGCGCGAGCGGCCGATGGTGATCTCGTTCCAGGGAATGCGCAGCGGAGGGTGGCCGGGGCGCAGCAGGGCGAGCACGGACGCATAAAGTGCGTCCTGGGCGGCGATCAAGCGGATGACGCCGTTGTAATTGCCGCCGGGGCGCATGCTGATGGAGTAGATCCACGGCCCGGCGCTGCGGGTTTCGCCGGTGGGATCGGATTGTTTTCTGAAGCGCCGCGCCAGCGCGGACCAGCCACCCATCATGCTGACGGCAAGGCAGGCTACACACCAGATGCCGACGACAAAGATGGGGACGCCGTATGGGGTATGAAAGAAGCTACTCAACACATGCTGCAAGCAACACCTCGGGGAAAGTATCTATCCGTCCATTCGATGGCGCAAGCTTCATTGCGGGTTTGATGATCGCGCACGGGGACTGGCTGGGGGCGTGGCCGGGACCGGCGCCGTTGGCTGCGGAGGCGGAAGACTGAAGCCCGGACCTGCCGGCCGTGCCCCTTCAGAACCAGGCTCGCGGCGCAGGCTGCTAGGCAGGGCTTCTGGCCCTGCGGTAATCTGAGATATATAGATTCGGCGCTGCGCGGAAGAGTCCGAACGCAGCACAGCTCGTCGTTGAAATCCAGCCAATCGAATACCTTCAGCCCCCTTGCGCTGGTATGCGAAAGATTTTCGTTCCTGTTCGTTTCCATTGCGGACGGCCGCTCGCCGCCCGCCGGCTGAAGTGAACCCAACCCGTACTCGAAGGAGTAAAGGAGTCACCATGCTTAGCGTTGGAGAAAAGTTTCCCAATTTTGAACTGACCGCGACGGTCGATCTGGACCCGAAGAAGGCCTTTGAAACCATCACCGAGGCGAGCTATCCCGGCAAATGGAAGGTCTACTTCTTCTGGCCCATGGACTTCACCTTTGTCTGCCCCACGGAGATCGCGGCTTTTGGCGCCATCAACAAACAGTTCGCCGAGCGCGGCGCGCAGGTTTTGGGCGGCAGCACCGATTCCCAGTTTGTTCACCTGGCCTGGCGCGAGCATCATCCGCAACTGAAGAACCTGCCGTTCCCCATGCTCGCCGACGTGAAGCACGACCTGGCGGAGCAACTGGGCATTCTGGACCTGAAGGCGGGCGTTTGCCTGCGCGCCACCTTCATCGTTGACCCGGAGGGCGTGATTCGCTTTGTCTCGGTGAACGATCTGCCGGTGGGCCGCAACCCGGAAGAGGTGCTGCGGGTGCTGGACGCGTTGCAGACCGGCGAACTGTGCCCCTGCAACTGGCAGAAGGGCGAAGAGACCCTCCACGTGTAGAAAGGCCGTTCATCCGGGCCACTCAAAGGGCCATTCCGCGCAACGCGGAATGGCCCTTTGTACGCCGCCGGTCATCACCGTGAACACCGGCGGCTGTCAACTTGAAGAAACGGCTGGAGCAAGCTGATTGCTGTTTTTGTCTCACAATATGGCGAGTTGCTCATTCACATCTGCATTTTTCGCCGGGAAAAAATTCACTGCAAAAAATCGGCGGAAAAGAAAAATATTTTGAGGGGGGTGGGTGCGTTGGTGGGTTCTGCGGCTGGCGGAGCGCGCTCTGCGCTGCCGGAGGGATTGGATCTTGAGATGGAGCAGTGACGCGATTGGCGCAGTCATGGTTGTGTTTTCCGCGGGCTGGTGTGTGGAGGCGGCCATGTTTCTATTCTGCGCGGCGGCGCGGAAATTATCTGCAAACGTAAGTGGTTGGGTTTGCGGAGGTTGGGATGCTCGGGGCTTGACAACGAGACAGCGACACCTGCAAAATTGCGGCCCGCATCCTGAGCATCAAAATAAATCATTCACTCCCAACCATTTACCAGCAGAAGTCCCCGCGTTATCCTCAGTGCCGGCGAGTTTGCTGTTTCTTTTCCCCCGTCATCTCTGCCATACTTGATTGTGCCTCCCTGGTACGGCCAATCTCATTTCTCCAATCAAGAGGGCGCATTGATGTCGGCAAAGTATGTCTTTGTGACGGGCGGAGTTGTATCCAGTTTGGGCAAGGGACTGGCGGCGGCTTCCATCGGCTGTTTGCTGGAGAGCCGCGGCCTGCGCGTCAATCTCATGAAGTTCGATCCCTACCTCAACGTCGATCCGGGAACCATGTCGCCCTTTCAGCACGGCGAGGTCTTCGTGACCGACGATGGCGCGGAAACGGACCTGGATCTGGGCCATTACGAGCGTTTTACGCACGCGCCGCTTTCGCGCGACAACAACTACACCACTGGCCGCATCTACGAGCAGATCATTCTGAAGGAGCGCCGCGGCGATTACCTGGGCAAGACGGTGCAGGTGATTCCCCACGTGACCAACGAGATCAAGAACGCCATGCGCAAGGTCGCGGGCAACGGCGCCGACGTGACGATTGTCGAGATCGGCGGGACGGTAGGCGATATCGAATCGCTGCCGTTTCTGGAGGCGATCCGGCAGATGCGCCAGGAGGTGGGGCGGGAAAACACGGTGTTTGTCCACCTGACGCTGGTACCGTGGATTGCGGCGGCGCAGGAGCTGAAGACCAAGCCCACGCAGCACTCGGTGAAGGAGCTGCTGTCGATCGGCATCCAGTCCGATGTGCTGCTGTGCCGCTCCGACCGCCCGCTGAGCCGGGAGATCAAGCAGAAGATTGCGGCCTTCTGCAACGTGGAAGAAAAGGCGGTGATCGGCGCCCGCACCGTGCCCTCGATCTACGAGGTGCCGCTCAGCTTTGCGCAGGAGGGCGTGGACGCGCTGATCCTGAAGTATCTGCACAAGGAGGCGCCGGAGGCCAACCTGAGCCGCTGGAAAGAGCTGGTGGACCGCTGCTATCACCCCAAAGATAATGTCTCCATCGCCATCGTCGGGAAGTATGTGGAGTATGAGGACAGCTATAAGTCGCTGAAGGAGGCGCTCACGCACGGAGCGATCGCGCAGAACCTGAAGCTGAACATTACCTGGATTGAAGCCGAGGGGCTGGAGGCGAAGACGCCCGAGGACCGGAGCTTTGAATCGCAACTGGAAGGCTTCGACGGCATTCTGGTTCCCGGCGGCTTCGGCAAGCGCGGCATCGAGGGGATGTTGAATGCCATCCGCTACGCGCGCGAGAAGCAGGTTCCCTACTTCGGCATCTGCCTGGGCATGCAGACCGCCTGCATTGAGTTTGCGCGCAACGTATGCGGCCTGAAGGACGCGAATTCGAGCGAGTTCGACCCGGCCAGCCCGCACCGCGTGATCTACAAGCTGCGCGAGCTGCTGGGCGTGGAAGAGATGGGCGGCACCATGCGCCTGGGGGCATGGACCTGCATTCTGCAGGAGGATTCGCTGGCGGCCCGGGCATATGGAACGACGGAGATCAGCGAGCGCCACCGCCATCGCTACGAGTTCAACCGCGAATACGAGGCATTGCTGACCGGCGGAGGACTGCGCCTGAGCGGCACAACGCCGGACGCGACGTATGTAGAGATTATCGAGATACCCGGCCATCCCTATTTTCTGGGCTGCCAGTTCCACCCCGAATTCAAGTCCAAGCCGCTGGAGCCGCATCCGCTGTTCCGGGAGTTTGTGAGGGCGAGCTACACGAATCGGCAGCGGCGGGCGGCGGCAGAGGAAAGCGAATCTTCAAGCCTGACGAACGTGGCGTCGTCGTGAGCGGCGGAACGGCGAGAGACGCGGGCCCGCTGCCGGTTACCGGGGCGTGACGGCGCGGTGGCCAGGCAGAGGCTTCTTCGCCGTGTGAGCCGGCTGAGTCGTTTCGGAGGTGGCTGTTGCCTTCCGCCTGGCAGTTTTTACTGCCGGCTTCTGTTGCGCCGGTTGGGTCTTCAGCGCGGGTGCGGCCAGCGGCTGCTGCTGCTGGAGAATCGGTCCATTCAGCGTCTGGGGGGTGCGAATGGCGCCAGCGGTCGAAAACTCGCCCGGCGGCATCAGCCGCTGCGGCATGACGACAGCATGCGCCGGTTCCCTCTGCCCGACGTGCGAATAGATGCCCCATCCGCCGCCGCCCACCACAAGCACAATGGCCGCCGCGGCTGCGCTGCGCATCCAGTTGCGCGTGCGCATGGGCTGGGGCCAGGCCAGCACGCGGCCACCGCGCGGGGCGGCCAGTGCGCCGGCAAAGACGCGATCTTCAAGCCCGGCGGGCGCGGGCAGGTTGGCAATCAGACGCAGCGTGGCGTCAAGGTCAGCGAGCGCGCCGGGAGGCGAGCAGGCGACAGGACCGTTTGCAGACCGAATTTCGCTTGAGGAATTCATCGCTGACTCCTTGCGTGCTTGAGCAGATCGGCCATCAGGTTGCGGGCGCGAAAGAGACGGGAGCGTACGGCGGACTCGGTGATGCCCAGGACCGAGGCGATTTCCACGCTCGACAACTCTTCGAAGGCCGACAGCAGGAGCACTTCGCGCTCCTTGGCGGGAAGCTGCTCGACGCAGGCGAGCACGCGAGCATGGTGCTGGGCGGCGGAGGCAAGCTGTTCGGCGGAGAGCCCGTTGGAAGGCAGGACGCGCGCCAGCTCGGCTACGTCGTCGGTCTCCGGGCGGGTTTTGGCGCGGCGCTTGCGGTCCAGCACGATGTTCCAGACGATGCGGATGAGCCAGACGCGCCGGTCACGCACCTCGGCAAGCGTCTGACGATGGCGAAGCACGCGCAGGAATGCCTCCTGCACGGCATCTTCGGCATCGGCGGGATTGCGCAAAACGGAAAAGGCAACGCGGTAGAGCGTCGAGGCGTACTCGGTCACCAGGGCAGCGAGCGCATCTTCCTCAGCCCGCATGCGAAGCCGCTCATTAGGCGCGCTGTTGGGAATTTCCATCCATCCTGCGTAAATTGCCTGGCTGGTGCTGCTCATATTCGACCAGACGCAGGCAATGCGAAAAATGCTCGGAAGCGGGCTTCCGTGCCCGGCAAACGGCGAGCCGGCCGCTGCCACGCGCAGAGCCCGGGAGGGAACGCTACTGTGGCGCGCTCAGCTCCTGTGCGGCGATGGCGCCAGCAGCACCCTCTTTATCCATATCCTTCACTTTGGCCCACAAAATGCGCGCCTGGTCCATTTTGCCTTCGGCGGCGTAGAGATCCGCCAAGTCAAGCTGAGCCATTGCGGCTGACACCGTCTCCGTCGGCTTGGCGGCAAGCGCTTTGTAGATCTGAATCGCCTGGGCATCTTTACCCTCCCGGCGATAGAGCCCGGCGAGCGCCAGCTTGGCCAGGCTGGAGATGTTACGGTTCCATGTGCTGGCGGCGGCCTTCAGCTCGGTCTCCGCGGAGGCGAACTGGCCCATCTGCTCGTCGGTGACGCCGAGAAAGTAGAGCGCCTTCTTGCCCGCGGGCAGCCAGCCGTACTTCTGCGCGATGGCACGAAACTGCTTATTGGCGGCCTTGGTGCGATCGGCGCTGGTGGCAAAGACTCCGTTTTCCTGCGGCATGCCCGGCTCCATCAGCGGAGCATTGTAGGTATCGATTGCCGCGCCCAAAGCCGACGATGCGGAGGAGTTCTCGACCGCCCAGAAGATCCATGCGCCCAGGCCGAGGACCAGCACGATGCCGGCAACAATAAGCCAGCGAGTGACAACAGTGCGGTGGCCGCTGAACCAGGTGACGCCGCTGGCGGCGGCCTGTGCAAACTTATCCCCTTTGAGGGCGCGACGGGTTTGAGTATCCACGGAGTTTCTTTGAGTCCTTCGTCGGTAGACTTGCAGGCGGCGGGCCTCGGTAGACGTAGGCGCTGCAACCGCAGCCTATAGTTTAACAGTGGGTGAAGTGCAGCGTCCACCGCGTTTAAGGCGGTTTTCCGGCGCCGATCTTTCCGTTTCGGCTCGCGTTCGCCATGCAGCTTCCCGTTGATGAGAAAGCCACTTAGCGAGGGCGCCCCGGGATTGACCTGGCGGAAAAGCGCCATGGAGCCGCTCTTGCCCAGCCGAAGGGAAGGACGATAGGCTAGGGATATGTATGAGGATTTTCACGTAACGGAGCGCTGGAGCGGCGAAGATCTGCACTGCCGCTGGAAGGGCACCATAGTTGCCATCGCCACACGCCACGCCGACGCGGTGGATGTGCGCTTTGACGTGAACGGCCGTCCCATGTGGATTGCCCTGCCCTGCACCGCGTGGGTGGAACAGAAGAAGCGCTCGGGCAAGGTGATTACCGATCACCTGGCGGCGCAGATCGCCGGGCACTATCTGAAGCAATTGATCGAACAGGGCTACGACGCGCGCCGCGAGATCTACACCATGAGCGTCGCCGAGGTGCTGAAGCACCTGGACGCTGTGGTGGCCGAAGCCAAAGAACAGGGCGGCATTCCCTCGGTGCCGGTTGGCGTGGAAGCCACGGGCTAGCAATTCTTATCCATCGCGAAGGCCGCGGCTTTCCGGAGCCGGCCTTGAGCCTATCATGCTTTCTTTGTGTACCGGCAAGAGCAGGGGTTCTCTCTTGCATCGAGCCGCTTTCTTCGCCGCTGTGCTTCTTGCCGCCGTTCCCGGCCGGGCAGAAGCGGCAGCCGCGCTCAATGCTCCGCTTCCCAATTCCAAGGAACTGCTGCAGCGCGCGCTTGCCAACGCGAGGCAGTGGGCCGCGGAGCAACAGCGCTATGAGTGCCGCGTGACCGACACGGTTGTCCAAACCAACAAACAGGGTGAGGTGAAACGGGCTTCCACGGTGGTGGAAGACCAGTTCTTCGTCAACGGCATTGCCATTGATCGAGTGCTTTCAAAAGATGGCAAGAATCTGACGCCTGCTCAGGTGAAAAAGCAAAATAAGCGGGTCATGAAAGAGACGCTCAAGTACAGCAATCTGGCCAAGGCGACAAGGGCAACTGACAAGCAGGACCGGGAGATCGAGGAGGTGATGGAGGCCATGATGCTGACCCATGGCCGCCGCGAGATCGTGAACGGCCGCAGCATTCTCGATTACGAGATCGTTCCGAACCCGGGATTTCATGCCAGGAATCTGGTCCAGCGCGTCGCCCGGGTGATGCGGGGCACGGTGTCCATTGACGAAAAATCCGGCCAGATCATCGATCTTGACATCAAGTCGGCCGCGTCTGTGAAGGTTGGCGGCGGCCTGCTGGCGAGCTTGAACAAGGGCTTCTGGCTGCACATCCACAATCACGAGGAAGCCGACGGCGTGTGGCTCAACGACCTGGCCGAAGGCAGCGGCAATGCGCGCGCCATGCTGTTCTTCCATCCTTATTTTCACTTCAAGGAAACGACCGGGGATTGCCGCCTGTATACGACGAAGGCGATGCAGGTGGGGAGGGCGACGGTGGTAAAGTGACGCGCCGATAGGAAGATCGGGCGGATTGGGCACCTTTGGTGATCGGGGCGAAGGTTTGACTGAGACGCAAAAAGCCATCCTCGAAGGATGGCTTTTTGCTTGGGATTAATTGCCGGCGATCACCTAATCTCCCACACGGTCGCCCGTGCAGTACCATCGGCCCAGCGAGGCTTAACTTCCGTGTTCGAGATGGGAACGGGTGATCCCTCGCAGTATGGTCACCGGCAAATTGTCAGAGGCGGGGTGCCTCAACTTGAGGGCGCTTGGCGGGTGGTTGCCCGCAGCAGGAGCCCGCGGCGTCTGCTTTGATCCGGAGGATTTCTCCCGGAGGCGGGCAGGAACGCGGTCTGCAATCTGGCGCCAGAAGACAGCAACGAAATGGATTGGGAGTTACAAGGCTAGAAGAGTATCCGCAAACTGCGCGGAGTTAATTCTATGGACAAGCCGAACGGGCGATTAGTACTGGTAAGCTACACGCATCACTGCGCTTCCACACCCAGCCTATCAACCAGGTCGTCTTCCTGGGCCCTTCAGGGAGATCTCATCTTGGGGCGTGCTTCCCGCTTATATGCATTCAGCGGTTATCACAACCGAACTTCGCTACCCAGCCGTGCCCTTGGCAGGACAACTGGAACACAAGAGGTTCGTCCATCCCGGTCCTCTCGTACTAAGGACAGCCCCCCTCAAATCTCCTACGCCCACAGCAGATAGGGACCGAACTGTCTCGCGACGTTCTGAACCCAGCTCACGTACCGCTTTAATAGGCGAACAGCCTAACCCTTGGAACCTTCTACAGCTCCAGGATGCGATGAGCCGACATCGAGGTGCCAAACCCATGCGTCGATATGAACTCTTGGCATAGATCAGCCTGTTATCCCCGGCGTACCTTTTATCCGTTGAGCGATGGCCCTTCCATACAGAACCACCGGATCACTAAGGCCTGCTTTCGCACCTGCTCGACTTGTTGGTCTCACAGTTAACCACTCTTATGCCTTTGCACTCGACGGCTGATTTCCAAACAGCCTGAGAGTAGCTTCGCGCGCCTCCGTTACATTTTAGGAGGCGACCGCCCCAGTCAAACTACCCGCCTAACTATGTCCCTCTCCCGGATTACGGG
>JAJZME010000013.1 GCA_021803035.1 Acidobacteriota bacterium | reverse complement strand
CTGGGAGTTAAGAAAGACCTGCGAATGAGGTCCGAAGTATCCTAGGTCAAAATCGAGACCCGGGGCACCCAGGCTCAGTGGGGGTATCCAAGACCCGCGCCACCCGCCTAAATGGTCAACTGGTATCTTGGCGCTTATGGGGTTCCGTCCCCTCCCTTGGGGTTCACAATAGGGAATTCGGTCATGCCCGGATAGCGGATCACATTTCCTTGCTCTCGCGACCTGGAGTAGAATTCCCCCGTCCGCACATGATCCATTGAAAGAAGCGCAAATGGGGAGCCGCTCTGGTTCCTCGTGCAATTAGCTGCTCCAGGCGTTGCCGAACGGGAGGGTGAAAGAGTGAGCGAACAGCAGGTAATTGTAAGACGGTACAGAGGAAATCAAGCTGGGGCAACGAGGAAGTATCAAGAAGACGCATTCAAGATGGCTGCAGCGGGATACTTCCCCACGTCGCAAGTTTGGGCTCCTGGCGAATACGGCTGCGGATCATTCTTGCTGGCCCTCTTGCTCTGCGTAATCCTCATTGGAATCTTAATATTCATTTACATGCTAATCGTCAAACCTGATGGCACTTTGACAGTCACGTATGAGTTTCGAGGGATAACCGCCAGCCCCTCCAGCGTTCATCCGTGACGAAATGAAGCGGCAATATGAAAAGGTGAAGAAAGAGGATAGAGAATTCTTCACGCGACCAGCAATGGGAAGCAGCTCCCTTTCGTTCTATCGCTGATCAGTTTAGGGTTAGAACATGCAGGATTTGCCGGGTGCCCCGGGTCTCGATTCTGAGACCTGGGAGAACACAGATGCCGGGTGCCTCACTCACGTTTTTCACAAAGTCAGATCCACCACAAAATGGAGTGTCCCGGCCCTGCTGGTCAGGGCGGCAGGCCACGAATCCAACTCAGGGTGTCGTTTTAGGAAGACGGCCAGCGAAGGTCAAGTCCCCTGGGCCCCAACCCCTGCGAATCCAGCCAGTTACATTTGCAGGTAATTTCCGCTCCTCCGCATACAATAGAACCCATCGATGCTTCCAGGGACCAGCCGAGGCAGAACACCAGCATGACCGGGCCAATCCATTCCGTATCCCGCTCCGGGTTCGCGGAGCGCGCTCCGCGAGCCCAAAACCATCGAGCCGGAAAAGAGTTGCGTACCCACCCCCCTTAAAATATTTTCTTTTCCACAGAATTTCTTGCAGGTAATTTTCTCGCCAACCCCAAATGCATATACCGGGCAACCGGGTCCTGACTCTTCACGCCGACTTAACCATATCCCGCGTCAAAGCCACGCGCTCTGCCAGCTACGCGGATCGCACGAAGCCCGTGCCTCCGCCAGGCAAGCTGAAAGCGAATAGCTCAAAGCCGCTTACTCGCGGATGACTTCGTTCGCCGCGAAAAATGCGGGTGCAAACGGCTCTGTTGCCGGATTTTTGATGAGTCCCAAAACCTCATCGCGAATCGCGGGTCATGCCGCTCGCGGCATAATTTCCCTGGTTGGTTGCCGCCTGCTGAAGACTGTAGCCATCGCGGGTTCGCACGCGATATTTCTCCATATCCTTGCCTACAAGCCGGACGCGGATGGTGCGCCAGCCACGGTTGGGGTTGGGCCGTGGGTAATAGGTGAGCGTGTAGAGGTGCGCCAGGTCTTCTTTGATCGAAGAGAATGCCTTCTTCTCGTCGCGCCAGTTGGAGGCGAAGTACGCGATGCCGCCGGTGGTCCTGCTTACCCTCTCGAACGCCGCCATGGAGACGGGCTGCTCCTGTGCTGCCGCGGTGCTGATGATGTAGATGATGGTGCCTGTGGACTCCGCCAGCCTCGCCACATCTTCAGGCGGAACGGAGCTGGCGTTATCGGGGCCGTTGGAGAAGACCACGATGGCCTTGCGCCCAAGCAGCGGAGCGGCGTCTTCCACTGTCAGCAGAAGGCTGTTGTACAGCGCATCTTCGTCGCCGGCCACGGTGCTGCGCACGCCCCGCTCGATATCAAAGCGGTTGGTCGTGAGCCCGGCGGCCCGCGAAAGATTGCGGCTGAAGGAATAGAATGCGACTTTGTCCTCACTGGCCAATGAACGCACGAAATCAATGATCGCATCCTGCGCGTAGACAAAGGTGTGATACATATAGTTGCTGGTATCAAAGAGGATGTAGATATTGGCTCCGGATGTGCGCGGCGGGCTTTGCTCCGGCGCGATGGGTTGCGGAGCGCTCAGCAGAGGCATTCGCGCGCTGCCGTCTTGCTCCGCGGACGAAGAACTAACCTCGTTGACGGGCCGGTTGCCTTCCTCGAAGGAGGCAATCTTTTCGGGAATGTTGTCTTCAGTAATCGCAAAATCCTGCGGGCGCAGACCGGAGATGTACTGCCCTTTGCGGTTGGTAACGGCAATGTTGAGCTGGACCAGATTGACGTTGAGGTGCAGGCGCGTCTCGCTCTGCTGAGCTGCGAGCGGCGGCGCCGAGCCAGGCATGAACAGCAGTCCCGGGCACGTGCCGAGGAGGATGAGAGTCAGTCTTGCCGCGGTGGTCACGATGCGCATCCTTCTTCCGTTCGATTTTTTGCGCCATTGCCTCGAAAGCTCGTCTCTCCGCCAGGAGCACGCGTCGAAAGGGCGATTCAAAAAAATGGCTGGGCCCAGGCCGGTTTCTGTCCCTGAGGCGTTAGAACGTTGCCGCGTACCGGCTCTGTCTGGTTCGATCAGCTTCGTGCGCTGCCGCGGAGGCGGTTGCTGGAACGCCATCCAGCAATGTGCTTTGTGCACCTGCCGCTTTCGTTGCAACGGGCCGCGCGTCTTGCCGGGCGGCGATCAATCGCTTGTCGCCGATCCCGATCCGGCCTTCCTGAAACTGCCGCCCTGTTTGCCGCATGGCGCGCAACAGGGCCGGCCAGTCGCCGACGCCGCTGCCAAAGATGTTGGCAGCCATGCGGCGAGTCAGCTCCGGGACGAGAAGGTTCAGCATCGCCGGAGAATAGCCCTTCTCATCGGCTACCCGCGCCCAGTAAAGATTGGTCGATTCCCACGATTCGCCGAAAAGTCTGTTGGCGTACCCGCCGGAGGTGGGAAAGATTCCCGTAAAGAGCAGGGTGGGCATTTCGCTACCCGCCATCACAAGGTGCGGCACGCCGAAGTCTCGCCGCAGCCGGGTGATGCTGACGGCGGAAGCATCGCGCCGCGCAAGATCGTCGAGCTTCCGGCCGGCTTCTCCATAGAGCCCCGCCTGGCGGGGAAACGCGCTGCGAAATTCAGCAGCCAGATAGAAAGTCTCCGCAGGAAGCATCCGCGGAAGAAACGCCGCGATGCTCCGCGGAGTTTCGAGGGCGCTCTCAATCTGCACCAGGCGCCCGGAGGTTGTGCAATCGGCCAGGATGGCAATGACCTTCCCGCGCAGTTGCGCGTTGTTGGCCGAAGCCGTTAACAGCTCTTCTCCGGAGCGTTGATAAAGGTTGACGGCATGCAATTCGTCCCGGCTGACATTCCACCAGCGCGGCACCACGGCATCGGTGAGGAGAACTGGCACGGTTTCTTCCCAGATCAAGGCCTGTACATGCGACGGAGCAATGAAATCCTCTTCCAGGCAAGCCAGCGCAAGGGGCAGATCGGCCAGCGACCCCATCAGGAACGAGCCGCCGCCCGCCGTTACTCCAACTCCCGTTGGCTGGGGTACGTCCCAGATGTCCTGAATCCCCTCGACTGATGACGCCGTGAAATCGTGCGCGCGCACAAAGAGCGGATCGTTGCGCAGGATCTGCGCGCCGGGCGGCTCATAGTAGGCATAGTTGAGGCCCACCAGCGTATCTCTGAGAAAGGGTGTGAGCCGTCCGCGCGCCGCTTCGAGCCGCGCTTTGGAGGCCCGCCCCGCGATGGCTTTGGCAAGATCCGTTTTCACCTGCAACTCCACGTGGCGGTCGCTGTAAACAATCGGCGACCACGCGACTCTCTCACTTTCCGTGAAGATGGGGTGCGGCAATTCGAAGTCGTGCAGCTCTGCTGCCATTTGCAACAGCGGGGCACGCCCCGCGTGGCTGCGCGTCAAATCGGGCAGGCCGTCGAAGAGCCCGAAGAGTGTGTCGAGAGAGACCAATCGCTGATCGTTGAGCACGGCCATCATTCTTGCCGCCAGTTCGTCGTGCACGCGCATGCCGGTGTTGCCGCGTTGCGCGGGACCGGCGAGCAGGTTGACGACCTCGTTCTCCGTAAGGTCCGCCCTGCCGCCAGCGGCAACCATCGTCACCCGCAGCGAACTTCGCGCCGCCTCAAAAAGACTGATCGACGAGGAAACCTTGCTGAATGGGTCAACCGCTTTCTGCCAGGAAGCGTTCAGTCTTCCCGGCGCAATTTGCCTCTGCCGGGCGAGAATCTCCCAAATCCCGACGTCGGCCTGGAATGCGCCCAGGGCGTTGGCTCGCAGAGCCGGGTTGGAAATCGCATTCACATGATCCGCTGCGACCACAAAGCGGCCGATTGATGCATCGTGCAAAGCCGGGAACTCGGCGAATATCTGAAACCACGCATGGTATTGGGCGAATCGGGCGGCAATCAAACCCACGGTCGCCGCGGACATCTGCCCGCGCGGCAATCGCTGGCGGTCGATTGCGCTGAGCAATAAGTAGATCTGCAGCGGCCCGCGATGGGTCTCCACGTTGGAAGCAGCCACCAATCCTTCGAGCACCTGCGCGGGGCTGGCCCAATGGTGCGCATGCTTTGTCCAGTGGCGGAGTTCGGGCGATTCATCCTGCCGATAGAAGATGCCCTTCCAATCGCCGGCATTCCCCGGAATTAGGGGCTCGCCGTTCGAGCCCCATTGCATGCGCGTGAACAGAAGCACGAGATTGGCGTTACGCGGGAAGACGCCATAAGCCGCGCCGTACTTCAATCCGGTTGAGCGCCATGCGTGGTAGAGTTGCCTGAGCCGCGGCTCCTGCGTCAGATGCGCCTGCTGCAAGGGATCCACGCGAGCCAGCGCATCAAAGTAGGCCGCCAGCCAGCCATGATCGCGCTCCAGCAGATGGCGGACGAATTGGCTCGGCGAACGCGGATCGGCTCCTGCCAGAGCCCGCCATGCCTGCGCCGCCGCGGGTCCGCCGGGCACGGCAACGGCTCCCGAGCGAATACAGAGCTGGCTCCCGTAGAAGTCGAGGACCTCTGCCACGGGAAGCAGCCTTTTCAATCCCGGAGACTGGATTAGCGCATTCCGCGTCTGTGGATCGATCCGGGCCAGTGCGGAATAGAGGCGGTCTACATGCGGATCGACGAGCAGGATATCGAGCATGGTACCGCCGAGCTCCTTGCCGCTTGGACTGATCTCCGCCCATTGACCTGCAGTGGCTAACACCGGCACTTGCGTGGCGGGAAACGAGTAACGAAAAGGGACGTGGTTCTGAAGGTCCTGCTCAAGCCGCGTAAGCGGAAAGCCGGAGTCTGCGGTCAAGAAGGCCCGGCCCGCGTCGGCCGTGATCAGAAAGGCATCCTTCTGCCCGCAGATTCCATGGAATTTGTATCCAAGCACATGAAGCAGCGGGAGCGCTCCGGCACAGTCGGCAACGTGAATGTTGCCGTCGCGGTCAGTCATGAGCCGCAATTCCCGCGCCATGCGGACATAGCGGACGATGAGCTTCAGGTAGACGGTTTCCTGCTTGTCCTCATAGCCCATTACGGAAACATTGCGCGCGAGCATGGGAAGCACGCCGTCCGGGGAAACCTGCTGGCTGATGCCAGCCATGCGAAGAAATGAGCGCAGGGGGCCGGGGATCTCTGCCGTCCGCGGCGCTGGGCCTGCTGACGAAGCTGTTCCGCGAGCTTGTTCCGAAGCGGTAAGCGCCTGTTGCTTGAGAATGGTCTGCGCCGGGGAAAAGGCGCCCAAGCACAATATGCCTGCGAATAAGAAGGCGAAATGATGATGAGAGAGGCCCATTGCGAATGCCCCTTTCGATCTATAATTTGGCCCTATTGAGTTGTGATGTGGCCCTCAGGGCAAATCCGCATGGCGACGATCGTTGGGAAGCAATGGCCAGGGTTCGTTAAACGCCGTCCCTGTGTTCATCCTGCTCCTGCATCTCTCGGATATCGAGAAGCATCAGCAACAAGAAGGAAGCCGGCCGGCGGTTTGTTCGGGTGTATTCAGATCTTGCTTCCCAACCAGATATTCTCTCCAGATGCCTGCGATTTGTTTGCTCCAGTAAGCTGTGAACCTGTCACCGGCCGGACCGTCCGGAGCGCGTTGAGTGGTGGAACGTGCCGGGGACTCATTGTCGCAAATCCCTGGATCGTCCAGCAAGCCCTTTCTTCCGTTGTGGGCCTTCGGCCCCGACCCTCGTTCAAGAAGCGATATCCTTTGGGGTGCGCGGTAATCAGGCCAGAGTGACTTCGCACGAGAGTGCCGGGGAGACTTTGGAACAGACAGTGATTCGAGCTGCAAAGAGAATAATATGAAGCGGAAGGCGTCACGTATGTAGCTGATCCATTGTGGGTAATGCGATTGCGCAAAGGCGTTTTGGAACTTGGGGCGGCAGGATTATTGCATTCCTGCCGGCGCACCGAAGCCGCAAAATAAGTTCAGCCTTCGGTAACACGCGCCGTCGATTGGCGTTTGATAAACGTGGGCTCGACCAAAATTGATTTTTGCGGTTCATGACGCTGCTCGTCCTCAATGAGCCGCAGAAGGTTTATCGCGGCGGCCTGCCCCATTTCATGGAGCGGCTGACGGATTGTGGTGAGCCCCGGCCGTACCGTGGCGGCGCTGGGAATGTCATCGAAACCCATGACCGAGACCTGATGGGGTACGCGCAGTCCGGCTTCGTGCAGTGCCGCCATGGCGCCGATCGCGGAAGCGTCATTGAAGCAGAAGATGGCTGAGAAGCGCTGGCCGCCACGCAGCAGCTTTTGCGCCGCGACATAGCCTGTTTCGCTGCCGGGTTCCGTACCTTCGAGCTGCACAACCAGTTCCGGGTGGATGGGAATGCCAATCTCAGAACAGACCTTGCGAATAGCCTCCCAGCGGGGTTGGGTATCCGAACTGAAGCTCTGGCCTTTGATGAACGCGATGCGCTTGTGGCCGAGTTCTGAAAGATGGAAAAGGGCATAGCGGGCAGCGGCCAAATGATCCAGCTCGATGCGCAGGATTCCCTGCCCCTCGTGGTGGCCGGACACTGCGACAACCGGAATGGGAAGCTGCTCCTGGAGCGGCGTATCGACGGCGATGACGCCCTCAACCGCGCGCGACAGCAACAGGCGGGGATAATGTACGAGCAGATCGGCGCGATGGTGGTGGCTCACCACAAAGTAAAAGAACTTCTTTTTGAGCAGGGCATCTTCAATGCCGCCCAAAACCGTGGCTGCGTATCCTTCGCTGATCTCCGGCACCATCACGCCCACGGTGAAACTGCGTCTGCTGCGCAGCCCGCGCGCGAAGGCATTCGGCTCGTAATTCAGCGATGCGGCGGCCTGAAGAACCCGCTGCCGGGTGGCGGCGGCAATGCGGTATGCATCCGCGGGGTAATTCAAGACGCGCGACACGGTTGTCATCGAGAGTCCCAGTTGCGCGGAGAGTTCCTTGAGGCTTACGCCATGAGACCCAGGCGCATCATCTGCGGAAGCGCCGTTGCCCTGCGCATTTGAGTTGCTGTCTGGTCCCTTTTTCGTCACCATATAGATCCCGTTGTAGAGCAATGCGGCTGCTACCCAACTTATTGCTTGTCAGGCTGAAAGCCGATTTTATCGAGCATGGGCTGGATTTCTGGATTGGACATGAAGTACTTCCAGATAAGGCCGGTTCGCTGGTTTTCGATCATCACCGCCATGGGAGCCTGATTCAATCCCATGGTAATTCCGGAATACCAGTTTTCCTGGAGATTGAAAGCGTCGCGAAATCCGTAGATGCTCCACACCTGCGCACCGAGATCGCGATAAAAATGCCGCAGGGCCGCCATCGACTCCTGTGGTGTATAGGCCATGGCGCTGATTGCGCCCGTGGGTGCAATGGTGCCGTCGTCGAGATCGGGGGTGGGCTCGTAGGGAACGTAACCATGCGGCCCGTCAACGGCAGTAAGGCCCCAGGTATCGTCGCCGTATCCCTTCCAATGATGCGGATTATGGATACAGTAGGCCTGGTTGATGAGCGCCTGATTGCGGTTGTTGTCGAAATAGTCGGTAAAGCGGTCGTGAATGCCCCTGGGATCGAAGCCCATGAAAGAGTAATCCGTGAAGAACAGCGGGCCGCCGGTTCCTCGTCCTACAGCCAGCTTGATGCCGAAATACGTCCCGCCATTTGCGTACTTGTTGCCGACGCTCTCTCCGACCCAGCCGCTGTAGTAGTCGCTGGCGGGGATGGGATGGGTAGGAGAAGCAATGGCTTCGAGATAGGTGATCATCACCTCATTCCAGCCGGTAAGGCGATTGGCGATATAGAACGAATAATCAGGCGACCAGTGCCAATAAAGCGCGTCGTGTTTAGGAGTGGCGCGGAACCAGTTCCAGTCCACTCCCTCCCAGAGACCGGTGATGCGGTCGTAGAGTTCGCGGCCTGAGATGCCATCCGCTTTGAAGTCCTGCCGCGCCGCGAGCAGGCCCTCCATAAGAAATGAGGTCTCGACGAGGTCCGCTCCGTCGTCATACATCCCGAAGACCGGCAGCACATGACCGGTGCGACCGTCGAGGAAGTGCGGCCATGCGCCGTGAAAGCGATCGGCGCGCGCCAGAAAGCCGGTGATCTTCAGCAGCCGATCGATAGCCTGCTGCCGCGTGATGAAGCCGCGCTCGGCTCCGGCCATGATGGCCATTACGCCGAAGCCGCTTGCGCCCAGTGCGATGATGTCGTCGTTGCCCGGCGTGCTTTCTCGCGTCATGCCCGAGTGCGGCTCGTCCGCCTCCCAGTAGTAGCGGAAGGAAGCCCTCTGCACCATGGTGAGCAGTTCATCGTCCGTCATGGGGTGCGTGGAAGCAGTTGCCGCCGCCGATGGCGGAGATTCCTTGAGGGAGGACGTGCGGGCCGTAACGCGATAGGAGGCGGTCATATGCGGATTGCCGGTGTAATCGCAGAAGCGATTCACGCCGGGCCGCTGGACGCCGATGGGCGCAAAGGGCTTCCCGTTTTCGGAGCGGTAGATGACGTATTGGGCAAGCGCGGGATCGTGAACCGGCTCCCAGGCAATGTCAATGTGGCGCTCGTAGCCCTGCGCTCGCACGCCCTGCGGCGCCGGCGGCGCAGCCTCAGATTGCGGCGGGGCATCTTCAATGCGGATGTCGTCCACGTAGAGCGTATGCGGGGCGCCGTCCGCAGCGCCTTGCACAAAAACCAGGGTATTCACCCGATGCGGCTGAAAGGGATGCACGGAAGCCGTCCGGAAGGCGGCCAGAGGAATGCGCACGCGAATCCACTGCCCGGGGCGCAGGTCCGGCGCAAAAGCGCCGATTGCAAGCGGCGAGGTGAAATTGCCCCCGGTGTCTCGCAAGGCTAGTTTGGGCAGATCGCGAGCGCGTATGCCGCTGGGGGCATAAAGCCAGAGCCACAGATCGCTTCCCGGGAACACCAGGGTGCGATTCCGCCATTCATAGAGGTTCAATTCGGTGGACCAGCCTCCTTGGGGGGTCGAGTTCCATTGAAGTTCGAGGGCATTGGGGCCGCTGATAAACTTCGCGGTCTCGACCGGGAGCTTGCCTTGGACAAGGCGCAGCGTGCTGGGGGCACTGGCCCGGCCGCTTGAGTAGAAGTAATACCCCGGCGAAAGACTGTTTTCGAAGAAGACCTGCTGGGAGTAGTTTTGATCGGCCCGGGCGGAGATGGGCGCAGCAAGGAAGCCCGCCAGCGCCAGCAGCCCGGCCAAACTGCGGATATTCAGATCTTTCCGGCAATTCACTTCATTCCCTCCCGATTCGGCGATGCTGCGACGAAAGCCTGAAGAGAGCCCAAGTGAAGGTACGTGGATGGAAAAAGCGAGAGAATTGCAGCCAGAAAGCTTGACACCGCCCCCGCTTAGTGGTATCAATTCTAGCCAATGTACAACCGATTGCGCAACCGCGTTCAATCGTTTGTACCGTCTGGCAAGGTCAGAGGCTCACCAGTCCTCTGCCCTGCTGGCCCCAAATCAGGCATGTCGGGCCCCGAGCTCGTTAAGGAGAGTCCATATGCAAACGCCTGTGCTAGAAACAGCCTGCCGCAGCTCACGTACGAGAATTGCCAACATCGCGACGCAATCGAAGACCGCTCTACCCGGTTTACGGTGGGTTTTGATCCTCGCAGCGCTGATGTGCTTCTCTGTGCCCGCGTTGCGCGCCCAGTTCAATGCTTCGCTGCGCGGGGTCGTCACCGATCCCACCGGCGCCGCGATTCCTGGCGCCACTGTCACCCTGCTCAATGTCGGCACGAACGCCGAGTTGCAAGCAGTCACCGACGATGCCGGCATATACACCTTTAACGGCCTGGGGCCGGCACAATACCGGCTCACCGTATCGCGCCACGGCTTCAGGACCAAGGTCCTGGAGGATGTGCGAATCATCCCTGAACAGGCGAACACATTGAATCTGGAGTTGCAGGTTGGCGCCGCCGAGGAGACGGTAACCGTCTCTGCTCTCACCCAGGGGTTGCCCACCAGCACGGCTACGCTAAGCGCCACCATCAGCAGTGATGAGATTCAGCATTTGCCGTCGTTCAACCGCGATGTCTTTACGCTGGCGCAGTTGACGCCGGGCGTTTTTGGAGACGCTTCGCAGGGGAGTGGCGGTGGAGCCTACAACCTGCCCGGGAACCAGGGGCCGGGCGGCGTTTCAGCCGGCGCTGGCGGCATCTTCCAGACCGAGAATGGCCCGCAGATCCAGTCTCGCGGCGGGCAGTATGAGACCAACAGCATCTCCGTCGACGGCATCAGCACGGTGAGCGCCGTCTGGGGCGGCACTTCAGTCATCACGCCCAGCGAAGACTCGGTGGAAAGCATGCACGTTGTGTCCAACAGCTACAATGCCGAGATTGGCCGCTTCAGCGGGGCGCAGATCGAGGTGACGACCAAGAGCGGCACCAACACGATCCACGGCAGCGCGTTCTTCAAGGCTTCGCGCCCCGGACTGAATGCGTACCAGCGATGGAACGGCCTCGGCTCCAACATAACGGGCCCCAGCACCATCAACGGCAAGCCTACAACCTCCGCACAGCGGGCGGCAATTCGGGGTGTCAACCGCAACCAGAGCCGCTTTAATCAATTCGGAGGCAGTGTGGGAGGCCCGCTTTGGAAGAACAAGGTCTTTGCCTTCTTCAATTTTGAAAGCAGCCCGCTGTCTGCCATCACCACGGGGCAAGGCTGGTATACGACCTCTCAATTCAACAGTTCCGCGCCTACGGGAAGCATTGCGCAAAAGTATTTGACGTTTAAGGGAGAAGGAGTTGCTGCAACCAACATGATCGCGCGCACGTGCGCTCAGATCGGTCTGACCGAAGGCGTGGATTGCAATACCGTTTCCGGTGGTCTTGATGTAGGTTCGCCGCTCAAGACCGGCCTTGGCCGCCAGGATCTGACCTACGGCGGCAACCAGGATACTCCCGGTGTTGGCGGTGGACTGGATCTCATTCCGGATATGGCCTACTTCGAAACCGCAAACCCAACCACAACTTCCCAGATCCAGTACAACGGACGCGTGGATGCCGATGTGACCTCTAAGGATCACGTAACCTTTACTCTCTATTGGGTACCGGTTACTACGACTAATTACAATGGTCCAGTTCGAGCGGCCAACTTATGGCATCACTCGCAGGTTAACGATGCCTTCTCGCTGATCTGGAATCACGTCTTTTCGGCCAATCTGATGAACCAGGCGCGCGCCAATGCCGCTGGCTGGCGCTGGAATGAGATTGCAACGAATCCGCAGGAGCCGTTTGGGCTGTCCCAAGCCTATATCGACAACATAGGCGATATCGGGGGGGAAGGCGGCTTCCAGTATTTCGGGGCTCCCGGTCCCAGCAACCTCAACCAGTGGACGTATAGCTACAACGATGTGCTTACGATGGTCCTGGGCCGCCACAGCATCAAGACCGGCGGCGAACTCACCCGCCTCTATTACCTGAACAATCCGGTGTATGCGGCACGGCCGTCCTTCAGCTTCCACAACCTGTGGGACTTTGCCAATGATGCTCCCTACTTTGAGAGCGGGCAGTTTAATCACGCAACCGGCGTCCCGTTTGCCAACCGCCAGGATAACCGCCTCAATATCTGGGGATTCTTTGTGCAGGACGATTTCAAGATGAGTGCCAACCTGACCTTGACCGCTGGTCTGCGCTGGTCTTACTTCGGCGGGTTTTACTCCAAGCAAAACAACCTGGATGTGGCGCGATTCGGCCCGGCCTCCAATCCGCTGACTGGCCTCAACATCCGTGTGGGCGGACATTTGTACACGCCGCAGAAGACCAATTGGGGACCACAGATTGGATTTGCGTGGCAGCCAAAAATGTTCGAGAACAAGGCGGTGCTGCGCGGCGGCTTCGGCATCAATTATAACCAGAACGAGATCGCCATCCTGGCCAACGGCAATGGAAACCCGCCCAACGCCGTGCAAGCGGCCTTTACCTGCCCCTATCCATTCACAGACAATCCCACGTGTGCGAACACAGGAATCCTCTACCAGACGGCGACGAACATCAACTCGCTCTTTGGGTATCCGCCCAACCCGTCTACCATTACGCAATTCAGCAGCGCGAACCTGCCTTTGACCGGTACGGCTCAAGTGACCGGTTTTCCCTCTCATCCCAAGACCATTGTGAATTACCGCTACTCGCTGGAAGGAGACTACGAGTTTCCGTACAACTGGATGGCAACTCTGAGCTACCAAGGGAGCCAGATGCGGCACCTGCTGATTCAGAACAACTGGAACGTAATCGGCGCGTACCAGGGATTCGCAATGAATCCGGTTGTGAATTTCTTTGATTTCTACGAGAACTCTGGCAACGGGAATTACAACGCGATGATCGCCACTCTCAACCACAACTTTGCCAACAACTTCCAGACGCAATTCCAATACACCTGGGCGAAGTCGATGGACGAGAATTCCGGCCCATATTCCATGGATCCCTATCCGTACAACACGCACGCGGCCTATGGGCGCTCGGACTACAACGTAGGGGATGCGTTCAAGATCTATGGGCTGTGGCAGCCGGTGTTCTTCCACGGCAATTCGCTGATGGAGAAGACTCTGGGCGGCTGGTCGCTGGGCGGCATCTGGAACTGGCATACGGGCTTTCCCTGGAATCCGGTTTACAACACCGTCTCGAACGTTTACTACCAGGGCAGCCGCTACAGCTCGCTCCGCCCCACGAATCATCTCGGTGGCGCGGGAACGGCGACCTCAAACAAAACCTTCCAGGGGTTTGGAAACATCAACCCGAATTACAAAGGCAACGGCACCACGTTCTTCCCGGCGCCAAGTTATGTTGTGGGAGCGACCTTCCCGGCCACATCACCCGCACCGGTGCCGGGGATTCATCGCAACAGCCTCAACGGCCCGCACTATAACGACATGGATGCGAGTCTGACCAAATCCTTTGGCTTGCCCAACGCGCCAGTGCTGGGAGAGAAGGCACGATTCTCGTTCCGGGTCGATGCCTACAACCTGTTCAACAAGACGAATATCAATACCTCTTCGATCAATACCGTCCTGGGCTCGGCGAATCCAGACGGAACGACGGCCCCGAAGCAGAATTTTGGCATTGCTGGCTCGGCACTGGGCAGCAGAACGGTGCAACTCCAGGCGCGCTTCAGCTTCTGACCGCCTTCTTGAAGCTGAACACAATCTCAGAGGGTGTTCCCACGGGAGCGCCCTCTGAGATCTCCTCCGTATAGAGTCAATCCTGGAGCGAATCACCCGGAAACGAGGGCGAAGAAGATGCGTGCGGCCGCATTGCCAATCAATCGAAGGTTGCCTCTGCGGCGCTGGCTCGGCCTTTCCTTATTTTTCTTGCTGACCGCAACAATGCTCTTCGCATCGGATGCGCCGCAGCGTTACTCACTGTCTCTTGGTCCCAACGATGTAATTCCCACTGGCAATGAATGGATCTCACTGCCCAACATCCGCGCTGGCGATGGCGCACTTGCCAGCTTCAATGTGCTTTCCATGCGCGACCGCGGGCTGCTGCAGGTGACCGGAGAGAACGGCTCGCCGGTGCTCCAGCCCTATTTCAAGGCCGACGGTAAACGGATTCCGTTTCGAGATCCCGCGTGGCAGGTGATTGCATATTGGATTCCCACGGCGCATCTAGCCGCGGACGGTCTGGAGATGAGCCTCACCTGGTGTGCGCCTCCGGGTGTGCGCGCGGCATTCCTGCGCATGACCCTTACCAACCGGCGCGTGGAAGCTGTAAAGGCGGTGCTGGGCTTGGCGGCGTCCTGGGGTTCTCTCGACCGGGTCACCTACTTGCCCGTAAAATTGCAGGGAGAACGGACAGTGGCGTCGGCGCCGTGGATCGACTCTGCCGAAGTGTTCAGCTATGTCACCCAGGATACGCAGTTCGCGTGGTCCGTGATCCACCCCCGGTCCGCTGCGTCCATCAGCGCGCCTCCGTTGACGCTGTCGCCGCAAGTCGATGAGCAGCGCGTTGTAACCCTGGCTCCGGGAAAGAGTGCCGAGGCCATTTTCATACTGGGCGCGGGCATAGAAGAATTCAGCGCCTCCCACAATGCCCGCGCGCTTGAGTTGATGCTCGATCGCCACGGGGCCGAGGCCATGATTGCTCAGACCGCAGCCTGGTGCCAGCAGCGCACGCGAACGACAGGCCAGCCGGACCTGGATCTGCTGATGAACCGGAACTTCCTCTTTACCGCGCTCTACGCGTGGGGCCGAACGATTGACACCGAACAGTTTGCCGGCGTCACTTCGCGAAGCCCGCGCTATTACGTCTCCGCCGCGTACTGGGACCGGGATGCCATGCTATGGAGTTTTCCGGCCCTGCTCGACATCGACACTGAGCAGGCCCGCGAGGCGCTTGAGTACGCGTTCACAATACAGCTTCGCAACACCGGCTCGCACAGCCGCTTTATCGACGGCGTAGTGCTGGAGGACGGATTTGAGCTGGATGAGGCCGCAGCTCCGCTCATTGCGCTGACGGAGTACGTCGAGCGGACCAGGGATATTCAGTTTCTGCGCGCGCATCGCAATGTGCTCACCAAGCTGCGCGACCGGATCGCGTCTCACCAGGATGCGGCGACGGGTCTCTATTCATCGCTGCAGGATGCGCAGGATGAGTATTCGAAGCTGCCCTTTTTGACTTATGACAATGTTCTGGTCTGGAAGGCATTCCTCGATCTCGGCTCTTTATTCGAGCAGCTCCAGGATGCGGCGGGCGCAAAAGAAATGGCCGAACGCGCCGCGTCGCTGCACAAGGCGATCATGGCGTATTGTGTTTCCAGCGGCGCGCCGGATGCTGGAGGGCCCGTCTTTGCGAGTGCGACCGACGGCACGCACCATGTTTTTGCGGATGTGCCGCCCGGCTCGCTGATGAAGCTGCCCGTCCTGGGCTTTGTGGATCAGACGAATCCGATCTTCGTGCGTACCTATCGCTGGCTGCACTCGGCAGCCTACAAGTATTCGTATGCGGATCGTCCTTATGGATTGCCGGGCAGCTATCGGCTGCCCTTCACCACATCGTGGAGTGTCGCCGATCATCTGGCGCTGACCGAGGGACGCGAGCGGGCATGGAAGGTGCTTCGCGCCAGCAAATGGGACGGGGGAATCATTACCGAAGGCGTGGATCCCAATACGGCGGCGGTTGAACCTGCGGGGCGCGCGTTCGCCACCGCAGCGGGTTATGTGGCAGATGCAATCTGCCAACTGAAGTGCCTGGCAACGGCACCGTAAGCAGGATGTTCGTTGCTCGTGCGAGGACGTTCAATGGAAGCGGGGGAAAAGCCAATGTTGCGCAATTGTGTTGTGTTCAGTGCAGTGGCAGCTCTTATGATCTTCTTTTGCCGTGCAGATGCTCAGCAGCCCGTGTCTTCACAGTCCGCATCGACTGAGGAGATTACCGTCGATGCGCACGCGGCGGCTACACCATTCCCGCATACCTGGGAAGAAATGTTTGGCTCAGGGCGCGCCAATCTGGTGATGCGCGCGGCTTATCAGCACGACTTGCGCATGGTGCAGGGGATCACGAAGTTTCGCTACGTCCGCTTCCACGGAATTCTGGACGACGAGAACGGCGTTTACAGTCAAAATGCGCAAGGCCAGCCGGTTTATAACTGGTCGTATGTCGACCAGATTTATGACACGCTGCTCGCCAACGGGATTCGCCCCTTTGTGGAGATCAGCTTCATGCCCAAGCTGCTGGCCGCTCACCTTGACTACCAGAGCTTCTGGTATCACCCCATCGTTTCTCCGCCTGCGAGCTATGCGAAGTGGGACGCACTGATAACTGCGTTTGCGCGCCATCTAGTCGAGCGTTACGGCATTAACGAAGTCTCCCAGTGGTACTTCGAGGTCTGGAACGAGCCAAACATCGGTTTCTGGACCGGCAAGCCCGCCCAAGCGACTTACTTCAAGCTGTACGATAACACCGCGCGCGCTTTGAAAGCTGTCAGTCCGCGGCTGCGTGTGGGCGGACCGGCAACCGCGCAGGCGGCGTGGGTGGGCGACATGATCGCCCATGCCGTGCGCGACCATGTGCCGCTCGACTTTGTCTCCTCGCACGCCTATGGCGACGACTCGGCCATCGATGTTTTCCACGATCACCGATACGTCGCACCGCACCAGATGGTGTGCGCGGCCATCGAGAAAGTCCACGAAGAAATCCTGCATTCTGCCCGGCCGGATACTCCCCTGATCTGGAGCGAGTTCAACGCGAGCTACGCCAATCATCAGGACATTACCGACTCCATCTACATGGGCCCATGGCTTGCCGACACCATCAGCAAATGCGCCAGCATGACAAAGATGATGTCGTACTGGACTTTCTCCGATGTTTTTGAAGAGCAGGGCGTGATCAAGACGCCGTTCTATGGAGGCTTTGGCCTTGTGGCTGAAGACGGAATACCCAAACCCTCTTTCGACGCTTTCATGCTGCTGCACGAGCTTGGCAATGAGCGGCTTGCCGCGCCCGTCAATGAAGCCATCGTCACGCGGCGGGCGGATGGAACGCTGGTGATTGCTGCGTGGAACCTTGTTGAACCGGGCGTGCAGGGCTCTGACAAGACGGTAGTCTTTAATTTCAAGGGCATTGGCAACGATGCCTGGGCCACGATTCGCCGTGTAGATGCCGAGCATGGCGACGTTCTGGCCGCCTGGAAGAAGATGGGCAGTCCGAAATACCCCACACCGCAGCAGGTCCATGCGTTACGGCAGGCCGCGGAGGTTGGACCGCCGCAGGACGTTCCCATCCACGATCAGCGGCTGACGATCGTAGTGCCGCCCATGGGTTTGGCAGTCATGGAGATTCGCTGAGCTGGCAGGGGGAACCTTTGCAGCGGGCAGGACTCGAAGCCGATCTACGAAGGCTGACGCAACTCTGAATGCGCTGGATCTGATTACCGTTCAGAGGCAGTAGCGGAATGTCTGGAAGCGCGGGAATTTTGCTCGCCTTTGCGGTTGGGCGTTTGCGTTGCGTTCAAACCTTTGCCAGAGGGACGGTAGCCAAGAAGATAACCCCGCTGGAGAGAATCACGAGCGGACCCGCTGGAAGACCGGAAAAGGCGCCAGAGAGAATGCCGACAATCGCGGAGATGACGCCGAATGCGCCGGCGGCAAGGCTGTACTGGGCAAGCGTACTGCTCACATTTCTTGCCGCTGCGGCAGGAATGGCCACCAAGGCGGCGGTCATCAGCCCACCGACAAGGTCAACTCCCAGGGCCACGATAATGGCGATGGCCGAGAGGTAGAGAAGGTTATAGAGCTTGACGTTGATCCTCTCGGTTCTTGCCAGATCCTCGTGAATACTGACCAGCATGATCTTCGAATAGCTGCGGTTCACGGCGACGAAAACGATGGTGCCCAAGATAACGGCGGCAATGGTTGCATCGATTCCCACCCGAGAGATGTCGCCAATCAAGGCGGCCTGTGCTTTATCAATGGGCAAAAATAGAAAAGCAGCAGCTACGCCGGTCGCGAAAACGATCGCTGTCAGGGCTTCCATCTGGAGCTTTGTCCTGATCTCCAGCAGCCAGATGAGCACGATACCGCCTACGACAAATGGGAAAGCTCCCAGAGAAATGCTGAATCCGTAGACCAGGGCCAGCGCGGCTCCGGGCAGCGCCAGATGTCCCAACGGGCCGGCCACAACCGCCATTTTCTTGGACAGCATAAGAGTCCCCAGGTATGCGGCTGAACCGGCAATGAAGACTCCGCTGATCAGGCTCAGAATGAGTTGGCTCGTCATGGGTCAAAGCACCTCAATGTGTATGAAACTTGATCTCGGCCCCGTACATGTCGCTCAAAACATCTGGTGTCAGCACTTCCTTCGGAACGCCGTAGCAGAGGCCTCCACGCCTCGATAGGCAAAGCACGTGGGTGGAGTGCGCAAATACGATATTCAGGTCGTGGGTGACCTGGAAGATGGTCAGTTTTTGAGCCTGCCAGATCGCTTTCAAAAGCGAATAGATGGTTTCGCCACCGGCGACGTCGACAGCCGTCGTGGGTTCATCCAGAAAAAGCACGCTGGGGTGCGACGCCAGAACCCATGCGACCAGCATCCTTTGGAACTCTCCGCCGGAAAGGTGGCCGGCCCTTTTTCCCAGCACAGACTCTTGGAGGCCGACGAGAGCAAGGTTGTTCAGGACCTGGTCAGGCTGGAGCTTTTTGAGCGCGAAGAAATCCTTCACCGTCAGGGGCATGTCTCTTACAGACGTCTGGTTGAGCCCCTGCGGCAGGTATCCGATCTTGGGCTTCTTGTGCCAGCGCAGTTCGCCGGTGTAAGGCACCAGGTTCAAAAGCGCCTTGACCAAGACGGTTTTCCCTGCTCCGTTGGGGCCGAGGATGGTGAGAAATTCTCCCTCGTCAACCGTGAAGTTCAAGTCGGACAGGATGAGAGTTCCGTCCAGGATGACTTTGAAATTTCTGACTTCCAACAGAACGTCGTTCATGGACTTGGCTATTGCCTCCGTTGTAGGGCGCGCGCGGTAACGCGCCAGAGCAACCGCGCAGCAGAAGTTCTGGCGCAAAGCCGGAGTAACGCTCATATATACTGCCGGATGGCCGAGAAGGCAAGGAGCGCCGACACAGGAAATGGGGCGAAAGGCATGGACCGCAGGATTGCGCTTCAGGCAGTGTGTCAGCCCTCTAATGTTCAGTTCCATGACATCCTTTACACATTGTCTCTGGAGATGCTTTACACTTCCGTACGCGCTGGAGGGAGCGCGGAGGTGCAGAGGCGATGCCGTGGAAGCAAATGG
>JAJZME010000041.1 GCA_021803035.1 Acidobacteriota bacterium | reverse complement strand
CCGCATTATTCGCGGCGAAGTGGCCAAGCTGCTCGGTGGCGAAGTGGCGGCAAAGATGCGCATCCTTTACGGAGGCAGCGTGAAGCCCGACAACGCCTCTGCGCTCATCTCGCAGGAAGAGATCGACGGAGCACTGGTAGGAGGCGCAAGCCTCAAGCCCGACTCCTTCGCCGCAATCGTGCAGTATTAACGCAAATGCCATCTGCATGCACTCCGGCGAGCGGCTTCTGCTCGCCGGGTGGAGGATCCACTTCCGGAACCGGACCTGGCCTGGTAATAGCCGGTCGCAAAGGGCCGCGCTCCGAAATCTAAGGCGATCCCGCCCGAAGCCTGTTGCCCCAACCGGCAAGCTGACAACCAAGAGCAAATCGCTAAAAGCTGCTTATTAGCGGTCAGAGGCCTGGCTAGCGCGTCATGATAACTTCCGAAACGCCGTCTTTGGCGAGAAACTGCTTGTGTCCCGACCAGCCGGTGAAGAGACGCTCGATACTGCGGTTGGTGAACACCCGCTGAATGGGAAACGGCCTGGCCGACTGAACCTCCACGTCGTCTCCCGCGGTCACATGGAAGCGACAGTGAACCGTTTCCTCGCCCTGCATGCGCACGTGAAAAAGGGCCAATACCTGCCCACCGGGGTTCATCGCCCCGGTTAGATGCGCGACCACTGGCGCTACAAGAGCCTCCGGCAGGTAATCGAGCGCCGTCCACAACAGCACCACATCGAACTTGCGGCCGGCAAAGTCCAGCGACTGCTTCAAAAAGCCGTCCACGTCCCACACCGGATTGCCGTCCTCGTCGGCGCCGCGCTGCCAGTCCCCGGCGCAGGCGTCGTTCACCAGGTCCGAGAGGAAGATGCTGTGGCCCAGGCCGGTCAGGTAGTTGATGTTTGTGGGTGAGGTGTAGCCGACGTCCAGAATGTGCAGGCCCGGTTCGGACTGAAGCCGCTTGCGCAGCGTCGCCCAGCCGCCGGAATGGCGCAGAACGCGCGGACCCTTGAGGATTCCCTGCCCTGCGGGCTGCGGATTGGACGCAGCCGCATCGCTCTCCGGATTCTTATCGAACAAACGCCTTAACAAACCTGACATCCTCTTGCAGACCTGCGAATTTGCGGCGGCCCAGCGCCTCTAAAGACGCGCCTGGACCGCGAGGCTTTAAACACTTTCTCCCGCATGGGTCGTGGTGGCCGCTTCCGGTCCCTTGGCGGCGTTCTGGGTCAGGTCTACCTTGCCGCGGAAGACCGCGTTGTCTTCGACTGCGAGCCGCAACGCCCGAATATCGCCTTCCACGGCGCATCCGGCGCGAAGCTCGACGCGGCCGCTGGCTACCACATTGCCTTGCACGCGGCCCAGGATCAAGACGTCTCGAGCGGTCAGATCGGCCGCGACATTGGCGTTGGGGCCGATCGTCAGCCTGTTTTCGGCAAGACTCACGGTCCCCTCCACGCGTCCATCCACAATCAGATCCTCACTGCCTTTCACTTCGCCGCAAATCACAACGGTCTTGCCAATGCGCGCGGGAGAATTCTCCAATGCCATAATTCTTTCCTTCCTGGGCCGTAGCAGGCCCTGCCCGCACTATACGCAACGCGGGCATGTTGCTTCAATTGAAGAATCCAGAACCGGGCATCTGCGTCTAATTCAAGCATGAGACAACGTGGCGATCGTCAGGGAAAAAATGCCCGCTAAATCCATCGCGGCGTGGAGCTTCCCACTGCTCTTCGCCTTGCTCGCGGGGGCGGTCCGCTCTTATGGACAGCCGGCGGGCGCCACTCCGGCCACGCTCTCACCTGCCCAGGCGCAAGCCTATGTGAATCATGCGCTGGCCAACGAAGTGTACGCCGCCGAAGGCCACAACCTTCCCATGCAATTCCAGTTGCGCAGATCCAGTCCGCGGCTGACGACCACCAAGACAATCATCGAAACCAGCGACGGCGATGTAGCCCGCCTCATCTCAGTGAACGGCAAGCCGCTGAGCGCCGCCGCAGAGGACAAGGAGATCGCACGGCTGAACGGCCTGCTCAGCGATCCCAGCCAGCAGCTGCACCGCAAGCAGAGCGAGGATGCCGACACCAACCGCGCGCTCAAGATATTGCGGGCGCTGCCCGCGGCGTTTCTCTACAAGTACGCCGGCGCGATCGAGACGCCGGGCGGATTGGTGGAAAAATTCACCTTCAAGCCGAATCCCAACTACAACCCGCCCGACCTGGAAACCCAAGTTCTGACCGCCATGGCGGGCGAGATCTGGATCAATGCGGCAGCGGACCGGGTGGTTCACCTGGAAGGGCGCCTGCAGCACGGCATAGCCTTCGGATGGGGCATCCTTGGCCACCTCAACAAGGGTGGCTGGATCGCCATCGATCAGGCCAACGTCGGGGACAATCAATGGCGGACCACACGCCTGCAACTGGAGATGACGGGGCGCGTGCTCTTCTTCTCCAAGTCCTACGACATGCTGGAGGCGACAAGCCACTTCAAGCCGGTCCCGGTGGGACTGAGCTATCGCGAAGCCATCAAAATGCTGCTCTCGAACCCCTGAAGGCCACGCGGCCTTCACATCCCCGCTGCGAGCGGCGAATGCGGCCTTGCGCGAGCGGAAGGCCGCATTCGCATGGGAACAGGCTTAGTAGATCTTTACGAAGATCACCACCAGCGTGAACAGGGTTAGGGATTCGATGAAGGCCAGGCCGAGCACCAGGAACATCAGAATGCCGGCGCGATAGCCGGGATTGCGGGCGAGCGCTTCGCAGGCCGAGCCGACGGCTTTGCCCTCGCCCACGCCGCAGAAGCCCGCCGCGATTCCCATGCCGATGCCGGCGCCGATCGGCGCCATACTCATTGCCGCCGAGCTGCCCTGTGCAAACGCCGGAGAGGCAAAGCACAAGGCCGCCAGCGCCATAAACAAGTATTGAAGTTTCCGCATAGTTCTCCTGCTTTCCCTAATAATTGTTCGCCAGCGCACAATCAAAGCTCCCCTGCATGACAATTTCCGAATCTGCCTGTTCTTTCGCCGCCCTGCAGGGCCGGCATTCACCGCACACCATCAGTTAAGGCTGGTTGGCAGGGATGCCACGCTGA
>JAJZME010000068.1 GCA_021803035.1 Acidobacteriota bacterium | reverse complement strand
TTTTAATTTCATCAACGCATTTTACCCGCTGCCGAACGGCCTGATCTCATCCAATGGGGAAACTGGAGAATTTGTCTTCAATGGCCCATTCATTGAGTCCGAGAGTTTCGAGACAGGAAAGTTCAATCAGCAGCTAAGCAATAGGGATTCTTTGGATGAAACCTTCCTCAACGATACCAGCCAGGGATCGCAGCCCGATGAGATGAATAACAAGAACAAGCTATTTAGCCTGGACCGGCAGATAGCGACGATCGAAGAAGACCACACCTTCTCCTCGAACTTTGTGAATACGGCACACGCTGGCTATGTTCGCGTATACGCCCAGTCGGGCAATGCAAATCCAATCAACCCACTCGCAGCAAGCCCCGCGTTTGGTTCGATCCCGGGAGGAGATGCGCCTTCGGTGGGCGTTCCCGGTCTGGTCAAATTCAGCGGCGGTATTACCGCCGTGATCTTGCACGAGTATTGGTGGGACGATTTGCAGTTTAACGACGATGCTTTCTATAACATTGGCAATCACTCCCTCCACTTCGGCATGTACTACGAGCACATCAATGACAACGAATTTTCGGTGGCGACGCGGGCCGGCACGTGGCAATTCGGCAGCATTTCAAATTTCCTGACGAATCAGCCGCTCTCTTTCGAATCCGTCCTGCCCGGAAATTTGTCGGTTCGCGGCATTCGGCAGAATATCTTCGCCTCGTACTTTGAAGACGACTGGCACGCTCGCCGGAACCTGGTGTTGAACCTTGGCGTCCGCTACGAAATGTCGTCGGTTCCGACCGAGGAACACAACCACCTGGCAAACCTGCCAACCATGTCATCCGCCGTCGAAACTCTTGGAAGCCCGCTCTTCCGCAACCCAACCAAGATGAACTTCGACCCGCGTGTCGGATTTGCCTGGGATCCCAGAAACAATGGCAGAACAGCGGTTCGCGGCGGCTTTGGCATATTCGACGTGTTACCGCTGCCTTATGAAATGGAGCTGGAAAACGAGTTCAGCTACCCATACTTCATACAGGGCACAGACACCAACATGCCGGCCGGCTCCTTCGGCGGAGAAACAGGCTACAACCTGATCCTGCATTCCGCGGTGTCGAAGCGCGGCGGCTTTATTCAGCACCATCCCAAGCTGAATTACGTGGAACACTGGAATTTGAATATCCAGCAACAGCTTACCAATAACCTCAGCCTGATGGTCGCCTACGTGGGATCGCACAGCCTGCACATTGTGACGCCCTCCGACGACGGAAACATGACTGTGCCGACGCTGACCTCGACAGGCCTCTACTGGCCACAAGTGTTCGGCTCGCCGCGCATCAACCCGAACTACGGACGCATCTCCGCGGTTCACTGGACCGGTACCGCCTATTACGACGCGCTGGAAACGAGACTGACTGAGAACATGACCCACGGTGTGCAGTTGCAGGCCTCGTACACCTGGGGCAAGAGCATGGATACCACTTCAACCTCAGTAGGAACCGACGCATTCAGAAACTCACTCAAGAACCCGCAATGGTTTTACCCGCGGCTCAATTACGGTCCTTCCGACTTCGACATTCGTCAGAACCTGATGATCAACTCGGTGTGGGCCATCGGCGGACCGTTTGAGTCCGGGATGAATGGTGGCATAAAGGGCTTCTTCAAGAAGGGCTGGCAAGTCGGCAACATTATGCAGATTGCTTCCGGCAACCCGTTCAACGTGATTCTCGGCGGCGACCCGAACGGCCAGCTTTCGTCTGTCAACCAGGAACTGCCCAACCGGAACTTTAATGTTCCGGGCTGCCAGGGCTCCCTGATCAACCCGCGCAATCCAGTACACTTCGTGAAGACCCAGTGCTTCTCGTTCCCGAATCCAGTCAACAAAATGGGCGACATCGGCCGTAACGCGGTTCAAGGCCCCGGGCAATTCTTCTGGAGTGCTTCCGTGGACAAGATGACTGCTCTCACCGAAAGGCTCAGAATGCAGGTCCGGGTTGAAGCATTCAACCTGCCCAACCACACCAACTTCACTTGGCCGATTCCGAATAACATCGCCTTCTCACAGACCGGTCAGCAGGTCGGAGCTCTCGGACGAGTCGTAAAAACAGCCACTTCAAACCGCGAGCTACAGGGCGCCGTCAAGCTCTTCTTCTAACAAGCGCCCTGCAAGCCGCAAGTAAATGTGCCGGAAGGATCGAAAATCGATCCTTCCGGCACATGCTCTCTCAAGCAAGAGAAACCACATTTGCAACAAATGCATGATTCAGCCAGAGAGCTTCAATGAAGCTTTCATTTACGGCTTGAACATCGATATTTTTTCTTGACTTTGCAGTTCCGCCTGATCACTGGGGACACTGTCCTGCCCGTTGGCCGGATAGCTGAGCCGGTTTCGGAAATTCGGACAGCGGGATGTAAACTGGACCCCGGAATTGAGACAGGCGAATAAGAATGACCGCATCATCAGCCAGACGCGAACAGCTTTTGCTGTGACGATATAGCTCAACAGGCCCGGACCGGCGAGGCCCTTGTCGATGGCGGTCTCCAGCTTGGCCGCGGTCTCGATGCGCGGGTTGCCGCCGTTGCTCTCGCATGCCGCGCAGGCGTACTTTTTGCGCACATGATGGATGCGCTCGAAGTGGCCCGGGAAATACTCGATTTGCCAGCCGCAGATTCTCCAGGTACAGATCATCGGCGCGCTGCTGTTGCTCTCGAGCTTGCTGCGCTTGCGCGTCAGCCCGTTGTTTCTCCCCATCACGTTCGGCGAGCAATGCACGCACCACTGCTTTCAGCGCGTCGCTGTCGTCGGGTAACTCGACTAACTTGCCGGCAGGAGTCGCATATAAGTAGATACATAAATAGAGATAGAGTTACTTAGACCACGACCTTTTCTTGGTTGATTTCTCTGGTTCGCGCTGGTCGTTCGTAGCGCGGCACCCGCTTCAGCTTCGTCATGTCCATGCGGTCCAGGATCATCGCCAACTCGCTGGCCCGCATCTCCACGGAGCGTGCACCTTCCTGTACCCGCGGCAGTTTAAAAACTCCAGTCTCAAGCCGCTTATACCACAAAACAAAACCGTCGCGGTCCCACGCGAGGATTTTCAACCTGTCTCCTCTTCGCGAGCGAAAGATGAAAAGGCTGTCGCTCAGAGGGTCCTGACCGATCACCGCGCGCACCCGCTCTGCCAGGCGATCGAAACCGCAGCGCATGCCGGCCGCTTCCACCGCCAGCCAGATCCGCGGTCCCTGGGGCCGGTCCAGCGTGCGTAAACATAAAACTGGGCAGGCCGATCATGCTTCCGCTTCCAATACCGCAAGCAATGCGCGCAGATGATGCCTATCGAACCCAGGCTCCACCACCAGACTTCGGCCACGCCCGATCCGTACTGCAGTGGCTTGACTGTGCTGAACCTTTACAGCTCTCTGTACCTCAGCAGCCGGCGCCACTTCCACTGCCACGAACCTTGGCGCTTCGCTCTCACGCAGCCGCTTCCTCCAGGCCAACAGTTGCGACGCCGTCATACCTCGTGCATGACAAAATGCCGATACGCTCTGTCCGCTGGCTTACTGCTCTGACACCAAACCTCGCTACTTCGGCCACAACTTCTCGTCACGTCCTCTTATGCTTACAATGTGACTGATACCCGCGATGGGAACAAGATGGGGTTTAGATAGCGCTCACGCAACGCCCGCCGCTTTCGTTCTCGAATGTAAAAGGTCGAGAACGGAGCTTATAAGAGCTATTTCGTATTGATCACTGCAATTTGAGTTTTGGATCATCAGGATTGCAGGTTGAGAGATGCTTTTTCATTCAGAGCCATGGATAAGTTATTCTTGAGAAACGTCTTGATGGACAGATCAATGAATCGTTTAGCGGTGGGAGATATATTCTCACGATTCACCGCAAGTGCTATCTCAGAAGGTGGTAGTTTCTCAGAGAGTTTGCGGTGAACGACCCCATCGAAATGATGCAATGTGGCGGACAATGGCGCAATGGCAACACCCAAGCCAGAGGCGACGAGCGAAACGAGCGTGTACATTTCGCTAGCATCTTGAACGATCCTTGGGCTGAGGCCGGCGCTATTTAGAACTGCCATAATCCGGTCATGGAATCCAGGAGCAAGCTTGCGTGTGTACATGATAAAGTCCTCGTTGTCGAGATCTTTTAGGCAGATGGATTTCTTCTTTACCAGCCGGTGCGACGATGGAAGTAATAAGACGAAGGGCTCACGATGGAGCACGATGGTCCAGATATTGGATGGCGCGTTGATGGGCACGCGCAAAAGGCCTATATCGAGCGCTTTATCATTCAATTGCACAACCTGATCACTGGTAAGTACATTGCGCAATTCGAGATGAACATCCGGATATCTTGACCGAAAGGCGTTAACAAGTGGGGGCACAAGAATGCCTGCAGCAGTCGAAATAAAACCGACCCTCAGGGTGCCCACAAATCCCGACGCCGCACCCCTGGTTCTGTTAACGGCAAGCTCCATAACCTTGAGAACCTGACGGGCCTCGACAATCAGAACGCGACCAGCAGCGGTGAGGGCTGTAGCTCGCCGGTCGCGTTTGAATAGTGGTGTCCCGATCTCTTCTTCCAGATCACGAATCTGCACACTAAGTGCCGGTTCGCTCAGGTGCAAGGTCTTTGCCGCCCGACCGAAATGCAAGCATTCAGCCACCGCCAAGAAGGACCGCAAATGCCGCAGTTCCATATATGGTGCCACACTCGTTTTTGAGAAGTAGGGAAGGCCCGTCTGATAACAACACGTTATCACAGCGAATGAAATTTTCAATTGTACAATCATCCAGTTCTGCGGTTTTAATTGTTGATCGAAAGTTGAACGGAGATCCTTCGGATGAATCCGGGGACAAACCAAGCGACTTGGTCTGGGGAAAACAAGAGAAGTGGGGCTCTGCGCAGGAAAGTGTAAAGCGGCCTGATTTTGCCGGTTTTTTCCGATGTGGGTGTTTCGGCTATTCTCAGGGCGATGCGAGACAACGATTGGACGCGGGTATTGGGATGGCCGGCGTACAAGGTTTACCGGCACGAGATTGATGAACGCGGCAAGAAGCTGAAGCTTTGGATGCGGCGTAAGCGGGCCAACAAGCAGTTGATGCGCTCGGGATGTGGCATGTTGGTGGGCAACATTGCAACCTCAGAGCGTTCGTTTGGAAGATCGCTGCTGTTTCTGAAAGATCAGATTAAGGACTTGAGGGCGTCGCATCATGACCTAAGTCGCGAGGCGGCTTCCTTGAGTGAGCAGGTGGCAGCAATTGATGGGGCGATACTCTCGCGACGCGAAGAGCGCGAGAGAGCGGTCAAAGCTTCTCCTCAAGCCGACGCAATGGTGACGGGGCTCCGCGTTTCCTGGGCCTGCTCGGTCCCGAGCACCAGTAGATGTTTTGGGTAACGATGCGCATCCAGAAAGTGGGTTATCTGGACAACGGCAATTTTGGAATCGCGATAGCACGGCAAACCGCTCATTGGCGTTTTCAGGTGGCAGCACGACCCGGGAACGAGTTACACCATTTCTCCATCGCCAGAAGGATTGCGCTCCGGGCGGGCATCGTTTTTGCGAATTCCTGCCCGTTGAGGCGCGAGGGAGAGCCAGGGCCCGAAACAAGAACACCTGCTATGCACTCCATATTGGTGCATGCAGGTGTCAATAAGCTTAATTTTTCAAGCAACTTGCAAGTATTCTGATGCAAATTGCGTTATTTTTGACCGCCTCCAAAAAGCGACCTTACCCTAGATATCCAGGTTCTTCACATCGAGGGCGTTGTCCTCGATGAACCGGCGGCGCGACTCCACGTCTTCGCCCATGAGCGTGGTAAAGATGGCATCGGTTTCGGCAAAGTCCTCGAGCTTGACCTTGAGCAGCGTGCGGCGCTCCGGGTCCATAGTTGTGTCCCAGAGCTGCGGCGCGGTCATTTCGCCCAGACCTTTGTAACGCTGGACTTGATAGTCCTTCTTGCCCTGCTCCACGATGTAAGCGAACAGTTCCCGCGCGGTCTGTTTTTCCACCGGCTCACGAGAGGCGCGAGCCGCGCCGCGTGCCTGCCTGGCCCCGGCCTGCTCATCGGAAGCCTCGCCATTGTCTGATTCCTCGACTGCGACGGCTGCCGCTGTTCTGGAAGAGTACTCGACGAGGAAGGGCGGTTCGAGAAATTCCTTGATGAGAGAATACTTGGCCATCATCTGGCGGAACTCGGGGCTGGAGGCCAGCGTCCAGTCAATGCAGCGCGTGGCACCCTGCGCGTCGGTAAAGCAGAGCGACCAGGTGTGGTGCTCCTCATCCTCGACCGGCTCGCCCAGTTTGAACTGGTACTCGCCGGCCAACTGGGCAAGCTGGACATGAAGCGCGGCCAGCTTTTCCGGGACCTCGCTGCCGGTTTTCGAGGTGAAGTCGGCGCGATGAGTCAGTTCGGCCCGGGCCAGCAACTCCGTGAGCTTCTCATTGCGAATGCGCTTATCGACCTTTTCCACAAAGCCCAGATACTCATTGAGCGTACCCATGAAGCGCGTCAGCTCGGCGCCCTCAATGCGGCTGGCCGCTTCTCCGTGGCGCACGATCATGCCTTCGGCGGCGCGCTTGACCATCACGCGCACAAACTCGCGGTCGTCCTTGATGTACTGCTCGAACCGGCCCTTCTTGATCTTGTAGAGCGGCGGCTGCGCGATGTAGACATTGTCGCGCCGGATCAGTTCCGTCATGTGACGGAAGAAAAAGGTCAGCAGCAGCGTGCGGATGTGCGAGCCGTCCACATCGGCGTCGGTCATCAGGATAATCTTGCCGTAGCGGAGCTTGCTGGCGTCGAAGTCATCCTTGCCGATGCCGCAGCCGAGCGCGGTAATCATGGCGCGAATTTCCTCGTGCCCCAGCATCTTGTCGTAGCGCGCCTTTTCCACGTTGAGGATCTTGCCCTTGAGCGGCAGGATGGCCTGGAAGCGGCGGTCGCGGCCCTGCTTGGCGGTGCCGCCTGCGCTCTCACCCTCCACCAGGTAAAGCTCGCAGCGATCCGGGTTGCGCTCCGAGCAGTCGGCCAGTTTACCGGGCAGGCCGCCGCCGTCCAAAGCGCCTTTGCGCCGGGTCAGGTCGCGGGCTTTGCGTGCGGCTTCACGGGCGCGCGCCGCTTCAATCGCCTTGTTGATGATGCGTTTGGCCACCGGCGGGTTCTGCTCCAGGAACATGCCCAGCCGCTCATTCACAAATGCCTGCACAATGCCGGCAATATCGGAGTTGAGCTTGCCCTTGGTCTGCCCTTCGAACTGCGGCTGCGGCAACTTGACACTGACCACGGCCACCAGTCCTTCGCGCACGTCGTCGCCGCTCAGATTCTCCTTCATATCCTTGAAGAGCCCCAACTGCTGGCCAATGGCGTTGATGGTCCGCGTCAGCGCGGTGCGGAAGCCGGAAAGATGCGAACCGCCATCCACGGTGTTGATGTTGTTGGCAAAGCTGAAGACGGTTTCCGAGTAGGTGTCGTTGTACTGCAGCGCGATTTCGATCTCGACGCCATCGCGCGCAGCCTCCATCATGATCGGCTTATCGTGCAGCACGGCCTTGCCGCGATTGAGGTGCTTGACGAACTCGGCGATTCCTCCGGCGTAACGGAATTCGGTGCGCCGCGCCTCGCCTGTCTTGGGGTCGGCGGTACGCTCGTCGGTCAGCGCAATCTCCAGTCCCTTGTTCAGGAAAGCCAGTTCGCGCAGCCGCTGCGCCAGCGTGTCGTAGTTGAACTCGGTAGTCGTGAAGATGGTCTTGTCAGGAAGAAAGTGGATCTTGGTGCCGCGCTTTTTTGTGGTGCCCGTCTGCCGCAGTTCGCTGGCGGGCAGACCGCAACTGAAGTCCATCTCCCAGGTGTGGCCGTCGCGCCAGATCTCGGCGTTGAACTCCTGGCTGAGCGCGTTCACGCAGCTCACGCCCACGCCGTGCAGGCCGCCAGATACCTTGTACGTGGAGGAATCGAATTTGCCCCCTGCGTGCAGCTTGGTCAACACCACCTGCACCGCCGGCATGTGCTGGCCGTTGGGCAGTTCCATCATATCCACAGGGATGCCGCGGCCGTCGTCGGTCACGGTGATGGAGTTGTCGACGTGAATGACCACGTCGATCTTCCTGGCATAGCCGGCCAGCGCCTCGTCCACGGAGTTGTCCACCACTTCGTAGACCAAATGGTGCAAACCCATTTCTCCGGTCGAGCCGATGTACATGGCCGGACGCAAGCGGACCGCTTCCAGGCCTTCCAGAACCCTGATGTTTTCGCCCGTGTAGCTTTCGTCTTCGCCGTGGATCGAGGTGGTGCTCAGAACTTCAGTCGCCATAGGATTCCGTTCGTAAGGGTCTTCTGTAGAGTCCCAAACCGGGCGGTCGCGGATCGCGTTCCCGTGCCGGAATTCAGGGATCAAACGCTTGAAAAATCGAGGGATTCCAAGCGGAATTGCTTACACTTCATTCTACCATGCCCCAGGGTGGAAATCCTGCGAAAACAGGCCGCTGCGCCTCTGCATCCGCACGCCTGCAAGCGTGGTCAAGTTCTCTGTTTCCAGCCTCGCGCCTTCACCCCTGCTGCACACCTTCCGCCCGTCTTTTCGCGGCAGGAATCAACTTTGACAACAGCCACATTGCGGGTGATTGCGTTCTTCCGAGCGTTCCAGCAAGCAGGCCGCGTTCACCCTTTTGCTTGCCTTTCACCCCTCTGTTCAGAGCTGATGACGTTGGTCCACCCGGAGACTGTTGCCGCGGACGAAGCACCGCATTCCGGCCCTTTCGTTTGCCCTGCGCCCAAGGCGGCCTTAAGCGGGGCATGAAGCAAGCGCGACTTTCGGGTAACCTTCAAGCCGACCGAAGTTACATCGGTAATCTAACGGATGACCAACTATTTATGTAGAGGAAAAAGATGGACTTGAGAAAGAACATGGTCTACCATGCCACACAGTAAGGAGACCAACCTCCGGTTACTGTGAATTCGCTTGAGGTTACCAAATGAAGCTTGCCATTCGCGTCTTTGCGATGTTCGTCGTTTTCGCTGGCCTCACCGCTGCATCAGTGACTTCTGCGCCCGCACCGGCAATCCAGCGGTATTTTTCCGCCACCGCGACCGGCTCCGGCCCGCTTTCGCTTCCGCTTCCTCCCTGCCCATCCTGCGGCACAGGACTGCGCTAGGGACATTGCCTTTTGATGGCAGGCAGGGCCTCGGCATAGCACAAAAGTGGCAACGCCTGCCCACGCCTTCGTCATTGAGTCCAGCAGCATTTTGAGGCTATCCTGACCAAGTTTGCAGGAGTGTCTCTAGTCTCTTATGCCAGTCAATACTGCCATGTCGGTAATGAGCGTGGCGGAGTTTGCTCTCTGGGTTACGCTCGGCATCTTCTTCTGGAAGAAGAGTTTGCATCGCCGTTTTCCTGCCATGGGCAGCTATGTGGCGCTTCACGTTGCCGCGGTGCCGCTTTTGTTGGCGACGCTTTACCTGCTGCAGCGGCACATCGATAATCGCGGTTACTACGCGGCGTACACCTATTCGTACATTACGGTGTACGTAGCCAGCGCCGTGCTGCTGTTCTTCATCTGCACAGAGGTTTTCCGTTCCGCGCTCGCCGGTTTTCCCGGGCTTTCAAAGATCGGAATCGTGCTGTTTCGCTGGGCCGCGCTGATCTCGGTGATCGTCAGCCTGACATCCCTGTCCATGAAGCACTGGGGCATCGGCGATGCCTACGCGCCCAACGGAGTCAATCTTGTCGCAGCGGTTTCTTATGCCCTGATGCACTCGGTCAGCGTGCTGGAGTTGTGCCTGCTGGCTTTCCTCTGCCTGGGCATGAATGCGCTGCGCCTGTCGATACGAAATAAGGGATTTGGCATCGCACTCGGCTTCGGCCTGATGTCCGCCAACGACTTTATCGTCACATCTCTGGTATCCCGCAACACCTCGCTGACCGCGCCGTTGCAGTTTGTCTACGAGTCGCTGATTCTGGCCGCGCTCGCCATCTGGATCATCTACTTTGCGCTGCCCGAGCCGGCGCCCAGACCGGTGGTCATGCCGGTAACCTCGCGCATCTACCGCTGGAACGAGATCGCTTCCGCCCTGGGACACACCGGAACGCAGGTGGCCGTACAGCAGCCCGCCAACAGCTTCTTCCTGACCGATGTGGAGAAGGTGGTCGAAAAGGTGCTCAAGCGGAATCTGGATGGACGCGAGTCGGAATCGTAGCCACCCGGCGCGATGCTTCGCCTCCGATGCCTTGCCTCACAAGCGCCCTACTCGCTGGCGCGCATTTCGCTGAATGCGTCTCTTATCCGCTTCCATGTCGTTTGCAGATCCTCGGGAAGAATCCGCGTCTCGGCCACCGTGGTCATGAAATTGGTGTCGCCCCTCCAGCGCGGCATGGCGTGCAGATGAATATGCCCGGCTACCCCGGCGCCGGCCGACTGGCCCACGTTCAAGCCGAAGTTGAAGCCATGCGGGTTATATATGCGGCCAAGGGCCTGCTCGGTGCGCTGCGCCAGTTCGATGAGCTCGTGCGCGGTCTCGGTGGACAGGGCCGCCAGCCTGTCCAGGTGCGCATAGGGCATCACCATCACGTGACCCGATGTGTACGGGAAGGCATTCAGGCAGATGAAGCAGTACCGGCCACGCAGAATGAGACCAGCGGCGGCCTCGGCCCGCTCCGGCGCCATGCCGTTGGCGATGGCGTAGTCGGCCGCCGCGACGAGGTTGCAGAAGACGCAGCCCAGATCGCCCGGCCAGGCGGAAAGCGCGGCGGGAATGCCCGCGCGCGCCGATCCTTCCGCCGCGGTGACATAAGCGTAGCGCCAGGGAGTCCAGAGATGGTCCATGAGAATCGCGCCGTTCGCTCCAGTATAGAGGACGAAATTCGGGGAGGAGATTTGCGTTCCGAAGATTGCGCGCAGGTCTTGATTGACGCTGGAAAGCGGAGATTGTTACACTCGTGTGCGTAGCTTCCTGCGCGGATTTAAGCAGCGAGTTGTGGCCGCCGACGCGCAAGCCGGGGCGTGCGGGGGTTTCCAGAAGAAATCAACCGCATTGCGATCTCAGCGCAACAGGCCAGTGACAGGCTGTCACTGGGCGCGCGGCCTGACAATTCGCCTCGTGGAGGGTCTGCGCACAGGCCGGGTCCAAGCCAAGTCTTGTGCCGCGAAAGCTACATCCTGTGGCAGGCAAAGCGGGCCGCAGGCGCAAGAAATTCCCGGAGCTGGCAGTAATGGCAAACGTCGTCAATTCCGAAACCGAGAGCATAACCCTGAACACCGAATTGGAAATCCCAACCCTTGAACCTGCGACGGAGAACGAACAGCCGTTGCGAGAGTCCACGTCCAACCCAGACAATGCCGAAGCTCCAATTGCTGCCGAAGCTGGCGAATCGCTCGCGGTGGACGCCGATACCCCCCAAGAACCTGTAGCCGAGGCTGAGCCGGCTGCGAGCGCGGTGGAGGCGGAGCCTGATACTGTGCCGGCGCCGGCCGTACAGCCGGCCTCTGTGTCTGCCGATGCGGTTACCCAAGCCGAGCCTGTGGCAGTGTCCTTCCCCGCCGCCGAGTCGAGTGAGGATTTCTCCGCCGCTTTGGAGGCGTTTGAGCGGGAACAGGCCGCCGAGGCCGCCGCTGTCGAGGCATACGGCGATAAGCTTGTTTCCAGCACCGTCCTCAAGCAAACGGAAAAGTATCTCGTGGTGGATGTGGGCCTGAAGTCCGAGGGGCTGGTGCCTCTCGAACAGGTCACTGACCACACCGGCGCTGTGAAGTTCCAGCCCGGCGAGGTGATCGATGTGGTCATCGAGCATGAGGAGCCGGAGGGCGGCTACCTGGTCAGCTACGAGCGGGCGCAGCGGCTGCGCGTGTGGGACTCCATCGAGAAAGCCGCCAACGACAAGACCCCGATCACAGGCACCGTGGTGAGCCGCGTGAAGGGCGGTCTGACTGTCGATATCGGGATCAAGGCATTTCTGCCGGGCTCGCAGCTTGAGATTCGCCCCGTGCGCAATCTTGACGGCTACCTGGGCCAGCAGATCGAAGTCCGCGTGATCAAGCTGAACAAGAAGCGCGGCAATGTGGTCGTCAGCCGCAAGGAGATTCTGGAAGAAGAGCAGAACTCCAAGCGCTCGGCCACCATGGAGCATCTGGGCGAGGGCACGGTGCTCACCGGCACGGTGAAGAACCTGACCGATTACGGCGCGTTTGTCGACCTGGGCGGGATCGACGGCCTGCTGCACATCACCGATATGAGCTGGGGCCGGCTTACGCATCCCCGCGACCTCGTCAACGTGGGCGACGAGATTCAGGTGAAGGTGCTCAAGTTCGACAAGGACAAGCAGCGCGTTTCGCTGGGTTTCAAGCAGTTGACGCCCGATCCGTGGCTGGACGCCGCTGAGCGCTACCCGGTGGGCGCCCGCGTCCATGGACGCGTCCTTTCGGTCACCGACTACGGCGCGTTTGTCGAGCTGGAGCAAGGTATCGAAGGCCTGGTTCACCTCTCCGAGATGACCTGGTCGAAGCGGCTGAAGCACCCCTCCAAGCTGGTCAAGCCGGGCGACGAAGTGGAAACCGTGGTCCTCAGCGTGAATCCGGCCGATCGCCGCATCTCGCTGGGCATGAAGCAGTTGATGGAAAATCCCTGGGAAAACCTCAGTGAGCGTTATCCGGTGGGGACGATTGTCGAAGGCCGGGTCCGCAATCTGACCGACTTCGGGGCCTTCATTGAAATCGAGGATGGCATCGACGGGCTGGTTCACGTCTCCAATCTGAGCTGGACCAAGCGCGTCAAGCATCCCTCCGAGGTCGTCAAGAAGGGTGAAAAGGTCAAGGCTGTGGTGCTGGGCGTGGAGCCGCAGAACCGCCGGCTGAGCCTGGGCATCAAGCAGATGCAGCCTGACGTCTGGGAGACCTTCTTTGCGACGCATCGGGTGGGTGACGTGGTACACGGCAAGGTGCTGCGCACAGCTCAGTTTGGCGCGTTTGTCGAGATCGCGGAGGGCATTGAGGGCCTGTGCCACATCTCCGAGGCCGGCGAAGAGCACGACGCGCAATCCAAGCTGGAAACCGGCTTCGAGCACGACTTCAAGATCATCAAGATCAACGTGGAAGAGAAGAAGGTGGGCTTGAGCCTGCGCGCGGTGGGCGGCCACGAGGCCAGCCGGGCGACGGTGGAAAGCTACAAAGCAGAAAGCCACAAGCACCCGGTTTCAAGCTCGACCACGACACTGGGCGATCTGATCAACTGGCGCAAGAACGAGCGGTAAGCGCCTTTACAACTAGGACAGCGGCGGCCACCGGATCACGGTGGCCGTTGTTTGTTAGGGAAAAGGATGGCGCAATGAAGATCATGAAGAACGGCGAGCGGGCGAGTATCAAAGGCCCGGCCGACTGGTTTACAGGTACGGTCTGGCTGAACGAGATCGCGACAAAGCCCGACTCGCCGCGTGTCCGCTGCGTGTGCGTAACCTTTGAGCCTGGCGCCCGGACCGCGTGGCACACGCATCCGCTGGGCCAGGTGCTGCACGTGCTGAGCGGCAGCGGCCTGGTGCAGGCCGAGGGCCAGCCGGTTCGCCAGATCCATCCTGGCGATACGGTTCTGATTGCGCCCAACGAGCGCCACTGGCATGGCGCCGGACCCGAAAACATCATGACCCACCTGGCGCTGCAGGAGGCCAATGCGGAAGGCGTGCAGGTGATCTGGATGGAAAAGGTGACCGACGCCCAGTACGCCGCCCGCTGAGGCCCTGCCACACGGTCAGGCTTATGCCATCTGAGTTCTTCTCAACACGATGACGATGCCCAGGGCGGTCGTCACGCTGACGAGCGCAAAGAGAAAGGCGCTGGGATAGCCGTAGAGACCGATGATGGCGCCCGCGATGGGGCCGGCGAGAGAGAACGATACATCGGAAAAGGCCGTAAAGACGGCAAGCGCGCTGCCGCGGCTGTGCTCGGGCACCCGTTTGACGGCTTCCACGCCAAGCGCGGGAAAGACCAGCGACAGGCCGAACCCGTCCAGTGCCGCGCCAGCCAGCGCCATCCACGGCGCAGCCGCCTGCCACAGCAGAACCATGCCCACCGCTTGCAACAGCAAAGACGCGATGGCCACCGGGAAGCCGCCGAAGTGGCTGATGGTACGGATAAACAGCACCCGCACGGTGATATACGCCAGCCCAAAGGCGGTCAGACACAGCGCCGCGCCTTTCCAGTGGAGGCTGGCGTAATACAGCGCAATGAAGGTAGCCAGCACGCTGTAGCCCACGCCGGCGAGCGCCAGGCCCATGCCGTGCGGGGTGACGCGGCCCAGAACCCGCGTGAAAGGAAGATGCTCAGCGCCCTCGGTCACCGGCACCGGGGCCTTACGCAAGGCGAACAGCAGGCTCACGCCGGCGATCAGAATGGTGACCACGCCGATGGCGTACAGGCCCCACTGGTTGTACAAGACAACGCCCAGCGGCGCGGCAATCGCCATGCCGCCATAGGTGCTGATGCCGTTGAGTCCAATCACCTCGGCGGTGCTCTCCGGTCCGGTGCTGGTGATACCCCACAGGGTTGCGCCGGTCGAACCCAGGCTTTCGCCTACGCCCAGCACCAGCCGGCTTACGATCAGGCAGGCAAAGCTCAGCCGCGGCATCGCGTGCAGCGCCGCGGCAACCAGCAATGCGACGCCGCTTCCGGTACAGGCGCCCATCCCCCACAGCACCGAGACCTTGGCGCCAACGCTGTCGCTGATGCGGCCGGCCCACGGGCGGCTGGCGAGTGTCGCAACGTACTGGATGCTGATCGCCAGGCCGGCCAGAACCGCGTCGTAGCCCATGCGCAGATGGATATAAGGCGGCAGCACGGCCAGCGGAAGGCCGATGGAGAGATAGCAGATGAATGTGAAGTAGACAAAACCGAGGATGTGCCGCGTGCCGCGATGGGCGGGTTGCGATTTGGCTGAAAAGCTTGCAGCAGCGTATTCCATGGCGCAGGGAGGAAACAAACAGCGGACCGCACCTCCCTGGCGCGGCCTTGTGCCAAGTATAGCGGAGAAGAGGTCATACCAGTCCTGAAATGTGGTCAGACCTCAATTCCGCGCGGCGCACGCAGGATAAAATCGCCTCGTGAGCCACTCCTTCGAAATCGGGCCGGTACACGCAGGCGCGGGCCAGCTTTTCCTGATCGCGGGACCGTGCGTCATCGAGAGCGAGGCGCACGCGCGCACCATGGCCGGCGCCATTCAGCGCATCGCCGCCGATCTGGGCATTCCCTACATCTTCAAGGCCAGCTATGACAAGGCCAACCGCACCAGCGTGACGAGTTTTCGCGGCCCGGGGCTGGTGGAAGGCGTGCGCATTCTGGGCAAATTGGCACGCGAGACAGGTTTGCCGGTCCTGACCGACGTGCACGAGGCCGCGCACTGCGAAATTGCCGCCGAAGCCGTGGATATTCTGCAGATTCCCGCCTTTCTTTGCCGTCAGACCGACCTGCTCATCGCCGCCGGCAAGACCGGCCGCGCCGTCAACATCAAAAAGGGCCAGTTCATGGCGCCCTGGGACATGGAGCACTCGCTCGAAAAAGTGCGGTCCACCGGCAACGAGCGCGTGTTTCTGACCGAGCGCGGCAGCAGCTTCGGCTACAACACGCTGGTGGTGGACTACCGCTCGCTGGCGGTGATGCGCCGGATGGCCCCGGTGGTCTTTGACGCCACCCACTCGGTGCAGCAGCCTTCTGCGGCGGGCGGCGTCAGCGGCGGGCAGCCGGAGTTCATTCCCCTGCTGGCGCGCGCGGCGGTGGCCGCGGGCATCGATGGCCTCTTCCTGGAAGTTCACGACGATCCGCCGCGCGCCAAATCGGACGGCGCGAATGCCCTCGATTTGAAGCTGCTCAAGCCGCTGCTGGAAAAGCTGCAGGCGATCCACGCGGCGGCGCATTGACCGCCCGCATGTAAAGCTCTCGCCCCAATTGCCGCTACAGCGGATAGCGCTCCGCGTGGGCGCACTGCTGAGCAACCTTGCGGCTGAGGGCGACGGTATTGGCCGGTGTAAAGCGGGCCAGCCGGCGCAGGATGGCCAGTTGCGTGCGCAGCATGTCGCCTTCCGCGCAGGCGGCCAGGACGCGGCGGGCGGCCTGCTCGGCCAGCGCCATGCCGGAGTCCGCCAGCAGCCCGGTCATGGCGGCGGCCGCCGGCGCGACAGCGCGACGGGCAGCCGCCATTTTCTGCGCCCGCAACAACGCCGACTCCAGCGCATAAACCTCCGCAACGATATCGGCCAGATCGGCCATTACCTCCTGCTGATCCTCAAGGCCGGCGGCAAAGCGCTGCGCGGCCACGCCGGCGGCGAACAGGCTGATCTGTTTCATCGCGGCCAGCGCGCCGGCCTCGCGCGCCAGCGGCCCATCCGCACCGCCAGCAGCGTCGTACGACGGCGGCTCCATCACCGCGTCCATCACCTTCCTGATGGCCGCCTGCAAAGGCAGTTGGCCGCGCTGCGCGCGCTTCATGAGCCAGCCGGTCACGATGAGGCGATTGATTTCGTTGGTGCCCTCGAAGATGCGGTTGATGCGCGCGTCGCGATAACAACGCTCGGCCGGGTACTCCTCCACGTAGCCGTAACCGGCCATGACGGCCACCAACTCGTCGGCCACCACGTTCATCATCTCGGAGCCGTAGATCTTGAGGATGGAGCACTCCACGGCATACTCGTCGAGCCAGCCCGGAATAGCGCCGCGCTGTCCGTCCGTCTCCGGCTTCCCTGCCCCCTTGCTGGCCATTTCATCCGGAGCTTGTCCGCCACAGGCGTCGATCATGCCCGAGGTGCGATAGATCATGCTTTCGGCCGCATAAAGAAGCGCTGCGCAGGTGGAGATTTTGCGCTGGATGAGGCCGAATTCAGCGATGGACCTGCCGAAGGCGTGTCTCTCGTTGGCATAGCGGATCATGTAGCCCAGGGCCTGCCGCGCGCTGCCCACGCAGGCGACGCCCAGCTTGAAGCGGCCCCAGTTGAGCACGTTGAAGGCGATGTGGTGGCCTTTGCCGGCTTCGCCCAGCAGGTTGGCGGCGGGTACCTTGCAGTCCTGGAACGCCAGGGGACAGGTCGAGGAGCCGCGGATGCCCAGCTTGTGTTCTTCAGCGCCGATGGTCATACCGGGTGTGCCGCGCTCGATGAGGAAGGCGGAGAACTTGCCGGGGCCCGGCTCGGGGCCGGTGATCCGGGCAAAGACGGTGTAGAGGCCGGCAATGCCGCCATTGCTGATCCACTGCTTTTCGCCGTTGAGGATGTAGTGGGCGCCGTCGGGCGAGAGCGTGGCGCGGGTGCGGATATTCATGGCGTCGGAGCCGGAGCTGGCCTCGGAGAGCGCGTAGGCGCCGATCCACTCGCTGCTGGCGAGTTTGGGCAGGTAGCGGCGCTTCTGGTCCTCGGTGCCGTACCAGACCAGCGGCAGCGTGGCGATGCCGACGTGGGCGCCGTAGGTGGTGGAGAAGCTGGCCAGCACGGAAAGGTGATCGGTGACCAGCGCGGAGGTGGTTTTGTCCATCCCCATGCCGCCGTACTCTTCGGGAATATCGATGGCGGTAAAGCCGAGCTCGCCGGCCTTGCGCATGAGGTTCTCCAAAACGCCGGGCTTTTTGTGCTCGACCTCGTCAAGCGCGGGGAGAATCTCCTCGCGGGCGAAGCGCGCGGCGGTGGCGGCGATCTGGCGCTGCTCGCCGGTCAGATCTTCCGGCGTGAAGACCTCAGCCGGGGCACGCGATTCGAGCAGAAAGCTGCCGCCCGCGGCGGCTGCAATGGGAGAAACCGTAGAGGCGATAGACATTAGAAGGGCCCTCCTGCTTCGAAATCACAGTACGTCAATGAATTAGATGCAGGCAAACCCGCGGGCCGGAGCGGCGTTCGCGTCCGCATTTGGGCTGGCAACAAGAATCATCCGCGGCAAGGCAACTTTGGGCTCTTGGCCGTCAGCTTGCCTGGTGAGGAAACGGGCTTTGGGCTTGATCACCGTAGATTGCAGCGCGCGTGGCTTTGAAACCGGATATGGCCAAGGACGGCTCCGAATATTGGAATTCCACCCCAGCGGGCGATTGAGACATGCGCGTTTTTCGCTGGAAACGAAATTATCTGCAAAAGATCCTGTGGAAAAACAAATATTTTGAGGGGGGTGGGTGTTCGCGACGAGGTTCCGCGAGGCCGGCGGAGTTGGCGGGTTCGCGATGGTCGTGATGGTCTTCTCCGCGGACCGGTGTTGTGTGGAGGCAGCCATGTTTCTATTGTGCACAGGAGGCGGAAATTATCTGCAACGGGAAGTTGATGGATTTGCAGGGGTTGGAGCGCACGGGGCTTGACGGCAAAAACTGGGGTGAACCGCTCGGGCGAGACAGTTTCCTGCTTTTCCGGAGGTGCGCCATGCGGTTGTGCTGGGTGGGGGGAATGGGGCATGGGTCAGGATTGCCGACGATACACCCGCGCCGCCGCTAATTGGCATATAAGTCTCTATTGTCTAATTACTTGCGCGAAATTATGGATACTTGCCGACGATAGACTGAGAACCTCCGAATCAGTCACTTTTTCGTCGAGAACTCGACGTGCTCTACGAAGCGGAATTCGCCTTCGGGCGTGACACGCACGGCTTTGCCGGTGATGCAAAAATCTTCACCGTCTAAAAGCGAAAGCCTCAAGTTGCAACTTTGGGCAGACTCAAACGGCAAGGGAATCAGATCGAGACTCGCCCCCCCGATATTGAGCGATCCGTTGTAAATCGTCGCAGGCAACGTGCCGATCCTTCCTGACACGCTCATGGCTTCCACGGAGAAGCGCACTCGTTGTATTCCACCCTCGCCGGGAGTTTCACTGGGTTCCCCATTTGATCGGTGGACGTAGGCATCAAGAACGAGCGCGCCAGCGCCTATTGAATTCTGTTCAATTGCCAAACACTCAGAATCGTGCAATTCAATTGCGGAGTTCATTTGGGGCCTCGCCTCCATCGTAATCCGCATCAAACAGCGGATCGAAGATGTGTCACCGCCAAGTAGGAACCAAGGTGGTCCAGCTCACGCCATATCTTGCAGGCTGGCAGACCAGCACGCCAGTCTCAAAAAGAGCGCGCTTCCCATTGGAGAGGACAGAAGTGCGCCAGTAGCGCGTAATCGCGCACGTTGATTGTCAGCACCCTGATCCCCCTGCGGGCGGCGCTGGTTGCAATCAAAGTGTCATTCGTAAGCCGCGCTCTACCGATCTTTTCGTATCCATATTTCCGGGCGATGGCGGCGAGAGTTTTGCCGGCCGATGTCCAGTCGCCGAGGTTCGGGACCAGCAGTCGCCCGGCTTTTTCGAAGTCGCGTTCCAGCTTTTCGAGGACGCGAAGGTCACCGGGTTTGGACCCGGCGTAGAGTTCCTCGAGTACAACCGAACTCAACCACAGCGGAGATTCCATGGTCCACCGCTGAGCAAGAAGATCAGGGTCACCGCCCGGGCGCAATGCAGCAATATAAACGGAAGAATCGAACAAAACCGGCATCTCTATTCCGTTAAACTCCCAAACGCATCCTGGATGACAACCCCGCTCTTTAAGAATCGCTGATTGGCTTGAATCGTCAGACGATTGCGTTCAGCCTCGGAAATGACATGATCAAGAGCGCGAACGATGGTCTCCGTTTCAGTGGAAGCGCCGAGCACCTTTTGTGCGCGAGCGATCTGCACCGGATCGAGACGGAAATTCTTGTGAACAGTTCGTTGCCTCGTTTCAGCCATTGTGAAGTTCTCCCACGCGCCATTATAGCTCCAGTACATACAAATATCAATTATGTATGTACGCATTGAATGGCTTTTGAATCGAAACTGGCGTACGACCGCCAAGTGGGAGCTTTGAGAAATCCACCATTCTGTGGAAGTCTCGGCAGCGTCGAGAAACAACCGCAGTTCCCTCGGCTTCGCCTCGGGATGACAGGACGTTTGTTTTTGCCGCCATCAATAAAGTCCGCGCCCGTTTGAACAATGTCTGCGCCCGTTTGAAGCGCCCGGTTTATGGCAGTTTCAGGGGCTGCTTCAGATCGATCAGTTTGGAGCCGCCGGGCTGCGTGGCGCGGATCGAGCAACGGCTGCGTGTGGGAATCGGCGACAGATAGGCGCGGGTCACGTGCAGGCGGCTCATGATGATGTAACGGGTGCGCAGGCCGTCCATGGTGGGCGGCAGCGTGGCGGGAACGTCGTTGCGGTCCACGTAAATGACCAGCGCCGCCTGACTGGGATCGTCGTAGCTTTGGCCGATGCCCACGCCGAAGAAGGCCGGATTCTTTTGCATCAGGCTCTGGGCGATGCGCTGCTTGATGGCGATGGCCTGCTTCACCACCGCAGCCGAAAGCGGCGGCACCGAGACGCCATGGAAAGGATTGGTGGGCGCCGTGCCGGTGGCCACGGCGGAGGCCGTGGTGCGAATGACCACGGTGCGGACGCCGTTAATGGTCGCGGGCACCGTTGCCGTCGAGGTGGGGCTCAAATAGACAAGGACCGCGGGCGTGCCGGGATCATCGCTGCTCTTGCCGGTGGCTACGCCCAGGATGCCGGTGGAGGGGTTCACAAGGTTACGCGCCGGAGCCAGAGCGGCCTGCGCGAGCTGAATCTGCGGGGTGGTGAGCTTGGCCGACTGCGCAATGGCCACCGTGCCGGCGCCGTAGTTGAGGCAGCTCACCTGGTGGTCCGCGCCGCCCACAAAGGTGTAGGTGGCGCCATCATGCGCATCCAACTCCTGGAGCACGGTGCCGGCGGGGTTGGCTACGCCCTCGCTCTGGCCGGAGCTATCGACTCCGCCGGCAAAGAAAAGACCCACAGGCTCAGCATTGGAGGTGTCGACGACGAGCGAGCCGGAGTCACCGGCGTTGCTGAACTGGTTGCCGGTGATGCCGATCTGGTTGGTGTATTCCTTGGTCAGGTACGGCACAGTCTCGCCGCAATTCTTGAAGTAGGACACCTTCACGTTCAGGCTGACGGTTGAGATCGCTGCGCAGGTCAGGCCGGTGGTGCGGCCGCTCTTGGCCACAACCATGCCGACCACTGCAGTTTCGCCTCCGCCGGGAGTACACGATGCTCCCGTGGGCACGCCCGCGCTTGTGCTAGCGATGCTGCATGTGATGCCGGGCGGGGCGGGACTCAACTCATCAGTTGAAAGATTCTTCGGGCCCAGTTCCAGAATGTCACCGTTGGTGTTGACCGCGCCGGGCATAATCTTAGCAATCGCCGCGTCGGCGTTGGTGGAAGAGGAATTGAGCGGCAAGAAGTTGGTGAGCGTGGCCACCTGTGTTGACGCGCCGTTCGGATAGGGGCTGCAGTTGTCGTCGATCAGTCCCGGCTGGATGATGGCTTCGCCCGGTAGTGCCTGGTCGCTGCGCGCCAGCACGTGGTTGTTGCTGAGGATGTAATAGTTGCCGCCGTTGTCCTTGAGCAGCGCGCCGAGCGTGCCGCCGCAGCAGTCGGTGATGACGGTCTGGCCGTTCCTGACCGCGGTGTCGTAATCCTTGTTATTTCCCCCCGAGGTGCCGAGGTCGATGGCTCCGATCTGCACGTTTTCGTGGGAGAGCGGGCTGCTGTCGACGCCGGCGGTGTTGAGCAGCACTTCAGTGGATGCCTTGGAGGACGAAGTTCCGATGGTGCCCACGATGTACATGGCGCCCGTGGAGGAAATGACGGACGGGGCGGTGTAGGTGACCGGGCAGGAGGTGAAGGCAGTGGAGCTGTGCGTGCAGGGTATGGAGACCAGCGTTCCCTGGCCGCCGCCGGAGCCTGTGGGCGAGCTCGATGTGGTGTAGTTGATGCTGGCCGTGCCGCCGGCTTCGGCAATGTAGCCGGTAACCTTGACGGTTCCGTCGGCGCCGAGGGCGACATTTTCCGGTGAAAGCGGCTGCAGGAAGCCTGGGGTGACGGTGATGGTTGCGGATGCGGTTTCGCTGGGATTGGAGACCAGGGCGGCGGTGACGGTGACCTTCACGCTGTCGGCGGTGAGATACCCCGGTGGAGTGTACTGGCCGGACGAGGTGATCGCCCCGGGGCCCGATTTGGCGTCTCCGCCGGAGAGGGTCCAGTTGACGCTGGCCGCACCACCGCCCGACGAGATTGCCGTGAACTGCTCGTAGGAGGAAGGCTGACCGGAAGAATCCACGCAGCCGGTGCAGTTGGTGTCGATGGTGGCCGTGCCGGGCGCGATGGTAATGGGGCCGCTCGACGAGCCAGTGCTCCCGGTGCCGCCGCAACCGGCAACAGCCAGCAAAACAGGGACCAGCAGAAGCCAGCGTAGCCGCATGAACGAGCCCTCGGGTTCCGGGTGGAGAATCGATCGCTTTCTGGTTTGTCGCACAGCTTGCAGCAAATGGAATCCTGACGTCCCGCGGCGAGGGAAGAAACGGCGCTCACCGCTCCGAAGCGTGGATGAACAGCGTTGGTTGCGTGCGCTGCCGCAAAAACCGCGGCCAACCCACGCGGAAAAAGGGGCAAAAATACCCCACCTTCTGAAATTAGACCATGACCGGCTTAAAAAGTCTCCTCCTGACGGAGCGGCAGAGACGTCAAGCAATCGGGCAAGCCGCGCGGCAGGCGCAATACGGCATCATCATTCATTTCCGTAATTTGCGCCAATGCCCGGAGAAATGGCGCGCGGGTTTGTCTGCGGCACGGAAGGAACGCGGGCGTTGGCCGCCGCTTATCAAAGCGGGGTTAAACTTTTATCTGAAATCCCGTTGTCGAGGAGCATCGATGGACTACGTGAATTTGGGAAAAACCGGAATGAAGGTCTCGCGCATCTGCCTGGGGTGCATGACGTATGGATCGCCGGCGACCGGCAAGGCGATGCCCGGCCGGCAGGTTTGGGCGCTGAACGAGGCGGAGAGCCAGCCGTTTCTGCGCCAGGCGCTGGAACTGGGCATCAATTTCTTCGATACCGCCAATGTTTATTCGAACGGCGACAGTGAAATCGTCCTGGGGCGCTTTCTGAAAGCCAACACGCGGCGCGAGTCCGTGGTGATCGCAACCAAGGTTCACGGCCTGATGCGCGAAGAGCCCAACGGCCATGGTCTTTCGCGCAAAGCCATTCTGCACGAGCTGGACGAGAGCCTGCGCCGGCTGCAAACCGATTACGTGGACCTCTACCAGATCCATCGCTGGGATTACGAGACGCCCATCGAGGAGACGCTGGAGACGCTGCATGACGTGGTGAAGGCCGGCAAGGTGCGCTACATCGGGGCCTCGTCGATGTACGCCTGGCAGTTTGCCAAGGCGCTTTACATTGCCGAGCTGCACGGCTGGACGCGCTTTGTCTCCATGCAGAACCATCTGAACCTGCTCTATCGCGAGGAAGAGCGCGAGATGCTGCCGCTGTGCCGCGAAGAAAATATAGCCGTGATTCCGTGGAGCCCGCTGGCGCGCGGACTGCTGGCGCGGCCTTGGCACGGCGAGTCGACGCGGCGGACGGAGACGGACACCTTCGGCAAGTCGCTCTACTCGCGCACCGAGGAAGCCGATCACAGAGTTGTCGACCGGCTGGGCAAGATTGCCGAGCAGCGCGACGTGCCGCGCGCGCAGATGGCGCTGGCGTGGCTGCTGGCCAAGCCCGGCGTCACCGCGCCGATTGTGGGCGCCAGCAAGCCGCATCATCTGCAGGACGCCGTTGCGGCGCTGGCCATCAAGCCGACGCCGGAAGAGATCGCTTCGCTGGAGGAGCCGTACACGCCGCATCCTGTTCTGGGCTTTAGCTAAGTTGCTTCGACGCGGGGCTGACTGCGGCCGGCGCGCAGCAGCCCCACTGTGCGTCTGGAGGGGGCAGTCTATACACTAGATTTAGAACCTTCAGCCCATCTCAAGCATCCATTATGGGCGTACACATTTTTGTGAATCGTTTTTTTCGAGCGAGTTGGACTGTCTTGATTCCGTCAACACACTTTAGGGTCCGCATAATCTTTCCCTGTGCCCTTGCGGCAATGATTGGGCTTGCGGCTTTTGGGCCCGGCCGGGCGGCCGCGCAAAGTTCGTCCATGGCGCCGACCGCGCCTTACGCGCAGATGACCGCGCAGCCTCCTCATGTGTTGCCCGGCGCGTCGGCCGCTCCATCCACGGCGCCTTCGGCCGAGGACTTCAAGGGTAGCGTGACGAAGGGCACAGTGTTGCCGTATCCCATCAAGCTCTCACTGGCAGAGGCCATCCAGCGGGGCCTGAAGGCGAACCTGGGCATCATTTTGAGCGGCACGGAAACGGCGCAGGCGCGCGCACAGCGGCTGAGCGAGCTGCAATCGCTGCTGCCGTCGGTGGACTTCAACGCCACCGAAGCCGAGATGCAGACGGATCTGCCCGCGGAAGGCTTCCGCTTCCCCGGCTTTCCGGCGATTATCGGGCCGTTCGGCTATACCGATCTGCGGGCCTTCCTGAGCTGGTCGCTAGTTGACGTCAGCTCGCTGCGCAGTTATCTGGCCGCGAAGCACAACTTTGAGGGCGCACAGCTTTCGGCCGAAGATGCGCACAATCTTGTGATTCTGACAGTGGGCAATGCGTACCTGCTGGTGCTGGCCGACGAGACACAGATCAAGAGCGTGGAAGCGCAGGTGGCGACGGCGAAGGTGTCATTGAATCAGGCCATGGCCAATCACCAGGCGGGCACGGCGCCGATACTCGACGTGCTGCGGGCGCGGGTGGATTATCAAACGCTGCAGCAGCGGTTGATTGTGGCCCAGAACGCGCGGGCCAAGGACAAGCTGGCGCTGGCGCGGGCCATCGGGTTGCCGCTGGCGCAGAAGTTCATCCTCATCGACAAGGTTCCCTACGCCGCGTTCAACAATCTGAATGCGAAGGCGCTGATTCACCAAGCCGAGACCCACCGCGAGGATCTGGCGGCGCTGGTGGAAGAGACCGAAGCGGCCAAGGAGATGCGCAAGGCGGCTACGGCTGCCCGGTTCCCGACGCTGAAGGTCAATGGCGACTACGGCGACATCGGCGTCAACGTGGCGCATTCGCATGGAACGGGCGACGCATCGGGAACCTTGAGCGTGCCGTTGTTCAAGGAATTCGCGCTGCGCGGACAGGCGCAGGAGGCACAGGCGCAACTGGATATGGAGCAGGCCCGGTTGAGCGACAAGAAGGCGCAGATCGATGCCGAAGTGCGCGATGCGCTGCTGGATATCTCCGCGGCGCAGAAGCAGGTAGCGGTGGCGCGTTCCAGCATGGCCCTGGCCAATGAAGCACTGAAGGACGCGCAGGAGCGCTACGCCAACGGCGTCAGCGACAACCTGGCGGTGAGCCAGGCGCAGCAGTCGGTGGCGCAGGCGGACGACCTTTATGTGTCGAGCCTCTATCGCGACAACGTGGCCAAGCTCAACCTGGCGCGGGCGCTGGGCGATGCGCAGAACTACAAGAGCTATCTAGGAGGAAAGTAAACGTGGCGGACCCGAACCCATTACCCCACGCAGCCCCAGCGGCGCCGGAAACCGAGATCGAGCGGCCGTCGCGGCGCAAAGGCATACTGCTGGCCGTCATTGCCGTGCTGGTGCTGGTGGCGCTCGGCATCTGGTGGCGCTCGACCTTCAGCGAAGACACGGACGACGCGCAGATCAGCGGCCACCTGATCCAGATCAGCTCGCGCGTCTCCGGCCACGTGCTGCATGTTTACGTGCGGGAGAACGAACTGGTGAAGAAAGGCGCCCCGATTTGCGAGCTTGACCCGAGCGACTTTCAGGTTGCAGTGGAACGGGCGCAGGCGGCGCTGGACAGCGCGGAAGCGGCCGCGGCCGCGGCCAAGGTGTATGTGCCGATCACATTCGTCAACACCGGCAGCAACCTGCGCTCGGCAAGTGCCAACGTGAGCGGGGCGCAGGCCAGCCTGGCCCAGGCCGATCAGCAACTGGACGCGGCGCGCGCACGGGTGGCCCAGGCTGAGGCCAACAACTTCAAGGCGCAATCGGATTTGAAGCGTTACACGCCGCTGGTGAAGAAAGACGTCATCAGCAAACAGCAGTACGACACCGCGCTGGCCGCGGCCAATGCCGCCAAGGCCGCGGTGGCTGATGCGCAGGCCAGCCAGGCGGCTGCGGCCTACGCCGTGCGCGTGGCCAAGGAGCGGCAGGCGCAGGCGATGGCCATGCTGAAGTACGCACAGACGGCGCCGCAGCAGGTACAGGCGGAGTCGGCGCGCGCCAAGCAGGCGATCGCGCAGGTGGAAGTGGCCAAGGCCCGGCTCGATCAGGCCGAGCTAAATTTGAGCTATACGAAGATCGTGGCCCCGGTCACGGGCATCATTACGCGCAAAAGCGTGGAGATCGACGAGAACGTGTCGGCGGGTCAGAACCTGATGACGCTGGTGTCGCTTAAGCGCCTGTGGGTCACGGCAAACTTCAAGGAGACGCAGCTTCGCCGAATTCATGCCGGCGAGCGGGTCGCTATCCATGTGGACGCGACGGGGAAGATTTACAAAGGCAAGGTCATACAGATTGGCGGCGCAACCGGATCGATGCTGTCGCTGTTCCCGCCGGAGAATGCTACGGGGAATTACGTCAAGGTGGTGCAGCGCGTTCCGGTGCGCATCGACTTCACTAATCTGGCCAAGGAAGATCCGCATCATGTGCTGCGGCCGGGTTTCTCAGTGGAACCGAGAGTGTGGGTGAAGTGAAAAGAAGCCAGCTTTTGACTCTTCGCTGTCAGCTTTTCAGCTTCCGGCGGCGGGTGAACGGGCGGCAATCCGGTCAGAGGCGCCAGGTCCCGCTCGGCTGGTGGCGCACGGCCTGATGCAGGACGCTTGCGCGTGTTGTTTTGCGCAACTGTTGAACCGGAGACTTTCCCGCCATTCGCCGCGCAACACCCGGGGCAATCTGCGCAGCGCCGGCCCCGGAACTCAAACGGCCGGGAGCTTTCACCGCAATCCTCAGAAGACGTAGGTCTGGGTGGCGCCCTCGACGTTCATCAGGAATGGCGGGGCCTTTGTGATCTTGATGCGCGGATCGCGCAGTTCCCTGGGATCGATTCCCCTGTTCTCGAGAGCCAGTTCGCAGAGGATCATCTCGCCGCCCAGTTCCAGGATGTCGTTGAACAGCTTAATGGGGTTGGGCATGCCCTTGAGCTCGCCGAATTTTTCCAGTTCGCCTTTCAATGTCCATTTGGCCCCCGCCGGGCAGAAGAAGATGTGGACTTCGTAGTCGAGAGCAAGCCCTGACGAAGCAAAGATCAGGGTGGGCATGATGTTCGCGCTGGTTTCTCCGTTGCAAACAACGGCCATTTTTTGCGGCATTGGAATCTCCTTTCGTATCAAGACAACGTTACTGCTGCACCGAAATCAGCCGGCGCGCCGGATGCCTCAGCCGGACGATTCGCGTGCGCACGTTTGGCGCTCCGTGCCGAGCGAGCCGCTCCGTTGAGGATTCGCGCCAATGCCGCGCCGCCCACAACGAAGCACAAGCGTATGCGCATAATCCGGCTGCGAATGCCGCGCTCTGATTGTCCAGGGCCGTGACATGGGAAGGAATTCCACGGCGAGCGGGTTCGGTGTCGAGACGGCTGCAAACCGCCGCAACGGCCAGCGCCATCGGCGCCGCAATGAGCACGCGCTTGGTTCGTTCGCTCATAACGCAACCCAGAGCCGGAACGAGTCGACCCGAATCGTCGACTGGAAAACACTAATTAACGCTTATCGCGGGAGCGTCACCTATGACCCGCATCACACGAGGATGTGCGTGGGCACCGTTCTGTCCAGCCCCAACGGCGCTTCCCTTCCGGGCAAGCAGCCTGCTGCAGGCTGGGAGCTGACAGCCAAAATCTCCCCCACCATATAGACTGTATAGACTGTTTGAGGCGCATCCATGAAGGACTCCATCCATGTATCGAAGGAGAACTACCTGAAGGCCATACTGGAGGCTGACGCCGAGGGCTATCAGGTGATTCCGGCCAAGCTGGCGCACTGGCTGGAAGTGTCGGCTCCGGCGGTGACCATGGCGCTCAAGCGGCTCAAGCGCGATGGCTTTGTGAAAGTGGATGCGGAAGGCATTGTGCACCTGACGGAGGCCGGACGCGAAACCGCCTATCATACGGCGCTGCGCCACCACCTGGTGGAGCGGATGCTGAGCGAAATCTTCGGCATGGCGTGGCATGAGATTCACGATGAGGCGGAGCGGCTGGAGCACGCCGTGTCACCGGCCTTCGAGGCCAAGCTCAGAGAAAAGCTGGGCGAGGGCGGAGCCTGCCCGCATGGCAACGCGGTGTTGCCGGAGAATCCGGCCCAGCGCAAGCAACGCGGCGAGATGCCGCTGGCCGAGGCGGCCGAAGGACAGCGCTACACGGTTGTGAGCCTGCAGGAACGCGATTCCAAGCTGCTGCACTTTTTGCACCACGCCGGCATCGGACCCGGCATGAGCCTTCGTGTCACCAGCCAGAACTACGACCAGACCGTTTCCATTGAGATGGACGCGGGAAACTCGATTCTGGGAAGGCCAGCGGCGGAAGCGGTATGGCTGCGGCCAGAACACGCGCGATAATGGGCAACTGCTTCGGCTGGAAGATTGCGGCTTAAGCACACGCACGTTCTGCTTGCCACGGCCCCGATTCCGGGGCATTATTTTTGTGCACAATCCAGCGCTCAGAAACCTCGCCCCATCGGCTAGGATGAACCTGATGCACGTTCTCTCGGCAGCCGAGATGCAGGACTGCGACCGCGCCACGACGGAGCGGTTCGGAGTGCCGTCGCTCGCATTGATGCGTGCCGCGTCGGCGGCCGTGGCGGCGTTTGCGCGGCAGCGGTTCCCGCGGGCGCGACGCGTGACCGTGCTGTGCGGCCGGGGCAACAATGGCGGCGACGGCATGATGACGGCGCGGCTGCTGGCCCGTGCCGGGCTGGATGTAACCACGATCCTGCTGGGCGCGCCGGAGGGGATCAAGGGCGATGCCGCCGAGGCATGGCGCGAGCTGAACAATCCGGCACATGGAGCGATTCATGTGGCCACGTCTGCCGGGGATCTGGCGCTGCTGAAGAATGCGCTCACTGCCGATCTGATTGTGGATGCAGTGCTGGGCACGGGATTCAAGCCGCCGATGAAGGGGCTGGCGCTGGATGCGCTGGAGTGGCTGCGCGGCTCCGCGGCGCCGGTGCTAGCGGTGGATCTGCCTTCCGGCTGGCCGGCGGACGAGACCGCGGCAACCGTCACAGGCGCGGTTTTTCCCGCCGATGCCGTGGTGACGTTTACCGCGCCCAAGCCGGCGCATGTCTTCGCGCAACTCACGCGCCAGTGGGATCAGCCCGTGGTGGTGGCGCCTATCGGTTCGCCCGACGAGGCGATTGTGTCCGCGCTGGGGCTGCGCTGGGCCGGCTCGGCGCTGGCGTTGGTGCAGGCGCCACGCGCGGCGGCGGCCAACAAGGGCAACTATGGCCATGTGCTGGTGGTGGGCGGATCGGTGGGACGAACCGGCGCGCCGGCAATGGCATCGCTGGCCGCGCTGCGGGCTGGCGCGGGTTTGGTTACAGCCGCGGTTCCCGCGCCGGTTGTGCCCCTGGTGGCCGCGGTTGCGCCGGAGCTGATGACCTGGCCGCTTGAGGCCAGCTTAACCGGCGGCATCGCGGCGGAGAATGCGGCCGCGGATGCGCTCAGTGCGCTGACCGAGCGCAAGACCGTGCTGGCCATCGGCCCCGGCCTGGGGTTGCGCGGCAAAACAATTGCGTTTGCCGCGGCGCTGCTGCGGGCCACAACGATGCCGGTGGTTATCGACGCGGACGCGCTCAACATCCTGGCCGCCGAGGCGCACATGCTGGCTGAACTGGCCGCCGAGGCGCGCGGCGGGCGGACGGTGGTGCTTACGCCGCACCCTGGCGAAATGGCGCGGCTCGCAGGCGCTTCCGTGGCTGCAATCCAGGCTGACCGGCTTGCCGCGGCGCGGGATTTTGCCGCGCGCAACGGCGTGACGCTGGTGCTGAAAGGCGCGCGCACGCTCATTGCGCATCCTGACGGCAGCGTTGCGGTGAATACGACCGGGAATCCCGGCATGGCGAAGGGCGGCAGCGGCGATCTGCTCACCGGCCTGATTGCCGGACTGCTGGCGCAGCATCCCGGCGAGGCCGCGCGGGCCGTGGAAGCCGCGGTTTATCTGCACGGGCTGGCCGCCGATATGGCCGTGCGCGAGGCCGACGAGCACACGCTGCTGGCCACCGACAGCCTGCGCTATCTGGCGCGCGCATTTCGTTTTCAAGGCGGGGGCTTTCATCCGGGCGCCGGAAACGCGTATGTTTGGATGCAGGGGCTGCCGGCGGAGCCCTTCCACGCCGCAGCCGGCAAAGAGGCCCAGGAATGACCGAAGCCACACTTGTTGCTCCAGGCCGGATTCACGAGTTCACGACCAAAGACGGCGCGGGCACCGTCGAGGTGGGCCGCAAGCTGGCGCGCCTGCTCCAGCCGCCACAACTGCTGCTGCTGGAAGGCGACCTGGGTACAGGCAAAACCACGCTGGTCAAAGGCATCGCCGAGGCCCTGCACGCGGCACAGGCAGACGAAGTGACCAGCCCCACCTTCACACTGCTGCACGAGTACGGCGGTTCGCGCGAAGGCCAGCCGGTGAAGCTCTATCACATGGACGTCTACCGCCTGGAGAGCGAGCGGCAACTGGAGACACTCGGCCTGGACGAACTGCTGACGCCGGATGCGCTGGTGCTGGTGGAGTGGGGCGGAAAGTTCAAGAGCATCCGCAAGAAAGCCACCGGAGAGATTCTGATCGCGTCAGAGGGCGGCGACCTGCGAAAGATTACGGTGACGCTGAAGGGTTAGCGGGCCAGCGGCTGCGGCGGCAGCGCAATCCGCCACATACTGAACATCTATGCACAGAATTCCCTTTGAAGAAGTACAGGAAAGACTGACCGTCATTCTGCAGGGGCTTGGCTTCTCCGCCGAACGCGCCGGGCAGTGCGCGCAGCTCTTTGCCGAAGCGACATGCGACGGCGTTTACACGCACGGCGTGGCGCGGTTTCCGCGGTTTGTGGCCATGGTGCGCAACGGGAGCATCGACGTAAGTGCCCAGCCGGAGCGCGTGGCGCAGTGCGGCGCGCTGGAACGATGGGACGGCCAGCGCGGGCCGGGCAACCTGAACGCGCAGGCGGCCATGGCGCGGGCCATGGAGCTGAGCCGCGCGCACGGCGTGGGCTGCGTGGCGCTGGGCAACACCAACCACTGGATGCGCGGCGGCTCGTATTGCTGGCAGGCGGCCGAGGCGGGCCTGATCGGCATCTGCTGGACGAACACCTTGCCCAACCTGCCGCCGTGGGGCGGCGTGGAACCGGCGATCGGCAACAATCCGCTGGTGGTCGGCGTGCCGCGCGCCGCCGGGCCGGTGGTGCTGGATATGGCCATGTCGCAGTTTTCCTATGGCGCGCTGGAAAAGTACCGGCAGCGCGGCGAGATGCTGCCCGTGGATGGCGGCTTTGACGAAGCGGGCAGGCTGACGCGCGACCCGGGCGCGATCGAGCGCTCATTACGGCCGCTGCCGGCCGGCTACTGGAAGGGCTCGGGGCTGTCGATGGTGCTGGACATGGTTGCGGCCATGATGTCGCTGGGCAAAGCCACCCACCAGCTCAGCAGCGACATGCTCTACGAGACCGGGATTTCGCAGATGTTTCTGGCGCTCAATCCTGAAGCATTCGGGCCTTCACCCCGGGCTGCGCAGATTGCCGACGACATCGTTGCTTCCCTGCACCGCTCGAAGGCGGCCGAGGCGGGCCAGCCGGTGCGCTATCCGGGCGAGCAGACGCTGCGTATTCGCGCCGAGAATCGCAAGCTGGGCCTGCCGGTGGACGAAGCGCTCTGGGCGCAGATCCTGGCGCTCTAAGAACGTCTCAATCGGAGCGCCTCGGCGCTGGCTTTTTCAGAACCCCATGATGTTGTAGCCGCAATCGACATAGAGGACTTCGCCGGTGACGGCGCTCGAAAGCGGGCTGGCTAGAAACAGCGCGGCGCCGCCGACTTCAAGCTGACCGACATTGCGATGAAGCGGGGCGCGATCGGCTGCCGCCTTGAGCATGTCGCCCATGGAGCCGATGCCGCGGGCGGCCAGCGTCTTGATGGGGCCGGCGGAGATGGCATTGACGCGGATATTCTGGGGGCCGAGATCCGAGGCCAGATAGCGGACCGCGGATTCCAGCGAGGCCTTGGCCAGCGCCATCACGTTGTAGTTCGGCACGACCTTTTCGGCGGCGTAGTAGGTGAGGGTCATGATGCTGCCGCCTTCGCTCATCAGCGGCGCGGCGGCGCGGCTGACGGCGATCAGCGAGTAGACGCTGACCTCGTGGGCGATGCGGAAGCCTTCGCGGCTGGTGTTGATGAACGCGCCTCGCAGGTCCTCGGCGGGCGCGTAGGCCACGGCGTGGACAAGAATGTCGAGCTTGCCGTACCGCTCCTTGAGCGCGGCAAAGACCGACTCGATCTCCTGATCGTTGGAGACGTCGCACTGGAAGCCGGTAGCGCCGCCGAGCTCGTCGATGAGCCCCTGGGCCTCGGCCTTCATGCGCTCGTTCTGGTAGCAGATGGCCAGGCTGGCGCCAGCCTCGTGGAGTTTCTGGGCAATGCCCCAGGCGATGGAGCGCTTGTTGGCCAGCCCGAAGACCACGGCCGTCTTACCCGCCAAATCAATCATGCTTCCTGAACTCCTCCCTATGTGCGGTTGAGGGCGGCGTGCCGCCTCGATCGCGATTCACGCAGGGGCATGGGCCCGCTGTTTGTGTTCTGCCGTTTGCGGCGCGATTGGAAGTCGCGCCCTGTTACGAAGCGTTGCGGTTCCGAGCTGTCCACGCCTCTCAAGGCGATTGCCCATCGCATGTGGACGCTTGGGGACCGACTCCTAGAATATCAGCCGCCAAGGTCGATTAATTCCACCCGCCCCACAGCACGGCCAAGAAAGCGCGAGCCGAGGCGCTCGAATTTTTCCACGGAGTCGGTGGCGAAGCAGCGGACCTCCGCGTCTTCCGGCACATCCTTCGCATCCGGCTGCGCGGCGCGGCCATTGAAGAGGCGCGCTGCCGCCTCGGCCGTGGATTCGGCGGAGTCGATCACCGCCATGCCGGCGGGCGCGATGCGCTCGATGAGCGGGCGCAGCAGCGGGTAATGGGTGCAGCCGAGGACCAGCGTGTCAGGATGAAGACTCCGGGCATCGGCTTCGGCGGCGAGCTCGTCGAGATAGACGCGAACCACTTGTTCAGTGATGGGATGAGCCGTCCAGCCCTCTTCGACCAGCGGCACAAGCAGCGGACAGGCCTTTTCCAGTGCGCGAAGGCCCTGCGAATGGCAGGCGGCCGAGTAAGCGCCGCTTTGCACGGTGGCATCGGTGGCGATAACCAGCACGTCGCCGGTCGCGGAGGCGGCGCGGGCGGCCTGGGCGCCCGGCTCAATGACGCCCAGAACCGGAACCGGAACCGCCTGCTGGATGGCGTCGAGGGCCAGGGCGCTGGCGGTGTTGCAGGCGATGACCAGAAACTGGGCGCCCTGTTCACGGACCAAAAATTGCGCGCTCTGCACGGCATAGCGGGCAATCGTGCGCCGTGATTTGGAGCCGTAAGGCAGGCGGGCCGTGTCACCAAGAAAGGCAAAGCGGGTGTGCGGCAGGCGGCAAAGGAGCGCGCGCAGCACGGTGAGGCCGCCAAAGCCGGAATCGAAGACGCCGATCGTGGGGGTCATTGGCCTGCTCCCGCAACGGCTGGCTGGGCGGAGATGCCGGCCGAGGCAACGGCGCCGCCGGTGATGGTCCGGGCGGTGGCCAGGTAGGTGCGCATCAGGCTGGCGTGGCCGGCCAGCGTTGCGCGCGGACGGCCGTTCACCAGAAAGCGCACCTCCGTGATGCGCGGCATGTTGGCATGAAGGGTTTCGCACATGGAAAGGATGGTGAGCGTTTCGGTTTCCAGCCCCGAGGGGTGGTGATCAGCGAAGGAGGCGGCGAGATTGACGACCGCAAGCTCGGGACCACCCCGGGAGCCTGCCGCCGCACCGCTCAATCCGGCAGCGCCGGGAGTGCCGGCGGGCACGGGCACAAGAAAGACCTGCAGAATGGAGCTGGCACCGCCCGGCACGGGATGGGTGGCGCCGGGAGCCGCGTAGATATCGAGCAATTTGCCCAGCAGCGCACGCGCCCGCTCGTTGGGGCTGGGCGGAAGCGGTAGCGAAAGAACCTGCGGCACAACGGAGCCATCGGCGTCGTCGGCCACCATTAGCGTGGCATCCACGGCAGGCGCCACCTCCGGAGCCCGCGTGGGCGTTGAGACCTCGCCCTGAAGCAGACGCTGATGCTCGTGCTGGCGCAGGTGCCACAACACCGTACCCATGACCGCGGTGGCGGCGAGCAATACCACAAACAGGACGGTCTGGTACCGGGGAATCACAGTTGCGGGCCCTCCGAGCGCCACTCCAGCAGAGCATCGGCAAGCACGGCGGCCACCTTCGCCTGGTAGGCCGGATCGGCCAGGCTGCCGGAGGCCGATCCGGAGCCGGCAGCCGCGCCGTCCGGGGCAATTTCAACGGCCACTGCGGGGCAGGTCATGCTGTCGATGGCGGGCAGGCCGGTGCGGCCCAGAGCGACGGGGATCTCCGCATGTTGCAGAGCCGAGTACAGCACTCCTTCCAGTGCAACACTGTGCGTGATCCAGGCGGCCTGCGCTGTCTTCCAGGGCTCAAAGAGCGTGGGCGAAGCCGGGGCGAGTGACGAGGTGAACAGATGCACGCCCACGCCCGTCTCCGAGGCATGCAGGGTCAGGCAGGCCTGGGCCTCGGCATGGTTGGCAATTTCCGCGCGCTGTGTCGCGGTCAGTCTGACGTCGGACTGGCGGGTGGTGACGACGGAGATGCCGCGCGCCTCGAGCAGTGAGCGCAAACGGGTGCTGAAAGCCAGGGTGTAGTCCTTCTCGGGCTGGCCGTCAAGGTTGGCGCCAAAATCCGTCCCGCCGTGCGCGGGATTAAGCACGACGACAAAGTGGTATGCCGGCGCCGGCGGAGCCTGGGCGCGGGCTGCAGGCGGCGCCAAAAAGGCAAAGCTCAGGGGCAGGACGGCCAGACACCGCCTGGCCCTTGCGGTAAAAAGAGCCAAAGATAACGTCGTGCCCGCGGCGGCATTGCCCCGCCCGCTCACCATAAAGCCGGAAGTCCAGCTACTCCAGGGCATAGATCGCCAAGCCGCTCAGCAGCTTGGGGAAGAAATCAGTGGACTTTTGCGGCATGACGTCGCCGGCGAAGGCCACCTCCCGAAGCTGCTCCATCGAAACGGGGTTGGTCAGGAAAGTGATATCGGCCTGGCCGCGGCGTGCCTGTTCCACGGCATCGGCAGCGTCGCGCAGGTAGCGGATGTTGGTCTGTTCACGGACTTTATCCGCATCCAGGCCGAGCAGCCGGTCGAGCACAATGACATGCAGGTGGGTCAGGTCGAGCTGGCGCTGGCGGTCGGGCAAAGCGGCCAGCGCGGCGGCTGCGGCCTCCGGTTTCGAACGGAGCAGGAGGGCGCCGCTGCGCGTGACGGCAACGAAGGCCGGTCCCTGCTCCCTGGCAAGCGTGCCGATGTAGGTCGCCGCTTCCGCTTCAGGCAGCGGGGTGACGGTGAAAAACGCTTCCGCGGCGCGGGCGAATGCCGCCGGATCGAAACCGGCCAGGCTGTGCACCACGCGATGGGTGGGCAGGATCACCAGCCCGTCGGAATCCATGTTGACGAACGTCATCATGGCCGCCGCCTCGGGATAGGGCGGCTGCGGAACCTGCGTGGCGCTGCTTTCGGTTTGCGGGGCCGTGGCGGGCGCGTGCTCCTTGGAATAGTTCAGCGCGGTCTCGTAGCGGTGATGGCCGTCGGCGATGATCAGCTTTTTGTCGGCCATGGCGGTAACCAGCAGGCGAATGGTGGCCGGATCGGCGATGCGCCAGATTCTGTGCAGCACTCCGTATTCGTCGGTTACCTCGGCTTCGGCCGGGCCGTTGCCCTCGTAGAGGATCTTTTCGATGCTGCCGGCCGGATCCGAGTAGAGCATGAAAATCTGGCCGAAGTGGGCGCGGGTGGCCTTCAGCAGGTTAAGCCGGTCGCTCTTGGGCTTGGAGAGCGTCTGCTCGTGGCGGAAGACGACCTGGTCGGCGTAATCGTGGAGCTTGCCCAGGGCAATAAAGCCGCGGCGCTCCTTGGTAATCCCGGTTCCGGGGACCTGAAAGCGCTGCGCGTAGGCGAAGACGCAGGGATTCTTCTCCTGAATCAACACCCCCTGCTCCCGCCATGCCTGGAAGTCCCGGGCAGCCCGCGTATAGACGCTTTCGCCCTTTTCAACGTCAAATAGCTCAGGCAGTCCGAGAATGATACGGACGAGATTATAGGGGCTACGCTGATAGTAGGCCTGCTGCATCGCTGGCGAGATCTTGTCGTAGGGTTGGGTCACCACGTCGTCCAGGCGGACGGCGGAGGGGTTATAACGCCAGGCACGAAAGGGATAAATGCGGGCCATAGACCGGGAAATGCCCCCGTTTGAGATGGTGGAGTTGGTGCTTCGCGCCGTTCCTTTCAGTAAGATGCAGAACGGTTTTGCGCCACAGAGTTGATTGTATCTCAGCACCCGGGGCGGGCCTCGTTTACCAATTGAACAGGATTTGAGAGCTCAGGGACGCAGGAACGGGTAGCCCGGCGATGTACAATCCATGCTACTATCGCGTTCAACCCTGAAGGTACGTTCGATGACAAGACCTTCTTGGCAGGGCACATTTCGAATGGGGCCGGGTAGTCCAAAATCGTTTGCCGGATGGTTGTGTATTTTCGGGCTTGCGCTGGCCATGTGTGCGGGAACCGCCCGGGCGCAGGACCAGCTCAATCAGGTCCATGTCAAGCCGCCCTCCTCCACCACCACCACGCCCAAGGGCGAGCCGGCGGGAACCGAGGCGCCTCCCGAAACCGGCGCCGCGGCACTCAATATTCATCCCGGATCGCTCATTCGCTTAAACACCGATCTGGTGCTGGTACCGGTCACCGTGACCGATCCCATGAACCGCCTGGTGACAGGGCTGGAGAAGAGCGACTTCGAGGTCTTCGATAACAATGTCCGCCAAAAGATCACCAGCTTCTCCTGCGATGATGCGCCGATCACGGTCGGAATCATCCTCGACCTGTCCGGCTCGATGTCCTCGAAACTGATCCGCGCCATCGACTCGGTCCTCGCCTTCATCAAAACATCCAATCCGCAGGACGAGTATTTTGTGATCGGCTTCAATGACCGGCCGGTGCTGATCGAGAACTTCACCCGCTCGGTGAGCGACATCGAAGCGCGCCTGGCGACCGTGCACGCATCCCATCGCACCGCGCTGCTGGACGCAATTTACTATGGAATTGTGAAGATGCAGCAAGCCAGCCACGAGCGCAAGGCGCTGCTGATCATCTCCGACGGCGGCGACAACGATTCCCGCTACACGCCGGACGAGGTGAAGTCGCTGGTGCGCGAATCAGACGTGGAGATCTTCTCCATGGGTATCTTTGATCCCTACGCCCCCACCCCCGAGGAGCGCATGGGACCGCAACTGCTGCAGGAAATCAGCGCGGCGTCGGGCGGGCGCCTCTTCAGCGTCAGCGATGTGGATGAACTGCCCGACATCGCGCAAAAAATCTCCATGGACCTTCGCAATCAATACGTGATCGGCTACCGGCCTTCGGATCTGGTTCGCAACGGCAAATGGCGTAAGGTGAGAGTGAAGATTCTTCCTCCTCCCGGACTGCCCCCACTGACGGTATATGCTCGTAGCGGATACTATGCGCCTTTACGGTAGAGCGCTATTCACGATTCTTCTGGCAGTTGCGCTTCCCCTGAGTGCGCAACAGGTGCGCATTCGGGGTGCTGCCACGCAGCCCGCCGCGCAAAATGTGCAGAGCCAGGCGTCCCTGCCCGCCGTGGACCAGGACCCGGTCCGCGCGCCCGCCACACTGCCGCCATCGGAGGTGGGCAAGCCCCTGCAAAAGCAGGGCAAGGGCTATATCCTCAAGACCAACGTCAACGAGGTGGTTCTGAATGCAACGGTGCTGAACGGCAGGCAGGAGGTCCCGAGCCTCACAGAGAACGACTTCACGGTCTTCGAGGACGGCGTCAAGCAGACAATCATCAGCTTCCAGCACACCGACCTGCCGGTTTCGATGGGGCTGGTGATTGATAACTCCGGCTCGATGTATGAGAAGCGGCCGGCGGTGAACCAGGCCGCGCTGGATCTGGTGGAAGCGTCGAACCCGCAGGACCAGGCCTTTGTGGTGAACTTTTCCGACGAGGCCTATCTGGACCAGGATTTCACCAGCAGCATCGCCAAGCTGCGCCAGGGCCTGTCGCACATCACCGCCCGGGGCGGCACGGCGCTCTATGACGCCGTTGTGGCTTCGGCCGACCATCTGGTGGAGGATGGCACCCGGCCCAAACAGGTGCTGGTGGTCATTACCGACGGCGACGACAACGCTTCCACGCTGACCCTCGTGCAGGCCATCCGGCGGGTCCAGCAGCTTTCCGGACCGGAGATCTACACCATCGGCTTGCTCTATGGCCATGACCTTACACGCGAAGAAAAGCGGCACGCCAGGCGGGCGCTGGAGCTGCTTGCAGACGAGACCGGCGGCATCGCCTTTTTCCCAAAATCGCTCAGCCAGGTAAACGGGATCGCCGAGGAGGTCGCGCACGACATCCGCGACCAGTACACCATCGGCTATCGCTCGTCCAAGCCCATGTCCATACCCGGCTACCGGCGCGTGGTGGTGATCGCAAAGGCCAAGGGGATGGGCAAGCTCACCGTGCGCACGCGGCCGGGATATTACCCGTCATCGCCCCTGGGCAGACGCCAGATGGCGGCCGGCCGCAGCGGGCATAATGATGAGTAAAATCGGTTTCCCGAAGCCGACAGGCACTCCACCCCAGTCACGATAAGCTAGGAATCAGGAGCTTGTGACAAAACAACATCATGTCCCCGTACAAGTACTCTACCCTTGCCGTTCATGCGGGCCAGTATCCTGACCCACAGACGGGCGCTGTGAATGTGCCCGTGTACCTTTCCTCCACCTTTGAGCTGACCGGGATCGGCACCGACCGCGGCTGGGATTACTCGCGCGCCGGCAACCCGACCCGCGACCGGCTGGAAGAGGCGCTGGCCGCGCTTGAAGGCGGCGTCAGCGGCCATGCCTTCGCCAGCGGCATGGCGGCCATCGCGGCGCTGGTCGCCCCGCTCCACGCCGGCGACCACCTGCTCTGCTCGCACAACGTCTATGCAGGCACGGTGCGGTTGTTCAACCAATTCGTGCGCCATCAGGGCATCGACATCGAGTATGTGGATACCAGCAACCTGGAGGCGGTTGCGGCGGCCATCCGGCCCGCAACAAAGCTGATTCACATTGAGACGCCGAGCAATCCCACCATGGTGCTGAGCGACATCCACGCCATCAGCGAGATCGCGCACGCCAAAGGCGTCGAGGTCAGCGTGGACAACACCTTCATGTCGCCGGTGCTGCAAAGTCCGCTGGCGCTGGGCGCGGACATCGTGATGCACTCGACCACCAAGTACCTGAATGGCCATTCGGATGGCATCGGCGGCGCGCTGATCGGCTCGACGCCGGAGCACAAGGAGCGATTTCTGCTGGTGCAGAAGGCCGCCGGCGCCATCCTGTCGCCATTCGAGTGCTTCCTGGTCCTGCGCGGCATCAAGACCATGCCGCTGCGCGTCCGGCAGCATGAGGAGAACGGCCGCGCCGTGGCCGAGTATCTCTCCACGCACGCCAAGGTGAGCCGGCTGGCCTATCCGGGGCTCAAGAGCCATCCGCAGCACGAGTTGGCGGTGCGGCAGCAAAAGGGCTTCGGCTCGATGATGAGCTTTGATCTGGGCTCGCGTGAAAAGGCCGGGCGATTTCTGGGCGCGCTGAAGATCTTCATCAACGCCGAGTCGCTGGGCGGAGTCGAGTCGCTGGCCTCGCACTCGGCAACGACCACCCACGCCGCGCTGACCGACGCGGAGCGCGCCGCGGCGGGCATCACCGAAGGAATCATCCGCCTCTCCATCGGCATCGAGGACAAGGAAGATCTGATCGCCGATCTGGAGCAGGCGCTGCAAACGGTCTGAGCAGCTCAGGAGGCACTGCGGGGCGGCTTTACGCCGATTCTGCCCGCATGCGCCGCAGCGCCATCCTGGCCGCGTGGTAGCCGCACATGCCGTGCACGCCGCCGCCTGGCGGAGTTGAAGCCGAACACAGATACACGTTGGGCGCGCCCGCGGGATAAGCCCGCAGGCCGGGACGGAAGAAGAACTGGCGCAGCGTAAGCGCGCCGCCGGTGATGTCGCCGCCCACCAGGTTCGCGTCCATCCGCTCCAGTGCGGCGGGCGGCGAAACGCGGCGCGCCAGAATGCAGTCGCGGAATCCCGGAGCAAACCGCTCGATCTGCGCCTCCACGCGCTCGGTCATATCGAAGTCCGAGCCGTTGGGAACGTGGCAGTAGGCCCAGAGAATGTGCTTGCCGTGCGGCGCGCGCGCCGGATCAAAGAGCGTGGGCTGCGCGGCAAGCACGAACGGCCGCTCCGCGCAGCGTCCCTGAGCAATCGCATCTTCGGCCGCGGCGATCTCTTCGAAGGCGCCGCCAACATGCACCGTGATGGCGCGGCGGCATGCGGGCGCGCGCCAGGGTACGGGCTCGGAAAGCGCATAGTCGATCTTGAAGGCGCCGGGTCCGTGGCGGAAATGCGCCGCCGCGCGCCGGAAACCGGAACCGAGACGGCCGCCCCCCAGCGATGCAAGCGCCTGCGGCGTGGTATCGCACAGCACCAGCGACCCGCCGGCCGCCAGCGCACTGAAATCGCCGGCATCGATGCGGCGCGACGTTACCACCGTGCCGCCCAGCATGTTGAGATAACCGACGAGCGCATGCGGAATGGCACGTGCGCCTCCGCGCGGAATGGGCCAGCCTGCCCCGTGTGCGGATGCGCCAAGCACCAGCGCGATGGCGGAGCTTAGCGGCTGGCCGAAGCTCAAAAACGAGTGCCCCGCCAGGCCCGCAAACAGCGCCCGCGCGCGCTCACCGGCAAAGCGCGCCGGCGCCAGCCTGCGCGCCGGCTGCAACGCAGCCAGCCCAAACTGCGCCATGCGCAGCGGGTGGCGCGGAATGCGCAAGACCGGCCCCAGAGCGTCCCCGGCGAACTGCTCCCAATCGCCGGCGGCCGGCTCAATCAACCGGCGCCAGGCATTGCCGTCGGCGCCCAGTTCCCTCACCGCGTCCTCCAGATCGCGCTCCAGCACCACGGCCGTGCCGTCGTCGAGCGGATGCGCCACCGGCGCCTCGCCATGAATCCACTCCAGGCCGTACTCCGCCAAAGGCAGCGCGGAAAAGAACGGCGAGCCGGCGGCCAGAGGATAGACTGCTGATCCGAAATCGTGCAGAAAGCCGGGCAGCGTCAGCGGCAAAGAGCGGGCGGCTCCGCCCGGTTCGGCTTCGGCCTCGAAGACCTCTACGCGCAGGCCTGCCTGTGCAAGCACAATCGCCGCAGCCAGCCCGTTTGGTCCCGACCCAATCACGTAGGCGCGTTGCATCATGTTCTTGGCAGGCGGTCCGCCGTTCCGCGGCGCGAGTCGAACAACCACCGAACGATGTTGCCCGGGGTGCGCTGCATTTCTGGATAAGAATAGCCGCTGGCAAAGGCTATGTCATGGGTTGATTTTCAACGTGCCGCGCTTCCCGCCCTGTGCCGCGCCCGCCGCGGATGCCTGGCGGCGCTTCACGCAAAATCCGCATCCGTTCCTAAGAGGTAGTTGCGCCTGGCGGGGTCTTTCGCCGCCCGCTTCCTTGACCCGGCCAGCCAACTTCCGTATGCTGCGAACGTTTCGCGCCACGCTCATCGCACGCCCTGAGCGCCGCGCCTGGAGAATCCGCATGAGCACAACCGCGCAACCCGCCGCCGGCACGCAACCCGCCGCAGCGCAGCCATTTCTGGTCCGGCGCGCCGCCGTTCTGGGCGCCGGCGCCATGGGCTCCCGCATCGCCGCTCACCTGGCCAACGCCGGCATTCCCGCACTTTTGCTCGACGTTGTCCCCCAGGATGACAATGCGGACCGCAGCCGCCTGGCGCGCACGGCCATCGACACCCTGGTCAAGTCCAAACCCGCCGCTTTCTTTGAATCATCCCTAGCCTCATTGATCGCGCCCGGCAACTTCGACGACGACCTGCCCCGGCTGGCCGCGTGCGACTGGGTGATCGAGGCCGTCGCCGAAAATCTGCCCATCAAGACCAGCCTGCTGGCGCGCGTCGTACCGCATCTCGCCCCGCATGCGCTGCTCACCACCAACACCTCCGGCCTGCCCATTAACCGCATCGCCTCCGGCCTGCCCGGCCACCGGGAGCGGTTTTTCGGAACCCACTTCTTCAATCCCCCGCGCTACATGCGCCTCGTCGAAGTGATCCCCTCGGCGGAAAGCGATCCGGCCGCCGTAGCCGCTTTTGCCGCATTTGCCGACCGCATCCTGGGCAAGCAAGTGGTCTTCGCCAACGACACGCCCAACTTCATCGCCAACCGCATCGGCGTCGCGGTGCTCTTCCACGCCGCCAACCTGATGCTGGAGCAGGGCCTGACGCTGGAAGAAGTGGACGCGCTGACCGGTCCGGCCATCGGCTGGCCCCGCACCGGCACCTTCCGCCTGGCCGATCTCGTCGGCATCGATGTGCTTGCCCACGTGGCCGCCAATTTCCCCCAGGGCGCGCCGCAGGGTCCGTTCACCGCAATTCTGGCGGAGATGGTCAAGCGCGGCTGGCTCGGCGATAAAACTGGCCAGGGCTTCTACAAGAAAATCCGCGGCGCCGGCGGCAAGGATGAGCGCCTGGCCCTCGATCTCAGTACATTCGAGTACCGCCCCGCGAGAAAGCCCGTTCTGCCCGCGATTGAAGCGGCAAAGAACACACCCGGCCTGCGGGACCGGCTGCGCCTTTTGCTGGCCGGCAACCCCGCCAAGGACAAGGCAGCCGCGTTTTTGTGGCCGCTCCTGGCCCACCTGTGGAACTTTGCCGCCGAGCGCATTGGCGAAGCCGCGCCTGACGCGCCCTCCATCGACCGCGCCATGCGCGCCGGCTTCAACTGGGAGATGGGCCCCTTTGAGATGTGGGACGCTGCCGGCGTTGCCGATACGGTCGCCCGCATGCAGGCCCTCCAGTTGCCCATCGGCGAGGTGGTGCAAAAGCTTCTTCACGACGAGCCGGCATCAGCCTCCTGGTACTCGTCTTTCGGTCCGCAATGCTACAGCCCCGTGACGGCGCACTGGGAGCCGCTTCACCCCGAGCCCGGACACGCCCGCGTCGCCAACTTTCGCGGCTCGCACAGTGTGGTGCGCTCCAATCCCGGCGCTTCGCTGGTGGATTTGGGCGACGGCATCGCCTGCATCGAGCTGCACTCGCTCAAGAACGCCATCGGCGGCGATGTGTTGGGCATGATCTCGTCCGTGCTCCATCCCTCCTCCGATTCTGTGCGCGACTTTGCCGGCTTCGTCATCACCGGCGACCGCGACAACTTCAGCGTCGGCGCCAACCTCATGGACCTTCTGCTGCTGGCGCAGGAGGCCGAGTGGGAAGAGCTTGCCGCCATCATCCGCGGCTTTCAGCAGATGACTGCGGCCATCAAATTCTGTCCGCGCCCGGTGGTGGCCGCGCCCTTCGGCCTGGCGCTGGGCGGCGGCGCGGAGATCTGCCTGCACGCCGCGCGCCGCCAGCCTTTTGCCGAAACCTACATGGGCCTGGTGGAAGCCGGCGTGGGGCTGATCCCCGCCGGCGGCGGGACCAAGGAGATGCTGCTGCGCGCCCTGGATGCCGCGCTGGCGCTGGCCCCGCCCGATCCGCGCGATCCGCCGTCGCGCCTTGCGCAGTCGGCCGAGCTGGCAACGGCGCTCAAGCGCACGCTGGAGACCATCGCCACCGCCAGGGTCTCCACATCGGCGGCCGAGGCGCGCTCGCTGGGCCTGCTGGCCGCAGCCGACCGCATCTCCATGAACCGCGAGCGCCTGCTGCTCGACGCCAGGGCGGCAGCCGCTGCGCTGGCGGCTTCCGGCTATGTGCCTCCGCAGCCGCAGACGAATATTCCCGCCGCCGGGACCGCGGTCCTGGGTACGCTCGAAACCGGCATCTTCCTCATGGGCGAGGCCGGATTCGCCTCCGAGCACGACCAGAAGGTGGCCCGCTGGGTGGCATACATTCTGGCCGGCGGGCGCGTCACACCGGGCACGCCGGTCAGCGAGCAGTACCTGCTCGATCTGGAGCGCGAGGCATTTCTCTCCCTCTGCGGCGAACGCAAGACGCAGGAGCGGATCGCCTACACCCTGAAGACCGGCAAACCCCTGCGAAACTGAATCGAGGTACATGCCGTCCATGGAACTCCGCGCCGCCATTCGTCGTATCATGATCCGAACGCGCCCGGAGCAGCCGATTGCCTTGTATCCGACCCCGCCGGATTGAGCGGCCCCACGGCGCGCATCCGTGAAAGGAGTCGCCATGGCTCACCCTGACCTTCGCCTCCGCCGCCAGCCTTCCTTCCCGCAGCGTTCCAACCGGTTGTTCTTCCGCGGTGCTCTCACGGCGCTGATACTGTCCTCCGCGGCGCTCGTCCTCATTGCCGGTTGCACGCCGCTGGCCGCGGCAGCGGCTTCCGAGGCCACCTTCGAGCGCACGCTCTCCGTCAACGGCTCCGCGCTGCAGCTCACCGTCATGACCGGCTCGGGCAACATCCAGCTCACCCGCGGCGCAGACACCCAGATCCACATCGTCGGCCACGTCAAGGCCGGCTGGGGCGCCAGCCAAAGCCAGGTTCGCCAGGTGGCGGCCAATCCGCCCATCGAGCAGACCGGCAACATCGTCCGCATCGGTGGCAAACGCCAGGATCTGCGCCACATCCGCATCAGCTATGAGATCGAGGCGCCGGCCAATGCCTTTGTCAACGTTTCCACCGGCTCCGGCGATATCGCCGACGACGGCGTGGGCGAGAATGCGAAGCTCTCCACCGGCTCGGGCAACGTGCGCGCTACCGGCCTTCGGGGAGCCTTCACCGCAACCAGCGGCTCGGGCAACATCCACGCCGAGCAGGCGGGCGGAGGCGACGTGAAGGTCTCAACCGGCTCGGGCAACATCGACCTGCGCGACCTGCACGGCGGGTTGGATGCCGGAACAGGGTCGGGCAACATCAAGGTGGCCGGAACGCCCGCTTCGCTGTGGCACGTTCATACCGGCTCCGGCAACGTGGAGCTTTGGCCCGGCAACGCGGCGTTTACGCTCGATGCCTCCACCGGCTCGGGCAGCATCGACGCCGGCCGCGCGCTGACGCACGGAACGACAAGCAAGCATCATGTCACCGGCAACGTCGGAGGCGGCGGACCGGCAGTGAAGATCTCCACCGGGTCGGGAAATATTCTCATTCATTGAGCGCAACAACACAGCAGCACACCCCCGTCTGTCATGGGGCTGGCGCCCCCGTGTTCTTTCGCGGATGGGCCGCCAACGATGGCATCCCCCTCGATGTCTTCGGAGTTTTTTGTGCCTCAGTCATAGTATTCTGGGGCCTCTAAGGAAACACGGGAAAGTAAATCAATCAATAGAGGAGGCTTAGACGATGGCTTTGTCGGCAGAGCAGGAGGCGATGCTCGCATTGTTCCAGCAACATGTTGGGGCGGAGCTCGCGGGAGACCTCGACACGACGATGAACACGATGTGCGAGAATCCCCATCTCAACCACGTTCCAACCATGGCAGGCGGTGTGGGGCGCGAGGGCGTGCGCGCCTTTTACCGCGACCACCTGGTCGGCAAGTTTTTTCCGCCGGATATGACGATGACGACGGTTTCAACCACCGTCGGCGAACACCAGATTGTGGAAGAGCTCTTCATCAGCTTCACGCACACCACGCCCATCGATTGGCTCCTGCCGGGCGTTGCTCCTACGGGCAAGCGCATTGAGATGGCGGTAGCGGTCATCGTAGGATTCAAGAACGGCCAAATATCGCATGAGCACATCTACTGGGATCAGGCCGGTATCCTGGCGCAGGCGGGGCTGATCAATCCTGACGGCCTGCCGGTGTGCGGAGCCGAAAGCGCCCGCAAGGTGCTCGATCCCAGGCTGCCGCCACGCCAATTCTGACGGCCTGGGCGCTGGCGGATGCCCCCGCTCCCAACAACCAAACCAGGGCGCTCCGGGTCCCGCTTTGGGACCCGGGATATCGGCATCATGAGGAGCCACAACCTGGGCGACTTGCGCTGGTCCCGTTTGTTCGCAGTTGGTCCCAGCACCACTGAAGGTGGGAATCGCAGACGCGCGCGCCAGAAACTCGCTCTGCCCGCGGCGGAGCATGAAAGAAGTGCCTCGCTCCGTAAAAGCCTCATCACCACCGGTCCGCAGCCCTCACATTTTGCATGGAATTTCGCTCTTCCGGCGCATAATCAAGCCATGCTTGAAAGCTATCGCTCCCGGGCCGTATCGGCCATCGCCCCGGCTCAAAATCTCGCCCACGTCCCCGGTCCGGACCCGAAGCGCCACTGACCCACCCCCCTAAAAATATTTTCTTTTCCACAGATTCTCTTGCAGGCAATTTCACCTGCCTCACGATCGCCGCAAAAGTCCGGTCAACGCGCCAATATATCGGCGTACTCCAAAAACCAGGGATCGAGCGGCTTGACGCCTTGCACGACTTCTTCCAGCGGGGTCGTGGCCACCTCGCCGTTGTGCATGCCCACCAGCACACCCGTGTTTCCAGCCATCATCTGCTCGACAGCCGCCACGCCAAGCCGCGTCGCAAGCAGGCGATCCGCGCACGTAGGCACGGCTCCGCGCTGTACGTATCCGAGAACGGTGGAGCGAAACTCATAGCCGGGCAGCAAGCCCTGTTCCCTGAAGTACCGGCACAAGCCTTCCGCGTTGTACTTGGCGCCTTCCGCCACGACGACAATCACGTGAGGCTTCCCGCGCTCGTAGGCATCCTGAATCCGCACCGCGAGTTGCTCCGGAACCACTTCCACCTCTGGCAGCACCACGGCTTCCGCGCCGCCGGCGATGCCCGACATCAGCGCCAGATATCCGCACTTCCTGCCCATCACTTCAACCAGCAGCGTGCGTTGCAGCGAAGATGCCGTCACCTTCAGATTGTCGATTGCGTTGAGCGCCACATTCAGCGCCGTATCCACACCGATCGTCACGTCCGAGCCGTAGAGGTCGTTGTCAATCGTCGAAGCCACTCCAACCACGGGGAATCCCATCTTGTGCAGAGCATACGTTCCAGTCTGCGATCCGTTGCCTCCGATCACGATCAGGCCCTCGATGCCCGCGCCGCGCATGCGATGAATGGCAAGCTCGCGGCCCTCCTCAGTCTGAAACTCGGTGCAGCGCGCGGAGCCCAGGATCGTGCCCCCGTGCTGGATAATGCCTCCTACGTCGCGGGCGCCGAGCCGCTTGAAATTCCCTTCGATCAGGCCGGCATAACCCTGATAGACTCCCCAAACCGTCAGCCCGTGGGAGAGCCCGGCACGCACCGCTGCCCGAATGGCAGCATTCATTCCCGGAGCATCCCCGCCGCTGGTCAGAACGGCAATATTTCTCATCGATTCACTCCTATCCAATCTTGTTGTTCATTCGAATCGCGGCGCGTAGCGTGCCTGCGCCCTGAATACGCAACTGCCAGAACCACGCTGCGTGTTGAAAATCAGAGAAAAGCGGGCCGGCGGTTATGTGCAATCGCGCGGAAGTACGATTTCGTACTCTGTCGCCTTTGCGAAGCCTGCGGCAAACTATCCCGGGCTACCCGGCCTATCTTGATCATGCCGGTATTCCGCGCCCGCCTGCATGTGTTTCCTACTCCCAATTGTAAAGAAAAAGCAGGAGTGAATCTGGAGTAACCGCCGGCGCCGGCCGCAGCGCCGCGACATTGTTCATGGCGGAAATAATTTACGCTGGTCTTTCTTATCTGCAGTTGCAACAACCCGCGAATTTAAAGGGGAAATTCCAACTTTTTGCGCTCCAAGTATGATGTAAAACATAAATTCCGTGATGTGGATCACTGTAGTATTGTTCCTACTTCGCCAATCATGTTTCATACATGGGGAGCGTTCTCGCGCGAGAGCGGAAGGTCAGCAGCAGCGGACCTTCGCGGCAAGGGGTGCGGGACGCGCAAGTCCTCCAGGGTAAGTGACGACTCACCACTATCGGGAAATTTGTCCCGGCGCAATCAACGCCAGGATAGGTAGGAGATGAAAGCGGATCTCCCACAGCCTACGCACCGTCGAGGCGCTCCAGGCTGACCCGATTTCCAGAGAGGATATTGCGCCTCGCTGGAGGACTGCGTTCGGCGGCGCAAGCCGCCGGGATTGGTATGAACCGCAGCGCGGGAGGAGTCAGTGGCCCGGTCAAGATTGCCGCTATTCCGCAGGATCTCGCAGATCTTCTTTCTGCTCCTGTTCATCGGACTGCTGATCTTCACAGCGCTGCGCCCCACGCCCGGCGCTGCCGGCGACATTGAGATGCGCGCCCCGGTGCGCCTGTTCTTCGAGTGGGACCCGCTGGTCGCGCTCGGCAACGCGCTGGCCTCGCACTCTCTTTACCGCGGCCTGCTGCTGAGCCTGGTGATTCTGCTGCCCACGCTCTTCCTCGGCCGCTTCTTTTGCGGCTGGATCTGCCCGCTCGGGACGCTGCAGCAATTCGTCGGCAGTTGGCATTCGGAGAGCAAACGCGGCAAGCGCCGCATTGAGTCCAACCGCTACAAGCGCTGGCAGACCATCAAGTATGTGGTTCTCATCGCCGGGCTGGTGGCTGCATTCTTCGGCTCGATGGCCATCGGCTGGCTCGATCCGTTCAGCCTGCTGGTCCGCTCGCTGGGCCTGTCGATTCTTCCCGCATTCAACTACGCGGTGCGCGCCTCGCTGTGGCCCTTTGAGCATAGCCACATCGCCTTCGTCCGGTCCGCTGGCGAAGACCTGCACTCCGCGCTGCAAGCCACCGTGCTCGACTTCCGGCAAACGCACTTCCAGCAGGGCGTCTTTCTCGGCGTTCTCTTCGTGCTGATTCTTGTCGCCAGCCTGCGCGTTACGCGCCTGTGGTGCCGTTCCATTTGTCCGCTGGGCGCGCTGCTCGGAGCAGTCTCGCGCTGGTCCGTGCTGGGGCTGCACAAGGACCCCGTCGCCTGCGACCGCTGCAACCTGTGCCTGCTCCACTGCCAGGGCGGCGATGATCCGATCGGCGGCGTTCCCTGGCGCAAGTCTGAATGCGTGATGTGCATGAACTGCGTTGGCAGTTGCCCCCACTCCGGCATTGAGTTCCGCTTCTTCCGCAAAGAGAAAGAGATCCTGTCGCCTGATCTGGGCCGCCGGCGCGCCGTCACGGGGCTGGCCGCGGGCGCGGTGGTGGTGCCGCTGATGCGCGCCAACACGGGGCTGGGCAAGGACCGCAACGCCAGGCTTCTGCGCCCGCCCGGCGCACTGGACGAGCCGGACTTTCTGGCGCGCTGCATCCGCTGCGGTGAGTGCATGAAGGTCTGCCCCAACAACGCGCTGCAGCCCACACTCGATCAGGCCGGCTTGGCAGGCTTGTGGACGCCCACACTGGTGCCCCGCATCGGCTATTGCGAGCCGAGCTGCGTTCTTTGTTCCGAGGTCTGCCCCACCGGCGCCATCTGGCAGATCACGCCACGGGAGAAAGGTTGGGTCGTTGGCGTCAGCCAATCAAACAGCCGCCCCGTACGCTTGGGCACCGCATTTTACGACCGTGGCCACTGCCTGCCGTGGGCCATGGCCACCGAGTGCATTGTGTGCGAGGAGTGGTGTCCGGTCTCGCCGAAGGCCATTTATATTCTGGAAGCTCAGGTGGCCGACGCATCCGGCAAAGCCAAAACGCTCAAGCAGCCTTACATCGATCCCGGCCGCTGTGTTGGCTGCGGCGCCTGCGAATACGCCTGCCCCATCCAGGATCATCCCGCGGTTTACGTAACCAGCATCGGCGAAAGCCGTTCACCCAGCAGCCAGATTCTTCTGAACCCCAAATAAAGGAGAAAGATCTGCAATGTTGATCACAGGCAAAATGAAATTGGCATGTGTTGCCGTTGCATTGGCGGCGATGTGTGCCATCACTGCATGCAAGACAGCGAAAGTCCACCCGTTCCCAGCTTCGGGCGCAGTCGCTGGCTGGCAAAAGACCAGCGAGACGCGCATCTATGCCGCAAAGGATCTCTGGCAATACATCGACGGCGAAGCGGACCGGTATATCAGCGCCGGCGTCGTTTCCACCTTGACCTCTGACTACAAATACCAGGACAAGCTGGATGCGGTTGTGGATGTGTACAAAATGGGCGACGCCGAAGGCGCAACCAAGATCTTCGATTCGAGCCTGTCCAAAGGCGCCAGGAGCGTTCAGTTGGGCGATGCCGGCGTCGCATACGAGCAAAGTGTCAGCTTCCGCAAGGGCGTTTATCTGGTCCACATCGTCGCCTATGAGTCCACACCTGACACACCCCAGGCGCTGATGGCCCTGGCTCGTGGCGTCGAGGCAAAACTGTAACGATGCACCGCAGGAGCTTAACCCGGCCATCATGCCGGCTCGCAAACAAGTCAGGAGAAAGCCATGAAGAATCGCCGGGAATTTCTCAAGAGCGCCGCCACGGGAGCTGTTCTGGTGGGGGCAGGCAGCAAGCTCGGCCTGGCCGATGCACTCCAGAAGCATGCTGCCAGCGCCCAATCGCGCGTGGTGGTGGCTCGCGATGCCGGCCTGCATGAAGCCAGCGGCACGCAGCCGGATGAAAAGCGTGTGCTCGCCCTGCTCGACAAAGCCATGGCCGCTTACACCGGCCGGGAAAAGCCCCTCGAAGCCTGGCAGCAGATCATTCCGCGTGGCAAAATCATCGGCATCAAAGTGAACGGGCTCGGCGGGCGCGGCATTTCTACGCACGCCGTGCTGATCAACGCCATCAGCGAGCGGCTCCAACAGGCGGGCGTGCCCGCGGGCAATATTGTTGTCTGGGACCGCAATGCCCGCGACCTGATAGCCTGCGGCATGACGATCAACACAGACCGCAATCGCGTCCGCTGCTACGGATCGGATATCGCCGGCTTTGAAGATCAGGCCGTCGCCTGCGGCTCCGCGCTGCTCCGGCTGTCGCAGATCCTCACCCGCGACTGCGGCATGGTCATCAGCGTCCCCATTCTCAAAGATCACGGTTCAGCCGGCCTCACCTTCACCATGAAAAACATGTACGGCGTAGTCGACCACCCCAATCTGCTTCACGGCAATCACTGCAACCCGGGAGTCGCTGATCTCAATGCCCTGCCCACGGTGCGCGATAAGGTCTGCTTCACTATTGGCGACGCCCTCTCGTCCGTTTACGACCGGGGCCCCGGTTTCAACCCCGAGTACATGTGGTACCCCAATGCACTGATCATTGGTCAGGACCGCGTCGCCGTCGATTCCATCGCCCTGCAAATGCTCGACCGCAAGCGCGTCCAGGAGGGCCTGCCCACGCTCCGGGCAGACGGCCGGGAGCCGGCATACATTGCCACCGCCGCCAATGCCGCGCACCGGCTGGGCACCAACGATCCGCGGCACATTCACCTGATGGAGGTGTGACAAGGAGAAGCTATGTCCGGGGACAGCGACCGCAAATTGAATGCAGAGGAAGCCAGGCTCCCCGCCGGCATGTCGCGCCGCGAAGCGCTGCTCGAGATCCTTCGCCTTGGCGGAGTCGCAGCCGGCGTAGGCGGCGCCGCGTTCTGGCTCAGCGAGCGCAATACGAAACCGGTTCCGGCGCGGCCCGAGCAAGCGCGCCGCGACCATCGCGTTGCAGCCGATGCGCAACTGCCCCAGATGACGGTCGTCTACTACCCCATGGAGAACGGCACAGCCACCGCTGCGCGCGAGGGCGAACCGCGCGCGCTGGTGCAACAAGCACTGGAAAACCTGGGCGGGATACGCCGCTTCATCAGCCGCCAGGACACGGTCGTCCTCAAGCCCAACATCGCCTGGGACCGCACTCCCGAACAAGCCGCCAACACCAACCCGGAGCTGGTCGCCGAAGTGGTTCGCCAGTGCTGGCAGGCCGGAGCCAGGCGCGTTGTAGTTACCGATGTAAGTTGCAACGAGCCACAGCGCTGCTTCCTGCGCTCCGGCATTCAAGCCGCTGCCCGCGCCGAGGGCGCTGACGTGATCTTGCCCGAACAGCGGCTCTTCCGCGAAGTAAATATGAACGGCATCGTGCTCAAGGACTGGCCTGTCTTCGGCCCGTTTCTCGATGCGGACAAAGTGATCAACCTGCCCATTGCCAAGCAGCATGGGCTGGTCGGCGTCACCCTGGGCATGAAGAACTGGTACGGCATTCTTGGCGGCGCGCGCAACCGCCTTCATCAGCAGATTCACCAGAGCCTTGTGGACCTGGCCAACTTCATGCTGCCCACGCTTACCATCATGGACTGCTACCGGGTTCTACTGCGTAACGGGCCGACCGGCGGCGATCTGGAAGACGTGGCGCTGAAGAAGACCGTCGTTGCCAGTACTGATCCGGTGGCCATTGACACGTACGTTGCCAAGGCCTACTGGAATCTGAACCCTGAAGATCTGCCCTATTTGCAGATGGCCGCGGCGCGCGGTCTTGGCACCGTGGACTTTGAAAAGCTGGCCGTAAAAATCAGCCGGCTCAGTCTCAAGGCCTCGTAGGCTGCTTCCGGACCGCAGACTTGCAGCCTCTTCGCAAGGTGAGCGCGCCGCGCCGCAGCCCACCATGATTGCAGGTCCAGTGCATGACGGTTCCAATGCGTCGAGAAAGCAATCCATCCGCGTGGCCAAAGCAGTTGCCGCGGTTGTAGGATGCGCCGCCGCGGTTGGGCAAATCACGCTCATGCGTGAAGTCATTGTTCTCTTCAACGGCAATGAGCTGTCCCTGGGAGTCTTTCTCGCCATCTGGCTCGCGTGGACTGCCGCAGGCAGTACTCTGGGCGGTAGCCTGGCGCGCAGACGCGCTGACGTACGCACGGCCATTGCCGCAGCGGAATGCCTGAGCGCCCTGAGCATTCCACTTGCAGTCTGGATCGTGCGCGGCGCAAGGGCACATTTGCAGGCAGTGCCGGGCGAGTTGCTTGGGCCTGTGCCATTGGCACTGGCTTCCGCGCTAAGCCTCAGCGCATTTTGCATCGTCTCAGGCTGCCTCTTTGCACTCGCGGCCCGCATGGTGCAGCAAGAGAGCGCGGTTGCGGGACATACGGCCGTCAGCCTTGCCTATCTCTTTGAAACTGCCGGCTTCGCGCTGGGCGGAATCCTCACCAGCGTTCTCTTGCTCGGCTTCCTCAACTCCTTTCAGTTAGCGTTGATTGTCACCCTGCTGAATCTGATCGTGGCATGCAGCCTGTATTTCAGAATCCGGCGCTGGCGCGTTGGGACAGCGATAGCCGCAACAGCGCTGGTTCTTGTACTTTTAGTCCGGGTAGCGCCGCGCATGGAGCAAGCTACGCAGCAGCGCATCTGGAAGGGCTTCCGCGTGATCGGCTCCAGAGAATCAATTTATGGCAAGCTCACCGTTCTGGAATCCGGCGGGCTGCGAAGCATCTATGAAAACGGCGCCGTGCTCGCCAATGTGCCTGACGCGGCAGCAGCCGAGGAAACAGTGCATTACGCGCTGCTGGAACACCCTGCCCCCACGCGGGTCTTGCTTATGGGCGGCGGCATCAATGGGAGCATTGCCGAAGCTCTTCAACATCCAACCATCAAGCGGCTCGACTACGTTGAGCTTGACCCGGCGTTGATCGGGATCTACAAGCAGTTCTTTCCAGCCGAGTATGCGCGCGCTTTCGCCAACCCGCGGGTTCATGTCCATTACGCCGACGGGCGGCGCTATCTGAAGTCAAGCAGGCGCAAATTCGACGCGGTCATCGTAAGCGTACCCGAACCGGAAAATGCCCAGTTGAACCGTTTCTACACCACAGAATTTTTCCGCTCGGTTCGCGATCACCTTGCGCCCGGGGGACTGGTCGCGCTCAATCTGCGCGCCTCGGAAGATTCCATCGGCCCCGCGCTCGCCGCCTTTCTCCGCTGCATTCACCACACGCTTCACGGTGTGTTTCCTTACGTGACTGTGATTCCGGGCGCAACCATCCACATGTTTGGCGCCACGCAGCCTGGAGTTCTCACCAGCAATCCGCACGCATTGATGGCGAGACTTAAAGGCCGCGGCCTTCACACTCGTTACGTGCGCGAGTACTTCATTCCCTTTCGCATGATGCCCGATCGCATGGCGCAGATGAATGAACTGCTGCGCTCGCTTCCGTCGACTCCCACCAATCGCGACTTTGAGCCCGTCGCCTATTACTTCGGGACCGTGCTGTGGGGCGCTCAATTCAAGTCTGGTTATGCGCGCCTGCTCGAAAACTTCGCTGGCATCCGCTTCCCGGTACTGCTCGCCGTTGTTGCCGCGTCGTCGCTCTTGTTGATCCTCCTTTGGCATTTTGCCGCGGAAAAACGCGCGCGCTACGTCGCGGCATGGTCTGTCGTCGCCACAGGCTACACGCTCATGGCGCTGCAACTTCTTCTCCTGCTTGCCTTCCAGTCAATTTGCGGTTATGTCTACTACAGCCTGGCACTGCTGATCGGCATGTTTATGGCCGGCATCGCCCTGGGAAGCTTGCTCGGCCTCACGCAGCTTGGCCGGAACAACACCAGGCTCTTCTTGAGATCGGCAGCTATCAATCTCCTCTTGCTGGCGGCCGCTTCCCCACTGCTCCTGTTCCTGGTCACTCAGCTAGCCCGCAGTTCCGCAGCAAGCGGCTTTATGCCGCTCACCCAGTTCATCTTCTCCGCGCTCGCCATCTTCTGTGGAATGCCGGGAGGCTATCAGTTCCCGATTGCGTCGGCGATCCATCAGGATGGCCGCCCAACACAACCAGGCACAGGCACGCTCTACGCTCTCGATCTGCTGGGAGGCTGTGCGGGCGCATTGCTGCTCGCAGCATTTCTTGTCCCGCTGCTTGGCTTCTGGAACACTGCGTGGATGTCTGCAATAATCGCCCTGGCGCCGGCGGCCTCCGTTTCCTTCCTCGGCTTCAATTCCGCGAGGCATCGTGCGTAGGCGGCTGTTGTTCGCCGAACACGAATGCTGTGAATTTGAAGATGTCTGTATCGTCGTCCTGCCAGCACTCGGGAACCATGCCGGCCTTGACGCATGTTTCGCGTAAAAACGTCGTCCGATCCCAGTGCTGCTCTACAGGAACCTGCGGGAGCAGTAGCCCTTCGCGATCGCCATTCTTCATCAACAGCCCGTGCTCGCCCACGCGGATTTCCCGAACATCGCGCGCGCGCCGCATCGGCGACAACACCGAGATCTCGTACTCCAACTTGGGTAGCTCCGGTGCGGCAACCGGCCGGAATCGCGGATCGCGCAGGGCGGCAAGTGTGGCCGTGTCTCTCACTGTCATGTAGAGAGGCTCATTCGCCGCGGTAAAACCAATGCACCCGCGCAGTCTGCCTCCTTCGCGCAAGGTCACAAATGCGCCACGGTCCTGGTTCAGCCGATCGTCGCTCGTGCTCTCAGGCGCGTAGAGTTTATGCCGCTGGACCGCAGATTCCACCGATTTGCGCGCCACGTCAAGCAGTTTCTTCTGCTCTTCTTCGCTCAGAGAGAACGCGGCGCCAACTGTCTTTCCGCTTGCCGTCTTCACAAAAACATCCGCGCTGTAGCCCACCACTTGCGAACGATCTCCTGTGACATCGCCGCTGTTTGCATACTTCAACACCCGGGCCTCATTCGCGCCCATGCGCTCGGCGGCAATCATTGCGGCAATAATAGGTCCGCCGCCGCATGCTTCCCACACGCGATTCTGGAAGTTGCGCGACATGTTGAGGTAGTCCCAGATTTGCAGCGCGGCCAGCGTCTTATGATCGATCCGCTCCGCTTCGTTATAGGTGTGATAGTGCGAAAGATCGGAACTGGCGACAATCAGCGTGTCTCCCGCCGCACCCTCCGGGCCTGAAGTGCCGGACGCGCTGCTCTCCTTTTCAATGAGTTTGGCCAGCGACACTCCGAGCGCGCGGCTGGCAGCATAACTCTGGTCTCCCATGATGATGGGAACCAGCGTGAAGTCTCCCAGTACACGCTGCAGCCACGGCAACTGCACTTCAAGCGCATGTTCCGCACCTTGCGCGGTTCGCTTGTGCCCGCGCTCCGAAAGCCGGACTGAAGCATTGGTCCTGGTGAGCTTTTCAACGAATGCCTTATCGACGGGCACAACACCCAGCGGAGTCACGTAGCCGTCGCCATCATACACCGAGGAAAAATTGAAAGCCTCGTAGTGCGATGGGGCAATGATCACAACGCGCGCGTATTTGTGCCCCTTAAGCGCCGCATACGAGTAAGCTGCCACCGGTCCCGAGTATTGATAGCCCGCATGCGGCGCCACCAGAGCCAGGATTTGTCCTTCGATCGGCGGCGTCGTTGCCTTCGCCAGCATGCCGTCCATCATGGCCCTCAACACAGTTGGATCTGCCGGATAAAAGCTTCCTGCCACTCCCGCGGGGCGCAATTTCTTCTGTTCAAGACCCGTCTGTGACCAAAGCGTTGTTGTTAGGAAACTGAGAAATAGTGCTACCATCATGCAACTTTCCCATCTCATGTTCATGTACCAGTCCTGTTCTTCCGCGCTCAAGCGTGCCAGACGCCTGGAATCTTCCGTTTGCAGAAGGGACATGCATCCTTGCGAATGAGCATCTGACGGATCTCGAATCCCGCCCGCTCCACCAGCAGGTGCTTGCACTGCGGACAATATGTGTTCTCAGCCGGATGCCCCGGAACATTGCCGATATACACAAAGTGAAGTCCTTCCGCCATCGCGATCCGCCGCGCGCGCTCCAGCGTGCTGACAGGCGTGATGGGCAGGTTCTTCAGCAGATAATCGGGATGAAACTGGATAAAATGCAGCGGCACGTCTATGCCGAGATTCCCTTTCACCCAGCGCGCCAGGCCGTTGAACTCCGCGTCGCTGTCGTTGAGTGTGGGCACTACGAGGTAGACAATCTCGGTCCACTTGCCCATTTTGCGCAGCGTGACAAGCGTATCGAGCACCGGCTTCAACTCTCCCACCACAACCTTCTGGTAATAGCTCTCCGAAAATGCCTTCAGATCAATCTTGACCGCATCCATCTTTCCATACGCGGCTCGCAGCGCCTCCTCCTGAATGTAGCCATTCGATATCACAACGCTGCGAATGCCCGCCTCGTGTCCTGCATCCGCGGCATCCATCAGAAACTCGCTGAACACCACCGGTTCGCTGTAGGTATACGCAATCGTCGGACATTTCCATTGCGCCGCCAGTTCGGCTACTCGCTTCGGCGGAATATACTCGGCGGGAATCTGTTCCGGGCGTGCCTGCGAGATATCCCAGTTCTGGCAGAATTTGCAGTTCACATTGCATCCCGCCGTTGCCAGCGAAAACGCCAGCGAGCCGGGCAGATAATGAAACAGCGGCTTCTTCTCCACCGGATCGACATGCGCAGCGCAGACCCGTGAATGCACCAGCGAATAATAAACACCACCGCGATTTTCACGAACACCGCAGTATCCGCGCTCGCGATCGCCCACCACGCATTCCCGCGGGCACAGCTTGCACTTGATTTTCTTGTTCGCGAGCTTTCGGTAGAATCGCGCCTCGACGATAAACCGCGCGTCATTCTCCCGCGCAGGCTCCGCCCACCCCGGCATGGCCCGCAATGGCTGCAAGATCTGACATGCGCCTCCCGCCATGCCAAGCGACGCGGCCTTCAACAGAAAGGACCGGCGATCCAGCGGCCAGCGCGCCGGTAGCTGTTCGCCGCGCAAAGCGCAGCTGGCCTCGTTCTTTCCCGCGCAATCCTGCGTCTCGCTAATCCCGCATGAGGAGCGTTCCGGAATCATCGCGCACCCCTTTCACGCCACCTGTGTTTCCACCACCGTGATGCGCCGTGGATCGTTATTACCCAACCGATGCCTCGCGTCCGCCGCAGTAGCAATGTAGTTCGGTGCTCTGCCTTCGGCCGTTAGCGTCTTCAATCCCTCGGCAGCGCGCTTGCGTTCGATCATCTGCCAGCCGGAATAGTCGAGCGCCACCGGATCTGTAGAGACAATCAATGTATTTGCGCGCCAGGCAAATTGCGGCTTGAAACCCGGTCCACCTTCAAAGCAGGCTGTAGTGGCATCGCAGATGTGCAGGCGCAATCTGCACCGCAACTCGGGCAGCGCATTCACATCCGCTATGTAGGGATTGCAGCCATCGGGATGATACTTGTTCGGATTGTGGATCACACCGTACATGTTCTTGAGAGCGATCGTTACGCCCGCGCCATCGTGATCCTTCAGCACCGGAACATTAATCAGCACATCGCAGCGCTCAATTAGAATCTTCGACAGCCGGCTGCCGACGCTGCCGAATGACGCCAGATAGTCGCTGTAACCCACGCGGTCAGTGCCGTAGCACTGCACCTGGTTGCCGCCGCTGCGGATGCGAAAGCCGGCACGCTCCAATTCCTCGCTGTCCCGGTCCCAGATCACGATGTCCGATGCCTTGATTCCCGCTTCGCGCAGCCGTTCGCAGATCGCCTCCACAAGCAGCACGTTCGTTGAAAGCCCGCGCCCGCCCAGCGTATTTACCTTCAAACCGACCCGCTGCCCCGGACGCACCGCCTTCGTCCATGCGCCGCTCGGATCCCCGGCGTTGATAATCCCATGCACTGCCTGATCGAGGAGAACCAGGATTCGTGTTGGATCTACGCGGTTCCCTCCCTGAGACGATCCTGTTTCCCGCCGCGGAGCACCACGCAGCAATGGATCCCGAGCAATCGACACTCTCGATCGCGCCGGCGGGGCAACGGCTCTGCCTGGAAAGCTTGGAGTGGACTGGCCTGCGGTGTTGATAGCCACAGCTCCCGCGACGCAGTTCCGGAGGAACTCTCTTCGGCTGGTGGTGCGCTCCTTGCACATCGCTTCCACCTTCTCGCGGGCCGGAAAACCCTCCACTTAACTCTCTAATACCTCTGATTACCGCGCCGCTCAGTGATGAAGACCACACTCCTTTGCGAGATCAGAAGATATGCAATGCCGGATACGACCGGCGGAAGATACACTAACATGTTTTGCATGAACAATATATGCAGCTCTAACATCGAATATCTCGGACCGCACGGCAGGAATCAGCACAGCCGCTACTTTTCGATTTTCTATCGCTCCCGCATCTCCGCGCCTAACACGCGCAGGATTCCGGTTAGCAGCATGGCGGGTGTCGGAGGACATCCTGGTATATAAGCGTCTACCGGAATCACCGCGTCAATTCCGCCTCTCACTGCATAACTTCCCGAGAAGATTCCACCTGAACATCCGCAAGCGCCCACCGCAACCACGAGTCTGGGCGAAGGCGTCGCCTCATAGGTGTTCCTCAGCGCCTCCGCCATGTTGTGCGTTACCGGGCCGGTAACCAGGAGCATATCAGCATGCTTTGGCGATGCCACGAAATGAATGCCAAAACGCTCAAGATCGTAATAAGGGCTTGTTAGCGCTCCAATCTCCGCTTCGCATCCGTTGCATGAGCCCGCATCAACCTGCCGGATGTTGAGCGCGCGACCGAACAGCCTGCGGATCTCTTCGGCTGCGCCCTCTTTAACCAGATCATCGGCAAGTAACTCCTCGCCGGTAGCAACATCCCAGCGGCGAATGAGGGCCGCGCGCGCAACGCCGCAGTGAAGCACTTTCCCGGCAGGGCGCATCAATCCATCTCCCACCCCAAGACAATATCCGCATCCGATGCATTCGCCGTAATCCATGATGAACTGCCGCCGCTCGCCCTCCGCGACCATGCGCAGTGCCGAAGTTGGACAGGACTCTATTGCCTGCCTGGCTGAGTCAAAACTCAGGTGCCCGGGATCTACTGCAGGCATGCGGCTCCCCGAGCAATCGCCAAGCAAGCTCTCAACCGGAATGAGTACGGATTTGCTGGTAAGGCTGCGCGCGGCAACGTCAAAGATCATCGGTCACATCCGGAGTAGGAGAGATTGAAGCTCTTGTTGATCAAAGGAAAATCGGCAATGATATTACCCGGCATTGCCAGGGGTAGAGCGGGCCAGTTCTGAAATGACGGCGACTTGATGTGGCACCGCCGTATACGTCCGTCGCGCACGCGCGCAAAATAGAGCAACTCGCCGCGTGGCGACTCCACAGCGGAAAAGCCTTCCGCACTGCCGTCCCATGGCCCCGCGGCAGCAATTGCGCCAGCGGGCAGGGTTTCCACAGCGTCTGCAATCAAACGCGCTGACATGGCAGTTTCATCCATGCGAATCCGCGCGCGGGCCAGCACGTCACCGGAACTGTAGTGCGGAACATCAAGTGTAAGCGTGCGATAGCGGCCATAGGGGTGATCGCGGCGTACATCGGCCTTCAGACCGCTGGCACGCGCAACAGGGCCCACTACGCCGAGCGCGCGAGCCACATTGCTGCTCAGAACTCCAGTTGACTCAAAACGGTTCAGAACCGACGGTGTTTCCAGAATCATCTGCGCTAACTCGGCAAAGTCATGCGCCACCGCGGCAACGGCAGATCCCAACGCGCGCGCATCTTCCTTCGCCAGCTCGCGCGTCACTCCGCCGGGGCGCGCCACTCCGCGCCACCACCGCGTGCCGGTCACGCGTGCGGAAGCCTGTAATAGAGCCTCCTTCAGCCGCGCCGTATAAGTCGCGGGAACCGTGAAGGCGACATCTCCGCACAAAGCGCCCACATCCGCAATGTGCGCCAGCATCCGCTCCAACTCCAGCCCGATGAGCCGCAGTGCGCGTCCACGAGGCGGCACTGAGACTCCAAAGGCGTTTTCCAGCGCCTGGCAATATGCAACCGCGTGGGCAAAACAGTTGTCCCCTGACACCGATTCAGCCAGCATCATGCCGCTCATCACGGGGACACCTTCGAAGTGAGCCTCAATGCCCTTATGCGTGTAGAAGTGCCTTAACTCAAGATGCAGCACTGTGTCGCCAACAACGCTGAAGCGGAAATGTCCAGGCTCAATGATACCCGCGTGCACAGGTCCAACAGGCACCTCGCAAACGCCTTCGCCCTGTACCTTCAAGAATCGGTAATCGCCTCCAACCTGGCCTTTGCGACGCGGATGAATATCCGCGGGCCAGGACTCATGAAACACGAGCGGTTGCAGACTCGGGTGGCCTTCCACCTCGATGCCGAACAGGTCGTGCAATTCACGCTCGTACCAGGCTGCTCCCGGCGCTGCGGCGGTAACCGAGGCAATCGAGCCCTTCACCTGCTCGCTGAAGAGTCGATACTCGTGGCTGTCCACATCGACGATATAGTGCACCCATCGCTCGCCATCATCATCGATGCTGCCGAAAATTGAGACCAGCCGGGTGTTGCCGGCCGCAAGCAGAACAGACGCCTCACGCCTGCCACCCGCACCTTTGGAGTGCGTGCCAACCGCGCTCATTGCAGCACCGCCATTGCATGATGAAGCACAGCGCTGAAAACGAGTGGAACATGGAGCCCCAGAATCAGCAGGCAGACGCCGCAAGCACAAATGGCCGCAACCTCAGAGGCCAGCAACTTCGCTTTGCCGGGCGCAGCTTGCGGCTCGCCGCTCAACATGCGCAGGAAATGGAAGGCCAGCGCGCCAAAGCCAATGGAAAAAGCGGTCAGCATAAGCACCGCCACCAGGTACTGATGCCGGCTAAAGGCGGCCATAAGAATGAACAATTCGCTTACAAACAAGCCGAAGGGGGGAAGACCGACAATCGCAATTCCGCCTACGATCAAAACCCCGCTTGTGAACGGAAGCGCACGCGCCATGCCGCGAATTCGATCCATGCGCAGCGTATCAAACGTATCACGCACCTTGCCGGTAGTGAAGAATAGCATCGTTTTGGCAAGGGAGTGATTGAAAGCGTGCAACAACGCGCCAAAGAGGCCGAGCGGCCCACCGATTCCGACGCCCAGAGCGACAACCCCCATGTGTTCGATGCTGCTGTAAGCCAGCAGCCGCTTCAGGTTGCGCTGCACAATCATGAGGAGCACGGAAACAAGCAACGACAGGCAGCCGAAAGTGATCAGCAGCCCATGCGTGAAGCTGGCCCCGATGGCGCGCGAAGTAATTGCATCCAGTCGCAGCAAGGCATACATCGCACAATTCAGGAGCGCGGCAGAAAGCATGGCGCTGATGGGAGCCGGCGCCTCGGCGTGCGCGTCCGGCAGCCAGCTATGCATGGGCACAAAACCAATCTTGGTTCCATAACCCACAACAATGAACACAAACGCCAGCTTCAAAAGATCGTGCGCGGCCGCCATCCCGGGCGCAGCCGTCATCAGCACTGTCCAATCCAGAGCTCTTCCCGCCGGAATGCCGCTGCGCACAGCGGCCAAATAGAGCGCAATCGTGCACAAGAGCGCAAAGGCGATTCCAACGGTGCACATGATCAGATACTTCCAGCCAGCTTCAATCGCGCCCTTGGTGTTGTAGAAACCGACGAGCAGTGCCGACGCCAGTGTTGTTGCCTCGATCGCGATCCACAGGATGCCGAGATTCGCTGACAGGTAGGCGGCGATCATGGTGAAGAGAAACAAAAACAGCAGCGCATAATACCAGCGCGACGACGAAAAGCGCCCCTTGGGAATGTGCTTCAAATATCCGGCCGAGTACCCCAGAACAACAACAAAGATGAGCCCCAGGTTAATCAGGAAAAGCAAGCTCAGCCCGTCGGCGCGAAGGTACTTTCCTTGTTGCAGAACGCCGTGCACCCACACGTTCCACCCGCAGAAGCCGAGCAGCAGCACCTCGATAATGCCCATGCCCAGTGCGGCTCGAACAGCCGTGCGAGGATTCTTGAATCCCAGCAGCAGGCAAGCGGAAACCAATGGAAAGAGCAGCGGAAACCAGAGTGTCATTCCATCAGCCCCTTAACTGGCGCAGCCTTGAAACATCCACATGCTCGAAGGTTTCGCGAATTCGAAAGATAAAGACGCCCATTAGCAACACCCAGATCAAAAGATCAAAGAAGATGCCCATCTCCACGACCAGTGGCATTCCGAAGGTGGTGGTGAATGCCGCCAGAAAGATGCCGTTCTCCAAAACCAGCAAGCCGATCACCTGCATTAGAGCCTTCTTCCGGCTCACCATGAGAAAGCCGCCGGTAAGAATGATGGCCGTGGCGGCAGCCAGCATTTCAGAGTCAAGAGCAAAAGCGCGGGCATAAGGTTGAACCACCGCGAAGGCAAGCAGGATCAGGGCGGCAACGATAAAGACCGATTGCGCCGGCGTGGTGGAGGCGCTGACGTTCTGACTAACCTTAAGGCGTCGCGAGATGCGCAGCAGAACGTAAGGGATGGCCAGCACCTTTACCAGCAACACCAGGGCTGCAACCAGAAGCACGCCGCTGGAGTGATACAGAAAGGCCGAAGCGATGATCTGCGCCATAATCACCAGGCATTGTGCCGTAAAGAGCGCAATGCAGGTCGCGGTCCGCCGGGCGGCTGCAATCAACAGCACGGTAATGAACAGGAATACGGCGGATGACGCCAGAGTCTTGGCCGCGGCAAATTCAACCAGGCCCATCTTCACCTCGTAAATGCGGTGAATACCACCGCCAGAACTGAAAGCGCACAAGCGGTACCGAGATATTCCGGCACCAGGTACATGCGAAGTTTCGCCACGCTGCTTTCCAGCGCGGCCAGCGCAACGGCCAGCAATGCAATCTTCAGCAGATAGCACAGTAGCGCGATTGCCAACGCAACAGGAGAAATGGTCGCGGCCACTCCCCAGGGCACGAACAGCGCAACGAGCAGCGCCAGCATAAGGTTCAGCTTGATCGCATTCGCCCATTCAATCAGCGCCAGGCTCGGACCGGAGTATTCGAGCACCATTGCTTCATGGATCATGGTGAGTTCCAGATGCGTGCTCGGATTGTCGACGGGGACGCGCCCCGTTTCCGCAATCGTGACCAGCACCAACGCAACGCAGGCAAAGGCGTGAGCTGGCGACAGCACAAACGGCGCGCGGCTGATTGCCCAGCGCACGATGGAAGCGATGCTGGCGCTGTGCGAGACGACAGCGATGGCGATGAGGCCAAGCAGCAGCGGCGCCTCAGCAAGCGCGGAGACCAGCGCTTCGCGGCTCGCGCCCATTCCGCCGAACGAACTGCCTCCGTCCATTGCTCCCAGGACTAGAAAGAACCGGGCCAATGCCAGCAGGTAGACCAGCAGGATAAAGTCGCCGCGATCGCCAAGCAGAGCGGATACGTGCAGTACCGGCACGAACGCCGCGGCCATCAGCGTCGCGGCGAATAGAATGACCGGACACAGGCGGAAAAGCAACGAGGCCGTCGATGGGACCAGGTCTTCTTTTCTAAACAGCTTCCATAGGTCGGCATAGGGCCGGAACACACTCGCGCCACGACGATTTTGGATACGGGCCTTGATGCGAGCAACCACACCGCGCAGCAACGGAGCCGTGCCTACGATCAACAATACCTGGATCAAGCTGATGGCCAATTTCATGCAAACCTCATGTAAATCAGCGCAGCCATCAGCGCAAGAAACATGTACAACAGATACACCTGAACATTGCCCGTCTGCATTCGCCGCAATCTCTTGCCGGCGGTTACGACGCCGTTCAGCATGGGCCGATACAGCGTGCGCTCAAATGAGGTGGTGCGCACCGAGCGATAGGAGATCGAGGACGGAAAGAATGGCTGATCGAGCGGCAGAATTTCCACCGCGCGATCGGGCTTGTACACCCGCGCAAAGACCTTGCGCAGCGGCTTTGAGAACGACGTGGCTGTGTATTGCATCCGGCTATCCAGACCAGGTAATCCGCATGCCCAGGTGGGAGTTGTACGAAAGCGGCGCCGAAAAAGCAGAAACACAGCAATCGCGCCCAGGAGAAAAGCGGCCAGCCAGGGAAGTGTCTGAACCAGAGCGCCAACGGGAGCCGGAGTGACGGCCCCCGGGATAACTTGCTGCACGACATTGGCAATGAGGCCCAGCACAGTTCCAGGCGCAACGCCGATGATGATGCACGCTGCGGCCAACACGGCCATGCCGCTCTGCATCGGCCAGGAAACCTCGCGTGCGTGAAGCGCTTCCGAGCTGCGCGGGCGGCCCAGAAATGTTACGCCATAAACCTGAGCAAAGCAGGCGGCGGCCAGCCCTCCCACCAGCGCAAGCACGCCGGCCACCAATGGCAGCACGATTGCCGCGGTCATACCCGCCAGCTCCCCGCCGGCAATGAAGCTGCGAAAGGTAAGCCATTCGCTGATGAACCCGTTAAACAGAGGCAGCCCCACAATGGAGCAACAGGCAATCAGAAAGGCTGTTCCGGTCACGCGCATCTTCCGGAGCAGGCCGCCAAGCTTCTCCATGTTCTGCGTGTGGGTGGCATCGGTGACCGACCCGGCGCCCAGGAACAGCAGGCTCTTGAAGAGCGCATGATTGAGCGAGTGCAGAAGCGCGGCCGTCAGCGCCAGCGCCGCCCACTCCGGCGCATGCTTGAAGTTGAAGACCATGGCCGCGCCAAGGGCCATATAAATGATGCCTATGTTTTCAACGCTGGAATAGGCGAGCAGACGCTTCAGATCGCGCTCCGAGATGGCATAGAGCACGCCAAGCAGGGCGGAGAGCGCGCCGGCCACCAGCACCACATATCCCCACCACGCCGGCCCCGATCTCAGAAAGTCGAAGGTCAAGCGAATGAAGCCGTACACCGCGGTCTTCAGCATGACTCCCGACATCAAAGCTGAAATCGGGCTTGGCGCAATGGGGTGAGTCTTCGGAAGCCACAAATGCAGCGGGACGAGGCCGGCCTTGGTGCCAAACCCGACAAAGGCCAGAAGAAAGAGCGCTGTCCGCACCACCGGCGTCAGCAATGGCGCACCGGTGCGCAATGAGCTGAAGTCGAGACCCGCCGAGTGCGGCAGAAAAAGAAGGAACGCACCCACAACGGCGCCCGCGCCCACGTGCATCATAAGCAGATAGATGAATGTATTCTTGCGCCGCTCGCCCTCGCACCCATCAATCATGACGAGAGCCGCGGAAAACAGCGTCATCAGTTCCCATCCGAAGAGAAAGGCAAAGATGGTAGAGGCGGCAACAACTACGACCATGGAAAGCAGGAACAAGGGCAGAAGCACCCAGAGCCAAAGCCGTCGCCGCTCACCATAGTGCCGCTCCACATATGAAGCCGAGAAGAGCACAACCGGCGACGCAACCGCGCAAATCAGAAAAAGAAAGTATGCGCTGAGGCGATCCGGAGCAAGCTCGAACTGAAGCGGAGCAAAGCAAGTTAGATCCAGAGCAATATTGCTGCCATGCACCAGCACCTGAAGCGCCGCAACAAGCCCTGAGAGCAGCGCAAAGAGAAGCAGCCATGCCGGCAGATGGCGCGCTCGCTTCCATCGCGCCGACATCAGCGCGAACACGGGAGCGGCAAGCAATCCCCCTGCAAGAAAATCAAATGGGAGTGCAATCATGATGATTTAGCTCTAAGATTCATGGGCCTGCATACAAGGGAGGCATCCAGTCCTGTTAAGGGCGGATCTCCGCACCTGACTTATGGAGAGAAATACAGAGGGCTTCACTTCTTCGTCACAGGACTCAATTGCGCCAGAAGATCCCTGACATCGATCAACTGGTTGTTGAAGATTCGTTTAGCAACGTCCAACAGACGAAAAATCTCCGGATCTCGTGCGGAATAATACACGTTCTGTCCTTCTTTGCGGCCAGTCACTATATTACTTTTGCGCAGAACGGCCAGTTGCTGCGATAAAGTAGTCTGCTCCACTCTCAGCTGAGTGCTCAGTTCGTTCACACTAACTTCACCCTTGCGTAAGGCATCTAAAATCTTGATGCGCAACGGATGAGCCAGCGCCTTGAAGAACTCGGCCTTAAAGTGCGATAGTTCTGACATATGTACATGCAAATGTTTGCATATAATCGCACCAATGTCAAGGTCTGCCCTGAAATGCTCCGCGTTCCTGGCTGAGCACTGGTGCGCTTTCAATCCAAAAGACCGCCGGTAACGCCTGCATTCTCTTTGGCGGGCCGTCGCATGCAGTCCGCACTCGGCTCGTGCGCAACTGAGTCAGCCTCAACATCAGGCATTAGTCGAGGCTTCTCTTCGCGCGCAAACTCAGTCTTTTGCGCGCAAATACAACGCTATCCGCGGCTTTCTTCCAGTTTGATTGCGCGCGGGAATAGCATATTGTTTTCCAGATGCACGTGCTGGTGCAGATCTCTCTCAAACTCCGATAGCGACTGGTAGAACCCGCGATACGTGGGGCAAGCTCCCGCGGGCGGGTCAAATCCGTTGCTCAGTTGGCGAATTTCCGCCATCGCCGAGCCAGCCGCGTCGTGCTCGGTCATCATCACCCGAATTGGGTTGCGCACGGACCCGAAGCATCCCGCAGCCTGCGGGCCACCACGGGCGGTGCTCCGCTCCAGATTGACGATATAGGGGAACAGCATCATTTCTTCCTTGCTCAGGTGCTGTAACAGATCATCTCCAACCGACTCGATCAACCGCTGGATCTGCCCAAGCTCAGGACGCGTGTCACCGTGCCGCGCCATAACTCTTTCCGCCAGCGCGTTAAGCCGCGGCAATTCAGCGCGTATATATGCATGATGGGTATTCACGATATGCGCACAGATCGATTCCAGCGAAGCGGTCTTCCATTCGTAAGCTTGCTGCGGCGCTGCTTGTGTGGCATTTTCGATCGCCGTCAAAACGGCTTCCAGATCGATCGAATGCTCTTCGCATGCCTGAGTCAGCGGCTTGTTTCCGCCGCAGCAGTAGTCGATTCCGAAGTTTTCAAAGACGCGAATGGATGCAGGACTCTCCAGGGCAATCTCGCGGACCGTCGTTTGAGGGGTGGCCATAGAATTAATCTCCTGTAGACAAAGCTATCCCGGCCCGCGAGGAGACGCTGCGACAAAAGTCACTGCCTGGCTTGCAATCCATCCCCGATTTACGATGGTGCGCAAATGCCCATTCAGAATCCGATGCTTGCTCCACCGTCGACCGGCAGCATCACACCATTCACGAAAGACGCCGCGGGGGAAGACAGATAGACCGCGGCCCAGCCGATGTCAACGGGCTGGCCAAAGCGGCCCTGGGGCGTGCGCGAGAGAATCTTCGCAATGCGCGTCTCATCGCCGTCCAGAGCCTTGTGCAGCATCGGCGTTTCGATCCAGCCGGGCGCGATGGCATTTACGCGGATGCCCTCAGGGCCCAACTCCGCGGCCAGGGAACGCACCATGCCCGAGACAGCGGATTTCGCGGCGGAGTAGGCGACAACGTTCGGCATGCCGATGAGGGACGTCATCGAGGCAATAAAAAGGATGCTTCCCCGTCCTTGCCTGCGCATCCCCGGCACGACCGCGCGCGTCAGCGCAAAGGCGCCCTCCACATGCGTACAAAGCACGCGCTGAAATTCCTCTGTTGTGGTTTCAATCAAAGACTTCTTGAGATGGATTCCTGCGTTGTTGACGAGAATCGTAGGATGTCCCACCTCGTTGCCAATCCGCTCCACCAGGGGATCGATCGCTGCGTGTGCCGTCAGGTCCTGGCTGTAGGCGAATGCACCCGGCCCCAAAGTGGCAACGGCGCGATCCAGCACTTCGGCGCGCCTGCCCGTAATAACTACCTTCGCTCCGGCGGCCAGAAAGGCACTGCTCATTGCATATCCCAGTCCTGTGCCCCCGCCGGTCACCATGGCAATCTCACCGCTAAGAGAAAACGCCGCCGGAAATGTCGATATGGTCTCAGGCATGGCAGCCGGCCTCCAAAGACGGCGTGTCCTGATGCTTGTACATCAGAAAATATTCTCGATGTTGCAATGCCTCCGGCTTCGATGGGCGGCCGGCCGCAACATTACGCACCAGCTCCGCAATCTCCGCCGCGGCTCCGGAGAGGCTCAGTTCTCCGCTCAGCAGGCGTCCAGCGTTGTAGTCCATGTCGTCGCGCATCTTTTCATAGGTGTGCGTGTTTCCCGTAATCTTCACCAGCGGTGCAATCGGGCTGCCGATCACGCTGCCGCGGCCAGTGACAAAAAGCACCATCTGCGCTCCGGCGGAGATCAAGTCCATGATGCCTTCCGTGTCATTCGGGTTCGTATAGCCAAATTGCATGAAGAACGGATCGGGAACCGAATCGAGCAGCCAAAGGCCCTTGTGCGGCGGGCGCTCGGAAACGCGAATCACGCCTTCAATTGGACGCGTGCCGCTTTTGGCGAAAGCGCCCATGCTCTTCTCCTCGATTGTGGTCAGCCCGCCCGCGAAGTTACCGGGAGAAACAGAGTACTGGCGAACTTCCTTGCAATAACGCTCAACTTTGTCGTAGGTTCTGCGCAGATCGTCAGCGGCGCGGGGCGAGGCGGCGCGTGCGCACAGAATATCCTGAAGGCCGATCATCTCCACGGCTTCCTCAAAGATCGCCGTGCCTCCGCGATCGACGAGCAGATCGAAAAATGCGCCAACGGCCGGATTGCCCGCAAGCCCCGAAGTGCCGTCGGAACCGCCGCACTCCGCGCCGACTACCAGATCGCTCCATTGCATCGGCGCACGCGCCACCTGGGCTGCCATCTCCTGCCGCAATCGGGCGATCAGCGCTTTGCCGTGGGCGATACTGCTTGAAGTGCCGCCCTGCTCCTGAATATAGAACCAGTCCGCGGGCCGGCCGGAACTGCTCACCACCTCGGCGATCCGCCCGGGTTGTGTATATTCACATCCCAGCCCGACCGCAAGCACGGCGCCCACGTTGGGATGCCGGCCCAATGCAAGCATGATGCGCACCGCGTACTGATTGTCATAGCAGCCCGGGAACCCGATCACATGAACATCGTCTTCATCCCGGCCGATTGCATGCGCGACAAAACTGGCGCATTCCACCGTATAAATAACCAGGATGAGATTGCGAATCCCGATCGCGCCGTCCGCGCGCCGATACCCCTCGCAGAGAATATCACTCATACTTGGTATCCTCCGGCAGCCCGGTCCGCACATCGAATGTGCCTGAACGCTCATCCATCCGGCTCTTGCAGTTGTGCAGGTGCACCCATGCGCCGGGATAGATCGTCAAGGAAGCTACGCCGATAACGACCCCGTATTTCACAACTTCCTGACCCGCGCCGATGTGAGCAAGAGCAATCTTGTGTCCGGCTTCAATCATCTCGCGAGCCATGACCACGTCCTCGCCGCAAGCCCCGTGTACAAAAACCGGCCCCGGCTCGGCGCGATCGAGGAGCGTCGCAACGTTGTCGTTGCCATGAATCTGAAATGCGTTTGGCGAAGCCTGGCCGGGGTGTTCAGAGGATGCCATATTTTCGGAAGACCTCCGAACTGCTGGCCCCGGCTTCGATTTCTTTCCTGACCCGCTTCTCGCCAGTAGCCTTCTCCATCGCAAGCTCGATCACTTGCTGCTCGACCGCCTGCGGAATGATGACCACCCCGTCGACATCTCCGAAGACCAGTTCATCCGGCTGGATCATCACTCCCTGAATTTCAATCGCGCACCGGAAGTTGACAACGCTGGACCTGACTCCGGCGTCCTGCGCATAGCTCCCTCTGCTGAATACAGGCCAATTCTGCTCCAGGACGCGCGGCGTGTCGCGATGATAGCCATCGATCACGGCTCCTGCTCCGCCGCGAGTGCGGGCCGTCGCCGTCAGAATCTCCCCCCAGGCGGCGCAGTTTTGCGAGCCACCGGTCACCAGGTAGACTTCTCCCGGCTCAATCTGATCGAGTGCTTCAGTCAGGCGTCCGAACGGCTGCTTTTGCGGGCCGGCCGCGTCAGCCAACTGCACCGGCATGGCGCGGCCGACGATGCGCATTCCCGGCGCGATGGCGCGGATGCCTGGTGGAAGAAACTGGTGAAAATACCCAAGATTATCTAGAATATCTCCCACCACGGGTGTGTAGAGATATTGCCGGATGCGGTCAAACAGCTCGAAATCGCCTTTTCGCCCCATGCTTTCAAAATTCTACCGTCTGCAAATTCATCCTGTAAAACCGCCGCTGTTTGGGGCAGCCTTCAGGTTGAACGCCCGGGAACGCAACAAGCCTGCATCGATATTCTGCGTTGCGCCATTGCGGACGGCGCGACAGATAAAGCCCTCGTCAGAACTTGTAGGAGATTCCAATCAGGGGCGTAGGTCTGCTGCGAAGGCCGTTATTGTTGAGCTGAATGAGAACGTTGCCGGACAGAACCAGATCCGCATAGGGATTCCACTTCAGGCCCACGCTGAGGTTATTGATGGAGTAGGTCAAGGTCTCGGGCGTGATCGTGGCCAATGATGCGGTAGAGGGATTGTCCGGCAACGGCACCGACGAGGTGACATACCGCGGCGAGTTGATATATTGATTGCCCAGAAGATCGCCTGCGACCGTGACGTGCCGCAGCATCGCCCAATCCGCTCCCACGTCGTAATTCAGGCCGCCGGGCAGTGCAAGGTTGCCTCCCGGCTTGCCGCTGGGATTATTCAGTTCCGTGGAAGTATTCCACTCGTATCCGATCTTTGCGTGCGGCGCGACTTTCCACAAAAAACCATAGACAAGATAAGGACTGAATCCCCAGGCGCCGGAGCCCAGATAATTCTGATCGTCGCCGGTTGGCGTGCGCACGTACATTCCGGCGGAGACGGTGGCCCGCTCGCCGCGCCACAACTCCCCTTTGCCGTTGAAAGTGATGTCGCCGATTCCACTGGCGGTTCCCGGCGTGTGGGACTGAGGATTCGTGTAGGGACCAAAAATTAGACTGCCGTTTGGGCTAAGAATGTAAGACGTTGAGTTATAAGTCGTGGCGCCCATCGACACATACTCCACCGGGACAATCACCGACATATCGAATCTGTTGGTCACGCCGTAAGTCGCCACACCGGTAAACTGGTCGAGCTTGAAGCTAAGATCCGTTTCTTCGCTGGTGTAGGTATTTGTCGAAACCGTGTTTGTTCCGGGCACATATGCGGTGGAGACAAAAGAAAACGGCAACTTGCTGAGGGAAATTCCATCAATATTGGTAAACACGAACTGGCTGGCGGTAAAGCCGATGAAGAGCCGATGCTTCCCGATGGTCTGCGCCCGATCGGTAAGAATCGGGCCAAGATTATTAAATGTCTCGGGAACCCCGTTCTTGTAGACCACGATCGTGCCGGCTGAAGCGCTGGCCAGCGGCAGTTGACTCACCTGCGTTGCAATGGCGCTGTTGAAGGCTGTCGCCACTTGGCCGGCGGCCTTGTTGGCCGTCGCAATGCCCGCGGAGCCGCCCAGCGCGGTCTCGTTTGTCAACAGGCCCGCCGCATAAGGGAATTCGCAGACGAGTTTGTGCGACGCGGGTCCGCTGATGCAGTTAATCTGCGCCATGGCGCCTGTGCTCGAAAGGGCGGCGAGAATCAGCAGTTGCAGCGTGCGTTGTTTCAT
>JAJZME010000003.1 GCA_021803035.1 Acidobacteriota bacterium | reverse complement strand
ATTGTTCGCCAGCGCACAATCAAAGCTCCCCTGCATGACAATTTCCGAATCTGCCTGTTCTTTCGCCGCCCTGCAGGGCCGGCATTCACCGCACACCATCAGTTAAGGCTGGTTGGCAGGGATGCCCACGCTGACTTTGCTGTTGCGACTTCAGATGCAGTATTTCAGAAGATGCCTTTAGAGCCCCGTCGCGCTTGCGATTTTCCGTTTTTTCCGGAGCGGAAGCTCTCTCCGGCGGAATCCTTTTCGTCCTGGGACGAGTTCCACGGCCTGCCTGTAGCGGCCTCTGTGTGCCGCCTGATCGCTTGCCGCCATTAACGAGCACGGCTTCAGCCGCGCCGTAGATCGAAAAACATTCGCAGGGCTGTTCGCCCACGAGAGAATTGCCAACTTTACGCCTTAGTGTTCGTGCGCGGTTGCCTCCGCAACATAAATCATACCCAGAAGCATGAAGACATAAGCCTGAATAAGCGATACCGCGAAGTGCAGGCCGAGGCCGAGCACCGGAACAGCCAAAGGAGCCAGCGAAAAGGCGACGAGCGTAATCAGATCGCTGGCCAGCATGTTGGCATAAAGACGAATGGTGAGCGACAAAATGCGCGCCAGATGCGAAGCAATGTCGATGGGAAACATCAAGGGCGCCAGCCACCACATGGGTCCCATGAAGTGCTTGATATAGCCGATGAGCCCCTGCTCCCGCACACCGTGAAAGTTGTAGTAGAGAAAGGTGAGCATTGCAATGCCCAGCGGAACCACGGGCTGGCTGGTAGGCGTGATCACGCCGGGGATGAGCCCCGCGCAGTTGTTGAGCAGAACAAACAGGGCGATACAAGTGACAAAGGCCTGGAAGCGTTCGTAGCCGGTGCCGATGATCTGTTCGGAGAGCCCTCCGGTGTATTCGTGAATCATCTCGGCGATTTGTTGCGCCGGATTGGGACTTTCGACAGACAGGGTGAGGCGCACAAAGAGGAAGAAAAGGATCAGCCCGGCAACCACTACGAATTCGAGCGCAAAGGTATCGTTGATGGGGGCCGCGGGATTGGCTGGATGATAGCCTACCAAGTGCATTAAATGCGTGACGGGGCCGCCCACAGTGTCATTCAGAAGATGAGTGATCGCAAGCTTTGCCAGCATCTAAACATGAATCTTTCTGTTTCCCGCCGAGGGTTTTTCAATCACGAAGTAAGCGAATTGCCTCCCACAGCAGGGCCACAATCGCCAGGCCCAGGCCGCAGAGTAGCGCTACCACTGAACCCCGGAAACATCTCAGGCTAACATAGATCGCCGCACCGAAGAAAGTGAGCCTCAGCACAAATGATGCGGCCGCAAGGAGGCCGTTACGAAGGGCTTTTTTCTTGTCGAGCATGGCGTTAATCATGCGGATGAGCCGCTTCCATTCGAGGATGCTGGCCGCGGAAATCGCGGTGCCTGTCGCCATCATCGCGGCGTTGCGCCAGCCCGAGGCCTTCCACAGAATGAGCGCCGCCAGCCCGCCCAGGATCAAGGTCACGTACACGGCCCGGCGCAGCAGGGCGTGCAGACGCGTGTCTGTCATGTTGGCAAGTGGATGGGTTTCTTCGCTCATGGCTCCCTGACAGCGGGTTACTTTCCCGCTCCGTTTCCGTTTCTGCCCTGGGGCTGGTTTCCAGTGGCCAGCGCCAGGCGCACCACGTAGACAAGCCCCGAAACGCAGCCGAACACAAGGCCGGTTATGCCGATCCACCCCTGATGAAAACGCTCATCGAGCCAGGCGCCGAAGAGCCAGCAGATGAAGGCGGCTGAAGGCAGTATCAGGGCGATCTGGATGAGTTTTTCAGCTTCGACAATCGCGTCTACAATCGCGGAGCGCTTCTTGCGCGATTCCGGCTCCGGAATGGGTCGTTCGTAAGGCATACAGGCTTTTCATCAGCATACAGCGCCAACCGGCGAGCAGGTATACTTCCCTTTTGGGCCGCAGCCCGCGTAAGGGAAGGATATAACGTGTTCGATTCGGAGTTTGAGCAAAACCTGTTCGACCTGCGCCGGGCGAAGCTGGCCGAAATTGAAAAGCTGGGCGAATCGGCATATCCCAACCGGTTCGCAGCCACGCACACTCTCGGCGCAGTGCGCGGCCACTGGGGCGAGGTGCAGGCGGCGGAACTGGACGCCGGGCGCGTGACCGTTGCGGTGGCCGGGCGCATTATGGCGATTCGCGCCCAGGGCAAGGCAGGGTTTGCCACGCTGCAGCAGGAGGGACAGCGGCTGCAAATCTATGTCCGGCTCGACGCCGTGGGCGAGCAGGGATTCGCGCTTTACAAGCTGCTCGACCTGGGCGACCACATCGGCGTCGCCGGCTATCTCTTCCGCACCCGCACCGGCGAGCTGACGGTGCACGTGGAGCGGCTGACATTCCTGAGCAAGGCCATGCTGGCCATGCCGGAGAAGTATCACGGGCTGGCCGACCTGGAGCTGCGCTACCGCCAGCGCTATGTGGACCTGTTCGCCAACCTCGACAGCCGCGAGGTCTTCGTGAAGCGCGCCAGGCTGCTCAAGGCGCTGCGACGGTTCTTCGACGAGCGCGGCTATCTGGAAGTGGAAACGCCAATGATGCAGCAGATCGCCGGCGGCGCGGCGGCGCGGCCGTTCAAGACGCACCACAATGCGCTGGATATGGATCTGTACCTGCGCATCGCGCCAGAGCTTTACCTGAAGCGGCTGGTGGTCGGCGGCCTGGATCGCGTGTACGAGATCAACCGCAACTTCCGCAACGAAGGCATCAGCACGCAGCACAATCCCGAGTTCACCATGCTGGAGTTCTATCAGGCATATGCCAATTACCACGATCTGATGGACCTGACCGAGGAGCTGATCCGGTTCGTGGCGATGGAAGTGAACGGGACAACGCTGACGACGTTTAATGAAGCGGAGATCGATCTCGGCAAGTGGGAACGGCTCACGATGCGGGAAGCGATCGTCAAGTGGTGGCCGGAGAACTCCGGCAGTCCCCGGCCTGCACTGGAAGAGCTACACGCGCCGGATAAGCTGCGCGGCTGGGTTGAAGACCTGCGCGCGATTGGGAAGCAGATCGACTATACGGATGGCGAGCCGGCAGGCAAGACGATAGCGAATATCTTCGAGGCTGTTGCTGAAGATTTTCTGATTCAGCCGACCATCATCTACGAATTTCCGACGGCGGTTTCGCCGCTCTCGAAGCAGAAGCCGGACGAGCCGGATTGGGTGGAGCGCTTCGAGGTCTACATCGGCGGCTTCGAGATCGGCAACGCCTTCAGCGAGCTGAATGATCCGGTGGAGCAGCACAGGCGCTTCGAGCAGCAGCTAGCCGAACGGCAGCGCGGCGACGAAGAGGCGCACCAGATGGATGAGGACTACGTGCGCGCATTGGCTTACGGGCTGCCGCCGACTGGCGGCGAAGGCATCGGCATCGACCGGCTGGCGATGCTGCTCACAGGCTCCAGGTCGATCCGCGATGTCATCCTCTTCCCGCTGATGAGGCCGGAAAAGCAGGAACCAGCTTCCAGCTCCCCGCTTCCAGGTTGATCTTTCACCACGGGCTGTGGAGGGGAATTGATGCCGGTTTTTTGTCACCATATGAGATGACGGCCGTTCGCAGCCGCATTTTTGGCTGGAAAAAATAGACTGCAAAAAATCTGTGGAAAAGAAAAATATTTCGGGGGGGGTGGGTACCTGCTACTTCAGGTCTGGCGGTTTGGGGGCGTGGAGCGGGCCGTGCGCTACCTGAGGGGTTGGGTGTTGCGATGAAGCGGGATGGATTGGCTGAGTCATGCTCGTGTTCTTCGTGGAGAGATAGGTAGAACCGTTCATGTTTCGATTCTAGGCGAAAAGACGGAAATTATCTGCAAATGTAACCGGCTGGATTCATTGAGGTTGAGGCGCGCGGGGCTTGACCTGTGGGAGAAGAGCACGACCGGGGCTGAAGCCTCGATTCGCAAGATTGCGGACTTTTCGGCACGACTAAAGCCGTGCCCTGTTACAAAACACCAGAGATGAGATTTGCGGGGGCTTGACCAGCACCGTGTCCACGTGGACTTGTTATCTCCCAGGCGCTCAGAAGCGGGACCTCGGACACCCCATCTGGTATAACTTCAAGCGGTCAGAGACCAGTACCGCGTCCGCATGGATTGGTTACGTCCGGGCGCCCAAGAGCGAGGCACATGGGAGACCCAAATCCGTGGAATTCATTTCGCAGTCATGAGGACACGGTATTCGAAGCCAGGAGCTGCTTTTGAACATTCTCTTCGTCGGTGACATCTTCGGCAGCGCGGGACGCAGGATCGTCCGCGAGCACATTGGCCACGTGCGCGAGGCGCACAAGGTAGACCTTGTCGTGATCAACGCGGAAAACGCCGCCGGCGGCTTCGGCATCACGCCGTCGCTGGCCGAAGAGCTTTTTGACCTGGGCGCGGACGTGCTGACGACCGGCAACCACGTGTGGGACAAGAGGGAGCTGATCGACTATATGCGCTCGGCGGCGGCTGACGGCGCCGAACGCCCGCGCCGGGTGCTGCGGCCGGTGAACATGCTGCGCGGCACGCCGGGCTACGGCGTTTACGAGGGCATCACGCAGAGCGGCGTGGACTACGCCGTGGTGGACCTGATGGGCCGGGTTTACATGACCGGCACCAACGATCCCTTCGAGGCTATCGACGTGCTGCTGGCCGGGATCAAGGCCAAGGTGATCGTGGTGGATTTTCATGCCGAGGTGACCAGCGAAAAGGTGGCCATGGGCTGGTATCTGGACGGGCGGGTGACGGCGGTTCTGGGCACGCACACCCATATTCCCACCGCCGACGAGCGCGTGCTGCCCGGCGGAACCGCATACCAGACCGACGTGGGCATGAGCGGGCCTTACGACAGCGTCATCGGGGTGGAACGGGACCTGGTGCTGCACAAGTTCCTGACCGGGATGCCGGGAAAGTTTGAAGCCGCCAAGGGCAACCCCAAGATGTGCGCCACGCTGGTCAACTGCGATGCGGCAACAGGCCGCGCCACGGGCATCCAGCGCATGGCGCTAGCGGACTGATGGCGAAGGCCGGACGATGGCCCGCAAAATCCGCGTCTTCCACGATTCGTGCGTGGATTTCTGCGCTTCGTGTCCGGACTTCAGGGCGGTCTGCTTCACCTGGATGGGACTGAAAGCGACGGGCTGCTGGGAGGCGGACGGAATCATCCGCGCCGCACCCTTGCCAGCGGGGACATGCTTGACCTTCAGCAATGTTCCCTGGGCGTTGAAGATCATGGTCCACAATGTGGGTTGCGGCCGGGCAGCCTGGTTGATAAAGCGAATAATCGCCCCGCCCCTGCCTGGAATTTGCAATTCCACGAAGCCCGGATGGGAAGGGTTCTGGTTTTGCGTGCCGGTCAGCGGCCCCACCCTGGGATCGGCGCCGGCAAGCGCCGCATAGCAGAGAGCGGTGCCCAGCCAACTGGAGTTCGGGCCGGCGCCTTCCTCACTGCGGATCTGGTTGAAGGCATCGATGGTCGCCTTGCTGACCGGTGCGGGCGAATAGAGCGCGTAGCTGCGGCGCAACACGGGAATGACGCGCACCTGGCCATGGCCATGGCGCGGAATGGAAACCGAAAAGACGCTTCGGTCGCTGGCGCCGTCGTTGCGCATGAAGCGCAGAAACAGATGGTTGGGCAGCGCAGGGCAGACAATCTGGCGGTAGCGCCACGTACCCTGATTGAACTGCATGCCCACGAAATCGGCGCGCGCGGCAATGGCGGGCCTGGCGCCCGCCAGAAGGGCGCGGCTGGCCGCAGTCATTTGACCGGCGGACAGGAACCTGACCGCCGCTGGGCCGCCTGCGGCGTGGCCGCCGGCAGCGAACGGCGCGCGCTGCTCAACCTGGACGATGGGCTTTGCCGCCCGCGAGCCCGCGGACGCAGCATTCGCCGTCTGCGCCGCAAGCGGGGCACACACCAGCATTGCAGCCAGAACCGTCAGGGGAATGGAGAAGCCGCGAAACCGATTCATGCTTCCGATAGACTACCACTCACTCCAGCAGCACGGAACAGAACCGCGCAGACACAGGGCAATCGCATGAACGGGCAGTTCTGCCCGCCCTTGCCTTGCTGCGCCGCTACGGTGCTCCGAGGTGTTCTTCCGGAGCTTTCCCAGCGTTGCAATGCCGGGCTAACGAACATTGCGCCTACGGCGCGAGCCAATCGGTAGCACTGAGGTTAACCAATAGCCTTTGTGCGATTGCCCTGGATTTGACCGGTACAAAAAGGGCAGCCTTGTTCAGGCTGCCCTTTTTGATCCCAGGAGCAATTATGGCAAACCGGCCGATTAACGCGCCGGGCGAGGCGCTGGACGGCGCGCGGGCACCTTGGGTGGTTCCACTTGCACGAACCCTCCGGTGAGCTCGATCTGCGCCCACGGCAGACGACCGTTTGCGGCCGCAACCGGCTTGAACGAGCTATAAGTTGCGTCCAGTTCGGGCTTGGGCAGCAAGTTGTACTCAGAACCCGGCGCGGGCACGTCCTTACCGACGAGCGGCTTCTTCAGAGTCACGATGAAGTCGGCCCGGTTGTGCGTCTTGGCGTCCTGCGTAACGGCCATATCGATCACGGAAGCGTTGGGCTGCAGATCGATCGCCGACACGCGGGGGCCTTCGATCTTGAGATAAGCCTGCAGCTTGGCCACATCCGTCGGATCGCCATTGGTGGTGATGAAGCTTTCTTCCTGCTTCACGTCATCCGGCACGGCCGTGATCTGCTTGGTTGGCATAGGCGAGGTCAGATTGACGGTAAAGGTGCGGACAAACCGCGGTCCGACATGAACCAGGACATTCACCGCCGTGGAGGTAGTTCCAATCACGGTTCCGGGGACCGGAGTGAGCTGACCCTGCAGAACCGCCCACAGCTTTTGCGCATCTGCCTGGGAGCCGTTGGCCAGGATGAACTCCTTGTCTTCGAGGTTCAGCTTGGTGAGATCGGGCGTCTCCGTCACCACCTTGTGTGCGATCTGTTCGGGCGTAAGCGCGGGCTTGATCTTGAAGGTGGCGGGCGGGAATACGGTGGTTGCCGCCGTACTCTTGACCGCGTCGAGGCCGTCGAGACCGCCGTGATAGCGGTTGTACCAGTAAGCGAGTTGCGCCCCGATCTGGCTCTTGTATGCCGCGGGCACGAAGTTCCATGCGCGCGCATAGAACCAGATGGTGTTGGGCTCATCTGTTTTGGAGCCCGACTTGGCATACGCCTGAGCAAGGCCCAGGGTGGCGGTGAGACCGCCTCCCGTTGTGGTCTGCTGCGGCGGATAGAGCATCAGAGCCGCGGTGTACTCCTTGATTGCGCCCGCGTAATCTTTTTTCGCTGCTAAATCGTCCTGAGCGATGGCGGAGTGAAAATCCGGATATGCGATCCCCGTGATCATCTTCCACTGCGCATCGGGCATATTGGCGGGCTTGGTAACCGCAAGGCCTTTGGTGGCCATGGCCGCCGCATCGTTGCACGGCTGTGGATCAGCGGCCACTCCCGTGGCGGGATTGGTGGCTTTGGTGCATTGCGCCGACCGGATCAGCACGGCGTAAAAAATCGCCTTCATGTCATTGGGATTGATCTTGAGCATGCGATTGCAGGCGCTCAGTTCTTTATCAAGATCACCCAATTGCCGGTAGGTGTCCATCAACTGATCGAGAATTTCTCCCTGGACCGGGCTATTGGGGTAGGTCTTCAGAAACGCTTCCAGGGCCGCAGCTTTTGCAGTTGGATTGGTTTCCGTCGTGGCCGTTTGGTAGGCGTTAAATTCCGGCGCTGGAAGACTGATTTGGCCTTTTGGCGCCTGTGCGTGAACCGCAGGCGCCCACGCCAGGCCAAGACTGGCGATTGCAATCGCAGACGCAAAGACTATCTTCTTCATTCAGTGCTCCTGGGAGATACAGAGATGGAGTTCAATATTCAAATCGCGCTCTCCCTTGCCCGAGAACCTAACCCCTCCTCGGGAATGGGGCGCCGTGGTGACGAAATTAAAGATACCACGGCAATCCTTGCCGTGTTGGGAGGATTATAGAAAGCCCTTGCTCCCCCTGACAAGAGCAAGCTGCCAGGAACTGAAAGACTCCGCAAAAGAAGGCTCATTTTTGATTAGTGCCTGTTAACCTGCCAGAAATCCCGGGCATGCAATCCGGGCGCGCTGTGCTGGAACACCGTTCGCTCTGGTCGAGTTAGCCACTCCGGCCAGAAGGGCGCAGCCGTCATGTAAATACTTCATTAATTATTGGAGCAGGCGCACCAGTTCGGCCTGCTCGGCCAGGAAGGCGTCGTGACCATGGGAGCTAGTCATCTCGCGGTAGTCTGCCTGCACGCCCGCGGAGCGAATGGTGGCAGCGAAGCGGCGCACGTCTTCGGGCGGGAAAAGCCAGTCCGAGCCGATGCCGATGAAGCTGAGCCGGGCGCGAATGCGGCCAAATGCCTCTTCGGGCGAGTTGTAGCCGCGCATGGGATCCCATGTATCCATGGTGCGCAGGATGGCCAGATAGGAGTTGGCGTCGAAGCGATCGATGAAGCGCTCGCCCTGGTAGTCGAGGTAGCCGGCGATATCGAAGCGGCCGCCGATGAGTCCGCCGCCGTGTTCATTAAGACTCCAGGGATCTTCGCCGCTGCGGTTGGGATTGCGGCCAAAGCGTTCATCGAGCAGGGGCGCAGATTTGTAACTGATCATGGCGATCTGGCGGGCCAGCGCGAGGCCGCGGCGCGGGGGGCGCTGCGGCAGGTAGCGGCCGCCGGCCCACTCCGGATCATGCTGGATGGCCTGCCGCTGCAAATGATTGAGGGCCAATCCCATAGCGGCCACGGGCGCGACGCCGATGACCAGCGCCCGCTGCACGCGGTCGGGATTGAGGATGGCCCAATCCAGCGCCTGCATGCCGCCGATGGAGCCGCCCAGAACCAGCCGCAGCTTGCGGATGCCGAGCGAATCGAGCAGGCGTGCCTGAGCGCGGACGTTGTCGCCGACCGAGATCAGCGGAAAATCGGGGCCGTAGATCTTGCCCGTCTCGGGATTGACGGAGCCGGGGCCGGTCGAGCCGTAACAGGAGCCCAGCATGTTGATGCAGATCACGAAGTCGTGTTCGAGCGACAGCACGGCGCCGGGGGCGAAGATTTCCGGCCACCAGGAGCCGACCAGCGCCGAGCCGGAGAGCGCATGACAAACCAGCACCGCGTTGTCCCGCGCCGCATTCAGCCGGCCATAGACGGCGTAATGCAGCGTGGGAGTGACCAATGTGCGCCCGCACTCCAGCAGCAGGTGCTCGCCAATCACGAAGTCGCCTTCATAGGTCGGCGTCAGGAGTTTTTGTCCTGGCGAAGAGGCGCCGGTCCCGGTGCGGGTTTGAGTCATTACACTCATTTTGCTATATGAGCCGCCTCTGCGGCTGCGGTACATGTGTGACCGTTGGCGGCTTCGATCGCCTGATCGAGGTCGGCGATGATGTCGCGGATGTCCTCGATGCCCACGGAAAGGCGCACCAGCTCCGGCGTAACGCCGGTCGCCGCCTGCTCCTCCGCGGAAAGCTGCTGGTGCGTCGTGGAGGCCGGATGAATGACCAGCGACTTGGCGTCGCCAATATTGGCCAGCATTGAGAACAGCTCCAGGGTGTTGATGAGCTTCTTCCCTGCCTCGTAGCCGCCCTTGATGCCGAAGGTGACCATCGCTCCCTTGCCGTTGGGCAGATACTTTTGTGCCCGCGCGAAATAGGGGCTGGATTCCAGGCCGGGATAGTTGACCCACTCCACGCCGGGATGCTGATCGAGGTGCCTGGCTACGGCGAGCGCATTCTGCGAGTGGCGTTCCATGCGCAGGTGCAGGGTTTCGATGCCCTGCAAGAGCAGGAAGGCATTGAAGGGCGAAAGCGCCGCGCCGGTGTCGCGCAGTCCCTGCACGCGGGCCTTGAGGATGAATGCGAGCGGGCCAAAAGCCGTGGTGTAAGACAGGCCGTGATAAGAAGGATCGGGCTCGGTGAAGTCCTTGAAGCGGCCGGAGGCGGCCCAGTCGAACTTGCCCGCGTCCACGATGACGCCGCCGATGGAAGTGCCGTGGCCGCCGAGAAACTTGGTGGCGGAGTTGACGACGATGTCCGCGCCCCACTCGATGGGCCGCACGAGAGCAGCCGAAGGCACGGTGTTGTCGATGATGAGGGGCAGTTTGTGCTCGTGGGCAATGGCGGCCATTTTCTCAATGTCCACGACGTCGAGCTTGGGATTGCCCAGGGTTTCGGTGTAAACGGCGCGGGTTTTGTCGTTGATGGCCGCGCGCAGGCCGTCGAAGTCGTCGGCGTCTACAAACTTGACCTTGATGCCGAGCCGCGGCAGCGTGTGGTGGAAGAGGTTGAAAGTGCCGCCGTAGAGCGATGTTGTGGAGACGATTTCGTCGCCGGCCGCGGCCAGTGTAACGATGGCCAGGGTCTCGGCGGCCTGGCCGGAAGCCGTGGCCAGCGCAGCCGCGCCGCCTTCGATGGCCGCTACGCGCTTTTCGAAGACATCGTTGGTGGGGTTCATGATGCGGGTGTAGATGTTGCCGAATTCCTTGAGGGCGAAGAGACGGCCGGCGTGGTCTGCATCCTGGAAGAGGTAGGACGTGGTCTGGTAAATGGGGACGGCGCGCGAGCCGGTAGCCGGGTCAGGGGATTGGCCGGCATGGACGGCAAGCGTGTCAAAGTGGCGCTGCTCGGAATCGGACATGTGTGCTCCTTGGGGTTCGTGTTGCTTCAGATTTAAACGGGCGGCCGGGAAGCAGGCCGCGCCTGAAAACAGCAACGGCCCGAGTCCCTGTGGGACCCGAGCCGCTTTGCTTCAAGACCGGTTGCGCTTAACGCGTTTGCCGCTCATGAGGCGCACGGACGGGTCCGCACGGCATACACATGCACATGGCCATGACCTCAATTCCGGCTTTCCTTGAATTCGGCATTAGAGGCAGTATCAAGGGACGGATAGGAATATGTCAAATCAAAAAAAAGGGGGGTTTACTCGCTCGGCTTCCAGACGTATGCGCCAGGCTGCGGCAGGCCGATGTGCGCGAGGACGCGGGAGACGAACTGGCGGGCCATCTCCGTTGAATCTGCCGCTTTCATGTAAAACGCGGGAATGACGGGAAAGATGGTCGCGCCGGCTTCGGCGGCCAGCGTCATGTTGCGCAGGTGAATGCGATTGAAGGGCGTCTCGCGCACGCAGAGCACCAGCGGACGGCGCTCCTTGAGCGAGACATCGGCAGCGCGGCCTATGAGCGTATCGGCCAGGCCCGTGGCGATGGTCGCCAGCGTACCCATGGAGCACGGCAGGACGATCATGCCGTTGGATGGATAGCTGCCGCTGGCGATGGGCGCGCCGATGTCGGCGTCGGAGTGCTGGACTGTTTTGGTGGGCGCGGCGCCGAGGAGCTTTTCCAGCAGGCCGGTGCGGCCGCTTATGCCGAGTTCCTCGGCGATGACGCGGAGGGAGTTTTCCGTGGCCACAAAGTGAACGCGGGAGACGCGGGCGTCGGCTTCGAGGGCGCGCAGTATCTCGCGGCCCAGGATGGCGCCGGAAGCGCCGCTGATGGCGACGGTAAGATTCAAACTTATTACTCCCAGAGGCCAGATTCTGGCTTTCAGCTATCGAATGCCTTTGCCACAGCATACTATGGGTTTCATTTCTCGAGGCTTCAACCGCTTCCGCCCTTGTATACCGCTCACGATCACGCCCGCACCGCGCCAATTACCCGAACATGTAATGCTCGTCGTATCCGATTCCGCAGTTGCGCAGGAACGCGACGAATTCCTGCTCAAAACTGCGCTTGAGGTGATGCCGCTGCTGGTTTCGGATGTATTCCTTTACGGTCTCAATCTGCGACGGGCTAACGCTGAATGCTCCATATCCTTCCTGCCAGGAAAAGTCCCTTCCCATCCAGCGGGAGGAGCTTCCTTTCAGCTTTTGGACCGCGCAGGCGAGAGAAATTGACGCCGGCAAGACAAGGAGCAGATGAATGTGATTGTCCGTGCCGCCCGTGGCGATTAAAGAGAAACCCTCGCCGCGCGCGATGCCGCCCAGATAAGCATAGAGTTCGGCGGTACGGGTGCTGGGAATCAGAGAGCGGCGATCTTTGGTGCTGAAAACGCAGTGAATGAAATTGGCCGCGTACGTGTGAGGCATTGAACACCGTCCCTACGGGACTTTCATTTTATAACTGCGATCGTTACCCCACGCTAAAGCGCGGGGCTAATGACCAGTGCGCCTACGGCGCGGGTTGCGGGTGTGCACCGAGGCAGGCGAATGCCGAGGCGGGCGTGCACCGAGGCGGGCGAATGCCAAGGCGGGTGTGCACCGAGGCAGGCGAATGCCAAGGCGGACGTGCGCCGAGGCGGGCGTACAGGTAGCAAGGAACAGACGTCATTCTCCGAGGACGCGCTTGAAGATCGCGTCGACATTACCTAGCTGGCGCGTGTAGTCGAAGGTTCGAGCCAGTCTTTCCGGGCTGAGGAGCGCGGTGATTTTCTCGTCGCGGGCCACCTCGTCGCGGAAGACCAGATCTTCTTTCCAGGCGCGCATGGCATGGCCCTGCACCAGGCGGTAGGCGTCCTCGCGCATCATGCCGGCTTCGGACAGGTCGAGCAGCAACTGGCCGCTGAAGATCAGGCCGCCGGTGCTTTCGAGATTCTTCTTCATGCGCTCGGGATAGACCAGCAGGCGGTCGATGAGATCCGTGGTCTTGGCCAGCAGATAATCGACCAGAATTGTCGAATCCGGAAAGATCACGCGCTCTACGGATGAGTGCGAGATGTCGCGCTCGTGCCAGAGCGGCATGTTTTCAAAGGCCGCCTGCGCGTTGCCGCGCAGCACGCGGGCCAGGCCGCTGATCTGCTCGCTGGTGATGGGGTTCTTCTTGTGCGGCATGGCCGATGAGCCTTTTTGCTTCTCGCTGAAGTACTCCTGCGCCTCGCGCACCTCGGTGCGCTGCAGGTGGCGCACCTCGACGGCGATCTTGTCGAGCGTGCCGCCGATGATGGCGAGCGCGGAGATGTACGCGGCGTGGCGGTCGCGCTGGATGACCTGCGTGGCGACCAGCGCCGGCTTAAGGCCCAGGCGCGCGCAGATGCGCTCCTCGTGTTCCGGCTTGAGGTGGCCGAAGGTGCCCACCGCGCCGGAGAGCTTGCCGACGCGCATCTCCCCGGCGGCCGAGTCAAAGCGGGCCAGGTTGCGCTGCATCTCGGCGTACCAGTTGAGCAGCTTGAGGCCGAAGGTGGTGGGCTCGGCGTGGATGCCATGCGTGCGGCCGATGATGGGCGTGTGCTTGAATTCGAGGGCGCGGCGCTTGAGCACGTCCAGTATCGACACGAGGCCTTCGCGGATGAGGGCCGAGGCTTCCTTGATTTGCAGCGCCTGCGCCGTATCGACGATGTCGTTGGAGGTCAGGCCGTAGTGCAGCCAGCGGGACTCGGCGTCCAGGCCTTGCTTCTTGAGGCTTTCCGCAACGGTGGTGGTGAAGGCGATGACGTCGTGCTTGACCTCGGCCTCAATCTCCTGCACGCGCGCGGCGGAGACGCTGGCTTTGGAGGCGATGGCTTCGGCAGCTGATTGGGGAATTACGCCATCTTCGGCCAGCACGGCGCTGGCGGCGGACTCGACCTGAAGCCAGCAGCGGTATTTGTTGTCATCGGTCCAGATGCGGCCCATCGCGGGACGCGTATAGCGTTCAATCAAGAAGACACTCCTTAAAAGCAGCTAATAGCTTCTGGCGCTCGGCTTGATCCGGGCGGAAGCCAACTCAATTGTACGGGGACGGTGGCGCTCAGGCGCACGGGATTCCGAGACGGCGGCAGAGCTCGTCGATGAGCAGGCCGCGGCCGGGGCGGTAGGGCTGGAACCATTCGCCGTCAATCACAAGCTGGGGGATGGCGCGCTTGCCTACGCGGCGCAGCACCTCGTCAGAGGCGGCGGGATTTTCGTCCACGTTCACCTCTGTGTACGGAATGCCGTGCGCATCGAGGAATTGCTTGGCGGCGCGACAGTCCCGGCACCAGGGGGCTGAATAGACCTGAATATTCACGCGGCAATTGTACTGCCTCGGAGCGGATGTTATATGTGACAAATGACCGCCGAGGAGATTAAAGCCCTGCTCCGGCTGGAACCGCACCCCATCGAGGGCGGCTCGTTCCGGCAAACGTATGCTTCCGCGGAGACCGTGGAGCTGCCGCGAGGTGCGCGAACGCTCAATACGGCGATCTATTACCTGCTGGAAGCCGGCACCTTCTCGGAGATGCATATGCTTCCCTCCGACGAGATCTTTCACTTCTATCTTGGCGACCCGGTGGAGATGCTGCAGCTTTATCCCGATGGGCGCTCGGCTCTTTTCACGCTCGGGCCGGATCTGGCGGCGGGAGAGCATGTGCAGCTTGTGGTTCCGGCGGGTGTGTGGCAGGGCACGCGGCTGGTGGAGGGCGGCCGGCTGGCGCTGCTGGGCTGCACGGTATCGCCGGGATTTGATTATGCGGACTACCACAACGCCAGCGCCGCGGAACTGACCGGCAAGTGGCCGCAGGAGGCGGCGCGCATTCGGGCCTTGACGCGGTTGTGAAGAGACGGCAGGTTGGCCGCGCTGCGCGCGGGTTGGCGGGTCAGCGGGCTTCCTGGCGGCGGTCGCGGAAGAAGTTTCGCAGCAGCTCGGCGGCTTCATCGGCGGCAATTCCCTGCTCTACCCACATCTGGTGGTTGAGTTTGGGATGGTTCAGCACCGCGAGGACCGAGCCACAGGCGCCGGCTTTGGGATCGGCGGCGGCGAAGACCAGCCGTTCAAGGCGGGCGTGAATCATGGCTCCGGCACACATGGCGCATGGCTCCAGCGTGACATAAAGCGTGCAGCCGTTGAGGCGGTAGTTGCCCAGCACCTGGGCCGCGGCGCGCATGGCGACCATTTCAGCGTGGGCGGTCGGGTCCAGGTTGCGCAGCACGCTGTTCTGGCCGCGCGCCACGATGGCGCCCTCGAAGACGATGACCGCGCCGATGGGCACTTCGCCGGCTTCGCCGGCCTGGCGGGCTTCATTCAGCGCGGCCTGCATGGCTTCGGATGCGGAGATCATGATGCAGACCGCTCCGCAATTGCCGTGGCCGCTTTTCGCCGGGCGGCATGTCCGCGCCACATTGCGGGATGCGGGCTTTGCGAATTCGCTGGCTTGGGGCGGGAAAAAAATGCCTGCAAAAAATCTGTGGAAAAGGAAAATATTTTAGGGGGGGTGGGTATGCGGCGGACTGGAAGCGGGCAGGGCTCAGGCAAGAGGAACGCCGTGCATACGCTGCTGGACGAAGAATTTTTCATTGCGGCTTCAGCATAACTCACCGGGCGGAAATTGCATGCAAAGAGGGCCGGCGCGTAAGTGGCGGCGGATGAGGGAAATGCCGCCCGTCTTGCAGGACCTCCCCTTGACATCAACTTGTGATGCGGCAGGCCGGGCTTCTTGACATGAGAGACAAAGACAGCAAGTTGGCGCGGCTGCGCCGCGTGGCGAGTTGGCAGATTGGCGGGTCAGGCTGGAACTGACGCGGGCTGCTGCTGGGTCATGCAATGCAGCGCGCCCAGGCCCCAGATGAGGTCCACGGAGTGGACGCCGATGACGTCGCGACCGGGAAAGACCTCGGCGAGAATGTTCAGGGCCACGCGATCATTGGGATCGTGGAAGGTGGGCACGAGGACCACGCCGTTGGCCAGGTAGAAATTGGCGTAGCTGGCGGGCACGCGCTGGTTGCGGAAGATGATGGGCCGCGGCATGGGCAGCTCAACCAGCGTGAATTGCTTGCCATCGGGCGTGCGCGCGGCTTTCAACCGTTCGAGATTCTCGGCCAGCGGGGTGTGGTTGGCGTCGTTTTTGTCCGGCTCGACGGCGGCAATAATCGTTGCGGGGGCGGCGAAGCGGGCGATGTCGTCCACATGGCCGTGGGTGTCGTCGCCGGCGATGCCGCGGTTGAGCCAGATGACCTGGTCGATGCCGAGGAAGTCGTAAAAGGCGCGCTCCAACTGGGCGCGGCTGAGGCCGGGATTGCGCTGCTGCACGTCGCTCAACAGGCACTCCTCGGTGGTGAGCAGCAGGCCCTGGCCGTTGGGATCGATGGAGCCGCCTTCGAGGACCAGCCGGCGCGATGCGCCCGCAATCTCCAGAGTGGGCTGCCATTGCGGCAGGCCCAGCAGACCGGCGACGCGGCCGGGCAACTGGTCGTCCAGAGGCCAGTCAGAGTATTTGGCCCAGCCGTTGAATTGCCAGTTGGTGATGGCGATCCGGCCTTGCGCGCTGCGGACGAAGATGGGGCCGGAGTCGCGGGTCCAGCCGCGATCGGTGGGCCACTGGTGGAATCGCACGCGGGTGAGATCGGCGCCGGTGCGGCGCAACATGCCGGTGACACGCTGTTGGGTCTTCGCGTCTTCGACGACAAGCTCGACGCGCTCGCGGGCGGCCAGCAGGCGAACGATTTCCGCATAGAGCCAGGGGATGGCCTGGAATTTGCCCGGCCAGTCTTCAGGATTGTGCGGCCATGCGAGCCAGGTGGCGTCGTGCGGCTCCCACTCGGCCGGCAGGCGGTAGCCCAGTTGGCGGGGCGTTTTCGCTGGGGATTCGGCGGGCATTTTTACTTTGGGTCTCCGCCGTGCTCGCGGGCGTGGCCGGGGTCGATGAAGCGGTGGGTGATGGGCGCGTAGGCGTCGATGCGGCGGTCTCGCAGGAAGGGCCAGTTGCGGCGCGTGTCTTCAATGAGCGCCAGGTCGACTTCGCCGATGAGGATCTGTTCGGCGTCGTGCGCGGCCTGGGCCACGATGCGGCCGAAGGGATCGGCGATGAAGCTGCCGCCCCAGAACTCGATGCCCGGGCCTTCGGCGCGATTGCCGAGGACGTCGCCCTGCTCGTGGCCGACGCGGTTGACGGCAGCCACGTAAACGCCGTTGGCGATGGCGTGGGCGCGCTGCATGGTTTGCCAGGCCTCATACTGCGCGGTGCCGAACTCGTCCTTTTCGGCCGGGTGCCAGCCGATGGCGGTGGGATAGAAGAGCACTTCAGCGCCCTGCAGCGCGGTGAGGCGCGCGCCTTCGGGATACCACTGGTCCCAGCAGACGAGGGTGCCGATGCGGCCGAAATCCGTTTCGGCGGCGCGAAAGCCAAGATCACCGGGAGTGAAGTAGTACTTCTCGTAGTAGAGCGGATCGTCGGGGATGTGCATCTTGCGGTAGATGCCGGCAAGCTCGCCGTTGGCGTTCAGGGTGACCGCGGTGTTGTGATAAAGCCCCGGCGCGCGCCGCTCAAAGAGCGAAGCGACGATGGCGACGCCGACCTGGCGAGCAACTGCAGAGAGCTTTTCCGTGGAGGGTCCGGGGATCGGCTCGGCCAGATCGAAGAGGCGCAAATCTTCGCGCTGGCAGAAGTACTGGGCGCGAAACAGCTCAGGCAGGCAGACGATGTTTGCGCCGCGGGCGGCTGCCTGGCGGATGCGGCTCACCGCGGCGGCGAAGTTGGCCTCCGGGTCGGGCCCCATGCGCATCTGCACCAGGCCGATCTTGTATTTTCGTGTATTCGCCATAGTGTGGCTGCCGGTAATCCGCGTCAACCCCAGGTCCCGAAGCCGGGACCTGGGGCGCCCAATTTGATACAAGATTACGCTGTCAAAACCTACTCGCTCAGGATCAGCACCGCGGCGGCGATTGTGGTGGTCCATTTTCCCTGGCGGTCGCCCACGGCCGACTGAGTGACGTTGCTGGTACGCACAATCTTGTTGGAGATGCGGTAGATCTCCTTCTTTTCGTCCCAGCTTTTATCGGGGTCGAACTCGAGGTTCAGGGTTGTGGCCAGCATTTCAGCGGCCAGCTCCTCGGCGTACTCGCCGGCCTGCTCCTCGGTCTCGCCAAAGCTGTGGTGCTCGCTGAGGTAGCCGTAGGTGTTGTGGTCAGCAGGGATGGCGACGCCGATGCTGGAAGCGATCAACCGGTGCGGCTCGCGGGTTGAGTTTTCCGCAATGACGGCAAAGACCACTTCGCCGTGGTTGAGATAGGTGAGCCCCTGCTTGCGCGGAATCAATTTGCACTGCGGCGGAAAGATCGATGAGACGCGCACCAGGTTCTGTGAAGCGATGCCTGCATCCCGAAGCGCCAGCTCAAAGGATGTCAAGCGGTCCTTGTGTTTGCCCACACCCTTGGTGAAGAAGATTTTCTTCGGGACCATATTCATTCCCAATTTCGATGTAGCCTCCAAGCGTTAAAAGATGGCGGGTGTTCCCGCTAGAGTCTATCGTATTCCGGCGGTCAGGAACAGTGATTTGCGCGAATTCATCGTGCATTCACAGCAGAAATCGCGGCAGGATGCAGAGGCGGTTGCGGGCCGCGCGGGCGCGGGCCGGCAAAGCCGCTCTGCGCGCGCATGGTCTCCGGCACACGTCTCAGCTTTCCTGAAGCGGATTCACCCACCGGAGCCCTGGAAAGCGGGCGAAGTCGCGGTCGTTGGCGTACAAGACGCCGGCATGCTCGACGGTCAGCGCGGCGAGGGCCGCATCCGCAGTGAGCCGCCCGCGCAGACTCCATCCAGTGCCACTTTCGACCCCGGCCATGGGAGGCCGGCCGCGGAGGGTCTGGCAGAGGCAGGAGGCAAAGCGGGCGCGTCAACAGAAACTCTGGATGCGACCGCGCCGCGCGAAACCGCGATCCGCCGCGCCGGGCGCGTTCCCACTTATTGAAATTATTCATCGCACCGGCGCTTGCCCGGCCATTGCCACCCGCAAATTCAAGGTGTTAGCCTCATGCTTGAATAACTTCAGGAAGGGGATCCACTAAAAATCATCATGCAGAATGCCTATAACGGGCTGGAATTGCCTAAAAATGGCCAGCCAATCGAATACCGTGACGGGCGGTTTGAGGTACCCGATCATCCCATCATTCCCTTCATCGAGGGCGACGGCACGGGCCGCGACATCTGGAAGGCTTCACAGCGGGTATTTGACGCCGCGGTGGAAAAGGCTTACGGCGGCAAGCGCGCCATCCGCTGGTTTGAGATCCTGGCCGGCGAAAAGGCCTTCCGGCGCTTCGACACCTGGCTGCCTGACGACTCGGTGGCCGCGGCGCGCGACCTGCGCGTCTCCATTAAAGGGCCGCTGACCACGCCGGTGGGCGGCGGTTTCCGCTCGCTGAACGTGGCGCTGCGGCAGATTCTGGACCTCTACGCCTGCGTGCGGCCGGTGAAGTATTACCAGGGCGTGCCCAGTCCGGTGAAGCATCCGGAAAAGCTGAACATCGTGATCTTCCGCGAGAACACCGAGGACGTGTACGCGGGTGTGGAGTTCAAGCAGGGCAGCAAGGAAGCCGAGCGGCTGATCGCGTTTTTGAATGACGATCTGCTGGCCAACGGCAAGAAGAAGGTCCGCACCGATTCCGGTGTGGGCATCAAGCCGATTTCCATCTTCGGCACGAAGAGGCTGGTGCGCTATGCCATCCGCTACGCGCTGGAGACGGGCCGCAAGACCGTGACGCTGGTACACAAGGGCAACATCCAGAAGTTCACCGAGGGCGCGTTCCGCGAGTGGGGCTACGAGGTAGCAACCGGGGAGTTCCGCGACCAGACGGTGACCGAGCGCGAGAGCTGGATACTGGGCAATGTGGAGGCCAATCCCGGGATCACGATTGAAGAAAATGCCCGGCTGATCGAGCCGGGAATGGAGTTTGCGCCGCAGAGCTTCCGCGATTCGGTGTGCGCCGAAGTGAAGGGCGTGCTGGACTCTATCGGCACGTCGCACGGCAACGGGGCCTGGAAATCGAAGGTGCTGATCAACGACCGCATCGCCGACTCGATCTTCCAGCAGATCATCATCCGTCCGGCCGATTACAGCGTGCTGGCCACCTCGAACCTGAACGGCGACTACATTTCCGACGCGGCGGCGGCGCAGGTGGGCGGGCTGGGCATTGCGCCGGGCGCGAACATCGGCGACGGCTATGCGGTGTTCGAGGCCACGCACGGGACGGCGCCCAAGTACGCGGACAAGGACGTGATCAATCCCGGCTCGGTGATTCTTTCCGGGGTGATGATGCTGGAGTTCCTGGGCTGGAAGGAAGCGGCGAAGCTGATCGAGCAGGCGATGGAAAAGACCATTCTGCAAAAGTTCGTGACTTACGACTTCGAGCGGCAGACGGCCGGGGCAACGAAGGTCGGGACCAGCGAGTTCGCTACGCGCATCATCGGGAACATGTAAACAGGGGGCAGAGGTCAGAGGCAGAAGCGGCTGGCCCCTGCGGCCAGGAAATGCTCTGAGAAGGATCTGCGAACTGTGAACCAGGAAGTGTGAACCGAATCAGGAGAGAAAAATCATGAGGAAAAAAGTTAGCATTGTTGGCGCGGGGAATGTGGGCGCGACCTGCGCGCATTGGATTGCGGCCAAGGAACTGGCGGATGTGGTGCTGATCGACGTGGTGGAAGGCGTGCCGCAGGGCAAGGCGCTGGACCTTCTGGAAGCCATGCCGATCGAAAAGCGCGATGTGAATCTGGCCGGTTCGAACGACTACGCGGCAACGGCCAACTCGGATGTGGTCATTATTACGGCGGGGATTCCGCGCAAGCCGGGTATGAGCCGCGACGACCTGCTGAACACCAACTACAAGATCATGTCGGACGTGGTGCAGAAGGTGGTGGCGCAGTCGCCGGAGTCGATTCTGATTGTGGTGGCGAACCCGCTTGACGCCATGGCGCAGACGGCATACCGGCAGGCGGGCTTCAACCGCGAGCGCGTGATTGGCATGGCCGGAGTGCTGGACTCGGCGCGC
>JAJZME010000023.1 GCA_021803035.1 Acidobacteriota bacterium | reverse complement strand
GGATGCTGCACCGGGTTTGAGGTGCGGGCTGCTGGAAATCCCACCCTTTCCGCAAAAGGCGCGGAAAGGGTGGGGCAACCCATTGTGGTGGTGAAACGGATTGGGGAAACAATTGGGGAAACAGGGAGGGCCGGCGGCTATTGTTCGGAGGCCCAGTCGACCATGGCGAGGGTGAGGAGCAGAACCCGGCGCAGGCCCAGTTCGCGGTCGCGGGCTGAGTACCACTCGGCGAGGGTGTGGGCGCCGCCGCCTTCACCGCCTGCGCCGAGCGAAAGCGCGGGGATGCCGAGCGAAAGCGGCAGGTTGGCGTCGGTTGAGCCGAGACGGAGATCGGCGCGCAGGCCGAGGTGACGGTCGACGGCCTCAAGCACTTCGCGCAGCGGAGAATCGGCGGGCAGATGGCCAGCGGGGCGTTCGCCGATCTTGCCGATGGAGTAGCGCAGAGCACCGCGGCTGACCGGCGCGGCGGCCTTGGCCTGGGCATTGCAGCGCATCACGGCGTCTTCGACGGCGCGATGCAGGGCGACTTCAAGGCGCAGGAGCTGTTCGGGGTCGGTGGAGCGAAAATCGAGCGTGGCCTCGGCTTTTTCGGGAATGGAGTTGACGCTGGTGCCTCCATGGACGGTTCCCAGGTTGAGCGTGGTGCGCGGCGAGTCGCCGAGAGGGATTTCAGCCATGGCGGCCAGCGCCGAGGCCATGGCGGCGATGGGGTTGGCTGTGCCGGCGTCAGTAAAGCTGTGGCCGCCGGGGCCGGTGATGGTGATCTTGAAGCGCCGCGATCCGAGGGCCTGCACGACGGCTGTATCGGTTCCGGCGCCGTCGAGCACGATGTGGGCGGCGATGCGGCTGGCCAGCGCCGGGGTGCCGTAGATCTGGCGCACGCCGCGCAGATCGCCTTCGCCTTCTTCGCCGACGTTGCCCACGAAGACCAGGGGCGCGGGAAGGTCGACTTTGGCGTGGACGAGGGCGTGAGCGAGGGCGAGCATGCCGGCCAGGCCCGCGCCATTGTCGCAGGCGCCGGGAGCTTTGAGGCGGTCGCCGTCGAGGACAGGATTGAGCGGGGTATCGGCGGGAAAGACGGTATCGAGGTGCGCGGAGAGCAGGACGACGGGGCCGGTGCTCTCGCGCGGCAGCCGGGCCGCGGGCAGGGTTCCGAAGACGTTGCCGGCGGCGTCGTTCTCCACCTGGCTCAGGCCCGCTTCAGCAAAACGGGCGGCGAGCCAGGCGGCGCGCTTCGCCTCTCCGTAAGGAGGCGCGGGAATTGCGACCACCTCGGCCTGCCAGTCCATGATCCGCGCGGGACTGCGGTGCAGCCAGGCGAAGGCCGCATGAACGGGGCGTTGCGCGGCCAGAGCCGTGACGCGGGTGAAGGCCGAAGTACGGGAGAAGATGGGCATACCGATTCAGGGTAGCAGGCTTCCGCGTTGCCGAATGAATTGGAGATTGCCGCGCCGCATGTGTCCGGGGGCTGGCAGGCTCAGCTCCCGCGGAAGCCTCAGGTTTTAGCGGAGGATACTTGCAAAACCCCAATGCTCAAGATTTCGGACTTCATGACGCGCTAAAGCCATGCCTCGCAACGACGGGCAAGAGATGAGATTTGGGGGCAGCGGCCTGCAAGTCGTTCAGTTTGTGGCTTCTTGGGCGGAGCCCGGCGCGAAGTGACGGCCAGCGGATTTTCTGCGCTGTTTACCCACTTGACAATTGGAGTAAAAAAGGGCTCTTCTGTGAGTATCGATCCGGTTATTACCAGGAGAAACTGCCCACTCGGTGGTTTCCCGGTGCTGTTGCGGGAATGGAACAGAGGCGGCTGGCAGAGAAGCCAGAGGTCACCTGCAGTGCTCCTTCCATGCGTTTTGCGCCGCATTCGACTTGGGCCATAACGGACCTGTTGGGAGGGCTTATGTTTCGCCGCACCATCGACTCATTTCTCGGAACATTGCTTCTCGCGGCGCTTCTGCCGATTGTGTTCCTTTCGGCGATGCACGCCCGGATCTGTTGCGTGCGGCCGCCCAAGGGAGTCCGGCGCGTGCCGGAGGACCGCGCAGACGAGCTGGCGGCTCAATCTCCAGGCGAGTTTCACTTCGATCGTGCTCTTGGGGCTTATGAAAACCTTATCGACCGAGTGATTGCGGAGAAGCGCATTTGAGACATGTCGTGCAAGTGATTCCGGGGCTCGACCGCATCGGCGGCGCCGAGCGCCAGGCAATGCTGCTGGCCAGGGGGATGAGGCAGCGCGGCTGGCAGGTCAGCGTGGTAGCGCTTGCCGGTTCCGGCGGGGATGGGGCCCGAGAGCTGCGAGAGGCGGGCGTGGAGTTTGTGAGCCTTGGCATGCGCAAGGGGCTCGCCGATCCGCGCGGGTGGTTGCGCTTCAACCACTGGCTGCGGAGCACGGCGCCGGATGTGGTCCACGCGCATCTGCCTCATGCCGCGCTGCTGGCGCGCTGGTCGCGACTGGCGGCGCCGATTCCGGTGCTTGTGGACACGCTGCACAGCTCGGCCACCGGGACGGCGTGCCGGCGGCTGGGCTATCGGCTGAGCGATTTTCTGTCAGACCGGGTGACCGCCGTGAGCGAGGCGGCCGCATGCGCGCATCGCGCCGCGGCGATGGTGCGTCGCGGCAAGCTGGTGGTGCTTCCCAATGGAGTGGAGCCGGAAAGGTGGCGTTCCGACGGGCGGGTTCGCGCCGCGGTGCGCCGCGAGCTTGGATTTACCGACGAGTTTCTGTGGCTGGCCGCAGGCCGCCTTGAGCCAGTGAAGGACTATCCCACGCTGCTGCGCGCCATGGCCAACCTGCCTGAGACAGCGCGGCTCGTGGTTGCGGGCGGCGGCTCGCTGCTGGCTGACTTGAGCGCGCTTGCGGCGCGACTGGGCGTGGCGGGGCGCGTTCACTTTCTGGGCTTTGTGCCGGAACCGGAGCGCTGGATGCAGGCCGCAGACGGGTTTGTGCTTTCGTCGCGGTGGGAGGGGCTGCCGATGGCGCTGATTGAAGCATCGGCCTGCGGCTTGCCGGCGGTGGCCACGGACGCGGCCGGCGTGCGTGAGGTTCTTCCCGATAGCCCGCTTGTTCCCGCCGCCGATCCGGCGGCGCTGGCCGCCGCCATGGCGAGGCTCATGCGGACCCCAGAGGAGATGCGCAGCGCCATGGGCAGCCGCGCGCGCTGGTTCGTGGTGGAACGGTTTGCACTCGCGGCGGTGCTCAACCGCTGGGAGAGACTCTACGAGAACCTGCTGGCCGATCGCGGGAATGCGGGCATTCTTGCCGGTATGATGTCCGACTCTTGAGCGCCGTTGGCAAAAGCGGAAATCCCGAAAATAGGGTTGCTGAGCGGCTAAAGTGGCGATCATTTTGCGCCGTAGGGGGCTTTCAAGGCCGGACTTTCACCGCGGGGTGATAGCCGTTTGAGCGCAGCCGCTGCAGGGCCTGCTGCTTTCTGAAGCGCGCATACTGCGTGCGCCAGAGCGCCACCTGTTCGTAGGCCCGCTCCGTCAGGCCGACCTGCGTCCCGTTGAATTGGGCCAGCACGCGGTCCACGGAGGTGAACTGGCTGGCGTGTTCGCCGAGAAAGCCGCGCAGTTGTTCGACCAGTTCGCAGCGGGCGGTGTTGGGATGGATGCAGATGGTCCAAATGCCCCTGGATTTGGCGACGGGCGCCCAAAGCTGCTGGGGAATCCAGGTGACGCCGCCGCGGACGACCGGCACGCGCGCAAAGCCGTCGGAGAGAGCCGTGATGCCTTCTGCGCGCAGGGCGTCGAGGGTATTCCAGTCGAATCCGTGGCGGGGAGCGACCCAGAGCCGCGGGTTAAGCCCGTGGCCGCGCAGAATGCTGAGGCCGCGGCGGATCCACTCGCGCTGCTTTATCTCTGAAACGCCGGCAAACTCGGTGCGGTGATGGAGCGGCAGGAGGCTTCGGTACCAGCTTTGGCAGAGATGCTGGTAGCCGTGGAGGGCAATGGTGGCGCCGCGGGCTTCAAGCGCCTGCATTTGGCTCCAGAACTCCGGGTCGGGACTCGACATCTGGAGCTGGGTGTCGCGGTTATCGGGAATCACGGCCAGGATCGGGCGGATTCCGAACTCCTCGATCAGCGGCAGGAAGCGCTGCCAGCGCCGCTGCGAGACTGTGGGACAGAGATCATCAAAGCGAAGAAGATACTGAGCCGGCTTGGGAATCATATGGCCGTCTCTCCTGATCATGCTGGCTTATTCGCCGCGGAATAGATTGTGCGATCAGTCGATCGCGCCCCGAGGTTGTGTCCCCACGCAGGAGGCGGCCGGCAGAAGCTTCCTGGTCCAATAGCCCAAAAAGAAGAAGGTACTGATAGCCCACAATGAGGTGGCGAGAGCAATGCCGGCCACGCCGAGCCACCGCATGAGGACGAGATTCAAAACCACATCGAGCCCGAGATTTATTCCTCCGCAGTATAAGACCAGATCGGTGCGACGGATCGCAACCAAAAAACGATAGTAGACGCGGCTGGCAGCGAAAAAGGGGATCTGGATTGCGTACATGGCCAGGACGCGCGCCACCACCGAGGTGTCGTGCGGCCCGAAGGCGCCGTGCTGCAAGGCGAGCCGGATCAACAGCTTTCCGCCGGCGATCAGGGCTACGGCCGCCGCGGTGGAGCCGAGGAGGGTAATGCGGACCCAGGTGCGCAGGCTGTTCCGGCAAGCGGTCCAGTCGCGGTGGGCGATCATGCCGGAGAAGTAGGGCGTGACGGCTGCCGCCACCGAACCGGCGACCAGTGCAAGGGCCACGCTGACAAATCGGTTGGCGTAGACCAGCGCCGAAACGCTGCCGGCGGGCAGCATGGCCGCCATGGCCTGATCGACTACCATGCCGCCGGAGGCCACCACTCCGCTGAGCAGGACCGGGCCATACTGGCGGGCCACCTCGCGTGTTGCGTCATTCATGCCGTGCCAGCGCGGCATGAGCCGCAGGCCATGGGTGCGCATCATGGAGGCCACCAGCGCGGCGTGCACCAGCGCTCCGGCCAGGGTTGCCCAGACCATGGCCCAGATGCCCAGGCGGCTGCCCAACAGCAGCGCGCCGAGGATGATGGCGATGGAGTTGGCCATGGGCGCCAGCGCCGGGCCTGCGAAGCGGTCGAAGGTATTCAGAACGCCGGCAAAGAGAGTGGCCACTCCGGTGAAGAGCACCACGGGCAGCAGCCCATAGAAGAGGCGGATGGAGAGTGCGAGCTTGGCCGCGGAAAAATGGGAGGCGATGAGCGGGAAGAAGCCGTGCGCGGCCAGAGCCGCCACGCAGCAGGAGGCCACAAGCAGCAGGCACATGCAGAGCAGGGCATTGGAGAACAGTTCCTGGGCGCGCTCGCGGCCTTCCAGCTCGCGCACGCTGACGAGCGTGGGAACCAGGGCCTGATTCATCGATTCGGCGATGAGGTTGACGAGCAGGGCGGGAATGAGCGCGGCGGCAAAGAAGGCTTCGACGGCGTTGGAGCGGCCATAGACGGCGGCTACGGCCATCTCTTTGAAGATGGCGGCGAACTTGACGAAGACGCCCGCGCCGCCGACCCACGCGGCCGCGCGAAAGATGCGGCGGTTGACGCTGACGGGGCGCGCCCGGGCTTCGGTCTGGATGGCGGGCAACATGGCGGCGAACGCGTCCTCTTTCACTCCGGCAGCAGGGCCGGTTCGGTGGCGATGACGGGCTGCGAAGATCCGCGCCGCGCCGCAAAACAGGCATTGAGCTGATCCGGGCACTCGGCCGCCAGCCGGCCGGCGAGAGCGATTGCGGCCAGCAGCAGCCAGGTGGTGCGGCTCTCCTCCACCGTGGCCACCAGCGAAGTTATGGCCCAGACTGTGAGCGCGGTGGCGAGCGTCAGGCGCAGGAGGCCGCGGGTGGCGGCAATAGACCGCGCGGCGAGGGCAACGATGGCGACGGCGATGAACAGGGCGCAAAGTCCGCCGGAGACGGCCAGAGTAAGCATGGTATTGTGGGCCGTGTCGGTGGGCGCCAGACGCGCCGCGGCTGCAAATGTGCCTGCGCCTGTTCCCACGAATGGCGCGCGCAGGAAGGCGTGCCAGCCGGCGGACCAGATATTGAGCCGTTGGTTCAAGTGGCCGCCTTGCAGCTCAGCGGGAATGGTGGCGAGGCGGACCAGGGTAGAGCTGGGAAGCGCAGTCCACAGCGTGGCCGCCACGGCTGGGATGGCAAAGACTGCGACGACAGCGGCCTTCGCCTGGCCCTGGCCAAGCACAAGGGCGCAGCCGGCCAGCGCCGCCACGGCAGCAACAAAGCCTCCGCGCGAAGCCGTGAGCAGAACGGCCACCAGTCCCAGAGGCAGATAGCCCAGCGCCATGAGCCGCGCGGTCCACCGCTGGTCGCACCGGAAGAGCAGCGCCGCCAGCGGAAGTCCCAGGTCGAGAAAGCGGGCCACGTCGTTGGGGTCCTGGCCGGCAGCGGCAAAGCGGATTTGCGCGGCGGCGAAGGCTTGCGCGGCGGCGAAGTTGGCCAGTGTCAGCAGCGCCAGCACCCACGATCCAGCGACCCAGGCGCGCAGCACGACGCCGAGGTCACGCGGGCTTTCCACGAATTCCCAGATCAGCCAGACGATCATCATCTCCTCGAAGTAGCCGCGCATCTTTATTTCCGTTGTCAGCGGGTCGAGGGTCCAGAAGCAGGTGCAGCAGAACCAGAGATAGAAGGCCAGCACCAGCCATTGCAGAGGCCCCGGCGTGCGCAGCCGCCCGGTCTGGAGCACGGCGGGAACGGCGGCGAGGAGAACCAGCAAACCGGCGATGCGCGCCACATTGCCCAGCGGCGCCGGTAACACCAGCGAGTATTCCCAGGGAATGGTAAAGACGAAGAGGACCAGCAAGGCCCAGGCGATCCGGCGCATGGCTAATACCTCTGCGAATAGACCAGCCCGGAGTAAATGGTGACGCCGATGGTGGACTGAATGGCCGAGTCCACGGTGCGGTTCCACAGATTCCTGGCCGTCGAGTCGGGCACAAAGAGAATGTCGCCGTCACGGATGGGCATGTCGGGCACCTTGCCGTGCAACATGCGCTTGAGGTTCAGAGCGACGACAGTGCGGCCGTCTTTCTGCTCGTGAATGAGCAGCGCTTTGGTGGTGGCCGCGGTTTGCGATGGGCCCCAGGCCAGCGAGAGCGCCTGCACTACAGTCAGTCCCTGGGCTGGATCTACCGCGAAGCCGCCCGGCCGCACCACGGCGCCGATGACATAGACCAGCCCGGCGCGGCGCACGTCGACCGTGTCGCCGGGACGCAACTCCGGGTTGTGTACGCCGGCTGTGGCCGCTCCGCGCGGGTCCAGCGCCACCCGGTGCGGCGTTTCCGGGTCGTTGCGGTGGAAGATATCCACGACATCTCCGGCGTCGGTCGCGAGTCCGGAGGCGGCGGCGAGCAGATCCAGGAGCCGGTGGTGCTCGGTGTAGGGATAATCGCCGGGACGCCGGACCGCGCCGAGCACGCTCACATCCTGGCCGGCGTAGACCGTTACCACCACCGACACCAGCGGGTGCAGCAACATGCCTTTGGCCAGCAGCGCCTTTTCAATCACGTGCGCGGCCCCCTCTTCGCTCAGTCCGGCCAGGTGTACGGCGCCGATCAGCGGCAGCGTGACCGTGCCGTCGGGCTCGACGCGCACGATGGAATGAAACTCCGGCGTGTGAAATTCGCTCACATCCAGTGTGTCGCCCGGCGCGATGGGCGCAGCCGCGGGCTCAGCGAACCGCGCTCCCGCGGGCGGCGCGCCAGCGGGATTGGCCTGCGCGGGAGCGTTCCACACGGGTGGAGCCTGCCTGGGGTTGGGATAGCTTTTTCTCTCCGGGGTTGGCGGGAAACTGGCTACGCCGGTGGGCAGGCCTGAAGTGCTGGGCGTGGGAGCCTGGGCGCGCGCCAGCGAGGCGGCGGCAAGGACCGCCAGCAGCACCACGGCTGCGCGCGCCACCGAAGGATTGATCGTCTCGGCCAGCAGCGCGGCTCCCAGGGCCAGCCAGAGCGAAACAAACAACGTGATCGCCATATAGAGGGGCAGATTGGGAGCAGCCGGCCGGGCCGGCGGCATCGCCGGATCGACGACGGAGAGATTGGAGCTGCGCACGCCGGCGGCCAGTCCTGCTTCCTCGACCTTTTCGAGCACGCGCACATAGACCTCGTGGGTGGCGTCGGCTTCCTGCCACATGGCGGTGTAGCGGGCGGTGGCTGTATTCAGCTCCGTGCCATCTCCGGTCAGCCTGGCCAGACTTTTGCGCACCATCTGCTCACGGGCCCGCGCGGTTTGCCACGCGCTGCGGAAACGCTGGATCAGCCTGGCGTCCTGCGCCTTTTCCTGCTGGTCCAGGTCCTGCACCTGGCGGCGAATGGCCACCACGCGAGGAAAGTTGGGGCCGTCCTCGGTGGTCAGCCGCGCCTCTTCCTGTTCGAGCGCGCTGCGGCGCGAGCGAATCTGCTCGAGCAGCGCCGTTATCAGGCCGCTGTTGCCGGTTTCGAGGCCGGGGTCATTGGCCAGTACCAATTCGGGATCGCCGTTGGAGGCAGCACGGTACTCGGCTTCGCGGAGAATGCGCTCCGAGGTGGCCGCCACCAGTTGCCGGGTCAGCGCGTCCACCTCGGCCAGTGTGGAATCGTGGTCGGACTCGCCCTGCTGGCCGTTAGCAAGGGTTTCAGGGCCGCTCAGAATTCCGTGGGCGCTCTCATAGTTGGCCAGGCGGCGGTCGTCCCGGGTAACGCGGGCCTTCAGCAACCGGAGCTGCGCTTCAAGCCAATTGGAGGCTATCTGTGTGGCTCGCATCTGCGAGAGGCGGCCCTGATCCATGTAGGCCTGGATCAGCGTATTGACGACCGCCGCCGATAAAACCGCGTCTCCGGAGCGGAAGCGGATCCGGATGAGCAGCGTATGCGGCTCGGTCTCCACGTTGAGCCGCTGCTGGAAACGCCGCGCCAGCCAGGCCCGCGCATCAATGCTGGGCGCATCGGGATTGAAGTGCGGGAAGCGCCGCGCGAAGCTGCCCTGGAAGCCTGGCATCTGGTAGAGCTTGAGTTCGGTGATGACCCGCCAAGCCAGCCGTTCGCTGCGCAAAACGCCGGCAACGGTCTCAAGTTGCACGGGAGCCGACAGGATGGACGCCGAGACGAGCGGCTCGGCCCCTTCGATGCTGAGCGGCGAGGCGGGCGCTGTGCGCAGTTCCACTCGCGCCTGGGCCTCGTACTGGTCGGGAGCAATAAGGCAATAGACCAGGCACGCGAGGAGCATGAGGCCGACGATGGAAAGAACCAGCCTGCGCCGCCGGGCCAGAATCGCCCAGAGATCACGCAGGGAAGTTGTGGAACCGCCGCGGAGCGCAGGCGTGGCCGTCTGCGCTCCGCGGCTGAGCGTCTGCCCGTTCTGGACCTCCTGAGCGTGCGGCAAGGGCGGAACCCTCCATCCCAAATACCCACGCGCAGGAATTTCCTGCTACACGAATCGACAAGCCTCTGCGGGTGGGTCCGAAGTAGTTTCTACGATTCGCGCCAGGTTGTTAGTGTTTTAGATCACAATTGTTTAGTTTTGTGGAAAACCGGTTCTTTTGCCCGCCGCCGGCCCTAGTTTTGCCCGCCACCGGCCCGGTACCACTCGACTGTCCGGCGCAGTCCTTCGCGGAAATCGATGGCCGGCCGGTATCCCAGCAGGTTTCCAGCGAGGCTGATGTCGGCCAGGGAGTCGCGGATGTCGCCCTTTCGCGGCTCGGCGTATGCGGGCTTGCCGCTGTAGCCGGTGAGTTCGCAGAGCAGCGTAAAGACATCATTCAGGGTAATGCGCGAACCGGTGGCGGCGTTCATCGCCTGGCCGGAGACCTTCTCCGCCGGCGCGGAGGCGGCTAGCAGATTGGCTTCCACCACGTTGTCGATGTAGGTGAAGTCGCGGCTCTGCTCGCCATCGCCGTAGATGGTGGGCTGCTGGCCGGCGAGCATTTTGCGGCAAAAGATGGCCAGCACGCCGGAATACTGCGAAGTGGGGTCCTGATGCGGACCGAAGACGTTAAAGTAGCGGAGCGTGACTGTCTCCAGGCCGTAGACGCGGGAGAAGGCGCGCATGTACTGCTCGCCCGCCAGCTTGGCCACGGCGTAAGGGCTGATGGGATTGGGGAGCATTCCTTCGTGCTTAGGCAGCGTGGGCGTGTCGCCATAGGCTGAGGACGAGCCGGCGTAGACGATGCGGCGCACTCCGGCGGCGCGCGCCGCAACCAGGAGGTTCAGCGTCGCGTTGACGCAGTTCACGTTGGTGGCTACGGGGTCGGCCACCGAACGCGGCACCGAGGCCAGCGCGGCTTCGTGGAAGACGATTTGCACGCCCTCGCAGGAGCGCGCGCAGGCGGCGGGATCGGCCAGATCGCCTTCGATAAATTCCATTGCTTCCAGCCCAACCAGGTTGGCGCGCTTGCCGGTGATGAAGCTGTCGATGCCGCGAACCGATGCGCCGCGCTGGAGGAGTGCCGCAGCAATGGAACGCCCGATAAATCCGGCTACGCCGGTGACGAGATATTTTGCCAAGAATGTTCTCCGCACTACGGATGTATGATGCGAATTGCACGCAAGTCCGTAAAGGACAAGAATACTATCGTGAATCCGGGTGCAAATACGGCGCGGTCTTAGATCGCAGGGTGCTCCGCGCCGTACAATCGACATCATGACAACCAGTATTTCCGAAGGCCGCGTTTCCCGGCTCAAGCGCAAGATGGAAACCCGCGAAGCCCGCATCGGCATCGTCGGTATGGGTTATGTTGGTTTGCCGCTGGCCCTTTTATTCAGCGGCGAAAGGTTCCGCGTCACCGGTTTCGACATTGCCCCGGACAAAGTGAGCACGCTCAATGCGGGCGGCTCCTACATTGTTCGCATCCTGCCCGAATCCATCCAGGAGGCGCAAAAAGCGGGCTTCCACGCCACCTCCGATTATTCACAGATCGCTGAAATGGACGCGGTGATTATTTGTGTTCCCACGCCGCTGGACGACCACCATGAGCCCGATCTGAGCTATGTGAGGCAGACGGTCGAGTCCATTGCGCCGTTCGTTCGCGAAGACCAGTTGATTGTTCTGGAAAGCACTACTTATCCAGGCACAACGGAAGAGATTGTTATTCCTATCCTCGAATCCGGAAACCAGCACGGATTTAGAGTTATGCGCGGCGCCGACGATAGCGGTATTTACGTTGTCTTTTCGCCGGAACGCGAAAATCCAGGCGACGACTCGGTTGCGCGCCATGATATTCCCAAGGTCGTGGGTGGTTGCAGCCCCGCGGCCGCGGAACTGGGCGCAGCCATGTACGGTACGATCTTCCGCCGCGTGGTGCCGGTCAGCAGTCCGGCAGTTGCGGAGATGACCAAGCTGCTCGAGAACATCTATCGCTGCGTCAACATTGCGCTGGTGAACGAGCTGAAGCAGCTTTGCATGAAGATGGGCATCGACATTCACGAAGTGATCGAAGCGGCGCGCACCAAGCCCTTCGGCTTCCATGCCTTCTATCCCGGTCCGGGCCTGGGCGGACATTGCATTCCGATCGATCCGTTTTATCTCTCGTGGAAGGCGCGGGAGTTCGACTTTCGGACGCGCTTTATCGAGTTGGCGGGCGAAGTGAACACGGCTATGCCGTATTTTGTCATCGACCAGATTACCGCAGCGCTGAATGAGCGCACCAAGGCGCTGAAGGGATCGAAGATCCTGGTGCTGGGGCTGGCCTACAAGCGCGACGTGGACGACCTGCGCGAGTCGCCTTCGCTGACCATCATCGAGCTGCTGCGCGAAAAGGGCGCAGTGGTTGCATACAACGATCCTTACTTTGCCAGCGTAGGGCAGGGCAGGCATTACGCGCTCAACATGACCAACACCCCACTCGACCGTCTGGCGGAATTCGACGCCGTCGTCATTGTGACCGATCACACCAGCTACGACTACCGCGCCATTGTGGAGCAGTCGCAACTGGTAGTGGACACGCGCAACGCGACGAAGGGAATTGAGTCGCCGAAGATCGTTCGCTGCTAAAGCTTGCCGGGGTCTAGCGCGCCGCGAGATTTCCGTTTCGATAGAGCGCCGATACACGGAACGCCGGACCGACGGGGCCGGCGCGTTGCCGCGCACGACAAGCAGGCCGAAGATCCTGTATCGTTGGTGGGTTCGCTTATGGTTTTTCCTCTGCCAACGCTCGCCGAGCCGCAGCACTTCTCGCTGGCTGAACGCGTGCTCTTTGCGGCGCTCGCCGTGGCTTCCGTGGCGCTGTTCTGGCGGCGTTTCGGACCTATTCTTCGGAACATCCTGCGCTCTAAACAAGATGCGGATTTCCATCTGTTTCCCGCCGGCAAGCGGATCCGGGATTTCGCCGGGGAAGTGTTGCTGCAGGGGAAGGTGATTCGACAGCGGCCGCTGGCGGGTTTTGCTCATGCGCTGGTGTTCTGGGCCTTCTGCGCCTTTGCGCTGGTTTCGCTGAACCATTGCGCCGCGTTGTACGGGCTTGGCTTTTTGAACCCGGCCGGCGCGGTGGGCCGCTTCTATTTTTACTTCGCCGCCGTCTTTGCGCTGGGCTGTGCCGTGGGCATTGCGGGCCTGTTTATCCGCCGCTTTTTTGTGCGGCCCAAGTGGCTCGGCGAAGAGCTTTCGTGGGAATCCGGTCTTATCGCCCTGCTCATCTTTGTGCTGATGGCGAGTTACCTGGGCGCCTTTTTTGTCCCGGCCGCAAGCCCGGCGGCACGAATTTTGTGGTGGACACACGCTATCACGCTGCTTGCATTTTTGCCGGTTATTCCGCAGACGAAGCATTTGCACCTGATTTTCAGCCCCTTCACCGTTTTTCTTTCGCGAGGCAGCTTCAGCCGCATCCCGCCGCTGGTGGGCGACGAGGATTTCGGCCTGGTTGCGGGCCGCGATTTGACGCGAATCGTCAGCCTGCAGGCTTACTCCTGCGTGGAGTGCGGCCGCTGCACGGAGCACTGCCCCGCCAACAACACCGGGAAGCTGCTCAACCCGAAAGAGATCGTGCTGGGGCTGCGCGGCTACCTCAACGAACTGGGCCCCGCTTCTGAAGTGCCGCTGCTGGGCAAGCACATCGCGCAGCAGGCGGCGTTTCAGTGCACCACCTGCGGCGCATGCGAGTTTCAGTGTCCGGTGGGCATTGAACATGTGCCGATCATCGTGGGCCTGCGCCGCGGCGCCGTGAACACCGGGGCATGGGACGACGAGCACGGCGCAAAGCTCTTTCTTGCGCTCGAACGCGGCAGCAACGCGCTGGGGCTTGGCGCGGCCGAACGCGACAAATTCATCGAGAAGAACGCGCTGCCCATCTTTGACGGGACACAAGAGTATTGCTTATGGCTGGGCTGCATGGGCAGTCACGATCCGCGCGGGCGCGAGATTGTTCTTGCACTCGTCCGCGTGATGCACTATCTGGGCACGAGCTTCGGCGTGCTGCGCAAGGAGCGCTGCACCGGCGACGCCGTGCGCCGGCTGGGCAACGATTTGCTCTTTCAGCAATTGGCCGAAGCGAATCTGGAGGCCCTGGCGCAGAACAAGGTCACGAAGATGCTTTCCATCTGCCCGCATTGCGTGCGGACCATCCAGGAGGACTGGAAGGAATATGGCGCTCCGCCGGCTATCGAGCATCACAGCGAGTTTCTGGCGCGGCACCTGGCGCAGCTGCCGCGCGGCGGAAATCAGGAACAGATTGTCTTCCACGATCCCTGCTACCTCGGGCGTTATCGCGGAGTTTATGACGAGCCGCGCGCAGTTGCAAGCCGCGCCGGGCTGCTCGTGGAGGCCCCGCGCCACCGGGAGCGGAGCTTCTGCTGCGGGGCGGGCGGCGGGCTGGCCTTTCTGGGCGAAGAGCAGGGCGAGCGCGTTAGCCACGCGCGCGCCGCGGAGCTGGCCGCAACCGGAGCGGAAACCGTCGCCGCGGCTTGCCCGTTCTGCAATAGCATGTTTCGCGACGCGCTGGCGGCGCGGGGCGAAGGCGCGCCGCAACTGCTCGACATTGCGCAGTTGGCGGCGCGCGGGCTGCCTGAGCAGGGTAACTGAGCGGCGCAATCGACCCGGCGGCATCATAAGATAGGGAAGAGCATGAAGATCATTGTTGCCATCAAGCAAGTTCCGGAGCGCGATGCCCCGGTTCGCATCGACCCGGCCGGCACATGGATTGAGGAATCCAGCCTGCAATTCGCGCTCAACGAATCCGACGCCTACGCCTTGGAAGAAGCACTGCAACTCAAGGAGAAGCACGGCGGGGAAGTGGCCGTTGTCAGCGCGGGTCCGGAGCGCGTTGGCTCTACGATTCGCGAGGCTCTGGCCAAAGGCGCCGACCGCGCTGTCCACATCCTGTGCGACGACCTGCACAGCCGCGATGCCCTGGGCGTGGCTCGGCTGCTCGCCGCCGCCATCAAGCCGGAGCAGCCCGACCTCGTGCTTAGCGGACTGCAGTCGGAGGACCTTGGGCTGGGCCAGACGGGCGTGATTGTGGCCGAATTGCTTGGTCTGCCTCACGCCACGCTCATTCTGAACGTGGAAAAGACCGAAACCGGCGTCAAGGTAAAGCGCGAGCTGGAGGAAGGCTGGTTCCAGAGTGTGGAGCTGCCGCTGCCAGCCGCGCTCAGCATCCAGTCCGGCGGCAACAAGCTGCGCTATGCCACGCTGATGGGCATCAAGCGCGCCAAGACGAAAGAAGTGCGCATCCTCACCGCGGCCGAACTGGGCGCTGATTCAGCGCCGGTGGTGAGAATGGAGCGGATTGCGCTTCCCACGAAACAGAAATCCACACAGATGCTTGACGGCTCGCCAAAGGAAGCCGCCGCGGCGCTGCTGGAAAAACTCAAATTCGAGGCGAGGGTCTTATGAGCGGCGTGCTGGTTATTCTGGAAGATCGCGGCGGGCGCATCAGCCGCCTGAGTTGGGAAGCCGCCGCCGCGGCGCGCATTCTCGGCGCGCAAAGAGGGGTGACCGCCGCTGTTGTTGGCGCACAAACGGAAGCGCTCGCTGCCGAAGCCTGTGGGCAGGGCTTTGCGCGGGTTGTCCGCGTGGAGCACGCGCTGCTTGCACCTTACACCGCCGACGGCTTTGCCCTGGCCCTGGAACAGCTTATTCGCGCCGAGTCGCCCGATTATGTTGTCTTTCCCCACAGCTACCAGGTGCGCGACTATGCGCCCGCGCTGGCCTGCCGCTTCGGCCAGGTGCTCATCAGCGATGTTGTCGCCATCGGCGAAGGGCCGGTTTTCACGCGGCAACTGATGCAGGGCCGCTTTAATGCCAGCTACCGGCACACGGCTTCCGGCCCCTGCTTTGTTTCCGTGCAGGCTGGGGCGTTTCGCGCCGAGCCGGCCGATTTGCCCGCCGCGGCGCCGGAAAGCTTTGCGCCCGCGCTTGACGCCGCCCAGATCCGCACCCGGCCCGGCGAACCCTTCCGCAGTTCGGCGCAAACGGTCGATCTCGCGGCGGCCCAGCGCATCGTCAGCATAGGCAGGGGCATTCGCGAAGCGGCCAATATTCCGCTGGTGGAAGAACTGGCGCGCGCGCTCGACGCCGAGCTTGCCGCCTCACGCCCCATCTGCGACAGCGGCTGGCTGCCAATCGAGCGCCAGGTTGGCAGCTCGGGCCACACGGTTTCGCCGCGGCTTTACGTGGCTGTGGGAATTTCCGGCGCCATTCAGCACCTGGTGGGGATGAAGGGCTCGCAGTGCATCGTCGCCATCAACAAGGACCCCGATGCGCCCATCTTCGAGGTGGCGGATTACGGGATTGCTGGCGACCTGTTCGAAGTGGTTCCAGCTCTGATCGCGGCGGTCAAGGCAGGGAAGGCATAGCGGAATGATGCAGGAAACGGCTGAGGAATTGAAGCGATCTCCCCGCGCAGAGCAGGCAGCGCCGTCTACGGATTCCCGGGCGGAAGAGACGCCATTTGAAACCCTCGCCGGCATCTGTGCCGTTCTTGTGGTCTTGCTGTTTGCCCAAACACTTGTTGCGCAGAATTTCATTATTCCGTCGGGGTCGATGGAGAAGACCTTGCTCATCGGCGACCACCTGCTCGTGGATCGCATCACGCTTTCGCCGCCCGCCAAATGGATGCCGCTTGTGCATTACCGGCAACCCCGCCGGGGTGACGTTATTGTCTTCATCAAGCCTCAGCCCGACAAGGTAGATGGCCGCATGCAGTACCTGTACCTGGTCAAGCGCGTCATAGGGATTCCGGGAGACCATATCCACCTTTACAACGGCACCGTTTACATCAACGGAGTGGCTCAGGTCCAGCCTCATGCTCAGCCCACGACGGCGGAAAACTTCTCGCCGTTTCTTGACGATTTTCCGGCCATAGCGCCGGTGGCGATCCCGGGCGAGACGCCCAAGTCCTGGGCCGAGAACTTCCACAAATACGTTGTTGACGGCAATCTGGTTGTGCCTCCGGGCGAATACTTTGTGATGGGCGACAACCGGCACAACAGCCTGGATTCGCGCTTTTGGGGCTTTGTTCCGCGTGCGAATATTATTGGCAGGCCGCTCTTTAACTATTGGTCGTTCAAGGCGAGGCAAAGCGACTATGAGCGGCAGACCTCAATGGGCGCAAAGCTTGCGTGGATGGGCCATGTTGCGGTGGATTTCTTCAGCGATACCCGCTGGTCAAGAACGTTTCACGTTATCCACTGAGACGGAATAATCTATAAGGAACAATGACAGAAGAGACGGAAAAGCGGCCGCGCAAGCACCGGCGAATGCGAATCACGCTGGCGGTGGTGGTTCTTTTGCTGGCGGCGTTCATCATCCCCTCGATGATCAACGTAAGCCGCTACAAGGGGCGCATTACGCAGCTTGTTTCCCAGTCGCTGGGCAGGCCGGTGCAGATCTCGGGCATTGAGATGCGGCTGCTGCCGTGGCCGGGCTTTGTGCTGTCGAATCTGGTGGTTGACAGCGATCCGGCGTTTGGCGCCGAGCCGGTGCTCCATGCAGATTCCGTGGTGATCTCCTTCAACCTGCTCGCCTTGTGGAGCGGACGGCTGCAGATCAGCCGCATCAGCGTGGACGACGCCAGCCTGAACCTGGTGCGCGCTCCGGACGGGCGGTGGAACCTTGAATCGCTGTTTCGGACCGCCGCGGCCAAGGCTGCCGGCGCTGCCCGGTCCACCGCGCGCCGCGCGCCGCGCCTGCCTTACCTGGAGGCCACTGACTCGCGCATTAATTTCAAGAACGGCGTTGTAAAGCTGCCGTTTTCGATCGTCAACGCCAACCTGGCCTTCTGGCAGGCGGCGCCGGGCGACTGGCACATCCGCCTGCGCGGCCAGCCGGCCCGCACCGACGTAAGTCTCGACGAGGAAGACACCGGGATTGTGCGGCTCAACGCCAGCCTGCACAGCGCGCCGGCGCTGCGCGATATGCCTCTGCATGTGGACATGGACTGGCGCCAGGCACAGCTCGGACAGCTTTCCCGGCTGCTTATCGGCTCCGACCCCGGCTGGCGCGGCGCCCTGACCGCCGAGTTGCATATTGACGGCACCGCCGAAACGGCGCACGTTACGGCGCGGCTGCGGGCGACCGGCGTCCATCGCGCCGAATTCGCTCCCGCCGAGCCTCTCGATTTCGACGCCAACTGCGGGCTGGTTTATCACTATTCCCGGCGTGCGCTTGACGATCTGGTGTGCAACTCGCCGCTGGGCAACGGCCATATCCGGCTTACCGGGAGCCTGCCGGGCGGAGGCGCGCAACCGCGCTTCACGCTCGCCCTCGATCGCGTTCCGGTAGATGCTGGGCTGGCATTCCTGCGCACCATCCGCAGCGGCGTCGATTCCGGTCTGAGGGCCCGGGGAACGATTAGCGGCAAGATGATCTACGCGGCCAGCGCTCCGCTCAAGGCGGGACAACATGCCAGGCCCCCGCGGCGAGGACAGGTATCGCAACCCCTTCCGCTTACGGGCAGCTTTACGGTGAACGGATTCCGGCTGAGCGGCGGCGGTCTCAACAGTCCGATCCAGGCGGCCCGCGCTGTCTTTGTGCCGGAGCAGATGGGGCCGAACCATGCACTGGGCCTTACGGCCGCTGCGGCTGTCCGTGCCGGCGCGGCTACGCCGCTTACACTCGTTCCCAGTTTGACCTTGAAGGGGTACCATCTTGCCGTGCGCGGGCCGGCCAGCCTGACGTGGGTGAAGGAACTGGCGCGGCTGACGGGGACGGCGCATCCAGCCGAGCTTGACGCGCTGAGCGGCGGGCCCGTGTCTTTGGCTCTGAACCTGGACGGTCCCTGGCTTCCAAATCAGGAATACGAAGTGGAAGTGCCCCAGACTTTGGGCGCCAGCCATACTCCAGGCACTGCCTCCGCCGCGCTTACCGGTGTCGAACCGACGGCGCCGAGCGTGGACAACCTCAGCGGCACGGTTGTCTTGCACGATGCTGGCTGGAAGCCGGATTTCCTGGCCCACCACGCGGTGATTTCTCAGGCTACGCTGAATCTGGATGACGGTAAGGCCGTGTGGAACCCGGTGTATTTTGCCTACGGTCCGGTACGCGGCATTGCCAGCCTGGCGCTCCCGGAGGGCTGCGCTGTGCCGAAACCCTGCCCGGCCCAGTTTGCAGTGCGTTTCGGCAACCTCAACGCGGGCGAACTGCAACGGGCCATTCTGGGCGCCCGCCAGCACATCTCGCTTTTTGCCGCGCTGATTGACCGGCTGCACCTTTCTTCGGCGCCGGACTGGCCCCGACTTGACGGCACGGTGAGGGCCGACTCCCTCGTGCTTGGTCCGGTCAAGCTTGAGGATCCGGTGGCGGAGCTGAAGATCGATTCCACCGGGGCCACCATCTCAAGCCTTGACGCGCGGATGCTGGGCGGCCAGTTGCACGCCGGCGGCACCCTTACCAAGCCGGGAACCGACCAGGGACGGCCCACCTACGCACTTAATGCGGAGTTGGTTGGGCTCAGTGCTCCCGCCGTGGGCAGATTGTTCGGCCTGCGCTTTGCCGGCAGGACCTTGAACGCCAGCGGGAAGATCCACCTCGTTGGCCTTACTGCCCGAGAGCTCGCTTCTTCGGCCAGCGGAGGGTTCTCTTTCGACTGGCGCCAAGGAGGCATTGCCGCACCGGCTGAATCTGCCGCAAACAATCGAGTGGGAAGGGCCGCGATGGCCGGCGACGCTTCAGCCGGGACGCCGACAAAAGGCCCGGCCCCGGCTTCGGCCAAGGCAGAGTCCGAGGTCCATGCCAGGGCTGCCTCCGAAGGCGGCGCCACGGTTGCGGTCGAGGCTCCCGGCAAAGCTGTTGCCCGGCACAAAGCGAAGCCGATCCCTGCCGAGCTGACCCGCTTCGACCGCTTCAGCGGCGAGGTGGAGATCGCCGACGGCAATGTGGTGCTCCGCAACGGCCAGGTGGTTGAAAGTGCGCGGCGCCACAGCATGGTGGAAGCGGAGATGAAGCTCGGCGGGCCGCTCAGAATCGCGTTCACCGTTCCCAGGCAGACGCTGACGGCAAAAGACAAAATCAAGCACCCGCTAAAATGAGCGTATGTCCTCCTCTGCAGCCGGGTTGTCTGTGCATGTGCATTGCCAGGCCGTTCTTTTCGACATGGACGGCATCCTCATCTCCTCGCTGGGCTCGGTCGAACGCACCTGGACGAAATGGTCTGTGATGCGCGGCATCGATCCCGCCTACACGCGCAGCTTCGCCCACGGCCGCCGGGCTATCGACACGCTTGCCGTGCTGCGTCCCGATCTGGACAGCGAGGCCGAGTTGAGGATTGTCGAGGAAATGGAGATGGCGGACAACGAGGGTCTGCGCGTCCTGCCCGGCGTTCTCGATCTGCTGCACGCGCTGCCTGGCGGCCGGTGGGCAGTGGTTACCAGCGCGACGGAGCGCCTGGCGCGTGCGCGGCTGGCTGCCGGAGGTATTGCGGCACCGCAACGCATGGTCACCGCCGATGGGGTCAGCCGCGGCAAGCCTCATCCGGAGCCTTTTCTGGCTGCCGCCGCGCAACTTGGTTTACCGCCGCAGCAGTGCGTTGTCTTCGAGGACTCGCCTTCCGGTGCACGGGCGGGCCGCGAAGCCGGCTGCACCGTCATCGCCACCACCTTTTCGCACTCGATGGAATCTCTTGATGCCGCGCACTACCATGTCAGCGACCTGACCGGCGTCACGGCCCAAGCGAGTTCGGACGGTCTCATGCTGACTCTGGCCTTGCTTACGGCTGCGCCACGATAAATCGCCGCCGAGCGGGAAACGTTGGTCCTTCTGGAGGAAGCGTCAGCGCGTCAACCATCCTTTTGCGCGCACGGTAAGCGCCGCCCAGGGAAAAATCCAGAACATGGTGAAGAAGGAAAAGTACTCGAAGAGCACGCCATATAAGATGTCAAGCGAGCGTTCGCTGCGCAGATAGTAGAGCGAGTAGATAAACGAGATGAGCCCGATGGCCACCAGGACCCGGGGCAACACCAGCGGATGATAGAAGACCGTCACCGCCAGCAGGAGCATCGATGCGCTCATGATGGGGAAGCGCAGATTCATGATCACCTGATCGAAGAGCGCAATCGTCCGCGCTATCGGCGGCCGTTTCCAGACGATGGTTGCAAAGCGCACCTCTTCACGGATGTAGCTGCGGTTCCAGCGCAAAAGCATCCGGCAAAGCTTCTTGTAGTGGGTTGGGACCACAGTGAAAACCTGCGCGGTCTTTTGATAGACGCTGTCGTAACCCTGCTGCATGATGTCGTTTGTGAGCGCACGGTCTTCGCCAATTGTTGCGCGGACACCGAGAAAAGTCTGGCCCAGCCACTTGTCCAGCACCTTCAGCACCACGCTGGCGCGGTATGCGGAGAGCGCGCCCGGGCTGCAATACACGGTACCGTAGGTTGACTGATACGCCCGCAGGAAATCGAACGAGAGGGTAAAGCGCACATGGAGCATACGCGGGATGATGCCTTCCCGGCGGTTGTACACCTGCACCTTGCCCGCCACCACGCCGACACGTTCTGACCGGAACGGTCCGGCGAGCGCGAGCAGCGCTTGAGGCGTCACCACACTGTCCGAATCCACGGTGACGAAGATATCGCCGGTGCCGCGCCGGAATCCGGTCGCCAGCGCCACCCGCTTGCCGCAGTTGCGCTCCAAGCGGAGCGTCTGAACGCGGTCTCCATGCCGCGCTGCCGCCGATTGGATATGCTCCCAAGTGTCGTCGGTACTTCCGTCATCGACGACGATGATTTCCAACTGGCGCGGGTCGTAGTGAGCCGCGGCGATCGAATCGATCGACTTGGCCACCATGGCGCCTTCGTTATACGCGGGAATGACCACGGTCATGCGCGGGGCGTCGTCCAGCCGGGCAGGGGGATGCGGCTGATAGGCGAACCACAAGAATGTTCGGAAGACCACCAGCAAAAAGCCGAGGGAAAACCACAGGATGCTCGGCCGGTAAAGCGCTGTGTCGATCCCGTGCAACTCGACGGTTTTGATCACAGGAGAGAAGATTTGAGCGTGGATGCTGATCGACGCCAGCGCCACCAGACCGACGAGGATGATGAGCTTCAGTAATGCGTCCCAGATGTCTTCCGTTGACGCTAACGGAAGCTCGATGGCCTCTGGCACCGGCTCCTTGATTGCTGCCATATCGTACCCTGCGCTGCCCAGTCCCAATAGAGAGGAAAAGTATCTACAAGTATCTACCAGACGAGCGCGGCCGGCAAAGGCCCCGGTTTTTATTTTTGAACGGACCGAGTCGCCAGCGGGGCGTTATGGATGCACGGGGACAACAGGGCAGCTCTGATTCGATTGGGCTTACACGTTGTGCGATGAGAAGCATTTCCGCTGTGCGCGGTGCTGGGGCCCAAGTTCTGCTTCTACTGGTGGTTGGCCTCGATCTGCCGTCCGTGGAGGTCCTGCGGAGGCCGCGTATTCGACTTGTAGAGGCGCACAAAAGCGAGCAGTTGGGACTGGCTGATGCTTACGGGATTCTGGTAGATGAACCAGCGCACACCCTCGGTGCAGGGCGGAGCGGGCAGAGAGCCCATGTAGGTCCAATAGCCGGGCTCATTGGGAATCAGCCCGCTGGGATCCACCATGTCGTTGTCCGTTTCCGAGGTCCCCGGGGTGGCGGGCAGATGCCGCCAGAGCATGGTGAGCGTGGTATTGGGAAAATCGCTTGCTTCGCTCAGCAGCACGGCAAGCATGACCATTTTGCCGCTGGCGCTCCGGCAGAGGAAGTCGACCTCCATGTCATAGAGTTTGCCGTTGACCGAGTGCTCACTGGGGTGGTGAAAGCTGAAGTCCACCAAGTTGTAGCGCACGCCGCCGGCCACAATATAGCTGCCCGGAAGCACATGGGCCACGATCGCGTGGCCGGTGTTGACTAACGTGACCGGTCCGCCCATGAAATCGATCTGCACGGGCTTGAGCGACTTGTTCAAGAGTGCGTGATGAATGTTGATGGGCGACTGTTCGTGGCCGTCGGTACAGGCTTTGTAAGCCGGGTTGAGCCTGCTCCAGTAGAGCGGTCCCTTGGGGCCTACGTAATCCCACGCTGTTCCGGCTTGCCCGGTATTTGCGGCTGGAGTCTGTGCAACGGCAAGCGATGACAAACCAAGGACGAGGGCGGCAAGCACAGGAATTCGCATGGAGTCTCCCGAAAATTAGACGCATGAGCGCTGCGGAAAATTTTAAGGCATCGATCCGGGAAGATGAAAAAACAATGGGACCCGCACTGGCGGGCCCCGGAAATCAAAGAGGACGAGCTGGTTATTTGGCTACGGAAGCCTTGATCCCGGCCTGTTCGGCCAGCGCGGCGGCCTTGTCGGTGGCTTCCCAGGTGAAGGAGGGCTCGGTGCGGCCGAAGTGGCCGTAGGCCGCCGTCTTCTGGTAGATGGGCCGGCGCAGGTTCAGGGTCTGGATGATGCTCTTGGGCTGGAGCGAGAAGTTGTCGCGCACCAATTCGGTCAGCCTGGTGGAGCTCAGCTTTCCGGTACCGAAGGTGTCCACCAGCACGCTGACCGGCTCGGCCACGCCGATGGCGTAGGCAAGCTGCACTTCTGCGCGCTCGGCCAATCCGGCGGCGACAATGTTCTTGGCGATGTAGCGGGCCATATAGGCCGCCGAGCGGTCCACCTTCGTCGGGTCTTTGCCGGAGAAGGCTCCGCCGCCGTGCCGGCCCATGCCGCCATAGGTGTCGACGATGATCTTGCGGCCGGTCAAACCGGTGTCGCCCATGGGTCCGCCGATGACGAACCGCCCTGTGGGGTTGATGTGGTACTTGGTGTGCTCGTCGAGCCACTCGGCCGGCAGCACTGCCTGGATCACATACTTCAGGATGTCGGCGTGCAGCTCTTCGTTGGTCACGCTCTCGGCATGCTGGGTGGAGATGACTACGGCGTCAATGCGGGCCGGTTTGCCGGGCGCTTCGTACTCCACGGTTACCTGGCTTTTGCCGTCGGGGCGCAAATAGGACAGCTTGCCGCTCTTGCGCACTTCGGTCAACTGCCGGGTGAGCTTGTGGGCCAGCGAGATGGGCGCGGGCATCAGCTCGGGTGTCTCCTGAGAAGCATAGCCGAACATCATGCCCTGATCGCCGGCGCCGCCGGTGTCCACACCCTGGGCAATGTCGCCCGACTGCTTGTTGATGGTCGAGATGACGGCGCAGGTATTTGAGTCGAAGCCGTAGAGAGCATTGTCATAGCCGATGGAGGCTACGACTCCGCGCACGAGAGTCTGGAAATCGACGTAGGCCCTGGTGGTGATTTCGCCGGCGATGACCACCAGGCCGGTGGCCGTCAGCGTTTCGGCCGCAACGCGGCTGTAAGGGTCCTGATCCAGGCAGGCATCCAGGATGGCGTCTGACACCTGATCGGCCATTTTGTCGGGATGGCCCTCAGTAACTGACTCAGAGGTAAATAGGAAACGCTCGCTCAAGTTTTGAACTCCTCCCCGTACATGGGGCAAAGATTTGCGGCCGGCGCGATAAACGTCCTCGGATGATTGAGATGCCCGGCGCCTTGCCAAAAGCGGGCACCCACCGCAAGGCCGAGGCCTCGCGCGCACTCCTTCTATTATCGCAATTGGGCGGCCTGGAATGGGCAATAAATCGCAGCGAACGGGCAGGAATGTGCATTCAAGGGCATTTCAGCCCGCCTGAACTGGTTCCGGCGGTTGCCGTGGCTGGTTTTCGGAGCTGTTTTTTGAGTTATGCGAGCAGGTGCTTGATCAGCAGATGAACCTGCGACCAGACGGATTGGAATGCAGGCGAAACCCACTGCGCGGGAAGCAGTGTGGGCCACCATCCGGCGCGGATACCGAAGTAGCGCACCGCGAACCAACCCGCCGCAATCACTACAAATGCCAGGAGGACTGCTCCCGCCCAGCGCAGGCGCAGCTCGGCGGCGTCATGGCGCACAATACGGGCTTTGCCTACATTGGAGGCAAAAGCGGTCCAGTTGGCGTCGTTGTCAACCAGTTCACCGGTCTCGTTACATGCCCGGAGAAAACGCTCCGTCCAGTGATGCTGGTCCAGGCCCAGTGCGTCCGCGTAGCCGCGGACGATGCCCTTGCTGATAATGCCGCCGGGCAGAAGACGAAAGCGCTCTTGTTCCAGCGCCATCAGATGACGCTGGCTGATTTTCGTGACCGCCGTTATTTCCTCAAGCGCAACGCCGCGGGATAGCCGCTCCTTGCGCAGATCGTCTCCAAAGTTTCCCATCGGTGACCAAGATTCGTGCAAAATCCCTACGGGACTCCACCACCACGATAAACCTCACATGTACGGAGGTCAAAGGGATTATCGGCTTTTCCTGCATTTTCATGAATTTCAAGAGTTACCTGGGGAAGAATGTGGGCTGAGTCTGGCTTTGGCCCCGTATCTGAGGGCCGGCATGCTGTTACTCTGAGAAGGTAAGATCTATTTGCGAGGGCAGGCTTTTCGCAACCTGGCTGTCTATGAACAAGCTCGTTTTTTCGAATCTCTTCCACCGCCCGCTGCGTTCTGTCATCAGCATCTTTGCGGTCGCCATTGAAGTCATCATGATCCTGTCCGTGGTGGGGATTTTCATGGGCATCCTGAACGACCAGGCGCAGCGCACGAACGGAATCGGCGCCGACCTGATGATGATGCCTTCACACGCCGCCATGTTCAATGGCCTGGGCACCGCTTCGATGCCCGTCGCCGACGCCGTCGCTTTGCGCCGCCTGCCGCACGTCACCATCGTCTCGCCGGCCATCCAGCACACGGAATTGACCAAGAGCTCCATATCGGTCATTTACGGCATCGACTACCCGACTTTCAACGCGCTTCGGCCGTTCGTTTATGTCGCAGGCGGGCCGTTCAAGGGGCCTAATGATGCGATCGTGGACAGCGTTCAAGCCGGAGCCCATCATCTTCACGTGGGCAGCACGATACACATTTTGGGCCGCTCCTTTCACGTTTCCGGCATTGTGGAGCCGGGCAAGGGCGGCCGGATGCTTTTGCCCATCGATACTCTGGCCCGACTGATGGGCGTTCCGGGGAAGGCTTCAGTTTTCTATATCAAGTGCGACAAGCCGTCCAACGCGACTCTAGTCACCCGTGAGATTCACGCTACGCCGGGGCTCGGCGACTTCGAAGTGCTTACAATGACCGACCTCCTCAGCCAGATGACGCCCTCCCGCATACCCGGTTTCAACGTGGCCCTCAACGCGGTTACGGGAATTGCGGTGATCGTCGGATTCCTGGTGATCTTCCAGGCCTTGTACACAGCGGTGCTGGAGCGCACGCGCGAGATCGGCATACTCAAATCGATGGGTGCTTCCCAGCAGACGATTGTCAGTGTGGTGATGCGCGAGTGCGCCATGCTGGCCATCGCCGGAGTGCTATTAGGCATCGTGGGCACATTCGGGGTGCGTGAGCTGGTATCTCATATCTTTCCTACGATCTCTTTTGACATTACGCCTGGCTGGATTGCCCGCGGCGTGATCATCGCATTCTGTGGAGCGATGTGCGGCGCGATCTATCCATCCTGGATGGCGGCGCGCAAAGATCCGGTGGACGCGCTGGCATATGAGTAGCCGGCATTGACACAGCGGGGAGTCTCTTTGTTGGTCCGATTGCGGAGTGTGACGGCTCTGGTAGTTTGAACCGAGGATCGTTCCTAACATGACAAATGCATCGGGTTTGGTTGATCTTGCCGCCATTCGCGCGGCCGCGACGCGCATTGCTTCAGTTGCTGTGAGAACGCCCCTGGTGCGGGCGCCGTTTGCGGGTGTCGCTGGACGGGGCGCGGGCAGGGAAATCTGGCTGAAAGCGGAAAGCCTGCAGCCTGTGGGAGCTTTCAAAATGCGCGGGGCTGCCAACAAGATTTTCCAGCTTAGTCCGGAAGAGATCCGCCGGGGCGTTATTACCTATTCAAGCGGCAATCATGCGCAGGCAGTGGCCTATGCGGCCCGCGAGGTGGGCGCCAAGGCGGTGATTGTGATGCCGTCGAATGCCCCGGCCATCAAGCGCGCCGCGACCCTGGCGCTGGGCGCGGAAGTTGTCGACGTCGGCGTGGCCTCAAGCGAGCGGCTGGCCAAGGCGGAGGAGCTAGTGCGGGAGCACGGCTATGTGGTGATTCCGCCGTACGACGACGAGCAGATTATCGCCGGCCAGGCTACATGCGGGTTGGAGATTGTCGAAGACCGGCCCGATGCCGATCTGGTGCTTTCCCCGGTCTCAGGCGGCGGCCTGCTGAGCGGAATCTCCGCGGCAGTCAAGCAGTCCCGGCCGGGCACGAAGGTATTTGGCGTGGAGCCGGAGCTGGCCGCCGATACGGCCGAGAGTTGCCGTACCGGCGCGATCGTTACCTGGCCGGCCGAACTGACCAGCCGTACCATTGCTGACGGCTTGCGCACGCAGAGCGTGGGCGTGCGCAACTTTGCCCACATCCGCGCCTTTGTGGACGGGATTGTAACGGTTACCGAGGCGGAAATTCGCGCCGCGATGCGAGCCATTGTAGCCACAACGCGTCTGGTTCCCGAGCCGAGCGGCGCGGTTACCACCGCGGCGCTGCTTTTTCATGCCGCGGAATTGCCGCCTTACCGCAACGCCGTGGCCGTGGTGAGCGGCGGCAACGTAGATCCCAAGTTGCTGGCTGAAGTGCTTACCGAATCCACAATTTGACGTCCTTGCAGTATGATGCTTGCGGATAAGTAGTGTCCGATTTGCATCCTTTGAGTGAGCACGATGATGAAGTCTCCGATTCGTATCCTTCGCACGAGCATGGTGGTCGGCGGCGCTTTTCTGTTGCTCGGTCCGGGTGCCGTCTTTTCCGCAGCAAGGCAGCAGAAACCCGAGCAGCAGCCCCCAGCGGGCATACGCGCCACGCCGCTGGAGATCACTTGGCTTTATGTTCAGCCGAGCACCACATCGCAAAAGATGTCCCAGATTCAGATTGGGCGCGAGATGGCGGTGATGGAAAAGAGCGGATCGTGGTTGAATGTCGAAGCCAATATCGATACCGAGCATATTGGCAGCGATATGGACAGGCCGGTGATTGGCAGTGAAACGGCTCCGCCCCTCTCGGGCTGGATGGAGGCGAAGGGCATTGTGGCGACGAATACGCCCGACGGCGACCAGATTTTGATGGGCGCCGCGGCTAACGAGGAAGCGCTGGCCTCCCATCCCAGTGGCCCTGCCAACGCCGCCAACGCCGCGCTCCTGCTTTATACCCGGCTTTATCAAATGTTTCCCAATTCGCCGCTGGCGCCACAGGCACGGTGGCGCGCAGCCGACATCCAGTGGCAGATTCAAAAGGCCGACGTCTCCACTCTGCCTTCGTCGAAGGCCCAGCAGCCTTATCTGCACGAGCAGCTTGACGGGACGGCGCTGCGGAAGGTGATCAAAATGTATCCGGGCACGCGCTGGGCGGCGCTGGCGGCCTTCGACCTGATCGACAACCAGCTTTGCGGCCAATGGGAAGGCTCGGTCAAGTGCCCGGAGCGCGAGTCAGGGATCTACGAAAAGTATGCGGAACGCTACCCGAATGGTCCGCGCACTGCCCGCGCGCTCTTTGAAGCTGCCTACCGCGAGGCCGTTCTCACGAACATGTATACAATCAAGGGCGACAAAAGCAAAGCAGATAAAGCCCGCGAACAATGCCGTGCCCTGGCGAAGGCACTGGAAAAGCAATTTCCCCACGACGACTACACATGGAGAGCGGGCATGCTGGTGTTCAAACTGGATCAGGGCATCCCGGTGATCGGGTTTGAGGAAGGTTGAGCGGGAATCAGTGGGCCGGGGTTAGTCATTCAGGTTCCTCCTGCTGCCTTTTGCGCCGATTTCGGTCAGCCGCCAGAGATAATGAAGATGCTCTGGGATTGTGTGTCCGTTCACTCCGGTGTGCTGGCGGGTGCGCCGCGGTGGCCGGCAGGGCGGCAGCGTTCCGATCATGAAGCCTATCCATATTGTTCTTGCGCCCACGCGCAACCGCGCTTTGAACGTGATCCTGGGGCTTGCACTGGCGCTGGTTTCGCTCCTCTTTCTCCTCGCGCTGGTGACCTATCACGCCAGCGATCCCTCGCTGAATACCGCAGCGGATCCGGCTGCGGCACATGCGGTGCACAACGCGGCCGGACTTTTTGGCGCCTGGGTCAGCGACCTGCTATTGCAGACGCTGGGGATCACCGCCTTCTTTCTGCCGCTGTGGCTGGGGGCAATCGGTGTTTCGTGGATGCGGTCTTCAGCCAGTACCCCGGGGCTGCTGCGCTGGACGGGCGTTCTCTTCGCCTGTGCTTTTTTGCCTGCCGTCTTTGCCCTGCTGCCGTGGCATTGGCACTGGCTGCATCTGATTCCCGTGGGCGGAGTAGTAGGCCGGCTGATGGCCGACGTGCTGGTCCACTACCTCAACGTGCCGGGCGCGTGGATTGTGGCGATCATCCTGGCAATGGCGGGAGTCTATTTCGCCTCGGCCATCAACTTCTGGACTGTCCGCGATTTTGTGGGCGAACGCTGGCATCAGTTTGCGCGCTGGCTGGAGCGGCGCCGCGAAGAGCGCGAACTGCGCGAGGAAGAGCGCGCCGAGCGCGAAGCATCGCTGGCCGATGAGATGCCGGCCGAGGCTGTCGAGGCTGCGCCTGGCCGTTTTGGGTCGTTCTTTGTTCGACGCCACCGCAAGTCCGAATTGGATCCGTTCGACGAAGTTCCCGCCTACCAGCGAAATGGCGCGCGGCAGATCGAGAACGAAATTCCCGTAACCCAGCCGGCACGCCGAACCAGCATCTGGGAACGGGGCGGCAGCGTGGAGAATGCACCTGCAGCAGGCGGTGCGGTTGCCGTGCCTCCTCCGGCGCCTTCTGTGCTGCCGACTCCAGTTCAAACGCAAGCTCCGCCGCGACCGCCCATCGAGATGCGCCGCGCCGCGCCGCGGCTTGAGCCGGTTTCGGATCCCAGCCCCACAACCGAGGAGATTGCCGTTCATACCCGCGCCGATGCCGAGGTGCGTACGGCCACCGTGGCGCCGAAGAGCGTGAGCGGATTCAAGCTGCCGGCCAGCACCTTGCTTAGCTCCGGCGAGGGCCCACAGAGCGTGCGCGAGGACGCTTTGCGCGAAGAGGCGAAGATTCTGGTGGAGAAGTGCGCGGAGTTTGATGTGCGCGGCCAGGTTGTGCAGATCAATCCAGGCCCCATGGTCACGACTTACGAGTTCAAGCCCGAAGCCGGCGTCAAGTATTCGCGTGTGACCGGCCTTGCCGACGACCTGTGCCTGGCCATGCGCGCGGAAAGCATTCTCATAGAACGGATGCCGGGCAAGAGCACGGTAGGCATTCAGGTGCCCAACCACGAGCGCGAGACGATCCACCTGCGCGACGTGATTGAGAGCGAGACCTTTGCCAAGGCCAAATCACGGCTTACGCTGGCGATGGGCAAGGATATCAACGGCCGCATCGTCACGGCCGATCTGGCGACGATGCCTCATGTGCTGATCGCCGGGTCAACGGGCTCGGGTAAGTCGGTCGCCATCAACGCGATGATCATGAGCCTGCTCTACCGGACCACGCCCAGCCAGGTGCGCCTGATCCTGGTGGATCCCAAACGCGTGGAACTGGGCATGTACGAGGGCATTCCGCATCTGTTTACGCCGATTATCACCGATTCCAAGCTGGCCGCCAACGCCCTGCGCAACGCGGTGCGCGAAATGGAGCGGCGGCTGCGCCTGCTGGCCTCGCGCAGCGTGCGCAACATCGACCAGTACAACAAGCTCTTCGAGGGCGCTACGCCTTCGCTCTTTGACGACGGCGAGCCGGAAGAGCCGCTGCCTTTCATCGTCATCATCATTGACGAACTGGCCGACCTGATGATGCTGGATCGCGCCAATGTCGAAGAGTCCATCACGCGGCTTGCGCAGATGGCTCGCGCCGTAGGCATTCACCTTGTCCTGGCCACGCAGCGGCCCAGCGTGGATGTGATCACTGGGCTCATTAAAGCCAATATTCCCACGCGCATCAGCTTCCGTCTGGCTACCAAGGTGGATTCGCGGACCATTGTCGACACCAACGGGGCGGAGTCATTGCTTGGCCGCGGAGACATGCTTTTTCTGCCTCCGGGAACCAGCCGTCTGGTGCGTCTGCACGCGCCCTATGTGAGCGAAAAGGAGACGGCGGCGGTGGTCAACTTCTGGAAAGAGCAGGGAAGCGCGGAGTATGTCGAGGGCTTCCTGGATTCGCCCAAAGATGAGCGCGCTGATGCGGGCGGGACCGGCAGCGATGATGACGACAACGATCCGCTGTTCGACGATGCGGTGCGGCTGGTCTTCGAGTTCGGCAAGGCGTCCACTTCGCTGTTGCAGCGCCGGCTGCGCATCGGCTATGGCCGGGCCGCGCACCTGATCGACCTGATGGAGCGCGATGGCCTGGTAGGTCCGGCCGACGGTTCACGCCCCCGTGAGCTGCTCAAATCGCCCGGCTGGCTGCACGAAGTGACGGCTGGCGAGTGACGCTCTCTCAGATTGCCCCCTGAAGCTCGACGAGTATTACGTTTACTGCCGTGCCGGGAACCGGCAATCGCGTTGTTCGCTGAAACTGCAACGAGTTCGGCTGCCCTGTCTGGAAGATTTCAGGGGGTCAGTTCCGGACGCCTGTCAGGCGGCTGGAGGTGGATTTTCTCCTCTCACCCGGGACTTTTTCGCGGCAAAAAATGCCGGGCGGCAATTGTGTATTTCCTGGTCGGGGGATTGTGGTACACTGCGCTTCGGTAAACGCTTTCCTATTTGCGCACAACGTCCGGTGACGTAGCGGCCCGGCGGCAAGCGCAGGACTGGGTTGTGATTCTCTTCGACGGCTTTCTCTGTACCTTTTTGAGCAGGTGAAAGGAGAAGGTTTCCCATTCTGGCAAGCACGACGTAAAGGTCATGTACGGACAAGAAAAATGAATCTGCCGATTCTGGCGCGTTTCAATTTCGATTCCATGTGAGGATTCCGGACTGGGGCACTCCTTAACGAATATGTCAACAAGCGAACCAACCATCGGCAAAAAAAGAAGACGAAGCCTGACGTTTGTCTACTTCTTTGGTGCCTTTGGAGGCATCTTGTTCGGGTATGACATCGGCGTGATGACGGGCGCCCTGCCGATCCTCCAGCAGCGATGGAATTTGGAGCACAGCCCGGTGGATCTTGGCTTGATCACATCGGCGGTGATGCTGGGTGCCATTCTTGGTGGCGCTACGGCGGGGCGGCTGGCAGACCGGTATGGCCGGCGCCGGCTGATTCTGATCGCATCGCTGGTTTTCATAGCGGGAGCAGCACTTTCGGCAATGGTGCCGGATAATGGCGTGGCTTATCTTGTAGCTGCGCGCATTATCCTGGGTTGGGCAGTCGGTGCAGCCTCTGCGCTGGTGCCTGCCTACCTGTCAGAGATGGCCCCCGCCGAGGTCCGCGGACGTTTGTCGGGTCTCAATCAGGTGATGATTGTCTCTGGGATGCTTCTCTCCTATGTGGCGGACTTTCTCCTGGATAACTTGTCTGGGACCTGGAGTTGGCGCCTCATGCTCGGAGCCGCGGTCGTTCCCGCAATCATTCTTTTCCTGGGCACGCTTCGGTTACCGGAGTCCCCCCGCTTCCTGGTCAGCCACGGTCGTACCGACACGGCAAGACAGGTTCTCACGATGGTTCGGCCGGAACGATGGCGCCTCGAAGACGAGTTACAGGATATTCAACGAACCGTACACGACGAACAAGACCGGACAAAAGGACATTACAAAGCATTCTTGCAAGAACACTATCGACCACTGGTGGTAGCTGGATTGGGCGTTGCCGCATTGCAGCAGTTTCAGGGCGCCAACGCCATATTCTATTACTTGCCGCTTATCGTGCAGCGGCTGAGCGGCGCGTCGACGCATTCGGCATTGATGTGGCCCATGGTGGAAGGCGCTATCCTGGTATTAGGGTCGTTGATCTTTCTTCTGCTTGCTGACCATATCAACCGGCGCACCTTGCTGACTGTTGGCGGCATCATCATGGCGATTTCCTTCATAGCCCCCGCAGTACTTCACATGCTGAAGCCGTCATTGGGCGGCAACACGGTCGTAGTGTTTCTGAGTATCTATGTGGCGCTGTACTCGTTCACATGGGCGCCTTTGACCTGGGTGATCGTCGGCGAAATATTTCCCTTGGCGATTCGCGGCTCAGGCACTGGGCTGGCATCCTCGTTCAACTGGATTGGGTCGTTCCTGGTAGGACTCTTGTTTCCGATCATGGCTGCCGCGATGTCCGAGTACGCCGTGTTTGCAATCTTTGGAGCCGTGTGCGTGTTTGGTGTCATCTTTATCCGCTTGTGGGTTCCCGAGACGCGTGGCCGCACATTGGAAGAAATTGAGGCAAGCCCGGAGACCGCATAATACTACAAGGTACGGTCGAGCACAGACAGGCTGCTCTACGCCATGTAGAGTACACGCCCCATCGCACTGGCAAATAGGACGCCGCACCTGCACCACAGGTACGGCGCAGACAACTGGAACAACTTTTCACTCAGGAATTGGAGAGTAGGCACTATGGCAGCGCAAAGAACGATGACATTTGGAATGGTAGTAGGCAATCGCGGATTCTTTCCGGATCACCTGGCGAAGACGGGACGCGAAGAGATGATTGCGGCCGTCGAGGCGGCGGGGGCCAGGGCGCTCGTTCTGGGGCCTGAGGAGTCGAAGTACGGCGCGGTGGAGACCTTCGAGGAAGCAACGCGGTGCGCCGAACTCTTCAAGAAACATGCCGATGAGATCGACGGCATTATCGTGACGCTGCCGAACTTTGGCGACGAGCGCGGCGTGGCGGACGCACTGCGGCTTTCCGGGCTCAAAGTGCCGGTGCTGATTCAGGCTACGCCCGACCGTTCCGACGCCATGACCATCGCAACGCGCCGTGACAGCTTTTGCGGCAAGATGAGCGCATGCAACAACCTCATGCAGTACGGCATTGCGTATTCGCTTACCACGCTGCATACCGAGAGCCCGTCTTCGGCCGAGTTCAAGGCGGACTTGGAGTGGTTTGCGCAGGTATGCCGCATTGTGAAGGGACTGCGGAATCTGCGCATCGGTGCGATTGGCGCCCGCCCTGCGGCCTTCAACACGGTTCGCTACTCTGAACGCATTTTTGAAACCAGCGGCATCTCCATCGAGCCAATTGATCTCTCTGAAATCTTCGGGCGCATCCATCGCATGAAGGATTCGGACGACGCCGCGCAGTCCAAGCTTGCGGCCATCAAGAAGTACGTGAGCACGAGCGGCATTCCGGAGGCGGCGCTGCTGAAGATGGCCAAGCTGGGCGCGGTGATCGACCACTGGATGAAGCAGACTGCCGTGACGATCAGCGCCGTGCAGTGCTGGACCTCGATGGAGGAGTTTCTGGGCGTGGTGCCCTGCACGGTGATGAGCATGATGAGCAACGAGCTGATTCCTTCGGCCTGCGAGGTCGATGTCCCCGGGGTGCTCAGTATGTACATGCTGGCCCTGGCCAGCGGGACGCCTTCGGCGCTGCTCGACTGGAACAATAACTACGGCAATCATCCCGATAAGTGCGTGTGCTTTCACTGTTCCAATCTGCCCAAGCACTTTTTCAAGGAGGCGAAGATGGACTACCAGGAGATCATCGCCGGCACAGTGGGCAAAGAAAACACCTTTGGAACCTGCGTGGGCCGCGTGAAATCAGGTGCCATGAGCTTTGCGCGCTTCTCCACCGATGACCGGCGCGGCGTAGTGCGGGGGTATACGGGCGCGGGCCGCTTCACCGACGATCCGCTGGAAACTTTCGGCGGCGCGGGGGTGGCGGAGATTCCGCAACTGCAGAAGCTGCTCAAGTACATCTGCCGCGAGGGCTTCGAGCATCACGTAGCGGCCAACTTCAGCGATGTTTCCAGAGCCATTCATGAGGCAGCTGTGCGTTATCTCGGGTGGGAGAGCCACTATCATCCCGCGCTTGAAGATTAAGCGAATGCCGGAAGCCGCGATTCATTTTGCGGAGTGAACGGCAGTCAAGAGGCCCCGTGAATGGGGCCTTTTGACTGTCTGGATGTTGGGCGATATCGGGCATCGTTTCCAGCCTCGATGCCGCAGGCGAATCCGCGGCGCAATGAGCAGATTACTCGCCCAGCAGACGCACGACGTGGTTCACGATAATCAGATCCTCGGCCGGCGGAATCACGCGCACCCTGGCGGGTGAGTTATCTGCCGATATGGTGGCTTTGCCGCGGGTGTTGTTGCGCTCTGGATCGAGCATAATTCCGAGCGCGCCGAGGCCGGCGCAGATTTCCGCGCGGGTTGCGATGTCGTTTTCGCCGATGCCGCCGGTGAAGACCAGCATGTCGAGCCCGCCCAACTCCGCCACAAAGCTGCCGATCCATTTGGCGATGGTCCAAACAAACTTGTCGACGGCCAGCCGGGCTTTGGCGTCGCCATCGCGGATGGCTTCGCGTAGCTCGCGCATGTCATTGGAGCGGCCGCTTACGCCGAGCAGGCCGGCCTTCTTGCTGGCCACAATTTCCAGTTGATCGGCCGCCGCGGAGGCGCTCTCTGTGGTCTGGGCAATTTTGCGCAGGATGAAGAGCAGCACGCCGGGATCAATGTCGCCGGTGCGCGTGCCGCTAATGATCCCTCCGGTGGGCGTCAATCCCATCGAGGTGTCGAGGCACTGGCCATTGCGAATGGCGGAGATGGATGCCCCGTTGCCCAGATGCGCGACGATGAGCCTGCCCGGCACGTTGGGCTGCAACTGGTAGACGATGGACTCGTAGGAGATGCCGTGATACCCATAGCGCCGCACGCCCATAGCGGAATACTCCTCGGGAATAGGCATGTGCGTTACGACTTCGGGCATGGTGCGATGGAAGTAGGTGTCGAGGCAGACGAAATTGGGCACGCCGGGAAACAACCGCAGTGCTTCGCGCATGATGTAGACGGCGATGGGCGTGTGCAGCGGGGCAAAGGCTGTATAGCGCTCCATCTCGTCGATCAGCTCGGACGTAATGAGCTGATTTTTCTGTACCGTGGGACCGCCGCAGACCATGCGATGGCCGATAGCCGCTGGGGCAGGGTAGCTGCCGGAGTGGAGCGCATCGGCGACCAGTTTGAAGGCGACTGCGCGCGTGGGCAGCGCAGGAGTCTGGTCGACGAGTTTCTTGCCGGCGGCATCTTTGATCCAGAACTTGCCCAGATCAGTGCCGATGCCGTCAACCGCGCCTTCGAAGAGCTTTGTCTGTGTGGAGTCGCAGGCTTGGTAGAGTGAAAATTTGATGGAAGAAGAACCGCTGTTCAATACCAAAACGGGCAAAGAAGGCATAAATCAACTAACCTCGATTGAATGCTTGCGCCGGTCGAATCAGCGCGTAAGTCACCAGAGTAGCCGCGCATCGCCCGCAGGAGCGAGGCGCGGCGATGTTAGCGCAGTGCGTTATGGCTGGCTCATCGGCCAGCGCCAGTCTTTTATCTCGGGCAAGTCCTCTCCATGCTCGGTTACATACAAGCGATGGCGTTGGATGGCTTCCGAGTACCACTGCCGCGCCGCGTCCACTTGCGGCGCCAGCCGTGGCACGCGCGTGATGGCGTCGAGCGCCAACTGGAAGCGGTCAATGTTGTTGAGCACGCACATATCGAAGGGCGTTGTTGTGGTGCCCTCTTCCTTGTAGCCGCGCACGTGAAGATTGCTGTGGTTATGCCGCCGGTAAACCAGCCGGTGAATAAGCCATGGGTATCCATGGAAGGCAAAAATGGTGGGCGCTGCGGGCGGGAACAAGAGGTCGTAGTCTTCGTCGGACAGCCCGTGCGGGTGTTCAGACTCCGGCTCGAGCGCCATCAGATCTATGACATTGACCACGCGGATGCGCAAATCGGGCACGCGTTCGCGCAGCAGGCACACGGCGGCGAGCGTCTCCTGCGTGGGAATGTCGCCGCAGCAGGCCATGACCACTTCCGGATCTCCGTCATCGTTCGAGGCCCACTTCCACGCGCCCAATCCGGTGGTGCAATGCTCGATGGCTTCGTCCATGGTGAGCCACTGCGGTTGCGGCTGCTTGCCGGCCACAATCAGATTGATGTAGTTGCGGCTGCGCAGGCAGTGGTCTGCGACCGAGAGCAGCGTGTTGGCGTCGGGTGGCAGATAGATGCGCACCACCCCCGCCTTTTTGTTCACCAGATGGTCGATGAAGCCCGGATCCTGATGGGAAAAGCCGTTGTGATCCTGTCGCCATACCAGCGAACTGAGCAGGTAATTAAGCGAGGCGATGGGCTTGCGCCAGGGAATCTCGCGGGTGGTCTTCAGCCACTTGGCATGCTGGTTCACCATCGAGTCGACGATATGGATGAAGGCCTCATAGCAGGAGAAAAAGCCGTGGCGGCCGGTGAGCAGATAGCCCTCCAGCCAGCCCTGGCAGAGGTGCTCGCTCAACACCTCCATGACGCGGCCGGTCTGGCTCAGGTCTTCATCCACGGGCAGGGTCTCGGCCATCCAGGCTTTGCCGGTTCCGGTAATGACGTCGGTGATGCGGTTGGAAGCGGTTTCGTCGGGACCGAAGACACGGAAGTTTTTCTCGTTGCGATTGGCTTCCATTACGGCGTGTAGCAAGTGGCCGAGGATGCGTGTGGATTCAGCGTGCGTCTGGCCTCGGGCTTCAATGCTGACGGCAAAGTTGCGGAAGTTGGGCACCCTGAGCGGCTGCAGGAGCAGGCCGCCGTTGGCATGAGCGTTCATGCCCATGCGCCGGCGGCCTTTGGGCGCCAATTCGGCCAGCTCCGCGCGCAGCGCGCCTTTGCTGTCGAACAACTCTTCGGGTTTATAGCTGCGCATCCATTCTTCGAGCAGGCGGAGATGGTCCGGCTTTTCGCGCAGTTCGCTGAACGGCACCTGGTGCGCGCGCCAGGTGTTCTCCACGGGTTTGCCATCCACAAACTTCGGGCCGGTCCAGCCTTTGGGTGTGCGCATGATCAGCATTGGCCAGGCGGGGCGCGGGATGGTTTCGTTGCGGCTGGCCGCGTCACGCGCGGATTGCTGGATGGCGGCGATGCGATCCAGCATGGTATCGAAGACGGCGGCGGCCTGCTGGTGCATGGTGGCCGGATCGCTGCCTTCCAGCGTGAAGGGCTCGTAGCCGTAGCCGCGCATCAGGTCTTCCAGTTCGGCATGAGGAATGCGCGAAAGGACGGTGGGATTGGCGATCTTGTAGCCGTTCAGATGCAGGATGGGGAGAACGGCGCCGTCAGTGGCGGGGTTGAGAAACTTGTTGGAGTGCCAGCTCGCAGCCAGCGGCCCGGTTTCGGCTTCGCCGTCGCCCACGACGCAGGCCACAAGCAGGCCGGGATTGTCGAAGGCCGCGCCGTAGGCATGTAACAGCGAGTAGCCCAGTTCGCCGCCTTCGTGGATGGAGCCGGGCGTCTCCGGCGCTACATGGCTGGGAACGCCGTAGGGCCAACTGAACTGGCGGAACAGACGCTTGATGCCGTCCTTGTTTTGTTCGATGTGCGGATAGATCTCTGTATAGGAACCTTCGAGATAAGTGTTCGCGACCAGGGCCGGTCCGCCGTGGCCGGGGCCGATGATGTAGATCATGTTGAGGCCGCGCTCGCGGATCAGGCGGTTCCAATGCACATAGAGGAAGTTAAGCCCGGGCGTGGTGCCCCAATGGCCCAGCAGCCGCGGCTTTACGTCGTCCAGCGTCAGCGGGCGCTCCAGCAGAGGATTGTCTTTCAGGTAGATCTGGCCAACGGAAAGATAGTTGGCGGCTCGCCAGTAGGCATCCATTTTGGCAAGCAAGGCAGGGTTGAGCGGGCCCTGGGTTGCCGTATCGATTGTTGCGTGTTCGGCCATGGCGCACCTCGCATGGGGAATTTGCGTCCTGATAAAGCCTAGCAGCCGATGTAATTTGCTCCGGGTGACTGATGTCACAGGCGAGTGAAAAGCGTCAGAGGAGGCGGGGGAGCAAACGGGTTCGGCTGAAAAGGGATGCCGCTGGTTCGGCTAGGTGGCCCGCCGCTAAAAGAAACGTTTCAGCTTGAGAATCTGCGACTCAAAGCCATACCACAGCATTGTTGCAGCCAAGGTGCTGGCCAGCAGGCGAAAGCCGACGATGGCCAGATTGCCGGCTGTGCCGTAGTGATCCATGCGCAGATCGAACCAGCCGAAATAGATGAACACCATGATGTGGGTCATGTAGAGGCCGTAGCTGATGCGTCCATAGAAGGGCAGCAGGCCTCGGCCCAGTAAGGTATTGAGCGGATTTCGTGCGCCGGTGGATGCAATGCACGCGAGCACGGCGCCGCCGAATCCGAGAGCCAGCGCGGAATTCAGAAGCGGGGTGCCGGCGGCAATTGTGGCCGCGGAGGCAATGCCCGCGACCATGCCAGCAAGTCCGATCCACAGCCACGCGCGGCGGCTCCAGGTTAGCGTATGAATGCCTAGGGCCAGCAGGCTTCCCATGGCGATGCCGTCCACGTGAGTCAGCGTGCAGGTTTTGGTAATCCACGCGAGATGCGAGAATCCGAAAACCGGTGAGACCGCCATAGCGCCGATCATGGTTGCCGCCAGCAGTCTCGGACGCCGCAACACGCGCACCAGCGGCGCCCACAAAAAATAGAACTGCTCTTCAATAGCCAGCGACCATGTGGGCCCCAGCGCGGGCGGGAGCGCAATGTGAAAGAGATTCTGCACAAAAAAGATGTAGGCCCACCACGGCGCGGCCTCAATCGCCTTGAGAACGCCGGGGCCGATGAACCATGGCGCGTTGAGATACACCACGACCAGAACCAGCACGTATACGGGCCAGATGCGCAGCGCACGCCGCGCATAAAAATTGCGGAAGTAGCGAGGCTTTTCACGCGATTCAAGCAAGATGGACGTGATCAGGAAGCCGGAAAGGACGAAGAACAAGTTGACTCCAGCCCAACCCCACGACGAAGCCGGGTAGAGCCACGTTCCCTGGAGGCGCGGATCGCAGTGGTAGAACACCACCGCCAGCACGGCAAGGCCGCGCAGCCCCTGTAGTTCCGGTATATAGGAGGGCAGCCACGCCGGCCGCCGTACAGACACTTGCCGACGCGGAAGCGTCAACTGCGTAACCATCAATCAGCTTCCTTCGCGAGTTGATCCCGTAACCATCCTCTTGACCGGGGAAGTGCCGCCGGGATGGCCAAGGCATTCAGCGCCTGCGGCAATGGGTCGAAGCGAAACGTTTCAAGATAACTAAGGGCGAAAGCCGCATTGCGGACAGTGATTGGCGCCGCGACGCCCCTTGGATCAGCGTGACCCCGGATTCTGCGCGCCGCGTTCGTGCCGCACCTTCATGCAGGCTCATCGCTCCTCCATGCTGAGCGAAACCAGGCGATCACCGACTCGCCTTCCACGCGGCGTCTTATTCCTGTTTGCTTTATTACCCGTTGGCCAATTGCTTGGCCCGCTCCGTGGCCCGCATGACCGCTTTGATCAAGGTAACACGCAATCCGCCCTCTTCCAACTCCAGAATGCCGTCGATCGTGCACCCGGCGGGCGTGGTTACGGCGTCTTTCAGGAGTGCGGGATGATAGCCGGTTTCGAGCACCATCTTGGCTGCGCCGAAGGCCGTTTGTGCGGCCAACTGCGTGGCCGTGTCGCGCGGCAGACCCACCTTGACGCCCGCTTCGGCCAGCGCCTCGATGATGATGTAGATATAAGCGGGTCCCGAGGCCGATAGGCCGGTGACGGCATCCATGTGTTTCTCGTCCACTATCACCGTTCGGCCCACGGTCTCGAAGATGCGTGCGGCCATCTCCATCTGCGCGTCAGAAACGAATCGCCCGCGGCACAGCGCCGCGGCTCCGGCACCCAGCGCCGACGGCGTATTGGGCATGGCGCGGATGACGGCAATCTCCATGCCGGCCGCGTCTTCAATCGCGCGTGTCTTAACCGATGCGGCAAAGGAAACCAGCGTCTTGGCGGGCGTCAGTGCGGGCTTGATCTCCGCAAGCAAGGCCGGCACCTGGAAGGGCTTCACGCCGATGAGGATGAGATCGGACTGGCTGGCCGCGGCCAGGTTGTCGGTGCTCACATCCACGCCCCACTGCGTGCTCAGCGCCAGGGCCCGCTCGGCGTGGCCGACGGTGGCGTGAATCTGGTTGGGAGCGAACAGGTTTTCCTTCAGGAACGCCTGCAGCAGGATGCCGCCCATTTTGCCTGCGCCTAGCACCGCTACGCGCACGTCAGGCAATTGCGCGGGTACTTCGGAGGGCTCAACGGCTATCTCTGTCATGTTTCCCCTTATCCTGGCCGGAGTTGTGGTACAGCTTCAGGATACTCGCGTCCCCGGCATGGCGCGTATTTATATGCCCGATCGACACCGGATATCTCCGGCGCGGATCGGGCGGGATTGTAAAGCCGATCTTGCGGATGGATCGCGACTCTGAAACACACCTACCGGCTCAAAAGAGCCTCTTTGGTAAGATAGGCATTTATCGCCTTGCTAAAGTTCGGTCCGATATCAGTGCTGGGCCATTTGGCGTCCCAAATTGTGTAGCCGCCGGTCAGCGTGACCAGTTTCTGACGGGTTACCATCGCCGCTGAAATCGAGACGGCCCAGGCGTCGGACTCCAGAATATAGGCGGGCGCGTGCGCATCGTTCGGCGACGGGTCGCGTAATTCAGAGATATGCTGGCCCATGTGGAGCAACGCCACCACCAGGGCGTTTCCCTGCAGGTGGTTCATATTGAAGGTGCAGTTGAAGAGGACTCCGTCCGGCGAGTCGTGCGTGCCGCGCTCCGCGGTATTCGGTAGAGCATCGTCCACGGGAGAATAACTGATGCTCACGCCATTACTGTGGGCGCCGGTTTGGCCGAATAGAGCCGCATCTTTTCTGGCCTGGATACCGGCCTGGGTATTGCCGATTTCATCTGCTACTTTTTGAGCCGCCACTACGGGATTGGAGACGCTGCCGACGCCGGAAGAACCACCCTGCCCTCCTTTGGCCAGTGCATCGGACTTGGAATAGTCGATTGCCTTTGGCGTCACATCGGAGACCGATTGCAGGACCAGACGCGCAGGATAGGCATTCATATTTCCAAAGCCGCCCAAGCCCACGATCTGACCGGAGGAGTTGCGCGTGAGCTCCGCGCTGGCAACACCATCCAAGCGGCCCACAAGCGTGGCGCTCACCTCATAGCGCCGGCAGCCAAGGCACATATCCCCGCTTTTGTTGTGCTCCTGGGACAGCAAGGAATCAAACCGCTTGAACTCCTTGTTCTTGTCAAGCTTGACTGGAGCTCCCTTGGGAACGGCGTATGTTCCTTTGAAGTTACGCGCCGGCTGGAGTCTCACAAAAGCGTCGGGGCCGGCTTTGCCCTTTGTTCCCGCCGGGTACGCAAGCCAGATTGCATTTACCCGCTGGCCGCAGTTCGGGCCGCGAACAATAAACTGGTCAAACCCGGCAGAGACGGTGCCCTTGATGCTCACCATCTTTCCGTTGAACGCCACAGGATTCTTCAAAATATCGCATACGGTTGTATTGACCACCTGCGCCTGTACCGCGCAGGCGCTTGCAGATATAAACAATGCCAATATCAGGAAACGCCTCATTCGAAATTCTCCCGCTGCCGCGCTCGCCGCAGCATTATTGAAATAATGGGCGGTCGCACCGCCCTTGTCCCAGGAACACGCCAGAATACCACGTCGATGTGGCCGCTTTCCCTTCACCGCTGGGTGCTGGTCTTCTGGCTTCCAATCCAGGCGATTACACGCGCGTTCAACAGGTCCAACGGCAAAGCGCCCGAGTCGAGGATCGCGCCATGGAAGGCGCGCAGATCGAAGTTGCCGCCCAACTCGCTTCGGGCCTTTTCGCGCAGTCCCAAAATGTCGAGCTCGCCGGTCTTCGAGGCCAAGGCCTGACTGGGCAGCGCAATATCACTGTCCACCTCAACCTGGATCGTGGCGTCGTCAAGGTCCGAATGGTCGTGGAGGTACTGGATCGCCTGCGCGCGCGTCCAGCCCTCGCTATGCACGCCGGTGTCTACCACCAGCCAAATCGACCACAACAGATCGTTCTCGAGACGGCCGTAATCGGAATAGGGATCCTTGTAGAAGCCCGCATCCTTGCCCAATTGCCCGGCGTAAAGGCTCCAGCCCTCAGTATATGCCGGGTACTCTTTGTAGCGGCGAAATGCAGGAAGGCCGGCAATTTCCTGCGCGAGCGAAGTTTGCAGGTGGCGTCCGGGCACGCCATAGCGATATACGATATTTTCCACGCTGTACAGGTTGCGGCCGGTGTCGTTACCGGTGTTGATGAAGAGTAATCCCGGCCGGCTGCCATCGGGCGAACCAGGCTGATAATAGGCGGGCGGCGCATCCTTTTCAAGGTAAGCAGGCGCCGCCTGAATATCGAGCTTCTCCGCGGGCAGGTGGCCGAAGAGGATGGGTAATTCGGCTTGCATCGCATTCAGGTAGCCGCGGTAGGCGTCGAGCAGTGCCTGGCGCGATGCCGGGTGCAGTTTGGGATTGCTTTTGAGGCTGGTCTGGAAGCTTTTCAGGTCCTGGTAGCCGAGCGACTTCGCGATGACCAGCATGGCAGCCTCGTCGCGTTTTACCGCTTCGAGACCGATCTGGTGGATTTGAGCCGGCGTCAGGTCAATCGTGGTGGTGCGCCGGACCAGAAAGCGGTAATACTGTACTCCGTCGGGCAGCGCCGAGATGCCGGGCTGCTCGCGTCCTGCGGGAATATAACTGACGCGTAGAAACCGCGCAAAGCGCTTATAAGCGGGCAATACCTGATTTGCAATCGCGGCCAGCATCCCGGCCCTGATCCGTGCTTGCTCGGGCGCCGGGATGGAAGCCGGAAACTGCTTCAGGGGCGCAGCCAGAGGCGAATCCGCCGGCTTCTGGTTAGCCAGTTCATCGACTTCGACGAGGACTTTTTCCAGCAGATACGCGGGCGGCACGCGGTGATCCTCCATGCCGATGGACATATTTGTCGTTACCTGCTGAATAGCCCTGGGGATGGCGTGCAGACGGGCGATCCAGTCGTCGTAGTCCTTCAGCGTGGCGAAGTTGAGATGCGTGACAAGGCGTGGGTAGCAGGAATAGATGCCGCCCGTCTGGTTGACGGGCATCTCCCACTCCTTGAACTCCGCGGCGTCGGCGTCCTCTCTGAACTGGCGCATGAGCAACTCCTGGCTGAGCTTCTCCCGGTCCGTGAATCCGGTGGGATCGATCATCGCCAGGCGAACCTGGAATTGCCGTTCGCGGGCCAGCCAGTTGTTGAGGGCGGCCACGGAGTAGTCCGAAATCTTGTCGTTGTAGCGCTTGTCGCCGATCGTCGAGGCAAACTCAGGGTTGCGCTCAAGATAGGCGTCCCAGTAGTCGCGGAACAGGTTGTTGAGTTCCGCGCGCCGCTGGGCCAGAGGCGCAAGCGCGGAAGGAGGGGCGCCGATCGACTGAGCATGGGGCGCACAGGGAATAACGAAGAGCAAAAGCGTAGAACCGGCGAGTGCGGTCCGGAAAGATCTTCTCACGAGAGAGTTCCTTTATGTGAGATTGCTTTCCTTTGAGTGTAGAGCAAAGAAGGGAAGCGCGCAGAGAGTGGCAGTGGGAAAAGAAATGCGGAAAGCGTTTCTTTGTTCCCCAACGGCCGAGTTGGAGGAGGTATCAAGTGGAAACGGGAGGGTTATGTGCAGCAAAGAATCCTTTGCTGCACATAACCCTCCCGTGAGAACTGTGAACTCCAGTGCACAGAGATCCGGCGCCGGGGTTACAAAGGTTGAAACGACCGGCTCAGGTCAAGCCTGATGCCTAGCCTGCCGTATTAAGGGCGTTGCCGATATTGGTGAAGACGGTGCCGATATCGGAAGCCAGGGTCTTCATGCCTGCAACTGCGGCCAGAGAGATCAAAGCAACGATCAGCGCGTACTCGACGAGATCCTGTCCTTCTTCACTCTCAATCAAGCTGCGAATCTTGAAAAAGATCTTCCATGCAACGAGGTTCATACTTACTCTCCTTTGGGGTTGATTGGGTGGTTGACGTAGCGTTCCCACGTACGGGAAACCAAATTGGGGAGGTTAGGGTGTCCATGCCTCCCGCAAGAAAACATGGTTCGTCACCCCCCGGGGCACACCTGAACTACAAAACATTTTTCACACCGGTCCCTATGTTCATAAACGCGCTGCCGAGGGCAGAGGCTAGAGTCTGCATACCCACCACCGCCGCCAATGAGATCAAGAGGACAATCAGCCCGTATTCCACAAGGTCCTGGCCTTCGTCACGAGATTTCAGGTTCTGGAGCTCGAGAAACAGCTTGAAAACTCGGCTGTTCATAGGTCCCCCAGGCGATCTGCGACCCAGAAGGGACTGAGCCACGCCTGATTTGTAGCAAGTGGCATGCCATTGACTGGTAGCAATCAAGGCACCAAAAATAAATGACTTAAGGCTGTCTGGCAGGTATTAAGTGTGAACAGATGTACACATGGTACCGAGTTGAGGAACGGTGCGTCTACATTTTCAGCTTCTGCGTGCCGAAGGGATTCGTATAACTGGGAGCGGTGTTTTGTCGATTGAAGAGAAAGGGGCTTGCCTCACTGAATCGTGACGAGGCGGTGAAACCGTACAAAACATAGGACGGGAAGATCCGCGCATGGTGCGACGGTTTAGCCGGTCAGCGATAGCGGAACCTGCCCGCACATATCGGAGATGGGACGGGAAGCGCAAGATGCGATGACACTTTTGTTGAGGGAAATCTGCAAGAAAGGGGACAGCCGCGCGGCAAAGATCCCTTGTGCCGTATGGCTCTCCCGTAGCTAGAGAGTGCGCCAGCGCATAGTGTGTGGTGCCGGAATGGCAAAGACCGGAACGCGCTGTTCGGTGTTGATCCGGCAGTTAGTGGGAATCCGGGGAGCTTGATTGCGCTGTGGTCAGGGCGCTCCCGATGCTCGTGAAAGCGTGGCTGATATCGGAAGCCAGGGCCTTCATGCTCACAATGGCAGCCAGAGAGATTAAGGCAACGATCAGCGCGTACTCGACCAGGTCCTGGCCTTGTTCACTCTCAATCAGTTCGCGAACCTTGAAGTAGATTTTCCATGTAATGTGACGCATCGTTCTCTCCTCGCTGGGGTTGGTTGAGCGGTTGACAGCGCGATCCCACGTGCGGGAAACCAAAAGGGAGGATTGGGTATCCATGCAATCCGCGAGGGAAAATGTTTCGTCACCCATCCCCCGGGCGCGCCCGGGTTAGATAGCATTCGTCACGGCAGTCCCCAGGTTTATAAGCGCATTGTTGAGGGCAGAGACCAGCAATTGCATTTACGCTGTTACCACCTATTCGGAGTAAGACGAGAGCCGACGCATATTCCGCAAGGTTATGGCCTTCGTCATGAGATTTCAGGTTCTGGAACTTGAGCAATGGCTTGAAAATTCGGCTACTCAGCGCTTCCCCAAGCGTAATGAGGCCCGAAGGAGATTGGGTTGCGTCTTTCTTGCAGCAAATGACGTGCCGTTCTTTTGCTGCAACTAACGTAACCAAATAAACAACTTATGGTCATAAGGCAGGTAACCTATGTGAACGTATGTATACGCGCCATCCAGCAGAGGAACTGTTCCTCTACATTCTCTGCCAGTTTGGCGCCGCTGGACCGGATGAGGAATAAAGCAACACTCCATGATCCCCATGATGAAGATGAGCATGGCAAAGATGACGAGGGCGGCTTCCACCAGGCTCTGATCTGCCGCGCCGCTTCCGCGATGCTCGCATTCTTGATCATTGTTATTGCACCCTCATGATCGCCTTGGCCGTGACTGTATAGGTTTGGGGCAGTCCCGGACAATGGAAAAGCGGAGCATAGGTGGCGGAAGTGTTTACCTGGAGATACGCAATGTAGGAACTGCCGCAGGTAGTTAAAGCGCTGTCGCAGGCAACGGTCGTGCCGTTCTCGCAGGTACAAACGTCCTGAGCTGTAGCTGTAAAGCCAGGAATGTTTTGCGCATCCAGCGCCGCGGCCGCCTCTATGTTGCTGTAGTTAGCGGGGCGAGCGAGTTGGTAACTCTGCGCGCCGTATTCGGCGCCGGCATGGGCCGCGTTGGTTATTTCGATGGACGCGTAGGCGAGCCGCGCCAGTTCTCCCGCGCCAAGCAGAATGATGACCATGACGGGGATAAGCAACGCGAACTCGGCTAGCGCCTGGCCGCGATTAGCGCGCAGCATGAACCGTATCAGGCGCCGGGCCATATTGTTTTGCGTGTCACCGTGCGAGCGGTTCGCAATTGAGTCGTTCAAGTTTCAATCCTCCAGCCTTGGCGATGAGAGGGGACTTGTGGGGTTGAGCTTTCCATAGTTTTTCAAGCTCAAGTTGCCGCCGAGAGTAACCTGGCCGGCCACAATAGAAATATAAGTATCCGTGCTGGTTCCACCGTCCAGTTGAAGCAGTGCGGCCGGGAAGTAAAGTATCCCGTCCAGCGTGCTTCCTGCACCACCCTCGATGCTTGCCGTGGTTGTGTTGCTCGGGTCCTGATAGAACAGAATGCCATTATATGTTCCACTGTCCGGGGCGACGAGATTGACGATGGCGCCGCTCTCGATATTGAGCGAGCCGTTCTGGGTGATGTAGAACGTTACCCCCGATGCTCCGTTCACGGTTCCATTGACGGTTCCATCCACGGTCACATTGCCACCCAACTTCATAGCCCCATTGATCACGTAAATGCCTGGATTCAACGTGACGGAGCCTCCATTTAGGGTCAATCCGTCGTAACAAACTGTGCCGCCAGCGGCGGGTCCGATGGAGGTGCCCGGCGGCGAATTGGTGAGTTTGGGATCCGCCAGGCAGTTGGAGGCAGACCATTGGGGCGGCTGTATACCACCCAGCGGATCGGGCACCGGCATAATTCCGGTGGTCGGTGGAACCGTCAGGGTGCCGTTGTTGTCCAAGGAATACCCGCCCACCAGGTTTTCGTTGGTGGAATCGAGAATGCCGCCACCACCCACCGTCAGGTCACTGGAAGAGGACGAGTTACCGTAAAATCCGCAAGTACTCTGGACGTCGGCGCTGCCGGCGACATTGATATCTGTGCCCGAGCTGTCCAGGGTGTAAACGCAATCGGTTGCCGGGCCCAGCGTGGCCACCGCTTTGGCCGCCACGGTCAGGTCATTGACACCGAAGAGCCTCATGAAATAGGTGGGTGTCTGGCGGGAAACAATCACTTCAATGTAGCCGTCTTGCCCGGCGAGCGAGCCGGTACCCGGCGGATCTTCAACCTTGACCGTGTTTCCGTTCACCCCGTTGGGAAATCCATTCTTCGCCGCATCCTCGTTGGCGGCCGCCACCGGATCTCCGTAGTCCTGCTGTTGCACTGCCGCAATCACCGCGGCGTCGGCCGCTGTTTGCGCCTGCTCCTTGGTATGAAACATTTGACCGACGTCCGTTGCCAGGGCAACAAGGCCGAGCGTTACGGTCATGCAGAGAACCGTTACCACCAGCGTTTGCCCGCTTTCGTCTTTCCATACGTTCCAGGTTTTCATCTTCGTTTCTCCGTCTTAGCGCGAAAAGAAGAGCGCCTCATTTGCGTGCGGGCAGCAACGAACGCTTTGCCCCAATGCAAGCTGCTTCCGTCTTGCGTCAGGGAGCCGTTTGCACAGCCAATTGCACCATGCCTCGCTAAACTCACGATTCCCAAAGCTGAATGCGGCATTGAAGAATCAACGTATTAGTGCATGTTTGGAGTAGTTCAAGCACAACAACAGTGACAGACATACGGGATTTGCAGCTCCGCACTATTCTGGGCTTCCAGTTCCGCCCCACCAAGTACGGCTGGTTTGAGGAGTTGCCCCGTCCACGCGTCTGCTTCGTCATCCGTCTGAAGGCGAATTCCTAGCTTCCTTTCCATGTGAAAATCCGGGCATCTTGGCCAACATCCCTCCACGCGGTTGGTCAAAATCCTGCCTATGGGCTCAAGCCTCGCATGGGATTGATTCAACTTCATGGTCCTGCTGCGCCAACGACGGTTTGTCGATCACGGCCGATGGAAGCGGATCATTGATTGCTTCTACGCGCGTGAGAGCACGCGTCCGCAAACGCGCATTCTTACGCGGACAATAGAACAACTTGCTCCTGGGAATCCCCTGCAAGTATCGCTAAATTTTGGAGCCCCTCCTGGGTAACAGCCGGAACCTATGATCTAGACTGGAGGTAACCAACTGCTGAACACTAAAGTACCAGACGATGATGCTACACCTTGATAGCATGCCTAACAACCGGATTAAAGGGCGAAATGCAAGACCTTGAATCACTTTAGTAACCTCGTGTGCTTTCATACGCTATCTCAGCCTCAAAGCCGGGAATGGCATCGTAAGCGTGCGTTAATTGCAAGGGCTGTGCCGATAACAAGGTGCAAAAGCGGCAGCTTGATACGGCCCAGCCGGGCGGCGAGTTGGGGGGATGGCCGTAACCATCAGTTACCTTCATCGTGGGCCGGAAATAGAGGTGCAGGAGTGGCAAGAAAATAAACTGCAAGGAATCCGTGGGAAAGAAAAATATTTTAGGGGGGGGTAGGTTCACCGGGGGCTACCTGAGCGGCGGCAGGGCTGGCGTCGATGGCAAGGGGCCGAGGGACGGGCGTATTGGTTGGGGCCTCAGATGAAGCCGGAGAGCTGGGGCTGGTCATGGTCACGTTTTTCCCTGGGAGGCGTATGGAACCGCCAATGGTTCTATTGTGTGCGGCGAGACGGAAAATATCTGCAAACGTAATTGGCTGGATTTGCAGGGGTTGCGGCACACGGGGCTTGACAAGTCATATATATGAACCCCTTGGGTGAGACAGTTTCCTGCTTTTCCGGAGCTGGAACCATGCGGTTGGGCTGGGTGGGGAAGATGGCGGAGGGATGAGGAAGACGGGTCAAACCGCCCGGAACCGTTCCTATGCTCTGTTTTGCGTGGAGTGTGAGCCTGATTTCTTTTGCCGCGCCCGGTATGCAAAGAGCACTGCGAGCAGGGGCGGGGCCAAGAGCACTCCCCAGAATGGCCAGATGATTCCGAGCACGATCGGCGTAGAGAGAGATGCCCAGATGGGTACCTTGGCAGTTCGCCGCATGATGAGTGGCTGGAGCAGCAGCCCGTCGATCAGGACAATGACCGCGTAAAGCACAAGGACGTAGAGAGGGTGCTGCCAATCTGTCCACTTGATGGCCGCGGTGATGACAGGGCCCAGCATTCCCAGGACCGGGCCAAAGTGCGGCACGATCTGGAGTACCGCGGCGATCAGCGCCCACATGGGGGCCAGCGGGACATGCAAGATGGAGAGCCCGATCAGCCAGAGCACTCCGACGGCGAGGGAGTCCTCAAGCTGGGCAATTGCCCAATTTTTCAGTGCGCCGGTTGTGGTGCGTAGATGATCGCTGAAATTCATCATTGGCTGTGCGGTTCTTTTGATTCTGGCTGGACGGGCGATTGGCTACGGTGTGACAAGGAACCGCTCCGGATCGCCTGGCTCGCCGTACAGTGAGTCTATTCGCTCATGGGAGAACCCGGCTTCGTCGGGGAAGCCGCAGAGGTTAGACCTTTGCGGGAGTCGCTCCGAGAGCCATGGCTGCAGGGCCTTTGCAGGAACGGCGCGGGTCCAGGCAACGCCGCTACGGGACTCCGAGCATCCATGCTGCACTTCATACGCACGCTGAAGCGAGGGACTCATGAACACTGCGCCTGCGGCGCGAGATCGGGGCGGATTGCACAAATGCAAGTACGCCACGTGAGGACCCTTTTTTGACCGCATACCATAAAGCCTCCAGTTTTACCGGAGGATGCTTACTCTGTGATTACGGCAAGGACAGGCAGCAGGGGCTGAAGTCCGAGGGATTTTGCGGTCGTTTTCGGCACGACGGAAAGTCATGCCCTGTTACAAAGATTGCGAATATTGGTCCGCGGTTGGTGATGGATTATTGGGCGTTTTTGGGATTGCGGAATGCGCGAAAGACAACCGCGGATCCTTCGGCTGCGCCTCTGGATGACAGGCTTTTTCTCTTTTTATGGTCTGCGGGTGGGATTGGCTGCTCCGGGTGATCGTGTTCCATCGTTTTTGCGGATATCAATGAGGAAGGCGCAATTCGCGAAGGGGGCTGAGGAGCGATATTCTGAGCATGACGGATGGGCAGGATTGCGCCGATGAATGAGATTGGCAAACTGATTGTTGGGCTGGGGATCCTGCTGGTGCTGATTGGCGCCGTGGTGATGCTGGCGGGGCGGATGGGGCTGCCGCTGGGGCGGTTGCCGGGCGATGTTGTCTACCGCGGCAAACACGTCACTGTATTTTTCCCTATCGTCACGTGCATTGTGATCAGCATTGTGGCTTCGCTCATCTTGTACCTGTTCTCGCGGTTCCGGTGATGGGCGGCAGCGGGCGCCTCTCCATGTTCGGGTTGCTGGCCGGAATGATTTTGAAGCGGGCGATGGCGGATTGCAGGTGCCCATCAAGTGCGAGGCGCCCATATTGCCATCAAACGCTTAAAGGCCGATTTCGGCGCGGATGGCGGCGGCGATGGCATCGGCGTGATGGCGCATGGCGGCTTCGCTTTCGGCTTCGATCATGACGCGGGCCAGCGGCTCGGTGCCGGAATAGCGAATGACGACGCGGCCTTTGTCTTTCAAATCCTCTTCGGCGGCGCGGATGGATGCGGCCACAGAGGCGATCTGATCCAGGGGCTTTTTCTCGCGTACCTTGACGTTGACGATGGTTTGCGGAAAGACCTTCATGTCGGCGGAAAGTGCGTCAATTGACCGGCCGGTGCGGGCGATGAGATCGAGGACCACGAGGGCAGTCAGCAGGCCGTCGCCGGTGGTGGCCAGATGGGGAAAGAGGATGTGGCCGGACTGCTCGCCGCCCAGCGCGGCGTTGTGCGCCTGCATCTGTTCGAGGACGTAGCGGTCGCCGACGGGGGCGCGCAGCATGCGGATGCCGCTCTGTTTAAGCGCGGCTTCAAGGCCCATGTTGGACATGGTGGTGGCTACGACGAGATCGCCGGTGAGCAGGGCGCGGGCCTTGAGATCGCGGGCGGCCATGAGCAGGATGGCGTCGCCGTTGATGACGTTGGCGCGGGCGCCGGCCAGGAGGCAGCGGTCGGCGTCGCCGTCGAAGGTGAGGCCCAGCTCGGCGCCGTGTTTCACGGTTTCCGAGGCGACGTGCTCGGGATGCAGGGCGCCGCAGTTGAGGTTGATGTTGCGTCCGTTGGGTGCGGTGTGGAGCAGGGTGAGCTGCGCGGAGCCGGAGGCGTCGAGGCGCTGGAACAGCTCCGGCGCAATGGCCGCGGCGGCGCCGTTGGCGCAGTCGGCGACGATGCGGAGGCCGGAGATGGAGAGGCCGGGGACCGAATCGATGAGGAACTGGATGTAATCGAATTTGAAATCCGAATTGTCTTCAACCTGGGGCAGGGAAGCGGGATCGGGCGGCTGAAGTTGCGCGGCGTGATGGAGGATCTCGTCTTCAATGGCCAGTTCGACGGCGTCGGGGAGCTTGTAGCCGTCGGCGCCGAAGAGCTTGATGCCGTTGTCCTGCCAGGGATTGTGCGAGGCGGAGATGACTATGCCGGCGTGAAAGCCGTGCTTGCGGGCGAGGAAAGCGACGGCGGGCGTGGGCACGATGCCGGCGCTGGGCAGCTGGGCGCCGGTCTGGCGGAGGGCGGCGGCGAGAGTGGCGGCGATCCAGGGGCTGGACTCGCGGGTATCGCGACCGAGCAGCACGCGTGGCTGGGCGGCGGTTTTGCGCAGCGAGTGGCCGAGCGCGAGGCCGGTGGCGAAGATGGTGGTGGGATCGAGCGGAGACTGGCCGGCGACGGCGCGAATGCCGTCGGTGCCGAAGAGCTTGCGCGCGGAGGCTGCGGTCATGATCTTTTTTTCTGCTTTCCAGGGAAGTTTGGGTTGGGAGTGGTGGATTCCACGCGGGCGGCAAAGGCGCCGTCTGCAAGGCGCGTGGTGACCTGGACGCCTGTGGCCACCTGGGTGACGGAGCGGATCAGGCTGCCTTCCGGCGTGAGCACGAGGGCGTAGCCGCGGTCGAGCACGGCCAGCGGCGAAAGCGAGTGGAGGCGGGCATCGAGGGCGCTGAGGCGGGAGCGCGAGGCGTGCAGGGCTTGTTCGATGGAGCGACGGATGCGGCTGCGGTAGTCGATGAGATGGGCGCGTGCGTGGGCCACGGCCTGACGGGGATCGCGGCGCAGGACGGCGGCGGCAAGTTCGGCGACGCGGCTTTGGCGGTGGCGTAACTGCGCGTCGAGAGCGGCTTCCTGGCGGAAGGAAAGGTCGTCGACGCGCTGGGCAAGGCGATGGAGGAGCGCGGAGACGCGCGACTCGGCGCGGCTGGCGGAGACGCGGGCAAAACGCTGGCTGGCCTGAAGAAGCTGAAAGTGGGCGGCGCGCTGGAGGCGGAGGGATTGCGTGTCGAGGCGCTCGGAGATTTTGTGCGCGGCTTCGGTGACCAGCTCGGCGGCCGCAGAGGGCGTGGGCGCGCGGAGGTCGGCGGCGAAGTCAGCGATGGTGAAGTCGGTTTCGTGGCCGATGGCGGAGACGACGGGGAGGCGCGAAGCGGCGATGGCGCGGGCCACGCGCTCGCTGTTGAAGGCGGCGAGGTCTTCCAGCGAGCCGCCGCCGCGGGCGAGGACGATGAGGCCGGCGAAGTTGCCGGCGTTGAGCGCGGCGAGGGCGGCTTCGATCTCGGCGGGGGCCGAATCGCCCTGCACGGAGACGGGGTAGAGCAGGACGTTGAGGCCGGAGTGGCGGCGGCGGACGATGTTGAGGAAGTCACGGATAACGGCGCCGGTGGGCGAGGTGACGATGGCGGCGGTGCGCGGGAATGCGGGCAGGGGGCGCTTGCGGGCGGAGTCGAAGAGGCCCTCGGCTTTGAGGCGCTCTTTGAGCTGCTCGAAGGCAAGCTGGAGCGATCCGGTGCCGACGGGCTCCATGGTTTCGGCCACGAGCTGCATCTGGCCGCGCTGCTCGTAGACGCTGACGCGGCCGCGGACAAGCACGTGGAGGCCGTCTTCAGGGCGGAAGCGCAGGAGCATGGCCTGGCGGCGGAAGAGCACGACGGGGAGCTGGGCGTCGGCGTCCTTGAGCGTGAAGTAGACGTGACCGGAGGGCGCGGGGCGGTAGTTGGAGATTTCGCCTTCGGCCCAGAGGTCGCCAAATGCCTGCTCGACGAGATCGCGGGCGCGGGCAACCAGCTCGCGCACCGGCCAGATGCGCCGGGTGAGCTGCGGCTCGTCAAAGTTGAGGTCGAGCTGCGGGGGGGACGAATTGGAGAGCTTTGCCAATATCCAAGTTTACTTTGATCCGCAGCGGGAGGTGTTAACAGGCCTCGGGAGCGGAGGGTTTGCGGCCGGCGATGAGGGAGCGCAGCTCGGCGGCAAACGCGGCGAGGCGGGAAGCATGTTCGGGACCGGGCGCGGTATCGCGGGCGTAGAGGTGTTCTGTTTCGCGGGCGGGGGATGTGGCCGTGGCGAGGCCGAAGCTGGCAAGGACGCCGGCAAGCTTGTGCGCGGCGGCGCGCGCCTGCTGCTGCTGGGGTGGCGTGAGCGTTCCGCCGGCCGCGGCTGCCGCGGCGGATTCCAGGAGAGCTACGCGCTGTTCGATCTCCGGCAAAAAGCGGACCCACAGGCGATCGAGCGCGGCCGAGAGGTCCGGGGTCGGCGGCACATGGGCTGGTCCGGTGGAATCCATTGGCAAGGCCGTTATTGCCAGCCCAGCGTTTGGGCAATTTGTGTGTGCAGGGTGAGCGGATCGAAGGGCTTGAGGAGAATGCCTTCGACGCCGAGGTCGGCAAAGCGGCGCTGGTCGGAGGTTTGCACCTTGGCCGTCAGGAGCAGGACGGGAATGGCGGCGGTGGCCGGGTTTTTGCGCAGTTCGTGGAAGGTCGCAGGGCCGTCCATGCCGGGCATCATCACGTCCAGCAGGATAGCGTCGGGCTGGTGCTCGATGGCGCGGGCAAGGCCCTGCGCTCCGGAGCCGGCGACAATGACCTGCCATCCCGCCACGCTCTCAAGGCTGAGCGCGGCAACTTCGCGAATATCATCTTCATCGTCGATGATCAAAATGCGGTACGCCAAGATCTGAGGTCCTTCTCCGGCCTTTGGTTGTTGTTGCGGCGGCGTCACGGCCGGATAGACGCCTGCCTGTTAGAGGTTCGACAGCGATGTGGCAGGGGGGCTTTTCGCCTCTGCGTCCGCATTCCCGGCCAGCACTGCATCCCGCGGTTCCGCGCTGTCCAGCCCTACATCGGCTGGGCCGCGCTGCTCGGGCCGATAGGGAAGAAAAACGCGGAAGGTGGAACCGCGCAGTGGGTTTCGCTCAGCCCAGATGCGCCCCGAGTGCTGCAACACAATCGTACGGCAGATGGCCAGCCCCAGGCCGCTGCCGCCTTTCTGGCGGGAGTCGGAGGCATCCACCTGCTGGAAGCGGCCGAAGATCGCCTCCAGCTTGTCGACGGGAATGCCGCGGCCGTGGTCGATGACCGAAAGCGTGACGCCGGTGGCGCCGGGACGGAGCATTATCGAGACCGAGGAGTTGGGAGGCGAAAACTTGATGGCATTCGACAGCAGGTTGGTGAGCACCTGGAGCAGCCGGTCGGGATCGGCGGCGATCTCGACCTGGGTCGCGTCGTGAATCAGTTGTATGCCGGCGGAGTCGGCGACGGGCTGCATGCCGTCGATGGCCTGGCGTACCAGATCGCCCAACTGCACGGCACGGAAGTTCAAAGGCTGGCGGCCGCTCTGGATGCGCTCGAGGTCGAGAATGTCGTTGATAAGCCGGACCAGGCGGTCGGAGTTCGATTGCGCGATGCGAAGCAGATTGGCGGCTTTTTCGTTGGTCTGATCCATCACGCCGGCCGAGAGCAGTCCCAGCGCGCCGCGAATGGATGTGAGCGGCGTGCGCAGTTCGTGGCTGACGGTGGAGATGAACTCGTCTTTCAGGCGGTCGAGCGCGAAGCGCTGGCTAATATCGCGAAAGCTGAGCACGGAGCCGGAGAAACGTCCCTGGTCGATGATGGGCGTGAGCACATACTCGGCGGGGAAGCAGGAGCCGTCGCTACGGAAGATATTGTCTTCGCCGGCCGCGGTTACCTGATGTCCGGCGGCGCGGCGGATGGTGCAATCGTCGCCGCAGCGGCGGTCGGGCGTGGCAAACCCGTGCAGCACATCATGAAGCGCGCGTCCTGCCAGGCTTGCGGGGGGCACGCCCAATAGGCGGCAGGCAGCGGGATTGGCGAAGCTCACGGTACCGTGGCGATCGACGCCGCAGATACCGTCGGTGACTGAATCAAGCAGGATCTCGTGCTGGCGGTAAAGCTCTTCGGTGCGCCCGCGCTCATGCGAGCGAGCCAGTGTCTGCCCCAGCGAAATGGCGATGGCTTCCACGGTGGCCTCCGCCTCGCGATCCTGGCGCAGGCTGGAGCGGGAATAGAATTCAAGAACCGCGAAGATGTGGTTGCCGGCGCGCAGCGGCGCGGCCCATCCGGAGAGCATTTGCTGCCGGTGGGCGGACTGGGCACGGGGATGGCCGGACAGAGAAGCCAGATCGTCAATCCAAACCGGGCGGCCTTCCTTCCAGGCACGCCCCGGCAATTCTTCGCCCGCCGCGAAAGTGGTTTCCATGCTTTTCTGGATGAGAGCCTCGGCCGGTCCACCGGGCAAGGCCCATGCGGCGCTATAGCGCAACCTGTCCTGCTTGGCGTCGACCTCCCACTGAATGGCCACATCCCAGCCCTGGGACATGCAGAGAGCTTCCAGAATGCGCATGGACGCGGCTTCGGGCGAGGCGTTTTCAGCCGCGATCTGGCTGGCCGCAAGCTGGATGGCCACGCGCTCCTCGCGCAATCTGGGCTGGGTAACGTCGCGCAGCAGGCAGCGAATGGTGAGGGGACCGCCGGCTTCCTGGCGCTGGCTCAGGCTCATTTCCAGATTAAGCAGGCGACCGTTCGCGGTTGAGTGATGCAATGGCGCGCGAACCACCGCGTTGCCGGCAACCGCGCGCCGAAACAGGGCGGCGGCTTCGTCAGAGGCATCGGGCGCAAAGATTTCTTCAAAGGATTCAAGCTCGAGCAGGGACGTGGTGTCGAGGCCGAAACAGCGCATCCAGGCGGAATTTGCGTAGAGAAAGCGCCCGGACAGGCTGAGCGTGGCGGTCATCGAGCTGGAGTTCTCGAAGAGTTCGCGGTAACGGTCCTGGGTGTCGTGCAGTGCTTCCTCGGGGGCTGGCTTTGCGCTTTCGCTGATAGCCACAGCCACGAGGCCGGTCAGCACGCCCGCGTTGTTGCGCAGCGCGGAGATGTGAAGCGTAACGGGGAAACAACTGCCGTCTTTGTGGCGCAACAGCACCTGGAAGCCGGGCGCGGTGCTGGGCGGCAGGTTGCTGATGCATTCAAGGCAGGCGGCCAGGTTCCCGTCCAGCGCGCTGCTGACCCAGCTGTGCGAGCCGGAGAGCTTTTGCAGTTCAGCTAGCACGCGTTCCCCTTCACCTTTGGCAAAGATCTCCATGGTTCCCCACAACGCGAGCAATTCGGCCGTGTCGTAACCCAGCATGCGCGCGGCGGAGGGATTCACGTAGGTGAGGCGCCCGTCGAGATCGACGGCGGCCATGGCGGGGCCGGTCGAATCAAGCAGGTCTTTGTGCGGATCGGTGGCTGGGAGGAGCATGGGCGCGGCGCGGCGGCCCACGGCGAGCCAAACGGCACAGGCGCCAGTCACGGCGAGGGTGGCTGCGATCAGCGGCCCGTCGAGGCGCGAACCAGCGGCCAGACGCGCGATCACAGTTGCCACGGCGCCGAGGACGAGGAGGGCTGTCAAGAGAGACCAAGGCCGCCACGCGCCATCACGGAGCGTGTTCGCGGACTCTTCGTTTCCGGCTGTGCCGATCGTCATGGACCGGTCCACCATGCTTGCCTCACTGCCCAACTCACAGGATTGCCTGCCTTGCTTTTACGGCTTGCCGCTCACTGGACTGAACGAAAAGAGCCCTCCTTTGCGGCGGAGCAGGATTCCTGAGGTACAGAACCCTGGGGTCAGGCGACCCATGAAAGCACCGCCAACAGATTCGCAGGTAGTATACGTGTTTAGTTTTGTCGCTCACTACGCAAATCGCCAACAGGCATCTGGGATGCAACGCTCCGGAGGGCGCAATGAAGGAGTCAAGGCGGGAAAATCCAGAGTTGCAAGGGGCTTGCTCGACCGTGCGCGGCGGTTGCAGGTTTTGGTACTTAAGTAAGCTGGGCGCTGCCCAGGGAGCCGTTCCGTGAAGTGAAAGGCGGGGGTTTGCGCCGGTTTTTACTTCCCAAATTTCCCCTCCGTGGCAGCAGGCGAGGCGTATACTTGGCCAATGTTCCGAACAATTAGGTTGTCTCGCGTCATCCGCGCGACTCTGGCTGCGGCCGGGATCGCTGTTGTTGCCGCTCAGCCACAGGCGGCTCATGCCTGGGGAGCCGCCGGCCATCGCATGATCAACAAGCTGGCGGCCAGCGGCCTACCTGCCTCGATGCCGGCCTTTTTACGTTCCAAGGCGGCTCTCGATGAGATTGTGTATCTGGGCCCGGAGGCCGATCGCTGGAAAGCCGAGCCGGAATTGGGCGCGGCCACTGGAGAGGAACACTTTATCGATCTGGAACTGGCTGACAAACTGGGCGCTTTGCCGCATAAGCGTCTGGACTTTGAGGCTGAAGTTTTTGCTGCCGGCGAGCGGCCTGAGAAGATTGGCCTGTTGCCCTGGCAGGCCGACGAGGTTTGGGAGAGGCTGGAGTTGGCCATGCACGAATACAGAGGCCTGAAGGCCGAGGGCAAGGATACGTACCCGGTCCAGCAGGCGATCATCTTTTACATCGGCTGGCTGGGACACTATGTGGGCGACGGCTCGCAGCCGCTGCACACCACGGTGGAATACAACGGCTGGGTTGGGCCCGATCCGCATGGCTATACGACCGACCACCAGATTCACTACCAGTTTGAGACGGCGTTTGTGGATGCGAATATCCATGCACCCCAGGTCAAGGCCTTGATGACACCGGTGAAAGCCATCCAGGGCGACATGTTCGATGCTTTTGTCGCTTATGTGCGCCACACGCACACATACGTCGATGAGGTCTATCAGATCTATAAAGAGGGTGGATTTGACGGCGCAGGCACACCGGCATCGCGCGAGTTTACCGCGGCGCGGCTGGCTGACGGGGCCAGCATGTTTCGCGACATGATCTACACGGCATGGCTCGACAGCGCGCAGCCGCTGCCGCAATGGCATCCGGCAAATGTACCGGCTTCGAAGACTTCGACGAAGCCATTGTCGAAGTAGGAATGGCTAGTCGGCGGCTTTGGCCGTCGCCAGCGCGGGAATACGGCGCAGAACGAGCGTGAATGCCACAGTCATGATGAGGACCGCTGGGCCGGCCACAACCAGCCATGCCAAAAGGGCATGAAGGGCGAGGCCGGCGCAGCGCGACGCCAGAGCCAGCGGCGCCAGCCGCAGCAGATCGGCGGCGGCGAGGGAGTGCTCATGTCCGCGGTCGAAGAGCCATTCGCCGAGCCGGGCGAAGGGCACGATGAGAAGAAGCTGCAGCGGCGTCATGACGTAATTCGCGGCCTGAATAGCGGGCAGGTTCAGCCGCAGCAGGAGCGCCAGGGCGGCGCAGGTCAATGTGGGCACGCCCACCACCGGAATGCAGCCGATGGCGAAGCCCAGCGCCAAGGTCAGGGCCAGCCGCCGCGGCGAGATCCCCTGGCGCAACCAAACCACAACGTTCCGGCGAAGCGAGCCGGGAGTGACGCGCATTGCTTTTTCCCCCCAATTTCAGCTTAGGCATTGGAGGGACACGGGTTGTTGCGCCATTGTTAAAGTTTGCTAAAAGAATCCAGCCGGGTATCGGGTGATCCCCAGGTCCCAAAAGCGGGACCCGGGGCAGCCGGTACACAGACAGAGAAGGCAGCGCTTCTACGTGCCAGGCTGCGCTGCCAGCCAGTTGCGCAGATTGCGCTGCTGCGCCTGCCGTAGCTGGATGCAGCCGTTGATCTGTTCAATGGCGTGGGTGAGCGACAAGCTGGATGCGGAGACCTTGTGCGTCGAGTAGAATTTTCGCACCTGGTTGCGCGAAGCCACCGAGCAGAAGCCGCCCGAGGAGCTGACCAGGATCTCGCCCATCTCGGTGGTCAACTTCGCGCTGATCTGCGGCCAATGCGTCTGGATGAATGCCCACGCCACGTTGCGCTCGGCGGGAATCTCCATGGCGATGGCGAGCTGGATGGCAGCGTCCTGCCGCTTCACCTTGTCCGAGATTGCATACTCCAGAGCGCGCCTTTCCAGAGCGGGGTTTGCGAATTGGGCCATCAGTCTCAGGGCTCCGATCTGGAATTCGGGGTTGGAGGAGGTCTCGTAGATGTGCTGGAGCTTGTCGAAGAGAGAGGCGTTGCCATTGGCGGCGGCAATGGCAACGGCGGTTTGCTCCAAAGTGGGGTCAACGGAGCCGGGATTTTTGAGATACTCGCCGGCGAGCTTTTTGGCCTGGGCGATGATTTTGGGATCCTTGCCGTAGCTGCCGAGGAGGCCGAAGAGCGCGGCGCGCAACTGGCGTTTGTTGGGCGAGTCGCTGGGTGAGGGCGGGCCGAGCCGGGTGTACTCGGGCTCGAAGGTCTGCTGGATCCAGCGCTCAAACTCCCGTCTTTCAAGGGCCGTGGCGGCGACGCGCTGGTTGATGGCGCTGAGGCCGGTGATGGCGTTCTGGATCACCTGGGCATTGGGATCGGACTTGAGCGCGGCGACCAGATCAAGATAGGCCCCGACCATCGCCTTGTCGGAGCGGACTTCCGCCCACTCATCGCCGGTGAGGCTGATGCGCTCGGCGGGGGTGAGTTTGGTTTCGACGTGGGCCACAAGCTGGCTGTAAATCTTTTTGGGGTAGGCGCTGCGATAGTAGCCCTTGCCGCCGGCGTTGGCAAAGAAGAAGCTTCCCGGGGGGACTTTGAGGCTGGTTTCGCCGGGCGTGAGCACCTGGCAATCCTGCCCGCCGGTTGCGGTCGTGAAGCAGACCGGCAGAGTCCATTTTTCGGTGGGGTCGGGCTTGACATCGGGGTTGAGGAAGAAGCGCTGCTGATGAACGGCGACCCGGCCGTCGGCCGGCACGCCGAAGGTGAGCAGAGGCTCGCCGGGCTGCGTGATCATGCTGTCCATGATCTTGTTCACCGGCTTGTGGCTGACGGCTGTTTCCGCGCTCCAGAAGTCCTGTGCCGTGGCGTTGCCATACTTGTGCGCTTCCAGATAGGCGTGAATGCCTTTCTGGAACACCTGCGGGCCGAGGTAGTTCTCCACCATCAGCAGGACGGCGCCGGCCTTGTAGTAGGAGATGGTGTCGAACAACTGGTTGATCTGGGCGGGCGTACTGGCATGGGCGCGGATGGGATGCGTGGTGGGCGCGGCGTCGTAGTCGAGCGTGTCCTGTTCGTTCATGGCGACAACATCCGGCATGTCCCAGTCGGGATGCATGACGCCGGCCGCCTTGGTTTCCATCCAGGTGGCGAAGCCTTCGTTGAGCCAGATGTTGTCCCACCAGTTCATGGTGACCAGGTCGCCGAACCACTGGTGCGACATCTCATGGGCAACCACGGTCGCCACGTTTTGCCTGGCGCCGATGGAGGCGGTTTTGGGATTGAGGAGCAGGTCGGTCTCGCGGAAGGTGATGGCGCCGAAGTTTTCCATGGCGCCGGCCTCGAAGTCAGGCAGGGCAATGAGGTCGAGCTTCTGGAGGGGATACTGGATGCCGAAGTAGGTGTCGTAATAGTGCAGCGCGAACTCGGCGACGTGGAGCGCGTAGTGGGTCAGGTTCACTTTGCTGGGCGGGGCGCAGACGCGGATGGGGATGCCGTCCGACGCGCCGGAGGTGCATTTGAAGTCGCCCACCAGAAATGCCACGAGGTAGGTGGACATTCTGGGCGTGGGCAAGAACCTGATGGTTTGCTGGCCGGCCTGCGGCCCGAGCGCGACCGATTCGGCGGGGCTGTTGGAGATGGCCACTTCACCCTTGGGGATGACCAGCGTGATGTCAAAGACAGCCTTGAAGGCGGGCTCGTCGAAGCTGGGGAAGGCGCGCCGCGCATCGGTCGGCTCAAACTGCGTAACGGCGTAGGTGTGATGGGCCGATTTGGCGAGATAAAATCCGCGCAACTGGTCGTTGAGAATGCCGGAGTAGTCGATAGAGATCGTGGCTTTGCCGGCAGGGATGGTGTTGGGAACGGTGAAGGTGGCCTGCTGCTTTTGCTTGTCCAAGGATACGGTGGCGGTTTGCTGCTTGCCCGCGGCTGAGATACTGACCGACTTGAAGGTGATCTGCGCCGCGTTTAGGGTGATGGTCTTTGCCGGCTGCTGGAGCGTGACACGGATGGTTTCCGCGCCGGTGAAGGTTGCCGCCTGGATGTTGGGCGTCAGTTTGAGCGTGTAGTGCTGGGGCAGGACGTTGGTGGGCAGCCGCTGGGCATGCGCGATGCGCGATGCGGCGGGCAGCAGGCAGGCCAGGGCGACGACGGCCAGAACAGGCCGAAATAATTGCGGTAAACCGGAAATCTTCATGGGATTCCTCATGAGATGTAGAGTTTCCTGGAACACTGGCCCGTCGAGAAGAGCGGCGTGGCCCGGCATGAAGGCTGGCGTTCGGTCTTTCGAGGCGACCCCGGCGGCGCTTCACCCGACTGAGAGATATTGTAGGCGAAGAAATTGACGCGGCAGGTGGAACATGCGCGTTTGCCGTCCCGGTATGATAATGATGGATTTTCCGCTTGCTTCGAGCGAGACCGAATCTCTTGCCCCATTCGTCCAGATCGCTGCGCGCCCGCATCAGCCCCGCCGTGGGCGTGCTGGTGCTACTGATCGGGCTGAACCTGCTCAACTATGTGGACCGGTATATCCTGCCCGCCGAAGTGCCGCTGATCCAGCGCGAGTTCCGCGTCAGCGACGAACAGATGGGCGCGCTGACTACGGCGCTGTTCTTCTGCTACATGTTTGCCGCGCCGATTACCGGCTGGCTGGGCGACCGCTTCAGCCGCAAGCCGCTGATTGTTGCCGGCGCAGTGCTGTGGAGCCTGGCCACGCTGGCTACCGCGTGGGTGCACAGTTACGAGACGCTCTACATTCGCCACGCGCTGGTGGGGGTGGGCGAGGCGACCTTCGGGATTTTTGCGCCGGCGGTGATCTCCGATTTTTATCCCGAGCGCGAACGCAACCGCATTCTCACCATCTTCTATCTGGCCATTCCTGTGGGCGCCGCGCTGGGATATCTGGCAGGTGGCGAGCTGGGCTCGCGCTGGGGCTGGCGTGCGCCGTTCTTCCTCTGCGCCATTCCCGGGTTGATCATCGCGGCGCTCTACGGGTGGAAGGGCACAGAGCCGGAGCGCGGGGCCAGCGACCATATCCGCGCCACGCCTGATCGCGCTACCGTGATCGGAATCCTGCGTAACCCGGCCTTTCTGACCGCGACCTTTGGGTTGGCGATGCTGACCTTCGCCATGGGCGGCATTTCGGCGTGGGTGCCGACGTTTTTGCACCGCTTTTCGGGGCTTTCAGTGGCGAACGCGAGCCTTGCCGTGGGCGCGATTACGGTGGTTGATGGAATTGCCGGAACAATTACCGGCGGCTGGATAGCCCAGCGCTGGCAGCGCTACAACGACCGCGCGCTTTATCTGCTCTCGTTCTGGAGCGTGGCGCTGACGCTGCCGTTTGGCGCGCTGGTTTTCTTCGGCCCGCGGGCATGGGCCATTCCGTCGCTCTTCGCCGCCGAGTTTTTTCTCTTTCTCAACACCGGCCCGCTGAACGCGGCCATCGTGAACTCGGTCTCCGCGCCGGTGCGCGCCACGGCCATCTCCATCAACCTGTTCTGCATTCACTTCTTCGGCGACACGTTTTCGCCGCAGATCATCGGCGCCATTGCAGACCACAGCAACCTGAGCCTGGCTTTGGGGGTGACGCTGATTTCTCTGGTGATCTCGGCGGCGGTTCTGCTGCTGGGTGCGCGCTACGCTCCGCCGCTCAACAATGCTGACGCATCTTCGGAGGCTGCCAATTAAAGCTCGCGGCGGCCTTCGATGGCGCGGGCCATCGTCACCTCGTCGGCATATTCGATGTCGCTGCCCGCGGGCACGCCGGTAGCAATGCGCGTAATGCGCACGGGAAACGCGCGCAGCGCCGAGGCCAGCCAGGTGGCCGTGGCTTCGCCCTCCAGCGTGGGGCTGGTGGCTAGAATGACCTCGTCAATTTCTCCGCGCTCGATGCGCGCAACGAGCGTGCCGGTTCGCAACTGATCCGGCCCGACGCCGTGCAGCGGCGAGAGCGTGCCGTGGAGCACGTGGTAAACACCCTGGTAGCCGCGGCTGCGCTCCACCGCCTCGATGTTGGTTGGCTCTTCCACCACGCAGACCAGCCGCCGGTTGCGCGTGGGGCTGGCGCAGTAGGCGCAGGGATCAACATCTGTGATGTTGTTGCAGATGGAACAGAGGCGCAGACCCGCCTTCAGCTCGCGCACTGCGTCGGCCAGGGCGGCAGCGTCTTCGTCGCTGCCGCGCAAAATGTGAAACGCGAAGCGCTGAGCGCTCTTGGTTCCCACGCCGGGCAGTTTTCTCAGTTCTTCAATGAGCCGGGCCATTGGCTCGGCATAACGTGACACGTTCAGCCTCCTGGCGCCGGCGTGGCCGCCTGCGCGCTATCAGCCCAGTCCCGGCAGATTGAGCCCGCCCAGCAGCCCCTGCACGCTGGATTGAATGGCCTCGTCGGCCTTGCGCCCTGCTTCGTTGATGGCGGCTACAACCAGATCTTCCAGCATTTCGACATCGGGCTGGCTGCCCGACAGCCCTGCAACCGCCGAGGGGTCGATGTGCAGCTTGAGCAGTTGCTTTTTGCCGTTCATGGTAGCCGTCACGGCGCCTCCGCCGCTGGATGCCTCGACCACGGTCTCGCCGAGCTTGCGCTGGACCTCTTCCTGCATCTGGTTGGCCTGGGCGAGCATCTCCGAGAGGTTAAGCGGGTTGACCATTGCATTGACTCCTTATCGCCTATGGTTTCTATTTTTGACGAAGATCAACGACGCTTCGAATCTCGGCGTTGAAGATCTCTTTGGCACGCTGGACGAGGGGATGGGCAAGCGCGGCGTCGTGCATGCTGCCCGCCAGGGGCGCTGCCGCTGGGGCGATAGCCGAGGCTGAGCCCTCGCCGGGCACGATCATAAAACGCGCAGGCGCGGCGAGCCGCTGCAACTCCTGGCGAATGATTTTTTCCGCCGCCGCGTTGAAGGTGAGCGAGAGCATTTTTTTGCCCACCCCGGGCACTTCAATGCGCAGCGCGGAGCCGTTGAGGACAAATGCCGCGGTGGCGAGGAGCTGCCCGGCCGAAGCGTGGCCACCCGCGGCCAGCGCGGCGGCAATTGCCGGGCGCAGAGACTCAGCGTCAACCTCGCCCGCGGGCGGCGCGCCGGGCTCGGGCGCCACGGCCAGCGCGCCCTCAGTGCGCATGGCGGCGAATGCGGGAGCAGGACTTGCGGCGGCGGGAAACGGCGCAACGGCTGATGGGGTGGCGGGTGCGGCCACGGGCGATGGGGTGGCGCTCAGCTTTGGCTCCGGGGCCGCAGTGCGGCTGGGGGGCGATGCGAAGGGCGAAATGGATGGCGCGGCCGGGGCCGCGGACGCAGGCGCAGAGCGCGATGGACTGGACGCATGACGCGAAGTGCTGGGCAGCGGCGCACCGCTTGCAATCCCGCTCAAGAGCTCTTCCACGGGCAGGAGGCGCTGGGCGTGAATGAGCTTGAGCAGGCCCAGTTCCAGGTGGAAGCGCTGCTCCTGGCGATAGTTCAGGTCGTCGAAGGTGCGCAGTGTGATTTGCAGATTGCGCGTCAGCTCTTCCTCTGAAAACAGCAATGCCGTCCGCGCGGCGCGGGCCCGTTCGTCGCTGGAGATTTGCAGCAGTTCGGTGTGCTCGCCGCCCAGCTTGGCCATGAGTGTGTTGCGCAGGTAGCGGACCAGTTGCCGAGCCAGCGAGGACGGGCTGTGGCCGGCGTTGACCAGCGTGTTGAGCTGTTCCATGAGCGCGGCGCTTTGGCCGGCGGCCACGGCCTCAAGCATGTGCTCGAAGACGGTGTTGGGCACCGAGCCCATCAGCTCGCGAATCTGCGCCGCGGAAAGCTCCGGCCGGCCGCTCTCGACGGGGGCCGAGGCGATGGCCTGGTCCATGATCGAGAGCGCGTCGCGCATCGAACCGTCGCCGGCTTCGGCCAGCAGAGCGAGCGCGCCGTCTTCGGCTGCGATCTCTTCCTGCTCCGCGATCATCTTGAGCTGCGCCAGGATGTCGTCGAATTTAACGGCGTGAAAGCTGAAGTGCTGACAGCGCGAGCGGATGGTCTGCGGGATATTCTCCGGCTCCGTGGTCGCCATCATGAAGATGACATGCGCGGGGGGCTCTTCCAGCGTCTTGAGCAGGGCATTGAAGGCGGCTTCGGTGATCTGGTGCGCTTCGTCGAGGATGTAGATCTTGTAGCGGTCGCGGGCGGGCGAGTAGCGCGCCGCGTCGCGCAATTCGCGAATCTCGTCGATGCCGCGGTTGGTGGCGGCGTCGATCTCGATTACGTCCACGGCGTTGCCCTGACGAATCTCAACGCAGGAGTCGCAGACGCCGCATGGTTCGGGCGTGGGACGCTGCGGCGAGCCAATCTCAGCGTGACAGTTGACCGCCATGGCCACGATGCGGGCGATGGTGGTCTTGCCGATGCCGCGATGGCCCGAGAAGATGTAGCCATGTGCCACGCGGTTCTGGCTGAGGGCGTTGAGCAACGTGCGAGTTACGTGATCCTGCCCGGCCACGTCGGCAAATCGCTGCGGACGATACTTTCTGGCCAGAACCTGATAACCCATGCGCAGTCACTCCTTTGCTTGCCCTCGAAAAGATGGAGAGCCTACGTGGGATTGTATCGTTTCGGGGTTGCCTCAGGGTTGCCGGAGTGCACTCGACGCGTTGACTTTGGTGAATCGCAGGAAATATGCGCGACCAGTGCCGTGCGCGGTGCACGTAAGACCCGGTTGCTTCCATCAGAGTCAGGTTTTGAAGCGCGTGAAGATGAAGCGAGTTGGCTGTTCAGGAAGCAGCGGTCTTACTTTTGGTGCGGCTTGCCAAAGGAAAGAATTTCCAACTCGACGAAAGCAAGGCCGGCTTTCGCGAAATGCAACTTCTTCGCCGCGCCGTAGGAGAGATCGATGATGCGTCCCGGAACCAGGGCGCCGCGATCATTGATGCGCACCACCACCGAGCGATGATTCGTGATGTTGACGACGCGCACGATGGTGCCAAAGGGCAGCTTGTTATTGCACGCTGTCATTGCGTGCATATGGAAAGGCTCGCCGCTTGCGGTGGTGCGACCCTCAAACTGCTTTCCGTACCAGGAAGCTATGCCGAGGAGAGGATCGGCAAATGCCCTGGATGTGGGTTGCATCGCAGAGCGCGGCAGCAGAGCCTGTGGTGGAGCAGCAGGCGGCAGCGTTGAAGCAGGCCGAGGTAATTTGGCATCGGCCTCGACTGTCACCGTGAAAGTCGTAAAGAGCAATGCGGCAACCGTGAGCGACAGCATCACACCGATTACGAGAAACCATCGTGATCTGCGCTCCACTACGTCTATCGCTGTCTCTCGTTCAACCATCTGGTTATTTTACTAGAGGATGGAGAGAATTAACCGCGTATTTATTGGTTTTTCTTCAATGATTGGCGAATGCCTCAATCGCTTGCGCGCGGCCTGCAAGTTAGTTACTGCGCGTTTCGAAATGCAGTATTTGCAGGGTTTCAGAAGGGATTCCGACTATGCTTAACATGTTAGGACTTTGGTTATTTATCACACGGTGGGACACTTTGTCCTCTCTTCTTATGAGTTAAGTGCTGTGATATCAATATGCGTTCCGGCTTCACGGTGGCCATGTGAGACGATCGTCTCATTCCTCAATTTTGTAACTATGCCTTGTACCGATCGTAACCAGGCTGCGCCTCCGCGGAGGATAAATGATTCGTATCGATAGCTCGCGGTGTGTGGAAAACTTCTGTCTCGCAGAGTAAGATGCGAAGATTTGCGGCATCCTTGAATGGTCGTTGGCAGCGCGTTCATGGCGGGGAAAGCGGCGCTTCGTTATCTGAAACGAGGCGCGCAAATGAAAATGCGCCGGGTTTGCGCGCATTCGTAACGCCCGGCGCATGGGAAGAAATCTACTACACGATTTCGTTGCACTCGGGCGAGATCAGCGTGAAGGTCACGCTTCCCGGCGTGGTGCGCTTGTGCGGCGTGCCGCGGGGAATGACCAACCGGTCGCCCTTGTGCAGCGTGATCTTCATTGCACCTGTTACATCAGGGCCGCGCCATTCGCCTGGGGCAATCATGTGTCCGCCTTTGGGCGTTCCGCCCACTTCGTAAACTGTCGATCCTTCGAGAATCTGAAAGATGTGATCGCGGTGCGCATGGGCCTCGAAGCCCGGTGCGGCGGTGTGCTTTTCGCTGGTCAGAACCATGGTGAAAGAAACGCCTTTTTCGTCGACCAGGTTGATGTTGCTGGGGTTCGCTGCGGCAGTTTCAGTCGTTTTGATATCCTGCTCGATTTGCGCTGCGGAGATGTGTTGAAACTTGGCCGGGTGGAGCGGCATGCCATTTTTACCCACCGCGGGCGAGGCAAACAACGATGCATCGGCCAGCGCAAAGCCCGCTGCCGCAGCTACTGGCGCCGCGCGCAGAAAGCTGCGGCGCCCCTGATTTTCAAGACCAGATTGGTTCATAGGTTTCTCCCAGCAAAAGTAAATCACCATCGCCAGCTTTTTGCCAGCGAAGTCTCTGAGCGGAAGATTTTGAATGGGGTGAATGTAGCTCCGATGTTGCGCTTCATCCTACATGGACAGCAATGGTGGGCTCCGGCCCTTGCAGGAAAAAGCGCGGCAAGGGAAGGGCACCGCGTTTGTATATCTTCAACCATGCATGCCGCACCGTTACAATGAGCAAGTGAATGAGTTGCCAACCGTCGACCTTGTGGGCGTGGGACTGAACGCCACGGATACACTGATCCCACTGTCCACCTATCCTGAACGTGGCTCCAAGGTGGAATACAGTACGGCAAACGTGATGCCTGGCGGGCAAACTGCCACTGCTGTTATCGCCTGCCAGAGCTGGGGACTGCGCACGCGCTATGTGGGCAAGCTTGGCGACGACGATGCGTCGCGGCTGCATCGCGAAGCATTTGCACGCGCGGGTGTTGAAGCGCATCTTGTCTCGGTTGCGGGGGCAGCCAGTCCGCAGTCGCTGATTCTTGTCGATGGAGAGGGCGAGCGCACCGTTTTTTGCCGGCGCGATGACAGGCTGGTTCTTCAGCCTGAGGATCTTGATCGCGCATGGATCGAAAAGGCGCGCGCGCTGCTGATCGACGGCCATGATACGGCGGCTGCAACAGCAGCGGCGGGCTGGGCGCGCGCAGCGGGCATTCCTGTAATTGCGGATCTCGACGAAGTCTATCCGGGCGTCGATGATCTGATCGCAAAGGTCGATTACCTGATCGTCAGCCGCGATTTTCCCGAGCGTCTCATGGACGACCCAGGTCTTGAGAGTGCTCTGAGCGGCATCGCTGCGCGCTACGGGTGCCGCATGGCTGCGGCTACGCTGGGCCCGCAGGGCGTCCTTGCGTGGAATGGCGAGCGGTTGCATTACAGCAACGCTTATCGCGTTCCCGTGGCCGACACAACAGGGGCGGGCGATATCTTCCACGCCGGGTTCATCTACGCGCTGCTGCAGGGCTGGCCGTTGCAGCGGCAGCTCGATTTTGCCTGCGCTGCCGCAGCGCTGAATTGCACGGCTGTGGGCGCCAGAGGCGGAATTGGATCTGTCGCCGCGATTGAAGACCTGATGGCGAATGGGAGCCTTTACGAAAGCGCATATTGGCTGGCTGAAAAAGCCGGACCGTAACCACCAGCAGGCGTGGTTTGTTATGCGCCGTGCCGGCGCAGCCAGTCGGCCATGAGCGCCGCAACCTTGTGCGGCTGTTCGTAGGCGGCAAGGTGGCCGGCATTCTGCAAAAGGTGCTGCTCGCAGCCGCCGGGCGCCACGCTGAATGCACCCATTTCGGCCGGCGTAATGGCGGGATCTTCTCCGCCGGCAATCGACAGCACCGGCACGTTGATGGTGGCGACGGTGGGCGCGGAGTTGGGCCGCGTTGCGAGTCCTGCCTGCACGGCTACCAGCGCATCGAGCGACAACGTCATGCGCGCTCGCAGTTCGGCGAGAACCTGCGGGCGGTGCTTGCGGGTCGATGCGCCGATGAGGTTTTGTGCCATTCCGTCGAACACCCTGGCAACGCCGTCGGCGCGCGCGGTTGCAATGGTTGCGGCGCGTTTGGCAAAGCCAGCTTCGGTGTCCGGCTGCGGCTTGGAGCAGATAAATGCCAGCCCGCGCATCCGCTGCGGCGCCCGGCGCCAAAGCTCCAGGAGCACATAGCCGCCAATCGAGCAGCCGGCAAAGAAAGCGTCTTTCACCTGCAAATGATCGAGCAGGGCGAGCACATCGGACCCAAGCTGCGCCATCGTCATTACCGGCGCGTCGGGGACATAAGTGAATCCACCCACGGGCAGAGAACGGCCCAGCTCCGAGGCTCCGTGTCCGCGGAGATCAGGAATGATGGCGCGAATCTCCGGCAGCTCCTGGACAACCGGGCGCCAGTAATCGCCGTCCAGCGGCGTGGGGTGCAGAAAGACGACAGGCACACCTGCGGCGTTATCGCTGAATGCCAGCCGCGCTCCGTCTGATTCGTAGGTTCCGGTCATATACCAGGAGGATACGCTCCCGGCGCGCCTGGCAGACTCACAGGCTCCTCGGGAATGCCAATCCAGGCGGCCAAGTAGGCCACGCCGATCAGGCCGCTGGAAAAGATCAGGGCGAGAACAGCTACGATCCGGACGACCGTGGGATCCCAGTGATACTTCTGCGCCAGCGCCAGGCAAACACCTGCGATTTGGCGTCCCATGCGGGGCCTGATCAGCGGCCTGCCGGAGACAGCCTGCGCCGCGGGAATGGCCCGGCCGCAGTTGGAGCAGAAGCGCGCGCCGACGGGCAATCCGGTTCCGCATTGGCTGCAAAAAATCACTTGACGATTATACCCCTTTTTAAATCAACGGCTTGTTGGGTGAAAGCAGGAGGTTTGCCGTTTGGGGGAACGGCAAAAAATGGCTATCTTCCGCGGATTGCGGGGTTTGCCGGCGATGGCACACCTCAGTGAAAGCCGCTGGACCACGGCGGTCTTGACCGGCGCCGGATGTCGCAGGCGGATTGTGCCGGCTATCCGGGATAGGTTCCGGTGATGTAGCCTTCCAGCTCCTGGATCGCATGCTCCTGGCCGGAGATCACCCACTTTACCAAGTCGCCGATGGAGACAATGCCCACCACGGCGTCGTTTTCCAATACCGGCAGATGACGGAAATGATATTGCGTCATGAGAGCCATGCATTCGTCCACGGTGTGCTGGGGGGAAACGGATGTGACCGGGGTGGACATGATCTGCTGCACCTGGGTTTCCTTTGAAAAATGGCCCAGCAGCACGCCTTTGCGTGCATAATCGCGCTCCGAGAAGATGCCGACCAGCCGCTGGCCCGACAAGACCAGCAGCGCGCCTACATCATGCTCGGCCATGGCAGTGAGCGCCGCAAAGACCGACTCCTCAGGCGTGATCGAAATGATCCTGTTATCGCCTTTGTGCTTGAGCAGCGATCCGATGGTATCGGTGATCTTCATCGGTCCTCCTATCTGGATATGGTTGACGATCTCGCTTTCGATCCGGCGGTAAGAAGGAACATCGCGGCTGGAACTGGCAATCCGGCTGCGCTGTGAGCCTCTGTCCCTCCGGTATCGAGACACTATAGACCATTTGCACAACAACAGAACAGTGCGGGATCAAAATTTCGATGGCAGGGGAGAGCCGGGTTTGCCAGCTTACGACGGGCAAGCTAAGGTGCCATCAACATGGAAGGAGCCAGCCGGTTCCCGAAACCTCGTAAAATCGAGTTAGACATGGAACCGACCAACCAGGACTCATCCGCAGCCGGGACTCTGCTCGACGGCAGCCGTTTCATTCGCGCCTGCCTGCGCCGCCCCGTTGACCGCACTCCGGTCTGGTTTCTTCGCCAGGCCGGCCGCTACATGCAGGAGTACCGCGACATTCGCAAGCACCACAGTCTGATCGAGATCTGCAAGGAGTCCGACCTGGCCGCCGAGGTCACCATTACCGCCGCAGAAAAACTGGGTGTGGATGCGGCCATCATCTTTGCCGACCTGCTGCTGCCGCTAGAGCCGATGGGGCTGGATTTCGAGTTTCAGGCGGGCGAGGGCCCGGTGGTGCATCATCCGGTGCGCACCGCCGAAGACGTCCGCGCTCTCAGAACCGATCGCGCCGGCGATCTGGCCTACGTAGCTCGCGCCATTCAGAAGGTGGCAGCGCATTTTCGTGACCGCCTGGGTGTGATCGGCTTTTGCGGCGCGCCTTACACGCTGGCCAGCTACATGATTGAAGGTGGCGGCTCGCGCAATTACGTGCACACCAAGCAGATGATGTACGGTGATCCGTCCGCGTGGCGCACGCTGCTGGATAAGCTCGTGAAGGTGCTGGAAGAGTACTGCCGGTTGCAGGTGGAGGCGGGCGCGGATGTCATCCAGATCTTCGATAGCTGGATTGGCTCGCTGGGACCAGTCGACTATCGCGAATATGCCTTTGAAGCATCGCAGCGCCTGGTCCGCGCGGTGCAGCAGATGGGCGTGCCGGTTATCTACTTTGGAGTGGAGACGGCGGGCCTGCTGCCACAGATGGCCGCAACCGGAGCCGACATCATCGGGCTGGACTGGCGCCAGCCGCTCGATGACGCATGGCGAGCCGTGGGGCACGGTCACGCGGTGCAGGGGAATCTCGATCCGATCACGCTGTTTGCGCCGCTGGAGATTCTGGAGCAGCGCGTGGAGCAGATTCTGCGCGCCGCTGGCGGCCGCCTGGGCCATATCTTCAACTTGGGGCACGGCATAGTTCCCGGCACGCCGGTGGAAAACGTGCAGGCGGTGGTGCGCATGGTGCACGGCTTCCGGCTGGAGGCGCCGCATGGCTAGGGCGGCCGTTCTGCTACTGGCGCACGGAACTCCCGAGCGGGCCGAGCAGATTCCTGAGTATCTGCGCAACGTGACGAGCGGCCGGCCGCTACCGCCGGTGGTTGTGGAAGAGATTCAGCACCGCTACGCGCTGATCGGGCGCAGCCCGCTGACGGAAATCACCATGGAGCAAGCGCGGCTGGTCGAAGCGGAACTGGCCGCAGCCGGTCTGGACGTTCCGGTGTATGTGGGAATGCGAAACTGGCGGCCTTATATTGCCGACACGGTGCGCCGGATGCGCGCCGATGGGGTGGAGCAGGCGGTGGTGATCTGCCTGGCGCCGCAGAACTCCCGCACCAGCGTTGGATTGTATCGCCGCGCCGTGACCGCCGAGGCGGCCGGGCTGCGCATCGACTTCACCGAAAGCTGGGCCGGGCATCCGCTGCTGGCCGAGGCCTTTGCGGAGCGGCTGCGCGCGGCCGAAAGCCGCCTGAGGGCTGAGACCGGCGCTGCGGTTCCGGTGCTGTTCACCGCGCACAGCGTGCCCACACGCACTGTTCAGCCACCGTCAGAGGGCGAAACAGGGCCGCGCCTCTGGCCGGGCAGCGGGGCCGATCCCTATGCCGACGATGCCCGCCGCACCGCCGAGCTTGTGGCTGCACACGTTCCGGAGATTTCCCGCTGGTGGTTCGCTTTCCAGAGCCAGGGCGCCAGCGGAGGCCCGTGGCTGGGACCAACCGTCGAAGAGACGCTGGAGACGATTGCCGCCGAAGGCGTGAAGACGCTGATTCTTCAACCCATCGGATTTCTCTGCGATCATGTGGAGATTCTCTATGACGTCGACCATCTTTTCCGCGAGTTTGCCGCCCGGCTTGGCATGCGCCTGGAACGGCCCGAATCGCTGAATGGATCGGCGGTACTGGCAGCGGCTGTTGCGGATCTGGCCCGGCAGGGATTGGCGCGGCTTCGCACCTGACCGGCCAGGCCCGATCGTAGAGATGAATTTGCTCGTGTAGACAACGCTAGCGGTGTGAGCGGCTAGTACATCGTCCGCATCATTCTTTGTCGTATCGATTTTGGTTATGGGCGCCACGGAAAAGGAAGACGGGGCAAGCCGATCCGGAATGGGACTCGCGGGGGCGAAAGTCGTCGTCTATTCGCTCAGGGGAAAACCTGCGGCGTGGAATCAGGGCAGGTTCCACAAATGCAAGTACGCCACTTCAGGCCCTTTGAAGGGCCGCAAACCATAAAGCCACCGGCCTTAGCGGAGGATACTAACTAGAACTTTTTGAATCAGGCCATGACATGGCGGTTTGGGCATTTTATGGCTGTCTCGACGGGCGCGCCCACAGCGGCGCTTCTGGATGGTTAGCGGTGGGCAACCGGAAAGAGCTGCCGCTCCGGCAGGATTTGTTTGGGCAATGCGGCGGCGACCGTGTGCACCGGGTCATTGACCACCTGGCTCAGGCGCAGATCGAGGGCGACGCTGCAGAGGATGTAGGCGTGAATCGCGCTGAACCCCCAGCGGCTGACAAGCAGATCGATCATGCGGCTGGTGGCGGCGCGTGCGGCATCGGCGAGGTCGGTTCCGGTTTCAACCACGAGCCACGCCTCGCCGGCGCGGCTGTCGGCGGCGAGTTCGCTGGACTCGACGATAGGGCCGGACAGGGGCTGGCGCTTGTGCAGGCGGAAGCGGAGCGTTGCATCAAGCGGGCACTCGATGGCGTTGATGCAGACTTCGCCGTCACCCTGCGCGGCGTGGCCGTCGCCGCAACTGAAGAGCGCACCGGGATTGAAGACGGGGAGATAGAGGCGCGAACCGGCGCACAACTCACGCACGTCGAGGTTGCCGCCGAAGGGGCCGGGCGGGCGGGTGCGGAATGCGCCGTCTTCGGCGCGCGCCACGCCCATCACGCCCAAGAACGGCCGCAGCGGAACGACCGCGGGAGCCAGTGAGCGGGTGGACTCGCCGTCGAGACGCCAATGGAAGAGATAGGGATCGCGGAAGCGGTCTTTGAGAAAGCCGAGCCCTTTGACGACGCTGGTCCAGCCCCAGGTGCTGTGACGCGTGGACAGGACGTCAACCTGGAGCACATCGCCTGGTTCCGCGCCTTCGATCCAGATGGGGCCGGTGAGGGCGTGGATGCGGCTGCGGTCGATGGCGAGAAACTCGCTGGTCGTCATGCCGGGACGCACTTGGGCGCCGCTCGAGTCCAGGCATTGAATCTCGACCGTGTCGCCCGGTGCGATGTGCAGGCAGGGCTTCAGGGAACGGTCCCAGACGGAATGCGTGTGGCCGGCGGCAAGTGCGTGCCTGGTCATGGCTCCCTGACTCGTACCGCCATCTGGATTTCCACCAGGGCGTTGCGCGGCAGGGCGCTGACGCCAACGGCGGCCCGGACATGGCGGCCCGCGTCACCGAAGACCTGCACCAGCAGATCGGAGGCTCCGTTGACGACCAGGGATGAATCGGGAAATCCCGGCGCGGCATTCACAAAGCCGGTCACGCTGAGAACCTCGGCCACACGGTCGAGCGAACCCAATGTGTTTTTGAGCGCGGCGAGATGGGTAAGGGCGCAGGTTTGTGCGGCGGCATAACCCTCTTCGGCGGTTCGGCCCGCGCCGGCAGTGCCTTCAATGACGCCAGCCGGTCCGGCGGAGATGACTCCCGAGAGGTAGACCACGTCGCCCACTTTTTTGGACAGAACGTAGTTGCCAGCCGAAGAAGGCGGAGGCGGCAGCGCAAGTCCCAGAGCCTGGATGGATTCTTCCGGTGTTCGTTGATCAGCCATTTGCCTTTGAATGTAGCACGCGGAGGGCGGAAAGTTTTCGGTCGATTTGCCGCGGAGACCGGCGGGACCATTAGCTCATGGGAGACCATCGTTGTTACCTGAGGATGCTTACCTGGGCTCTGACCGGATGATTTTGGAGTTGGCGATTGCCAGTCCCAGATCCGAAAATCGGGATCAAAGGCACCCGATCCGGCATGACTTCAAGCGGTCAGAGATTAGCTGGTAGCTTGCCTGGCGGGTGAACGGGCCGCGGGCTTGATTCCGCAGATTGTGGAGCGCGTAGTTTGGAAACCGGAATGGCCAGGTCCGGCTCCAGAAGCGGGCTTTCCAATCCAGCGAATACATATCGCGGCCAAAGTCTCGGCTTGTACATACTGCAATGTGGTAAACGCGGGCGCGCAGA
>JAJZME010000073.1 GCA_021803035.1 Acidobacteriota bacterium | reverse complement strand
TGGCAAGCGGCGAAACGGTCTCTTGGGACGTTACCACCCCCAACGGAATTGCCTTTTCATATACCTCGCTAACCTACAACCCGTCCACTGGTTGTTTCACCAACAATCATTACCAAGAATATTGCGGAGGCGGCGATTTCATTAGCTACTTCGCAGGGTACGATGTGAATAGCTGTGTGCAGGCTGCCGATATCCAGGAAGTGGGCACCTGGTCAATCAGCACCTATGACGGGACCACCCTCCTATACACCACCACCTTTCAGATAACGCACAACGCCTCCGGCTTACTTGGTGTCACCCAACCCGCTCAGAATGAACTCATTCCACTCTCCCAGGGCAACCACAACGCGACAGGCCCTTTGACATTCACCGCCGGCACCTTAACAGGACAGCCGATCAGTTGGACCGTCAATCTGCATTACCAATCCAGCGGCGGCTTTCCAAATCCAGCAACCGATCCGGCAACACTCACCTTCCAGGGAACCTCCTACACGTATAGCGGTTTCCCGAAGATGGGCGGACAAATGACCACCGAAGCCCAGACCACCGCTCCCGACGGCAGCACCGTGCAAGATTGCGTCACCTCCTACATCATCGGCCCGCAACCAGCGTCCACCGCATATTCAATCCCCCCATCAAGCATCACTACTCGGCTTGACCAGTTGTACCCGGCAAGCGCCTCCTACATCCAATATCTCGACGACGGGACCGCAACACCGAATCTGCTTGCCGGGGTAGCTGTGAAGGAAAGCTCATATTACCAATTCCTGCCGCCTCCCGTTAACGCCGACCTCTTCAGCCTCGATGCGAATTTTGGCATCAAGGACGCGTACTGGCCATATGAAAATACCCCCACTTCACAAACGCCCGAAGGCGAATATATAGGTCTGATGCAGGTCCCCACGACAGACTCCAACGCCTGGGATTGGACCGCAAATACACAATATGCTGTGAATCTCTTCAGCGGCGGTAGCAGCAGCGATAAAGTTCAAACCGCTGTTCAATTCGAGGGATATCTCATCAACGGGTATCAAAATAGCAAATTGAAGGTGTCACTCCCCGCTCACATCAACGGGAACGGAAGCTACCTCAGCAGCCTTACGGGCTATGATCGAGAAAATAACGCACTCGTCCTGTACGGGGGGTTCTCAACAGTTGCAACGGTTCGGTAGCTTGCGCGGTAAATAGCCTCTATTATGCGCCGCAGTGCCCCTCACCAGGAATCGTCGTCACGGACAAAAAGGGCAACCTGATATGCCAAGGAGGAACATGGACCTGGGCGATCAACAGCGCAAATCAACCCAACGGAATCAAATATGTGAACCAAGTCAGAAATGACATCACCCAGATTCCCTGAAGGAGATGACAATGAAGCTCGTCCCTATTGCAACTATGACCCTTGCAGCATGCTTGAGTTGTCCCGCCCTCGCCGCGCGAATCGCCAAGACTCCCTGGACCGGCTCCAACGCGACGGCCCTCAACAAATCAACCAAGGCGGAGGTGGCCAAATTCCTGGATACGATCGGGGGCTCAGTGGGAACGCCAGCCGCGCTTTTGCCCAACAACATCCAGCAGTTCAAATGGATTGACCTTGCAGGTGACGGAAAATGCGAGCTTGTACTCACATTGAACGGCGGGCCAAATTTCACATCGCTAGGAATATTCTGGCAGAACTCAAAAGGAGACTTTCACTCTCAATCGCTTCCCGGCGGCATAAACCTTAAGCCGGAATCCTCGACCTGAACGGCGACGGCAAGAAGGAAATCATCATGGATTCCTATCTCGACCCCTCCGGTGCCCGCGGCGCCAATCCAAGCCCTGTCTGGCCCCAGATCTATCGCCTTCAGGGCGAAAAATACGTCCCGGCAAGCAAGGACTTCCCCGAGTACTACCAAACCAAAGTTCTTCCCCAGCTCGACAAAAGGCTTGCCGGCATGCCGCCGTCTGCATATGAAGAGACCCTGGTGATGCAGCGCGACAAAATCCTGCGTGTGCTCGGCATTGATCCCACCGCGGGCCTCGCCGAAGCCCGGCAATGGGCGCAGAGCGACGACCCCAACAAAATCTACAATGCCTGGTGCGTCTTCCACGACATTCCCGGCCATCAGGCAGAAGCCAACGCCGCCTGGAAAGCCTGGGGTGAAGCATTGCACCGCCGGCTTGAAAGCAACTGGTGAACAGCCACCGGGGCAGTGCAATCAACTCGTTCAGGAGCCTGCATGATGAAGAAAATTACGCTCACGGCGATATTCCTGGGCTTGTGGTACGCCTGCCCCGCCTTCGGCCAAATCAAGGGAATCGGCAAGATCGCCCTGGAAAGCTGCAGCGTTGCCAGCCGCAGCCTATCGGATAAAGCGTCTTTAGCTGCCTTCCTGGATCAATACGACGGTGTGGCAGAGAGCGATCCCTTATCCTTGAAACCCAGCGATATTCTGGAGTTCAAGTGGGTCGATCTTGCTGGCAACGGCCGGTGCGAGCTTGTGGGGGAGTTTAGCTACGGGCCGAACGCTCCATTCGTGCAAGTCTACTGGCAGCATCATTCCCAGGTGCTTCCTGGTTGGTCAGGCCTCAAGAAATCCATCACTGACCTGAACGGCGACGGCAAGAAGGAAATCATTATGGATTCCATTCTCGACCCAACCGGCGCCCGCGGCGTGCGAATTTGCCCCAATGAAGTGATATAAGTCACATACTCCGACAAAACCGGCGTGGTCTTCTGAACACACAAGCAGGCATGGCAGAGTGTAGCTGATGGGTCCTAGAGAGAGTGTTCCGCAACTCCGTGCAATTTTCTTCCTCAGGAGAACGAAAATGAATCCCCCACAGTCCCGCTCTCGTCAACAGAGCCCCTCGTATACGCGCGTACCAGCCGCGGTGATTGCTTGCCTCATGCTGTTTCTCACATCCCTGCTGACGGCGTGTAGCGGAAGCGGGAGCACCCCCACCTCCGGCACGGGAACGAATCCCACTCCAACAGCGAAGACTGCCGTTCAGGTCAATATGGGCGACTCGCCCGCCGACTGGATGCTGGCCTTTTCCATGAACATCACTTCTATGTCGCTGACCGGAAGCAACGGGTCGACCGCGGTCATTTCAACCTCCATGCCCATGGAGATGATGCACCTGATGGGCACGATGCAGCCCCTGGCGATGATCAATGCGCCGCAGGGAACGTATACCGGGGCATCGGTCACCATTGGCTCGGCGACGGTCATGTATTTGGATCCAACGACCAAAGCGCCGGTGCAGGCCACCATCCAGGGCCCCGTGACAGGAACCATCAACTTCAGCAGCCCGATCACGGTGGGATCAACACCGATGGCGATGGGCTTTGATCTCGACCTCGGCAGTTCCGTCACCATGGGTTCAAATGGCAGCCTCAGCATGAACCCGGTCTTTCACGTGACCTCGGGAACGCAGGGCTCGAGCAATCCGATGGACTTTGAGGACGGCGGCATTGAGCAGATGATGGGGTCGGTCTCCAGCGTCTCGGGCAGCTCGTTCACTATGTCGTCCATGCAGGCGGCGCAGAACTTCACCTTTGCAATGAACTCAACCACAGCCTTTGACGGTACCTCGATGGGGTCCATGGCCACCGGTATGGGTGTGATCGTGGATGCCATTCTCCAGTCTGATGGTTCGCTGATGGCCACCAGGGTGCAGTCGATGATGGGATCGGGAGGCGTAATGGGCGGGGGCATCATTACCGCCCTTACCGGACAACCGCCAACCTCGCTCACCATGGTCATGCAAAATGGAGCTGGCTCAGGCATGATGTCGTCATACTTCGCCGCCGGAGCCACCATCGACCTGAGTGGAAGCACCACCTACGAGATCGATGATGACGGGATAGATATGTCCAGTCTTCCGTTTACTCCGGTCTTTGATGGGAGCCACATCTATGCCGGCCAGAGCGTGATGCCCATCAGTTCCAGCGGCATGATGAGCGGCGGCACCGGCGGCGGCATGATGGGTGGCGGCATGATGGGCGGCACAATCACTGCGGACAAGGTTGCGCTGGAGCCGCAGGGCCTGACCGGAACCGCAAGTGTCTCGATCAGCAGCGGATCACCCTCGAGCTTTACGCTGACGCTGCCCTCCCAGTGCGCCTTCACCACGCTGACCGGCGCAACCAGTGTGACGGTCTACCAGCAGTCGAAGACGCTTATGTCGGGAACGTCTCCGATTGCCAGCGGAACCGCAATGCACGCATTCGGGCTGTTGTTCTACGACGGCGGTCAGTGGAAGATGGTCGCCGCCAGAATCGGTGCGAACTAGGCGGGTTGCCGGAACTATTGGTGTGTAGGGGCGCGTTCACAGCATTGCGGGGTCGAAGAACTTTGCGTGTTGCTTGGCTTCGCAATCGTTCACGTTCTCCCGCTTCCAACCTTCGCCATACAGGTCAAGCAGCTTACTGTAGAACTTCAATGACAAGGAGTTCACATCGCCGGATTCAACACACGCACTCTCATCTTCTTTGTTGTTCACCCACGTTTCGTACCGGAGCAGCGCGCCGTGAATGTCTGAGCCAGATACCACGCGCACAATGAGAGCCAGCCGCTGGTCACCCTTGCTGTACTCCCGCCGCGTCACCATGTTTATTGTGTCCATGAATCCCCCGCCCACAGTGTAGAGCAGCAGGCGGTCAGTCTGCCTCTGTTCGGGCTGCCTCAATATGTCCGGATATCATGGTGGCATCAGTCATGCTATACGCAATGTACTGCCAGAACAGACACAGACTTGCCTTCATCGACCCCGAGACAGGTGGATTGAATGACTCGTTGACCCATAATCTCTTCCCACCACGTGGAATGTTTGAGGAACCAGCTAAAGTACCAACGTTCTGTGCCGAGTGTGGGACCAAGGGAATGAGCCAATGCCCGTCGTGCAAGGAGTTCATCGCGTACGATGACAGCAAGGTACATCACGTTCCGAACTACTGCACCCAGTACGGTCAGGCATTCCCCTGGACGATCACCACGCTGCAACTGGCGAATGAGTACACCGATGAACTCGACCTGAGCGCTGAGGACAAGCTGACGTTGAAGAATTCCATTCTTGACCTGACGCGCGACACACCTAAGACGGAAATCGCTATCGGGAGGTTCAAGAGGGTGTACGCCAAGGTCGCCCCAGCAGCGGGGACCATGCTTCGAGGGACGATTCAGGCCATCCTGACCGACTACGCGAAACACAAGCTGGGGTTCTGAGTCGCATTCGATGCCGATTTAGCTCGAATTTAGCTCGATTTTTTGGGAGAAGACAGGGCGCAGATGGGCACTGGAGAGACTATAGAGACTTTGAAGAGATTTGGAAAAGCTTTCTTTTGTGCTGATTGTAAGATTCTAAAGAATTTGCTTGACATTTGGTGCCGAAGAAGGGACTCGAACCCCCACACCCTTGCGAGTACATGGACCTGAACCATGCGCGTCTGCCAATTCCGCCACTTCGGCACGTAGCACTAATCAGATATCTCTTCCCTGACCGGCGGCATTTTTTGAGTGTCGCAAATGCGGAGCAGAGTGTCAAATTGCGGCTCCCGTCTTGCCGTATTCTGGCTCGGAAGAGGGCTGCATCTGCTGTTATGTGGAAACGTCGGACCGGGTTCTGCGAGCCTCGCGGAGGCTGGCGAGAGCAGTTTTGATGACATTGCCCATTTATGCCGGATCAGCATCTGGCACGCCAATGCCAACCGCGCCGATAGACAACGTAATGACCAAGGAGCCACACTGCGGCGCTGCCCGCCAGCGCGTCGGAGGGAAGATGTTCCCGGCCCAGAACGCGGGTGAAGCTGACACCGGTCGCTGTGCGACAGATCGCAAACTGCGTCCACCGAGCGGGGGATTCGCTGGCATTTGCAGAGGCTGCTGACCAAGCCGAGACGCGGTGAGAGGCAGGAATTGCGGGGTCGAAGCCGGCACTGGACTGGAAGAAGCGGCGGCATTGTCTACGGCAGGTGGCGCACATCAGAAGATGAGCTTCATGCCCTGCTCAACCAATGCACCGGATCACTTGCCGGATTCAGCGAGAAAGATCGCTACGTAATCGAGGTAGTTCTGCGCGTACTCGAGGATGAGAGCGCGGTCCTTGTCGCCTAGCTCGCGGCGCAGCTTGGCAGGAACGCCTGCCCAAAGCGTGCGTGGCGGAACGATGGTATTTTCAGGAACGACGGAGCCGGCGGCGATGATGCATCCCTCGCCGATGCGGCTGTTGTTGAGGACCCGGGCGCCCATTCCGATGACCACCGTATCTTCAACCACACAGCCGTGCACGGTGGCGTTGTGGCCGATGGTAACCCAGTCGCCCACGACGACCGGGTAGAGGTTGCGCTGGCCGTGGAGGACGCAGCAATCCTGCACGTTGGAGCAGGAACCAAGGCGAATGGAGTTGACGTCGCCGCGCAGCACGGCGTTCAGCCAGACCGAAGAGCGTTCGCCCAGGACCACGTCTCCCAACACCTGGGCGGAGGGGTCGACGTAACAACTGGCAGGAATTTGGGGCATTTTGCCCTGGTAGGGCCGGATCATGGGACAACCTCCGCTGATCATTCTACGCATCTTGCGCCCCCGGGGTCGACAAGCCGCTGCCGGGAAGAGTCCTGCCACGTCTAAATCCAAACGATGCCGGATGCAATGCAGCCCTGGGAATCGCTTAGATTGGTGTTGCAAACAGAACTTAGGTATCATAGACGCAGCCATTTAGGCAGGTTTGGAGGTGGAACCCCTTTGGCAGAAGTTCGTGTTCAGGAAGGCGAGCCGCTGGAGAATGCGCTGCGCCGGTTCAAGCGGAAGGTACAGCAGGAGGACATCATTAAGGAAGTCAAGCGTCACTCCTACTATCTGAAGCCGGGCGAAAAGCGCCGCGTGAAGGCTGCTTTGGCGCGCAAGCGGAATCGCAAAAAGGCTCGTAAAGAGCAGGATTAACAGGTTGTACGAAAGCAAGAGCAAGTTGAACCAGTGATACGGATGCCGGGGTGATGATTTCCGCTGCAAGGGGACGGAAGTCAGCCACCGGCCAGATAGGAAGCGAGGGGGAGGGTTACGATTCTCCCCTGCAGCCTCAATTTTTCCACGCGAAGGCGTGGATTTCTTATTGCGGTCTTTCCGGTTTTGTCGGGCAGACACCTTTATGCCGTTCTATTAAATACGGCCCGGGCCCCTTGTTGTGATCGAACAAAAACAGGGAACCGGGACGGTAAGCTCTTCGAAGCCATGGCCGATTCGGTGAACGACCCTGTTTGGGAAGCCGGCCATGGAATTCAAAGATAGAGTCCTCAAATGCGTTGACTGCGGAGCCGATTTTGTATTTACGGCGGGCGAGCAGTTTTTCTTCCACGATAAACAATTCAAAAACGACCCAAAACGCTGCAAAGCATGCAAGGCAAAGCGCGCCAGCGGCGGCGGACGGGTCCGCACAGAGACACGGACGACCTGTTCGGCGTGCGGCGCGGAGACGACAGTCCCCTTCAAGCCGACGCAAGGCAGGCCAGTACTGTGCCGAGCCTGTTTCCAGAAACAGCAGACGGAGACGCCAGCGTCCTCGAACGTGGGGACTATGCCGGACTAAGCCGCGGGTTGCTCCTGAATCGCAAGGGAGAACCGGTCTTTAGGACCGCAGCGCTGGATTGCGCCCAAAGCGCACTTGTCACACTGAGAAGGTGGCAAGTGCGGTCAGGGCTTTTTCGTCTTGGCGCGATGGCCAATGTCGCGGCGGTAGTAGATGCCGTCGAACTGAATCTCCGCCATAGCCTCGTAAGCCCGCGCTAAAGCCTCTTCCAGCGTAGCGGCGGCGGCGGTTGTGCCCAGAACGCGCCCGCCGGCGGTGAAGAATTGCCCGGAATTACGTGTCGTGCCGGAGTGGAAGACCTGCACGCCTGGGATGCGTGCCGCCGCGTCGAGGCCGTTGATGGGGAAACCGGTCTTGTAACTTCCCGGATAGCCCTCGGAACTGGCGATGACGCAGGCCGAGGCTCCCGATGCCCACTGCAATTCGGTTGCTGAGAGCCTGCCGTCGGCACACGCTTCCAGCGCGGTGACGAGGTCACTTTCCAGGCGAACCAGGATAGCCTGCGTCTCCGGATCGCCAAAGCGGACGTTGAACTCGAGCACCTGGGGTCCGCGCGCGGTCATCATCAGGCCGCAGTAGAGCACGCCGACAAAGGGTGTATCCTCATCGGCCATGCCGCGCACCGTGGGCTCGGCGATGTGGCGCAGGATCCAGTCGGTCATCGCTGGCTCCAGCAGCTCGTCGGTGGAATAGACGCCCATGCCGCCGGTGTTTGGTCCGGTGTCGCCTTCGCCGATGCGCTTGTGGTCCTGCGCGGGCACCAGCGGGACCACATGTTGGCCGTCGCTGAGGCACAGGAAGCTGATCTCGTCGCCTTCGAGGAACTCCTCGACGACGATCTGACGTTCGGCCGCGCCCAGTAACTCGCCCGAGAACAAGCTCTTGCCGGCCTCAAAGGCGGTACTGCGCGACGAGCACACGATGACCCCCTTGCCGGCTGCCAGGCCGTCTGCCTTGACGACCATGGGCGCGTGGAAGATGTCGACGGCCTTTTCGAACTCGGCCACGGTGGAGCAGACCGCGTAGTTGCCCGTGGGGATGTTGTGGCGCTGCATGAAGCGCTTGGCAAAGCCCTTGCTGGTTTCAAGCATGGCTGCGGCGCGGGTTGGCCCGAAGACGCGCAGCCCGCGCGCGGCGAGGGCGTCGGCAACGCCCAGCGAAAGCGGAAGCTCTGGGCCCACAATGGTCAAAGCGGGGTCTTCGGCCTGAGCCAGCTGGACCATGGAATCCAGATTTTTCAAATCCACGTCGACGCAGCGGGCAATCTGCGCCATGCCGCCGTTACCCGGCGCGCAAACTACCTCCGTAACGCGCTGGCTGCGCGCAACCGCCCACGCCAGTGCGTGTTCCCGCCCCCCAGAACCAAGGATCAAGATCTTCATAACCGCATACCTCTCGCTCCGGCATCGATCAAAGCCTGAAAGCTAATCGTCGGCAAAGGAGGCGGGGTAAGTCAAACCGGGGCATGCCAGAGCGGCAAGGTCGGCGTTCCCCTATACTGAGGCGTGGTATAGCAGGCGCGCCGGCATGCGAGCCGCGCGAAGAAATCCGCCATGGTGGAAACCCGCATTAAGCCCTTTCGTGAGCAGGCTGCCGCCCAACAGCAGCGCCAGGAGCAGCGGCGTGTCTACCGGCGCAACCAGATCATCGGCCTGCTGATTTTGGCGGCGGTTGTCTGCGCCTGGTGGCTCATTCACACCAATCCCGGCTGGATTTTTCCCCGGGGCTGGTGGCGGCCATGAGCGTGGCGCAGGACAATGCTGCCGGCGGAAAACCGGCGCCGCTGACGGTTCTGCTGCTAGGCCCGACGGGCAGCGGCAAGACGGCATTATCGCTGGCTTTGGCCGAGCGCTTCAGCGGCGAAATCGTGAGTTGCGATTCGGTGGCCGTTTATCGCGGCATGGACCTGGGCACAGCCAAGCCCACGGCCGAAGAACGGGCGCGGGCGCCGCACCACCTGATCGACATCGCGGACCCGGATGAGCCTTTTACGGCCGGCGAGTACAGCCGCCTGGCGCGGGCGGCGCTGCGCCAGATCGCGGGACGCGGCGAGCTTCCCATTGTGACTGGCGGAACGGGGCTTTACCTGCGCGCGCTGACCGAGGGGCTGTTCACCGGGCCGCAGCGGCAGGAGGAACTCCGCGAGCGGCTGCGATGGAGCCGCCGCAGGCACGGAAACGGCTGGCTGCACCGGCTGCTGGCGCGGCTCGATCCGGCTACGGCGGTCCGCATTCACGCCAACGACACGCCCAAGCTGATTCGCGCCATCGAAGTTTGCCTGGCGGCACGGAAGCCGATGTCGGAGGTGCTGGGGCGCGATCCGCTGCTTGGGTTCCGGCTGCTGCGTATCGGGCTGAATCCGCCGCGAGCTTCGCTCTACGAGCGGCTAAACCGGCGCTGCGCGCAGATGTTCGCTGCGGGGCTGGTGGAGGAGACACGCGGCCTGCTGGCGCGCTACGGGCCGGTGAAGGCGCTGGACTCGCTCGGTTACCGGCAGGCGCTGGGCGTGCTGGATGGACGCCTGACGCCGGAAGCGGCGGTTGCGGCCGCGCAGCAGGGGCACCGAAACTATGCCAAGCGGCAGTTGACGTGGTTCCGGCGGGAACCGGCGGTTCATTGGATTGAAGCGTTTGGCGACGATGAGGCCACGATGCGCGAGGCTGTGGAAGTGGTGCAGGACCATTTGGCCGCTGTTCCAGCGCGGGAATGAGCGCGCCTCAAGGGGCGACGATCTGCCACCACTGGGTGTTCTGGCCCGTAAACGCTTGCAGCGCAAGGGCTGGCCTCTGCCAAGCGCCTGTCAGGCTGAGGACGCTGCGGGTTGCCTTGGACTGAATCCGGTAATTGCCGTTGGTCAGCTCGTCGAGCTTCCATAGTTGCGCTTCGGCGCCGGTAAAAGGCTCTGCCTGCACGCTGCCGCCGGAAGCGGCTGTCAGAGCCAGGTTGCCTTGCCCGGCTGCGATCCTATAGTAGCCGCCACCAACCGGGGCGATCGTCCACTTCTGCTTGCTCCGGACGCGATAGTCGGCGAGCCTGACGCCGCTGGGCACGCTGCCGGAAACCGCGTTCTGCGCAATGGTTAGCACGGTTCCCGTGCGCCATGCTCTCACCTGGTAGACGCCCTGCGCCACGTTGTGACCCGCTTTGGGCCATCCAGCGGCAGTCCACAACAGGGGCCGGATGGCCAGCACGGGTCTTCCTCCGCGGTCTAGATCGGCTTCAAAGTGACAACTGAACTTTTGCACGCCGTCATCGTTCCAAAGGCCGAACTGTCCGGGGCCGATGAACCTTCCGCCAGAGCCGAGAAACAGCGAGCCGCCGCCATGGGCCATATTGACGCCAGCCTTGTCGAGATAGGGTCCGGTGACTTTCCGCGAGCGGCCGACGCGAATGTTATAGGTGCTCCCGGGCCCGCGGCAGCAACTGCCGTGATTGACGAAGAGGTAATAATAACCGCCGTGATAAATGATGTCGGAGGCTTCGCTGTGGCTGGCAATGATGCTGATCTTCGAATGAGGCGAAATACGCAGGCCCGTCCTGGGATTCAGTTGCACAAGCTGAATGTTGCCGTGATAGGAGCCGTAAGACAGCCAGAGCTTGCCGTTGGGAGCCAGAAGCACGCCCGGATCGATGGCGTTGAGGTCTTCGCCAGCCACGGAATTGACGACCGGCCCGCGATTGGTCCATTTGTAGCGCGGATCATTCGGGTTCAGGGTAGGATTGGTGGCCAGGCCAATGACGGAGACAAATGAGCCCCAGCTTGAAACCGCGTAGTAGAGATAGTATTCGCCGTTGAGCGGAATGACTTGCGGCGCCCACACGTCCACGCCGTTATTCTTCGGCGAAAGGGTGCGCACCGACGCGGGAATGCTGTTGAAGACGCGCCCGTCGCGGCGCCATGTGAAGCCATTGTCGGAGACCAGGATGGGAATCCCCGGGCCGGTTCCGAAGACGTAATAACGGCCATCGCATTTGACCACCGGCGAAGGATCGTGAACGAATATCGCGCCGCTGAGAGCGGCAGCGGCCGTTGTGCCGAGCGCCAGCACAGCCAGCCCCAGCAATATGCGATCGATTCCTCTGCGAACGCGCATCTCCTGCCTCCCTCTATGGCACAGCTCGCAGTCGCGCAAAGAGCCGGCACGCGCGGATTATACTGCCCGCCTCAAATGCCCTCCAAGCGCGTGCGATTCAACTCTGCATCGGAGCTGCCGTTTAAACTGGAGCGTGGTGAAGCGGCACTCGTGCGCAAGCGAGCCGCAACGGAGGTTCCATTGGCAGAGTCAATTTATGACGTGGCGATTATCGGCGGCGGGCCGGCCGGATACACGGCGGCCATTCGCGGCGCGGAGTACGGCCTGAAAGTGGCGCTGATTGATGCCAGCCCCAAGCTGGGCGGCACCTGCCTGCACGTGGGCTGCATTCCCACCAAAGCGCTGCTGTTCAACGCCGAAATCTGGGACCACCTGAAGCACGCGGCCGAGTACGGCATTACGGGCATCGGCACGCCGGCGCTCGACTGGGCCGCCGTGCTCAAGCGCAAGAACGCAATTGTGGCGCGGCATGTCAAGGGCCTGGAATTCCTGATGAAGAAGCACAAGATCGCCGTGATTGCCGGCTACGGGCGGCTGACTGGGCCGGCCAAAGGCGGCGTTCACACCGTGGACGTGAGCCAGGACGGCGCAAACAGCCAGATCAAGGCGAAGAATGTGATTCTCGCCACCGGCTCCGAGGCCAGGCTGCTGCCCGGCCTCGAGGCGGACGACCGCATTCTGACCAACATCGAGATTCTGGACATCGCCGCGCCGCCCAAATCGCTGGCGATCATCGGCGCCGGGGCGGTGGGCGTGGAGTTCGGCTCCATCTTCCGCAGCTTCGGCACAGAGGTGACCATCCTCGAATTCCTGCCGCGGCTGGTTCCCGTCGAGGATGAAGAGATTTCCAAAGAACTGGCGCGCGTCTTCCGGAAGCGCGGCATCGAGACAAGCACCGGCGCGAGAGTGGAAAAGGTAGAAAAGACCGCAACCGGCGTGAAGATCAGCTTCACGGATGCCAACGGCAAGCCCCAGGTGAAAGAGGCCGAAAAGGTGCTGGTGGCCGTGGGCCGCGCGCCGCGTACGGCAAACGTGGGCGTGGAGAAGACGCGGATCGAAGTGGAACGCGGCTTCGTGAAGGTGAACGAGGTGCAGGAGACGGCCGAGCCGGGCGTTTATGCCATTGGCGACATCGTGGCCGGGCTGCCGCAACTGGCGCACTCCGGCTCGATGAGCGGTATGGTGGCCGTGGCGAAAATCGCCGGCCGGCCGTTCCGCCCGGTGCGGCGCGAGCGCATCCCGGGCTGCACTTACACTGAGCCGCAGATCGGCTCCGTGGGGTTGACCGAAGCCCAGGCCCGGGAAAAAGGCTACGAGGTGAAGGTGGGCAAGTTCCCCTTTGCCGGCAACTCCAAGGCCAGCATTGTGGACAGCCACGACGGCTTTGTGAAGATCGTCTCCGACGCGAAGTACGGCGAGATTCTGGGCGTGCACATCATCGGGCCGCAGGCAACGGAGGTGATTGCCGAGGCGGTAGCCGTGATGGAACTGGAAGGCACGGTCGAGGAGATGATGTTTACCGTGCACGCCCATCCCACGCTGGCCGAATCGATGCTCGACGCCTATGCAGCGGTGGAAGGAATGGCGATTAATGCCTGAGGCGAGAGCCGCGTGCCGCTATACGCAGTCAAGCTCGGCGAAAAGGTTGTCCAGGACCGCGCGGATGGGAGTTTCCGGAATCGTGAGATCGCCGGAACGAACCAGGTCCAGCGCTTTGATCCAGACAAGACGCCAAGAGAACGCCTGATCCAGCTCTCAACGCCGCTAGCGAGAAAGCGGTTCAGAAGCTCTTCCACGCTTGTGACGCGGCTTTTTCCGTGGTTTCGTGATTGGCGCGTTCAACCTGCCGATGCACGCGCCTCGAACAGATCAGATGTTCCCGTTCGGACAAGCACATCGGCGAGGACTGCATCATCTGCTCACGCACGACTGCCCGGAGCCGCATCGGGATGCTGCATGAGCTTCTTTTCAATCCGCCGGTCTGGGATGAGCCACATGATCGCAACAATCACATAGCATGCACCGGCACCCAGGGGCTGCCAAAACGCCAGCGGGATTGCCATCGCGTAAATGGCAATGGAGATTTTGCCTTTCCTGTCGGTTCCGATCGACGCGGCTAGAGTTGAACCCCGTCCATGAAGCGCGATGAGCGCCTTGGCGAGCACAAAGTAGGCTACCGCGGCCAGGAGCAGAACCACGCCGTAGACAGCGACTGGCCAGGACCCGAAGCGATTTTCACCCATCCACGCAGTCGTGAACGGAATAAGTGACAGCCAGAACAACAGATGCAGGTTGGCCCACAAAGTCGCACCATTCACGCGCTGCGTTGCGTGCAACAAATGGTGGTGATTATTCCAGTAGATCCCAATATAAATGAAGCTCAGGACGTAACTCAGAAAAACGGGCAGTACTGGCAGCAATGCGGCGAGGTTCGTTCCCTTTGGCGATTTCATCTCAAGAACCATCACGGTGATGATCACGGCGAGAACCCCGTCGCTGAACGCTTCCAGCCGTCCTTTACTCATCATGATCCTCCCCTGTGGCGCCCTGCCTCACCGGTCCTGCCTGTTTCTTGCCTCGCCATGTGCAAAATTTCCTGGCAACCTCAGTCTCCGCCACCGATGATGCAGTGGCTCACCCGCGCTCAAAAAGTGAGGAATGTCCTGCCACGGATACAGACTGCGCGGGGCAGAACGCGCGCGGCGAGTTGCAGGTGTTCCTGCGCTCGCCGCGGCTGAGCAATTGGCGGCGGGTTGAAGGACTTACCGGGCAGGCTCCCCGATTAAGAGATGGCTCGGTTGTGTTGTTCCGGCACGCCCGATCTTCCTCCGGCCTGCACTCCGGAATCACGCCAGGTCGAAGCGATCCAGGTTCATCACCTTGTTCCACGCAGCCACGAAGTCGCGCACGAAGGTTTGCTGCGCATCGCCGCACGCGTACACCTCCGCCACGGCGCGAAGCTGGGAATTTGAGCCGAAGACGAGATCAACGGCCGTGCCCGTCCACTTGAGGGCGCCCGTCTGCCGGTCGTGTCCCTCGAAGAGGTCCTCAGAAGCCGCGGACCTCTCCCACTTCGTGCCCATGTCCAGCAGGTTCACGAAGAAGTCGTTGGTCAGGGCCTCAGGCCGCGTGGTGAAGATACCGTGCCTGGACTGCCCGTAGTTCGTGCCCAGGGCGCGCATGCCGCCAATCAGGACCGTCATCTCCGGAGCGGTGAGGGTGAGCAGTTGCGCCTTGTCCACCAGCATGTAGGGCGCACATCCCTCCAGCCCCTTGCGGACGTAATTGCGGAACCCGTCCGCCGCCGGCTCCAGCACGGCGAACGACGTCACATCGGTCTGCTCCTGCATGGCGTCCGTGCGGCCCGGCGCAAAAGGAACCTTCACCTGGTGTCCGGCCTTCTTTGCAGCGGCTTCAACGGCCGCGCAGCCCGCAAGCACGATGAGGTCGGCCAGCGAAACCTTTTTGCCGCCGGACTGCGAGGCATTGAACTCCTTCTGAATGGTTTCCAGCTTCGCAAGCACCTTGGCCAGCTCGGCGGGCTGGTTCACCTCCCAGTCCTTCTGCGGCGCAAGCCGGATGCGCGCTCCGTTGGCGCCGCCGCGCTTATCGCTGCCGCGGAAGGTCACAGCCGACGCCCACGCGGTGGTCACCAGTTGAGAGATGGATAGACCGGAGGCCAGGACCTTGGCTTTCAGGGCTTCGATGTCCCGGTCGTCGATCAGCTTATGGTTGACGGCGGGAACCGGATCCTGCCAGATCAGCGCTTCCTTGGGCACCAGTGGGCCAAGGTAGCGTGCAATCGGACCCATGTCGCGGTGCGTCAGCTTGAACCAGGCCCGCGCAAACGCATCCGCAAGCTCCTCGGGGTGCTCAAGGAAACGCCGTGAGATCTTTTCGTAGGCTGGATCCATGCGCAGCGAAAGGTCCGTGGTCAACATAAAGGGATCCTGCCGCTTTTTGGGATCGTGCGCGTCCGGAACGGTGCCTGCGCCGGCTCCGTTCTTGGGCTTCCACTGGTTAGCGCCGGCAGGGCTCTTGGTCAGCTCCCACTCGTAACCGAAGAGCGTCTCGAAGAAACTGTTGTCCCACTTGGTTGGAGTGGACGTCCATGCGCCTTCCAGGCCGCTGGTGAAGGTGTCGTCGCCCTTGCCGGTGCCAAAGCTGTTCTTCCAGCCCAGGCCCATCTCCTCGATGGGCGCGCCCTCGGGCTCGGGACCGACATAGCTGATGGGGTTGGCGCCATGGGTCTTGCCGAAGGTGTGGCCGCCGGCAATGAGCGCCACCGTCTCTTCGTCGTTCATGGCCATGCGGGCAAAGGTCTCGCGGATGTCCCGTGCCGCCGCGATCGGGTCCGGGTTGCCATTCGGACCCTCCGGGTTCACATAGATCAGGCCCATCTGCACGGCCGCCAGCGGCCTGGCCAGATCGCGGTCGCCGCTGTAACGCTGGTCGCCCAGCCACGTGGTTTCCGGGCCCCAATCCACGTCCGTCTGCGGCTCCCAGATGTCCACGCGGCCGCCGCCGAAGCCGAAGGTCTTGAAGCCCATCGATTCCAGCGCCACATTCCCGGCCAGGATCATCAGGTCGGCCCAGGAGATTTTGCGGCCGTACTTCTGCTTGATGGGCCAGAGCAGGCGGCGCGCCTTGTCCAGGCTGGCGTTGTCCGGCCAACTGTTGATGGGCGCGAACCGTTGCGCGCCGTGGCCTGCGCCACCGCGCCCGTCGTGGATGCGATAGGTGCCCGCGCCATGCCAGGCCATGCGGACAAAGAGCGGTCCGTAGTGGCCATAGTCGGCGGGCCACCACTCCTGAGAATCGGTCATCAGGGCATGGAGATCCTTGATCACGGCATTCAGATCAAGACTCTTGAACTCTTTGGCATAGTTGAACTCTTCGCCCAGCGGATTGGAAAGCGAAGAGTGCTGATGCAGAATCGACAGGTTCAGTTGGTTGGGCCACCAGTCTCCGTTCCCCTTTGCTCCTGCCGTGGTGTGATTGAGCATGCTGCCCGTGAACGGGCATTTCGATTCATCAGACATGATGTCTCCTGTGGGGATCTCGAATTCACTCGCCGGTTCAGTATAGGAGCCGTGCGCCGGTTGGAATGAATGATCTCATCAATCGCGTCGATAGCTTCCGGCAATCGGAGTGGAACATTCCCTGTGGCCGCGCGCCGATCCCGGAGAAAAGGCTCCTGCGAGGATGCGCAAGCCACCGCCTTTCCATGCGCGCATTCCGCGCGGGCCTGCAACACGCGATGCCAAACATCGTCATGTAAAACAAACCCGCGGATCGCGGTCCATATTATGCCCATCCGGAACCAAAAATGCAAAGACCGGTGCCGGGATTAGCCTAAGAGTGGAGGTTTCATGTCATCCATCCCCGACGTTACGCGCCGTCAGCACGCCCGTACCGGCCCACCGCCGCCGCAGCCACCTGAACCCAGTTACGCGGAGCGCGTCAAAACACTCGCGTCGCAGACCGCGCTTGCGACGCTATCCACGCTTTCGCGTAAGCGTGAAGGATTTCCTTTTGGATCGCTGATGCCGTATGCGGTGGATTCCGGCGGCCGGCCCATCGTTTTGATCAGCAGCATGGCTATGCACACGCAGAACCTGCAGGCTGATCCGCGGGCAAGTCTGTTCATAGCGCAGCATGCGGCGGACGGCGACCCTCTTGGCGCGGCGCGGGCTACGTTGATCGGCGAGGCCAAGCCCGTGCCGGAAAGCGACATCTCTCTTGTGCGCGAGCTTTATTTGGCAAAACACGAAAATAGCAAGTACTGGGTTGATTTTCCGGACTTCAGTTTCTTCCGGCTCGACGTGGTGGACGTTTACTACGTCGGTGGATTCGGAGTAATGGGCTGGGTGGAAGCACGGGAATACCGGCAGGCTTCGCCCGACCCTCTGGCGCCGGAAGCGGCCGGCATCATGGCGCACATGAATGCGGATCACGAGGATGCCATGATTCTGCTGGCGCGAACGCACGCGGGAATTGAAGCAACGGAAGCCGCGATGACCGCGGTGGACCGGCTCGGATTCCACCTCCGGTTGAAGACAGCGGAGGGAATGAAGGGCACGCGCATCAACTACCCGGCTGAGGTTCGCACCGCGCTGGAGACGCGGAAAGCTCTCGTGGAAATGGTGGCCCAGGCCAAAGCGCGGGGCTGAGCCGCAGCGCGGCGCCGCGCATCGTGGCAGCTGCGGCTGCGCACCCCTGTCGTTGCACGCGCGCGGCGCGATCTCGTCCAATCCCGCCGCGACTCCTCAGAAGTTGAAGCTTACCTGCAGATTCACGCTGCGGTTGGCTGCTTGCGAGGAGAAGAACCCGCCCGCGAGCGCATTCGATTTGCCGAACAGCGGCGACTCAAGGACTCCCACCGGCTGTGCAAGGTTCACATCGTTGAAGACGTTGTGGACCATCGCCGAGAAGTTCAGCGAGTAGCGCCGCGTAGTGGACTGGTTGAAGTGTGGCCGTCCTACGCCGCCACTCAGTCCTCCGGGGCCTAAGCCGCCGCCGGGCCGGCCGTGACCACCATGCGGTCCGCCGGGACCAAAGAAGCTTGGCCCCGCGCTCCCCTCGGCTTTGGGGCCGATGCCGAGGGACTTGCTCACGCGCAGATTCATGCTGAACTGGCCTGGCCCGTTGCCGTAGTCGTATGGAATGCGGGCCTGGTCCGGCGCCGGATCCATGTTGAAGTCGCCATAGCTGGTGTCCGTCGCCGATGGGCTGGATGCGGAGGCAAAAGCCGGCCGGTCATTGAACTGGTTGTCGCCGTTCAGATCCTGGCCGATGGTGATGTTGAACGGCGCGCCGGAGTTGGCCACCAGCATGGGGCTGAAGGAGACTCCGAAGGGCGCCTGGAAGTTGCCGGCAAGCAGGAAGCGGTTGTGCACATCGAAGCTGGCGCGGCCGTAGTCGGCACGAGGATCATACGGATTCGACGGGAAGTAGCCGGCGCCGGAGGTGTCGGCATTGGCAAAGTTGAGCTCGTAGAAGCCGAAGAAAGATACTCCGCGCATGCGCACGTTGTAGTTGAACATGAGCTGGTTCTGGTTGTAGATGCCGCCAGACTGGAACTGGTAGATGTTCTCGTTGATGCCGTTGGGCCGCGTGCCTGTGCCCGTGGCAGAGTTGTACGTGCCGGGCAGATAGGCGTTGACGTTGTCCGACAGATACTGGTGCACGCCGTGCGAGTTGATGTAGGTGGCGGCGACCGTGGCTATTTTGCCGAACTGGTGCTCGATGCCCAGAGCTGCCTGCATGTTCACAGACGCTTTCAGATTGGGCGCCACCTCGTAGATTGTGGGGGCCGCGGGGCTGGCAGCGGCAAGCTGCGAAGGTGGTGGCGCGTTCGTGGTGAAGCCGGGGTTGTTGACGATGTACTGTTGCTGGTTGATGCCATTGTTGCGCACCGCCTGCATCAGGTTGCCCTCCGCAAAGCGGTCATAGAACCAGCCATAGCCGCCGCGAATCACGGTCTTGGCCTGCGTGTTGCCATGTGCGCCGGGAGCCCAGGCGAAAGCGAAGCGCGGCGCCCAGTCGGCGTGATCGCTGATGCCGGTTTGGGCTTCATAGCGAAGTCCGTAGCTGAGGGTCAGGTTGGGACGGAACTTGTAGTCGTCCTGGAAGTAGAGGCCGAGATCGGCGTAGTTCACAAGCGCGGAGGGATTGCCCGCCGTTACCGCATATTCGCTGGGCGTGCCGGCCTTGTAGGCACTGAGCGACGAGTAGATGTAGGTCCCGTTGAATCCCGACGTGGAGTAACCAGCATCGCGCGTATAGCGGAGGCGGCCTCCGAAATTGATGGAGTGCGGGCCTTTGCTGATCAGAGTCTCGTTCTGGAATTCGTAGTGGTCCTGATTGTCGCGATTGATGCCCATGCTGTTGCCACCGCTGGTAAATGCACCCTGCACGGAAACGGTGGGCAGGTTGCTCTGCGCCGCCTGGTCGCTGCGGTCGCCCATGTACTGAAAGCGGGTTTCATTCACCACGTTGGCGCTCAGGATCTGCGTGTCGCTGAGTTGCAGCACGTTCTCCAGGTCCGTGACGTTGTAAGCCTGGCTGGGAAGCGCGAACTGCGAAACGCCGGAGTTGGTGCTTTTGCGCCGGCTATAACTGTAACGGACAGTGAGCGTGTTGCTGGCGCCCAGTTGGAAGTCGAAGCGCGGGCTCACATCCAGCAGCGACTGCGGATTGGCCACGGCGACGGAGTAGTTATAAGGGTTGCCGCTGGAGTCGAGCATTTCTGCGTTCACGATCGAGTTCGACTGATTGTCGCGGCTGAAGATGTTGGCGAACCAGGATATATGCTTGCCCAGCGGTCCGCCCGCATTGGCGGCGGAAAAGAGCGTGTAGTACGGCGGTTCGCTGCGGACGAACGGGTTGAGCGAGTTGAAGGATGAGTCGTTGCCCATCATCATCGCCGATCCGTGGAGCTTGTTGCTGCCGGGCTTGGTGATGATTTCAATGCGGCCGTAGCCTAGCTTGTCATAGGCCGCGGAGAAGGGGTTCTGATTGATCCGAATCTCGAGAATGTCGGACTTGGGAGGTAATTGCCCACCCGTAAAGCCGTCGATATAAATCTGTCCGCCGTTGGGGCCGGCGGCGGGACCGGCCAGCGCGGTGAGCTCGCTCTGCAGCTCATCGGGGTCGTCGGAGAGCGCATTCAGGTCCTTGCCCTTGATGACGATGGCACTGGCGTTGTGATCGGGACTGGTGCTGACGCCGAGAGCCTGACTGCTGACCGTCACCTGCTGCTGCTCGACGGGAAGCTGGAGCGCGAAATCGGCAATGGCGATCTTCCCCGCAGTAACCTTGACACTGCGGGGCGCCGAAGCGGCAAAGCCCTGCGCCGAAGCCGAAAGAGTGTAGCTGCCCGGCGCCAGTTGCTCGAAAGCATATGCGCCGTTGCTGCCGCTCGTGGCCGTGCGTGATTGTCCATTGCCGCCGGTGACGGTGACGGTCGCCGAGGGAATGACCGCGCCGGTCGGGTCGGTGATCGTGCCGTGGATGCTGCCGGCTTGCGTCTGGGCACTGGCCAGCGCCGCGCCGCTGAGCAGGAGCAATGCCAGGATCAGGTTGAGGAACTTCCGCGTTCGCATGGTGCGTCCTTTCGCCGTTCAGAAGCTTGCATCCTCAGAAGACAATGAACGCGGTTCAAGTGCGGTCACATTGGGTAAATCTGTGTAACATAGCGTGGCCGGCCGCGTTACGATTTGTTACATTTCTGCTGCTCTCGAAACGCGGCAATAGGCGTAGCCTAAGTTGTGGAATGAACGGCGCAGATTAAAGCGGCGTGCGCCCGCCTTCCAGCGAAGGAGCCCGAGGATCGCAGTGGACGAGATTCTGCTCATCGACGACGATGTTGAGCTTTGCGCCATGCTGACCGAGTACCTGGGGCGCTATGGCTTTCACGTTCGCGCGGTGCACCGCGGCGACACCGGCTTGAAAGCCGCGCTGGAAAAGCGGTATGCGCTGGTGCTCCTGGACGTGATGCTTCCGGGACTGGACGGCTTCGAGGTGCTGCGGCGGCTGCGCGCGGAGTCGCCGGTGAGCGTGCTGCTGCTGACGGCGCGCGGCGAAGATGTGGACCGGATTGTGGGCCTGGAGATCGGCGCCGACGATTACCTGTCCAAGCCGTTCAATCCACGCGAGCTGCTGGCGAGAATGCGCGCCATCCTGCGCCGGAGCCATAGCGCCGCGCCCGCGCCCGAGCAGACCGTGCTGCGCGTGGAGGATCTGGAGCTGAATCGCGCCGCGCGCACCGTGCTGCAGGACGGCAAAAAGATTGAGCTGACCGATGTGGAGTTTGCGCTGCTCGAAGCCCTGATGTGCGCCCCAGGCAAGGTGGTTGCGCGCGAGGAAATCTCAGAGAGCGTGCTGGGGCGCAAATTTCACCCCTTCGACCGCAGCCTGGATATGCACGTAAGCCGGTTGCGGCGAAAGCTGAGCGGCCAGGGTGGCGAGGAACGCGTCAAGACCATTCGCGGCATGGGCTATCAACTCGCCGTCAACCAGAAGTGGGAAACGGCAAAGGACGTATCGCTAAGGGACTGAACCAATGCGCAGCCTGTTCTTCAAAATCTTCATCATCTTCTGGATTGCGCAGAGCCTCATCTTCGTGATCTCGACCGCGCTGATTGTGCGCCGGCACTTCGAAGGCCCGCAGGCGACCTTTGATTTCCTTACCAGCAGCCTGCGGACCGACGCCATGCACGCCACGCAGGCCTACGAAACAGGCGGCTGCAGCGCGTTGCGCGCCTATGGCGCCACCATTGCGCAGGCGATCACTCTCGAAAGCGCAAGCGGGCAATTCGTATGCCCAACCGCCGGCTTCGAAGGCATTCATAGCGCCGCGCCCGCGCCACCCCGCCTGTCAGGCATGCCGGAAG
>JAJZME010000065.1 GCA_021803035.1 Acidobacteriota bacterium | reverse complement strand
ATGGCTCTCTCCAGATTTCGACTTTCGCCACAGGTTCCTGGCCGTGCTTGCCCGACTTCCCGGGACCCGGCCCGACCTCGCCACCACCTATACTGGAGCGGGCACCGCTCCCCGGCCGCCGTTGCAATGACCGTTCCAGCCCAATCCCGCGCCCGCTCCATCTCGGCCCCGCTTGGCGCCGGCGTCCGCCGCATCGTGCTCACCGGCTTTATGGGCTCGGGCAAGAGCACCGCCGGGCCGCTGCTGGCCCACCGCCTCGGCTGGCGCTTTCTCGATGTGGACGACATCATCGAGACCGAAGCCGGAATGCCCATCGCGCAAATCTTCGCCCTCCACGGAGAAGCCGAATTCCGCCGCCTTGAGCGCGCCACCATTGCCCGCCTCGCCGGCCAGGACTCCCTGGTGCTGGCTCTCGGCGGCGGAGCCATCGAATCCGCCGAGACGCGCAACCTGCTGCGCCGCTCCTCCGGCACCCTCCTCGTGCATCTTGAAGTCGAGCTGGCCACCACCCTGGCGCGCTGCGGCGGCACCGAGCGCACCCGCCCCGTCTTCGCCGACCAGGCCAACCTCGCCGCCCGCTACCAGCGCCGCCTGCCCCTCTACCGCACCGCCCACGTCAACATCGCCACCGACGCCCTCACCCCCGAGCAGACCGTGGAAGCCGTTCTCCAGGCCGCCGGCCTTGCGCCCCGCCCCTGAACCCCGTCCGGACATTCACACACACTCACCACCCCTGCCGTCTGCGTCTGAAGAAATGTTCCCATCGGCAAACCCACCACACCTTCCACCAACATCTGTCATCCCGACCGCAGCGAAGGATCCACGGTTGCTTTTCGCGCATTCCGCAATCCCACAAACACTCTATGTCCACCTTGGCGGGTGCCACGATCTCATGGGGATGATGATTCAACTGAGGGTGGCCCCCGTCCCTCGCCTTTGATGGGGACCGGCGATGGAAGCCAATATCCCGCCACTGCAGATCACTCCCGAAGCCGCCGCGTATTGAGGCACCCGCCCCGCTCCACCTTCGGAAGACCGGAAAACACCTCATCCAAGGGTTCGCCCCAAAAGATGTCAAGCCCCGCACGCTCCAACCTCTGCGAATCATTCAACTTACCGTTGCAGATAATTTCAGCCCCATCGCCGACAATAAAACCATCGGCGGTTCCACACGCCTCGCCACGGAGCACACAATCATGACCGGTCCCATCCGTTTCGTATCCCGCGCAGGGAGCGCCGAGCGTTCTCCCAGCACCCAGGCCGCCGGACCGATGCAACGCACCCACCCCCCTATAAATATTTTCTTTTCCACAGATTTTTTTGCAGTGTATTTTCTTGCCAACACAATCCGCATCTCCCGCGCCCTCGGCTCCCGTTCTGCAACCGGACCTGGCCATCGGCGGTCGCAACGCTGTGCGCTCTGCAATCTCCGGCGGTGAAGCCCGAAGCCCGTTCCCTCACCCGGCAAGCTGAATGCTGATCGCTAACGGTTAAGCGCCAATTGCTGCCTTCCGCATCGGATCGGGTCGCAAATCTGCGGCGAACCACACTAGAATCAATCCTGATGGCCAAGAAACTTCGCGTAGGCATCCTCTTCGGCGGCCGCAGCGGCGAGCATGAAGTCTCGCTGCTCTCCGCCGCTTCCATCCTCAAGGCAATCGACCGCAAAAAATTTGAGGTGGTGCCCATCGGCATCACCAGGGAGGGCCGCTGGCTGGCCGCCGGCGACGCAACCAACCTGCTCAACGGCGCTTCGGAAGCCCTCGCTCGTCACTTCCGCGCCGGCGACCCTGAAGCCACTCCCGGCGCCAAGCTGCTCCACGAAGGCATCCCCACGCTGCTTGTCCCCGAGCCGCCGCAAGCCGGCGCAACACTCGAAAAGGCCTCCAGCCGCGTCGCCGTTTCCGCCCTCGACGTCGTTTTCCCCGTCCTCCACGGCACCTTCGGCGAGGACGGCACCATCCAGGGCCTCTTCGAGCTGGCCGGCATCGCCTACGTCGGCTCCGGCGTGCTCGGCTCAGCCGCGGGCATGGACAAGGACGCCATGAAGCGCCTCTTTGCCCAGGCCGGCCTGCCCATCGTCAAACACGTCGCGCTGCTCCGCTCGGAATGGGAAAAGTCTCCGCGCAAAGCCATCGCGCGCATTGAAGCCGCCCTCAAATATCCGGTCTTCGTCAAGCCCGCCAATCTGGGCTCCTCGGTGGGCATCAGCAAGGCGCACGACCGCAAAGAGCTGGCGCCCGCGCTTACCCTGGCCGCCCGCTACGACCGCAAACTCATCGTCGAAGAGGGCGTGGGCGGCAAGCGCACCAAGGCCCGCGAGCTTGAAGTCGCCGTGCTCGGCAACGACGATCCCAAAGCCAGCGTCGTCGGCGAAATCATCCCCGGCAAGGAGTTCTACGATTACGAAGCCAAATACCTCTCCGAAGGCTCCGTGCCCGTAATTCCCGCCAAGCTCACCGCCACCGAATCCCAAAAAATCCGCGAAATGGCCGTTGCCGCCTTCCGCGCATGCGATCTTTCAGGTCTGGCCCGCGTCGACTTCCTCATGGAGCCGGCAGGCCGGCGCCGCATCTATCTCAATGAGGTCAATACGCTTCCCGGCTTTACCCGCATCAGCATGTATCCCAAACTCTGGGAAGCCTCCGGCATCGCCTACAAGGACCTCATCTCGCGCCTTATCGATCTTGCGCTTGAACGGCAAAGGGAAAAGGCCCGCACTACGTACACCCGCGAAGCGTGACCGCGGCCGCGTCGCGAGACGCTCGTCGCAACACCCGCCGCAGAAATCCGGGGAACAGAGATTGAGTCGTCGGTGTCTAACCAGACAGACGGTAGGGCGCTCTGAACAGAAGAGTTGGGCCGATCGCGCAAAGCGGCCTGGAACGTCTGTTGCCGCGCGGTGTCGTATTCTAACCAAAAGGCTGGATTCCGATGACCCTGCTCGATGCTCCGCAATATAACGCAGCCCGCGAACGCCGCAACTTCATTATCCTCATCTCCGCCATAAGCACACTCATCACGCTCTTCATCGTATGGTGGGTGGTGTGCGGCCATCCGCTCGACTGGCCCTGGAACTGGGACGAACATCTCTTCGGAACCAACACCGTCAACCGTTTCTTAACGGCCGTCGAGCAGAACGATATGCAGAAAGCCTACGGCGTCTGGTTCAACGATCCCAACTGGCAGCAGCATCCGAACAGCCACGCCATGTACACCTTCAAGGACTTCCTGCAGGACTGGAGTCCCACTAGCGGCCAAAACGAATACGGCCCCATCCACAGTCACAAGATCGCGGCCGAACGCATCTCCGGCAACGTCATGATCGTCGGAATCTACATCAACGGCCAGAAGAAGAACCCATTGTTCTTGGCTTACGACCCCAAAAACCACACGCTCAGCTATTCGCCCGTGGAACTCTATCTGGGGCCGTTTATGGGCCTTAAAGGAGCGCCGGGCAGCAGCCAGTAGCCAGGCTGCCGCCCTTTAACCTGCCAGTTCTGCCAGCGTCTTCTCCAGACTGGCCGCATCTTCCACATTCACCGCCTTCAGCCCCGGGTCGATCTGCTTCAGCAGGCCGCACAATACCTTGCCCGGCCCCACCTCCACAAAGACATCGGCTCCGCCGTCGGCAAGCGCCCGCACGCAATCCACCCAGCGCACCGCCCCGGTCACCTGCCGCGTAAGTGCGTCGCGAGCTGCGGCCACCGTCGTCACCAGCCCACCCGTCACGTTCGCGGCCACGGGAATGCCCGGATCAGCAAGCGTAAGACCGGCGAGCACCCGCGCCACTTCCTCTTGCGCCGGCTGCATCAGTACGCAGTGGAAAGGCGCGCTCACCGGCAGCATCACAGCCCTTCGCGCTCCCTTTGCCTTGGCCAGCGCGATGGCCTTTTCCACCGCCGCCAACGCGCCTGAAATCACCGTCTGCGCCGGCGAGTTCAGATTGGCCGCGGCCACCGGGGCCCCGGTCTCACGCTCCGCCTCCGCGCACGCTTCCATCACCTGCGCCGCGTCCAGCGAGAGCACCGCTGCCATTGCGCCCTGACCCGCCGGCACTGCCAGTTGCATCGCACGCCCGCGCGCCTTTACGGCCCGTACCGCATCAGAGAATGCCAAAGTTCCAGCCGCCACATGCGCCGACCATTCTCCCAGCGAGTGGCCGCCGGTGAGCGCCGGTGTCACCCCTCGCTCGGCCAGCACCCGCGCCGCCGCCACGCTCACCGCCAGAATGGCCGGCTGCGTATTCTCGGTCAGGCGCAGCTCTTCTTCGGGACCCTCAAATATCAGCTTTGAAAGGGGAAAACCAAGCGCCTCATCGGCCTCGGCCAGTGTGCGCGCCGCAACAGGAAAGCGCTCGCATAGTTCGCGGCCCATGCCAACAGCCTGCGAACCCTGCCCAGGAAAGAGAAAGACAATTCGTGTAAACATTCCAGAGAGGATTGTATCGTCTCGCATCCGGCGATTCGTAGCCGGTGCTACTCCAGAACCCGACCTGCATCCCGGATCGGCCCGCAAATCACGGTCGAATCTTCCATATGCGGAACCGCGCTGTCCTCAGTTCCACTTCTTCTTGTCGTCGGCGTCCTCTTCGTGAATCACCCTGCCCTGCCCGTCGAACTTGATCGTCCGCCCCTGGCGGCGCATGTACACCTCGAACTTGCGCGCAGCCCGCCGCCTCTTCCAGCGGTAATAGCGGTTGCGCAGCCCATACAACTTTTCGCTGAAGGCGAAGTTGACGCCGCGCCGTGGAGCTGTGCGCACGTACAGCAGGCCGGCCGCCGCGCCGCCCAACTGCGCAAAGGCATACATCCGCTCCGCGCCAAAGAGCATGGCGATGGCAATCAGCCCGAAGATTATGGCCATGTAACGCGCCTTGATGCCGATAGCGAAAAATAGTAGAAACTCCACGTCGCCGTAGAGCATGCCAATCACGGCCAGCAGGCCGAAGATGCCGCCGAAGCACCCGTAGAGCGGCACCGGCACCATCGGGAACCGCAGCGTTTCGCCCGCCAGATAAATCACAATCCCGGCCGCGGCCGTTCCCAGCACCGAAAACGCATAGAGACCGTATATCCAGTTGGCATTGTGGAAGGTCTCCAGAAATCCCGCCAGGAACCACAGCGCCAGCAGTTCCAACAGCGTGCTCAGAATGCCGAAATGAATGAAACTGTAAGTAAAGGGCTGCCACAGCGCGCCGTGCAGGAAATCCCACGGCTGAAATGTGAGCCCTCCGATGACGGCCGCGGCCGTACCCCGCATCGCCAACTGCGCCAGCAGCACGATGAAATACGTAACCAGGTTTACAAGCACCAGTTGGCGTGTAGCACCGCGGAAATCGGGAAAAGCGAACGGACTCGATCCAATCCTGCGCATTGTAATCCTCAGGTTAAATGGTCCCGCGGCCGGGTGTCATTGGCCCCGGGTCCCAGGGAGTCACTCCTGGCGCGCTCAAGCAAGCACTTTGCATTCCACACCTTCTCCGCGGTCGAGCGTCTCTCGGTGCGGGGGAGTCTATGCTCATGGGGAAATCTGCGGCTGGCTCTGGGGCAGCCGATCCGGCCTGAAGCGCATCTTCCCGTTGTGCGACAAACACCGGACTGGTCCGCACAAGCCGTCCGCGTACAATCATTTTTCGGAAAGCTCCTGATCCGTTTTCTTGCCGGGTGTCAAAATGCAATTTGCCCCACCTGCCCTCTTGACCTCGTGCCGGGTTCTCCCTAAAACTAGCGATTGTTGTACAGCAACATGCTTTGATTCCGCAATTTGAACTGACTTGAGAAAGAGAGGAGGCTGCCATGGCCAGCTGCCCTGAATGCGAAAACGAATTGGATATTGAGTTGGACGAAGTGGAAGAAGGCGACGTAATTGCTTGCGAGGAGTGTGGAACCGAATTTGAAGTGGTCGGTGTTGAACCGCTCGAACTTGCTCGCGTGGACGACGAATTGGAGGAGGACGACGAGCTTTATGATGAGGAAGAAGAGGAGGAAGGGTAAAAAAATGAGCCGTGTGGCATCGGTAACATTGGTAGCGCTGGTCGCCGTTGCGACAGGCGTGATTCCGGTAGCTCCTCACGGCGGATTAATTGGGCCGCCTCTGGCACAGGCGCAGTACTACGGGGAACGCAGCGTGTCGGGCACTGTCTTTAATGCAAAATCACAGCCCATAAACGATGCCATCGTTTTTCTGCAGAACATGAAGACCAAGACCATTCGCAGCTACACATCCAACAAAGAGGGTCATTTCAACTTTACTCAGGTCAATATGACCGAAGACTATAGCCTCTGGGCCGAAAAGAGCGGCAAGAAGAGCGCCGTCAAGGTCGTCAGTTCCTGGGACGCTCGCAAAAAGTGGGTGGGCGATCTGACGATCAAATAGAGCCGGCCGCTGGCTGTCGAAGGAACGCACTTCATGGCCGGCGCCGCTTCACTATTTTGCCTGGCACTCATCCAGGCGGCATTTCTCTGGGGTTCAGACCCCTGCTCGAAAAAGCTTCCTGAATAACGGACAAGAAGCGATCGCGACAACGATGTTCTATCTGTGTATACGGCAAAACAGCTCTTTCCTGTTCCTGGCGCCTCCGCTCCACCCGCTGAATCGACGGAACGGCCGCCGCTTACCCCTCCAGCTTCTTGACGACAAGTTCGTTGAGCAGCGCCGGATTAGCCTGTCCCTTTGACGCCCGCATCACCTGGCCGACAAAGAATCCCGCCAAAGTTTTCTTTCCCGCGCGGTACTGCTCCACCTGCTTGGGACTGGCAGCTATCGCCGCATCAATCAGCGCCTCGATTGCAGAGGCGTCGGTAAGCTGCTGCGGCTTTTCGCGCTCGTAGACTGCGCTGAAGTCTTCGCCCTTCTCAAAGCACACGTCGAAGAGCTGTTTCATCTGCTTCGAGCTGATCTTGCCCTCTTCCAGCAGATCGGCAGCCATCACAATCCCCGCCATCGACACCGGAGATTGCTCCTGCTCCAGACCCAGCGCCTTCAGCCGTCCTGCCACTTCGCTCAGCAGAATATTCGCCACGCGCCGCGGATTCTTCGCCGTCTTGGCCGCCGCCTCAAACCGGTCGGCGAACTCCCGGGAAGCCGTCAGCGTCTGCGCATCCTGCGCCGCCAGTTCGTACTCGGCAATCATGCGTGCGCGCCGCGCCTCAGGCAGCTCCGGCAGCCTTTTGCCCGCCTCCGCCAGAAACTGCGGCGACACAATCAGCGGAGGCAGGTCCGGCTCCGGAAAATAGCGGTAATCATGCGCCTGTTCCTTTGAACGCATCGAATAGGTCCGGCCCTCGTTCGCGTTCCACAACCGCGTCTCCTGCATCACGCGCCCGCCGTTTTCAATCACCTCGATTTGCCGCTCGATCTCGTACTCCAGTGCCGCGCGGATAAAGCGGAAGCTGTTGACGTTCTTCACCTCCACCTTGGTGCCAAACTTCTCCGCGCCCTTCAGCCGCACGCTCACGTTCGCATCGCAGCGCAGCGAGCCCTCTTCCATGTTGCAGTCGGAAACGCCGGTATAAAGCAGGATCTCTTTCAGCCGCGTCAGATATTCGAAGGCCTCATCGGGCGTGCGGATATCGGGCTCGCTCACAATCTCCACCAGCGGCGTGCCGCAACGGTTCAGATCCAGATAGGTCCGCGTGGCCGAGTCACCGAAGCCGTCGTGCAGGCTCTTGCCCGCGTCCTCTTCCATGTGCAGCCGCGTGATTCCGATGCGCTTCGTTGCGCCACCAGCCGCCGGAACCTCGATCCAGCCATACTCGGCCAGCGGCTTGTCGTACTGCGAAATCTGGTAGCCCTTGGGCAGGTCGGGATAAAAGTAGTTCTTACGCGCAAAGATCGACCGCTCGCGCACCTGGCAGTTGAGCGCCAGCGACGCCAGCGTGGCAAACTCCACAGCCTTGGCGTTCAGCACCGGCAGCGCTCCCGGCAGCCCCAGACAGACCGGGCAGATGTTCGTATTCGGCTCCGCGCCGAACTTGTTCGCGCAACCGCAAAACGCTTTGCTCGCGGTCAGCAGTTGCACATGCACTTCGAGTCCGATCACCGGCTCGTATTTGGCCAGAATGTCAGGAGATAAAGCTGCGGCAGGCATAAATAAATTCTAGCGCCTTCAGCAGTTCTCTGCGGAAGTAGTACCATTCGCTGCTGTCACCGCACTACCGGCCTCGGTCTGAGATTCTGGCGCAGGATTGAGAAGGCTCACACTGCGAATACCGCTATTCTTGGTTAGCAAAATGCCCGATCCGGGAATCGCGATTGTGTTCGCATTTGCATCCACCCAAGCGGCTTCAGTGAGGTAGATCGAGGCGTCTTCTGCTACATCCGAGTAGTAGTGAAGTTTGCCGAGTACGCTCCGACCATCTGCTAGCTCCACCTGCAACGGCTGGCCTTCGATGGCTTCGCTCTCAAAGACGTCGTTCCAAATCGAATTACGGGGCGTTCGTTCTGTGAGCCGGATCCATTGAAAGAACCTATTTCCGTCGTATCGGATATAGGCCACAGCGGCCAATGCAAAAACTGCCGTGACCAAGGCAAGCCACCCTAGTTGTGCCGGGGCCCAAATGACTGTTTCACTACCGCCCTTTATTGCATCCTGAGCGACACGAAACGGTAACTTCCCTCCGTTTAAAGGGACATAACAAATGTAAATAGCGAAGCTGAACACAACGGCTTCGATTACTCGCTCAATGTCCGACTGCGAACGGCGCGTCGCAAGGGATTGACACCGGGATGGCAAATGTCTACCGAGTCCGTTGGTTCCACCCATTTCCGCGCTGGACACACCTCGGTCTGCTCAGGCTAACATAGAATTATTCCCCTGAAAGTTTCGCCTAGGCCAAGTGCAAATTGACACATACGGCGCATGTTAGTCCAACCGTACCCCACGCCCCTTGCCCATAACCTGCTTCACCACGGCCGGCAGCGTACCGCGCGGAAAGGTCGACGACTGCCGCACCACAAGCCGCGTAGGAATGCTCCACTCCTTCTGCCCGGCCGCGGCACGATCCGGCTCGATCCCGGCGCGCAATGCCTCCACCGCAGCCGCCGCCAGATCCCGGCATGACATGCGCACCGTGGTCAGCGGCGGCAGCATGAACTGCGCAAGATGAATATCGTCGAACCCCACCACGGAAATCTCCTTGGGCACGCTGTGCGTCGTACGATCCAGCGCATGCAGCACGCCGATGGCCGTCATGTCGTTCGAGCACAAGACTGCCGTGGGCAATTCCGCCAGATCGGCAAGACGTTCCATGGCCTCCAGACCGCCCTCCATCGTGTGGTTGCCTTCTACGACATGTTCGGCAGGCACCTCGATTCCTAGCTCCGCCATCGACTTCAGAAACGCGTCGCGTCGCGCCACCGCCGAGCGCATGTTGAGCGGCCCGGCAATGAATGCAATGCTGCGGTGCCCCAGCGCCGCCAGGTGCTGCACGGCCTCGCGGATGCCCTCGGCATAATTCACTTTCAGTACGCGGATGTTGGGCAAATCGGGACCGGCATCCACAAACACCAGCGGAAACTCGCGCTCCACAAGCTTCTGCACCAGCTCTTCCTCAATGCCGAAGGTCATCACCGCGACGCCGTCCACGTTGCGCTGCAACATGCGCCGGACCAGCGACTCCGTTCGCGCCGGATCGTAGTTTGTCGAACCGATCATCACCTCGTACCCCTGCGCCACGGCCAGGTTTTCAAACTCCTGCACCAGTTCCGGGAAAAACGGGTTCGTAATCTCAGACACAATCAGGCCCAGGATGCGGCTGCGGCCGGAAACCAGCGCGCGCGCCTGCGTATTGGGCACATAGCCGGTCTCCTCCACAGCCTTCCACACGCGCTTGGCCAACTCCGGATCGACCGTGGAGACGCGGTTCACCGCACGCGACACCGTGGCGATGGAAACCCGTGCGCGCCGGGCTACGTCGCGGATGCTCACGGCAGCTCGTCTGCGGTTTTGCGGCTTGGTTCTCGATGCGCTCATCGGGCTATCTGATTGTACGCTTTCCTGCTGTTTCTGAAACAGAAATTTGCCCGGCTGTGGCTCAAACCAGCCTTAATTTACTTGCGATTACGCATACGCCCGCGGCGGAATCCGCGGACTCCGGAGTGGCACGGGCCGCCTCAGGAGGAAAGCGTTTCCCCACGCCAGCGCACCCTGGATCTGAAATCTCCGCCAGCAATTCGATTTATCTCCAGCCCGGGTGCGGCGCCAAATTGCAGTCATCGCAACGGCTGCTTGAAGTTGTAAAATCTCGGTGATGCCCAACTATCGGTCACGAACCTCAACGCATGGACGAAATATGGCTGGAGCGCGCAGCCTTTGGCGCGCTACCGGAATGCAGGACGGCGATTTTGGCAAACCCATTATTGCCGTCGCCAACTCCTTTACCCAGTTCGTGCCTGGCCACGTCCACCTCAAGGATCTTGGCCAGCTTGTCGCCGAAGAGATCGCCAAGGCCGGCGGCGTGGCCAAGGAGTTCAACACCATCGCCATCGACGACGGCATCGCCATGGGCCACAACGGCATGCTTTACAGCCTGCCCTCGCGCGAACTGATCGCGGACTCGGTGGAGTACATGGTGAACGCCCACTGCGCCGACGCGCTCGTCTGCATCTCCAACTGCGACAAGATCACACCCGGCATGTTGATGGCCTCGCTGCGCCTCAACATCCCCACTGTGTTTGTATCCGGCGGCCCCATGGAAGCAGGCAAGATCCAGCAGGGCAATGGACAGAAATCCCTGGACTTGATCGACGCCATGATCATCGCCGCCGATCCGCACAGAAGCGACGCCGAGGTCGAGGAGTATGAGCGCTCCGCCTGCCCCACCTGCGGCTCCTGCTCCGGCATGTTCACGGCAAACTCCATGAACTGCCTGGCCGAAGCGCTTGGTCTTGCGCTGCCCGGCAACGGAACCGTGCTGGCAACGCACGCCGATCGCAAGGCGCTGTTTCTGCGCGCCGGCCGAACGATTGTCGATCTGGCGCGGCGCTATTACGAGCAGGACGACCTCAGCGTGTTGCCGCGCAACATCGCGACCTTCGACGCATTTGAGAACGCGATGACGCTGGACATCTCCATGGGCGGCTCAACCAACACCGTGCTGCACCTGCTGGCCGCGGCGCAGGAAGGCGAAGTGCCTTTCACCATGGCCGACATCGACCGGCTTTCGCGCCGCGTGCCAAATCTGTGCAAGGTAGCTCCCTCCTCGGCCACGGTTCATATGGAAGACGTGCACCGGGCCGGCGGCATCATCGGCATCCTGGGCGAGCTCGACCGTTGCGGCTTGATCCATCGCAACGTGCACACCGTGCACTCCGCGTCCCTGGGCGAAGCCATCGACACGCTGGACGTGATGCGCGCTGTGGCTCCCGAAGTGAAGGAGTTCTATCGCGCGGCTCCCGGCGGAGTGCGCACCACCGTTCCCTTCAGCCAGAACAAGCGTTACCCCGAGCTGGACCTGAACCGCGCCAGCGGCGCAATTCGCGATCTGGCCCACGCCTTCAGCAAGGATGGCGGTCTGGCCGTTCTCTACGGCAACATTGCCGAAGAGGGTTGCATTGTGAAAACGGCAGGCGTGGACCCAGCGCACCTTACATTCACCGGCCGGGCGCGCATCTTCGAGAGCCAGGACGCGGCGGTTGAAGGCATCCTGGGCGACAAGGTCGTTCCCGGCGACGTGGTTGTCATTCGCTACGAAGGCCCCAAGGGCGGACCCGGCATGCAGGAGATGCTCTATCCCACCAGCTACCTGAAATCCAAGGGACTGGGCAAAGACTGCGCTCTGATCACGGACGGCCGCTTTTCCGGCGGCAGCGCCGGGCTTTGCATCGGGCACATCTCGCCGGAGGCGGCTGAAGGCGGCGCACTGGGACTGGTGGAAGAAGGCGATACCATCGAAATCGACATCCCCAGACGCGTGCTGCGCGTGAGCCTCTCCGAAACCGAGCTGTCGAGGCGCCGGGAAAAGATGGAGGCCAAAGGCGCGGCCGCCTGGAAGCCCGCGGCACGTGATCGCCAGGTCTCAAAGGCGCTGCAAGCCTATGCCGCACTGGCCACCAGTGCGGCCCGCGGCGCGGTGCGGGACGTGACGCAGATTCAAAAGCAGTCCGTTGCCCGCTCCGGCGAAGTCGTTAGCCGTGCCTGATGCGAGAGCATCAGGCATCGGCCCACTCCAACAATGAAGAAGAATGGAAAGGTCAGCCAGCCTTTTCAAGCAGGCAGAGCGACAGATCGCGGCGCTCGACCATCTCGCGGGTAATCTCCAGGTCGCGGACCCGCTTGTTGCTGGGCAGATGGTACATCAGATCCAGCATCAGTTCTTCCAGGATCATGCGCAGACCGCGCGCCCCCACTTTGCGCGCCAAAGCTTCGCGCGCGATGGCGCTCGTAGCCTCCTGCGTGAAGTGCAGGCGCACGTTCTCATACTCGAAGAGACGCTGGTACTGCTTGAGGATCGCGTTGCGCGGCTTGGAGAGAATGTCGATCAGCGCCGGCTCGTCAAGTTCGTCGAGCACACCCATCACCGGCAAGCGGCCCACAAACTCCGGAATGAGCCCGTACTTGATCAGATCCTGCGGCTCCGTCTTGCGCAGCAGTTCGGTGTCGCGATGCAAGCGGCTGGTGGCCTGATCGGCATCGGCATCCGCGGAGCGGAAGCCCAGGGCTTTCTTGCCTACGCGCCGGCCCACCACGCGTTCCAGGCCCACAAAGGCGCCGCCACAGATAAACAGAATATTCGTGGTGTCGACGGCGGTGAACTCCTGGTGCGGATGCTTGCGGCCGCCTTGCGGAGGCACATTCGCCACCGTGCCTTCGAGAATCTTCAGCAGAGCCTGCTGCACGCCTTCGCCTGAAACGTCGCGTGTGATGGAAGGATTTTCGTCCTTGCGGCCGATCTTGTCGATCTCGTCGATATAAATGATGCCCTGCTGTGTGCGGGTCACGTCGCCCTCGGCAGCCTGCAGCAGCTTGAGAATGATGTTCTCGACATCCTCGCCTACATACCCCGCCTCGGTCAGCGTGGTGGCGTCCACAATCGCAAAGGGCACGTCGAGCATCTTGGCCAGCGTGTGCGCCAGCAGCGTCTTGCCGGAGCCGGTGGGACCGACCAGCAGAATGTTCGACTTGGAGAGCTCGACTTCGTTGTTGCGCATCCGATTCATCTGGATGCGCTTGTAATGGTTGTAGACTGCAACGGCAAGCTTCTTCTTGGTCTGCTCCTGCCCAATCACGTAGTCATCAAGGAAGCTCTTCACTTCCTGAGGCTTGGGCAGGTTGCCGGCCACGGTCGCTGGCGCCGCTTCCGCGCGATCGTCCTCAAGAATTGAATTGCAAACAGCCACACACTCGTCGCAGATGTAAGCGCGAGGGTAGTCGCTGGGCGACGAGATCAGCTTGGCCACCGCATCCTGCGATTTGTGGCAGAACGAGCAGCGCAGTGTATCTTCAAGTCCCGTGCGCGGTTTCATGGTTTTGCTCCCTTGATCGATCCTTCTAATTTCCGCCCCAGGCGGATTGCCTCGCTATAAACGGGGCCGGTCGATGATGTCGTCTACGATGCCGTATTCCTTGGCCTGTTGCGCGTTCATAATAAAGTCCCGCTCGACATCGCGCTCGATGCGGTCCAGAGGCTGCCCGGTGTGCCGGGCGATCAGGTTGTTGGTAATCTCGCGGATGCGGAGAATCTCGCGAGCGTGAATGTCGATGTCCGTGGCCTGCCCGCTGATGCCGCCCATCGAAGGCTGATGAATCAGAATGCGCGAATTAGGCAGGGCAAAACGCTTGCCCTTGGTGCCCGCCAGCAGCAGAAACGCGCCCATGCTCGCCGCCTGGCCGATGCAGTACGTGACCACGTTGTTCTTGATGAACTGCATGGTGTCGTAAATGGCCAGGCCCGCGGTGATGGAGCCGCCGGGTGAATTGATGTAAAGCTGGACATCCTTGTCCGGATCTTCGCTGGAGAGAAACAGCAGTTGCGCTACGACGAGGTTCGACACCTGGTCGTCAATGGGCGTGCCCAGAAAGATGATGTTGTCGCGCAGCAGACGCGAGTAGATATCGTAGGCACGTTCGCCCCGCGTCGTCTGCTCCACTACCATGGGAACTAAAGCCATCGAGTATTCTTCCTGTTTTCCCTTCGGAGCCGCTTGCGCCCCGCGATCAGTGGGCTTCCCGGCGCCGCACACGTTCCGGCTCCGGGCCGCGCTGTTGAATTCCTGCTACCCCGCAGCGGGCAGCCGTTCGTAAAGCAAATTCGCGGTTTTCTCGCGTCTCAATTGCTCCCGGATTCTAGCGAGTCCGCCGTCCTCAGTCAATCGCGCGCGCAAAGTCTCAATATTCTCGCGTGTTTGCAGGGCCGCCATCTCCACCTCGCGGTCCAGCTCCTCTTCGCTGACGATGATGTTTTCCTCGTCTGCAATGCGGTCCAGCAGGATCGAGGTCTTTACTTCGGCAATGGCGCCCTCGCGCTGCGCCGTGCGCAGGCGGCCAAAGTCGAGCTTGCGCATCTGCTCGGTCTGCATTCCCTGCGCCGCCAAGGCGCGCAGACCGCGCTCCAGGCGCGTGTCGATCTGATCCTGCACCAGCGATTCAGGCACCGCGAACGAGAACCGCTCGGCGAGCGCCGCAAACAGCCGGTTGCGCGTTTCGCTTGCCACATCGCGCCGCTTGCGGTTGTCCATATGCTCGCGCACGCGGTCCTCCAGCTCGGCCAGCGTCTCATAGTTGCCCAGCTCTTTGGCAAAATCGTCGTTCAGCTCGGGAACGTTGCGCTTCTTGATGCCCTTCACCTGAATCTCGTAGGCCACGGTCTTGCCGGCCAGCTTCGCCTCGGGATAATCGGCCGGGTAGACCACCTCGGCCTTCAATTCCTGTCCCGGCTTGGCGCCAAGCAGAGCCGTGGTAAAGGCCTCCACGGTGTTTTTGCCGCCGATCTCCAGCAGCGTATCCTCGCCTTTCAGCGGCTCCGCCTCGCCGTCCGTCTCGCCGTCAATCCGGCCCGCATAGCTGATCTGCGCCCAGTCGCCGTTCACAAGAGCGCGATCTTCTTCCACTGGCTCAATCGTGGCGCGCGACTCCTGCAACTCGGCCATCTCCCGCTCGAACTCTTCCCTGGTCACCTCGGCGGAAGGCTTCTCCACCGTGACGTCCTTGTAGCCCTCGATGGAAAACGGCGGAATGTACTCAAAAATCGCCTTCACATGCAACGGCTGGCCGTCTTCGACAGTCAATTCCGTCACCTGGGGCTGGCCCACGGGCCGAACACCCGCTTCTGCAATGGCCTGGTTGAAGCGCACAGGCAGCAGCTTGTCGATGACTTCCTTGCGAATGTCGGCGGCAAAGCGCCGGCGGATCACCGATTCAGGCACTTTACCGGGGCGAAAGCCGGGAATCTTGGCGTATTTCCTGAAGCTGCCCGTAACCGAGCTATAGGTCTTCGAGACCTCTTCGGCAGGCACGTCGAGCGTCAGCTCGCGGGTGCATTCGGGGTTCAGAACGGGACCATGCTCGTGATCATGACCTTCATGCTCGTGGTCATGGCCTTCCTGGGCAGGCGCGTCCTCAATGGGTGCAGGTTGAGAATTGCCTTCGAGGGTTTCAGTAGAACTCAAAGTTGTACCTTCCGGGCGCCCCAGGCGCCAATTTTAACCACCCCTGGAGGTCGCCGGGAAAGTAGATACACGGCCGCTCCCCCCGGGATGAGTACCTTATTCATGGTAAGGGGGTTTGCTGGGCGGGTCAAACCGGCCGGCAGCCGTTCCGGCACCCTGAGCATCGCCAAAGATACGTTACCAAGCCGGCAACCGGAACTTACCAAGGTAAGGCTGAAACTCGGACCGCGTGCCGTCCGGCTCCCTGCGCTTAGAACCGGAAAACCAGCCCCGTGCTGAAGCGGGCCGGCGTGCCGTTGGCGGGCGAAGCCGTGGAACTGATGCGGTCGCCCTCAACCCTCCACGCAAAAAACGGCGAAATGGGAAGATCGATGCCGCCACCCAAGGCATACGCAAGTCCCCCTGAGGAAATGCGGGGCGCAGAACTGTTCGCGGAGTGCTCACCGCCCACAAGCGCATGAACAAAGACCTGGATCCCCATGGTGCCCAGCGTCAGACGCGGACCAAAGAGAACACTGGTGGTGCGGGGCACAACCGAGCTGGTGCCTAGTCCGTAATGGGAAACGTCGCCCTCGAAGCCCAACAGCAAGCCCGTGCGGATGCACGCCGAGGCGTCCCATCCGTTCAGGCTCCCCGCATTGCCGGAAAAGGTGTTGTTCCCGGTGCGGCTGTAGCCCAAAAAGATGTTGGCGCCCGTTGCAGCACAAGCAGCCGATGGAGCAAGAAGCAGTACGGCGATACAAAGAGCCGGTAAAAAGCAGGAAGCAAACCGGCGGCAGATGGACATGTGAACCTCCATGCGAGTCGCGCGGACAGATCTTTCTATAACCGATAGTTGCACAATCGCAGCGGTTGCTCGACCCTCTCGGCCACGCCGGGAACCCGGGAAGTTACACCTGCGGCCCTGGAATTTGCAACTTGCGGCACAAACCCTTCCCGGCACATCCATTTGGCACGCTCAGGAAGGGCGTATTCTGGAGGGCAAAGCCGTTCTATCTCCTCCGGCGGCCAGCCAGGAATCTTCTGATCTTCAGCCAGGTTTAAGCCGCCGGCAGCGATACTTGCATAAGCGGGTAAATCGATGCGCGTGCTGTTGGTGGAAGACGAGGTTCGTCTGGCAGACAACCTGGCCGACGCCCTGCGGGATGGGCCGGGCTTCGCCGTGGACTGCGCCCTGGATGGGCTGGACGGCGACAGGATGGCCGGTAACCGCTGCTACGACCTGATCATCCTCGACCTGATGCTGCCCAGGCTGGACGGCCACGGTCTGCTGCAGCGCCTGCGCGCCCGCGAAGATGCGACGCCCGTGCTCATCCTCACCGCCAAAGAGGGCAAAGAGACCATCGTGGAGCTGCTCAACGCCGGCGCCGACGATTACCTGGCCAAACCCTTTGACCTGGGCGAGCTGATCGCACGCGCCAAGGCCCTCATTCGCCGCGGCAAGGGCGCAGCCCATCCCCTCTTCGCCGTGCCGGGCCTGGAAGTGAACACCCTGGAGCAAACCGTGCGGCGCAACGGCGTGCTTGTGGATCTTTCGCCCACCGAGTACCGGATCCTCGAATACCTGATCCATCACCCGCGCCGCATCTTTTCCAAGCGCGAACTGCTGGAGCACCTCTACGACTACAACTGGGAACACCATTCCAACGTGATCGAAGCGCATGTCTCCAATCTGCGCAAAAAGCTCGACGCGGTCCTGCCCGGCGCCGAGCCGGTCATCGAAACACTGCGCGGGCGGGGTTACCGCATGGCCATCGGGCCGGAGCAAGCCGTTGTCCAAAGCTAAGAAAAGCCACTCTATCGCCTTCCGCCTGATCGCGGCCGTGCTCGCCGTCGAACTGCTTTCCGCGTTGCTGATCGGATTTCTGTCGTTCGGCTATGAGCGGCACATTCACTTTCTGGCCTTCGACGCCATCCTGCACGGGCGCGTCGCCTCCGTGCTGGGCGCCGTCCAGGACGCCGAAGACACGCAGGACAACGTCATCCTCGACAAGACCGACCTGCACTTCCCCAAAGACGACATCTACGAGGTCTACGATGCGCAGGGCCGCGTGCTGGGCCGCTCATCCAACTGGCACGGCATGAGCGCCCCATTGCCCGAGCCGCCGCACCACCACGATAGATACTTTCACCTGGTGCTCAGCGGGCAGCAATACCGCGTGCTTGTGTGCCGCGGCTCGCGCACCGTGGATGCCGGCGCCCCGGGCGGCGGCAAGCTCCGCCACATAACCGTGCTCTACGGTGCGCCCACTGCCCGGCTGTGGCACGCCATTCGCGCTGCGGTGGAGTTTTACGCCGCCGGCAGCATCCTGCTTCTCGCCGTGACCGGGCCCCTGATCGCCTGGCTGCTGCACCGCGGCCTGCTGCCTTTGCGCCAGTTGGCGGCGCTGGCTTCGCGCGTCTCAGCCGATTCCTGGCAGTTTTCGCCTCCGGCAAGCGCCCGCACTACGCCGGAGCTGGCGCCCCTGACCACCGCCATGGAAAGCGTCTTGCAGCGCCTCGAACGCTCCTTCACGCAGCAGCGCACCTTCGTCTCCGACGCCGCCCACGAGCTGAAGACCGCCGTTGCCGTGGTCAAATCGTCGCTGCAACTGTTGGGGCTTCGGCAGCGCACTCCGCATGAGTACCAGGCCGGGCTCGACCGCAGCCTGGCCGATATCGAGCGGCTGGAGGAACTCGTAGCCAAGATGCTCACCCTGGCCCGCGTCGAGGATAGCAGCGCCACCTCCGGCCCGCCCGCCGTCGCCGATCTGGCCGAATGCGTACATCAGGGCGTAGCGCAACTGGCGAGCGTGGCGGAGCTGCGCCGCGTGCGGATGGAGACCGAAGTGCCCGCCGGCAGCCGCGCGGCCGTTCCGCTCACCCAGGAAGACTGCTCCATGCTGATCTCGAACCTGCTCCTCAACGCCATTCAGCACAGCCCGCCCGAGTCCAGCGTGCATCTGCGCGTAACTCTCGGGCAGCAGCCGGGGACCGTCGAATTCCGCGTGGAAGATCACGGCGACGGAATCGATCCCGCCGCTTTGCCTCATGTCCTCGAGCGCTTTTATCGCGGCGACCCGTCACGCGCCCGTTCCACGGGGGGCGCGGGCCTCGGCCTGGCCATCTGCAAGGCCGTCGTGGAACGCGCCGGCGGATCGATTGTACTCGCCAGCCGCCCCGCCCAGGACACAACCGTCACGGTAAGCCTGCCGCTTGTGCCCCACCCAGGCGCTGAGGCATCTCCCGCTTCCGCATGGCTGAGAACCGGATGAAAGAGTTCATCGCACCGCACCCACCATGGCTTACGATCGGAAGACCGATCGCATCTATCAAATGACCGCCGATTTCCCCCCCTGCGCGGCGTTCACCGCCGGGCATCCGCGGCCGCGGCTCAAAGCGATTCCAGGCGCCTTCACGCCGCTCCTGGCAGGACGCTGACGCCCTTCGCGGATCACCGTATCGGCTGTTCATGCAATCGGATTTTTCTGTCGTCTTCGCCGTTATGTCCCAGCCGGCTCGTTGCCTGCCGGCCGCAAGTGACGGTAATGAATTACTCAAACCGCGGCCGCGGGAAATATGGACTTCGAGACCGCTGCCGTTACAATCAAGATTGGGGGTTATTCCATAGCGATGCGTAGTTTCGTCCCATCCGTTTCCTTGACCCGCGCCCTTGGCAAGCGCGCGGGGTTACTGCTGAGCCTTGCCACGCTTCTCTTCATCGTGCCCGCCGCACACGCTCAATTCGGCGGCCCGGATCGTACTCAAGTACACGATGCCGCCGCCCTGAAGCCGCCGCCAGGCGACAAGATCGCCATCATCGAGTTCGACGACATGGAGTGTCCTGACTGCGCGGCCGCCAACCCGATCCTGATACAGGCTCACAACCAGTACCACATCCCGTGGATCCGCCACGACTTCCCGCTTCCCTTCCACCCGTGGAGCTTCGAGGCATCTGTCTACGCGCGCTGGTTCCAGGCTCACAGCAAGAAGCTGGCCTATGAATATCGCAACGCGGTCTTCGCCAATCAGCCCTCCATCATCAACAAGCGCGTCCTCCTGTCCTTTACGCAGAAGTTCGCCGCGCAACATGGGCTCCAATTGCCGTTTATGATCGATCCCACAGGCAAGCTGGCCGACGAAGTGAAGGCCGATCGCGCCCTGGGTCAGCGCATCGGCATCAATCACACGCCGACGATCTTCATCGTCACCGCCGGCACCAAGGCGCCGCCTTACACGGAAGTGCTGGATCCCCAACACCTCTTCCAGGACATCGACCGGGTCGAAGCTGAGATGGGCACCAGCAAGTAATCCCCGCCGCCTGGCGGCGCGCGCAAAGCTGTCCCCCCAACGGCCGCATTCGCCGGCGCGAGATTATCGCGCCGGCTGCCGCATTCAGCCGCGCGGCGCGCAAAACCATGCGCCTGCTGGCAGCTTGAGCGGCACAGGCGTACCCGACGGCGGGCGCGCTTCCCACACCTCCAGCACGCGTAACGCCGCGCCTTCCACCATCAGCGCAATGCGATGCTGCGCGTGATCGACCAGGCAAAAACGCCAGCGCCGGGCATCGTCGCGCAGCGACGGCTCCAGTTCCAGCCGGATGGCGCCCGCCGCGTCAAACAGAAAAGAGGCCCTGTGCATGGGCAGCGACATGCCCATGCCCCGCGCCTTGATGTAAGCCTCTTTCAGCGTCCAAAGCGACAAAACGCGGCCGCGTCTTTCATCTTCCGGCAGCGCCTCAAGCTGCATCCGTTCCTGCGCGGACAGCACTTTGTGCGCCACGGCGGCAATTTGTCCCGCGCGGGCAAAAGACTCCACGTCAACGCCCACTTCCGCACTTCCTGCCGCCGCGAAGCAAACCACCAGCCCGGCGGAGTTGGAAAGATTGAACCGCACTCCGCAATCCGGCTCCAGGGCAGGCTTGCCGTGCGCGTTCGGCACAAAGCGCAGCTCCTCGGGCGCGGCACCGCAGAACCGTGCCAGCGCAGTCCGGGCCAGCGCGTGCGTGGCCAGATACTCGCGGCGCGTATGTTCGAACCGGAACCGCTGCCACCGCTCCCGCTCGTCGTCGCTCAAAAGCGCGGCGCAGGCTTCGGCGGCCTCCGCGCGCAGCAGATCGTCCGGGTACGCCCACCAGAGCTGGAGCGCGCTTCCCTTCGTCGTTTTACCAGCAGGATCAGGCCGCATCGTTTGGTCCGCGTTCAAGAATAAGCCCTAAACGCAATCCGGGCTTCACCGCACACAAAATCGGAGCTTTCGGGTATAAGCATTGGTAGGCACAATTCTCGCAGAGTCCGCAGCAACCGGAGGGAGCTTCCATGACATTGGCCCGCCGTTGGCGTTCGGCGCTCGGTTTAGCTGTCCTGCTGGCCGCATTTGTTCCCTTGACCTGCGCTCCGCTCGCAGCGGCCCAAGCTGTCCCCACTCCCACCTCTCAGCCAACCGCCCGGCCACCGGAGCCGAAGCAGGCCTACACACTGCCGCCCGGCGAGCTGGCCAAGGCCGTCGCGCTCAGCCGCATCAGCGACATTCTCGCCATCGTCGGCTCGCTCTGGGGCATTGCCTTTCTCTGGCTTCTCTTGGCCACCCGCGCCTCATCCAGCGTGGAAAGCTGGACGCAACGCATCGCGCGCCGCCCCTGGCTCCAGGGCCTGATCTTTTTTGCCCTCTTTCTCATCGCCGTCTTCCTCGCCGGCCTGCCGCTCGACGTGATCGGCCACCTCGCCAGCCGCCGCTACGGAATCAGCGTGCAGGGCTGGGCAAGCTGGCTGGGCGAGGAAGGCAAATCGCTTGGCTTGAGCCTCCTCGTTGGCGCGCCTCTGCTGCTCTTTTTCAACTGGATGGTGCGCCGCTGGCCGCGCCGCTTCTGGCTCTGCGCCTGGCTCATCACGCTGCCGCTCATGCTGCTTGCCACCTTTGCCGAGCCGCTCGTCATCGACCCCCTCTTCAACAAATTCGAGCCGCTTCAGAAAACCGACCCCGCCCTGGTCCAGCAGCTTGAAAAGGTCGTGAAGCGGACCGGAATCGACATCCCGCCCAGCCGCATGTTCCTGATGAAAGCCAGTACCAAAACCAACGGCATCAACGCCTACGTGACCGGCTTTGGACCCAGCAAGCGCATCGTGGTATGGGATACCACCATCAACCGCATTCCCGACAACGAAATCCTCTTCATCTTCGGCCACGAAACCGGCCATTACGTCCTGCACCACATCGCCAAGGGGCTGACTCTGGCGGGCGCAGGCCTTTTCTTCGTTTACTGGGGGTGTGCCGTCTTCGCCGGGTGGCTGGCCCGCCGGTTTGGGCCGCGCTGGGGCGCCACTGGGCTGGCCAGCCGCACCGGATTTGTGGTGCTGCTGCTCACGCTGTCGCTCGCCGGCTTTCTGCTGGAGCCGGTGAGTAACGCCGTCAGCCGGCACTTCGAGCACCAGGCCGACATCTACGGCCAGGAGGCCATCCACGGCATCGTCCCCAACCCGCAAAAGACCGTCGTAGCCGCCTTCAACGCCCTGGGCCGCGCCTGGCTTTCAAATCCCCATCCCAATCCCTTCTTCCAGTTCTGGCTGGGCAGCCATCCCAGCATCCAGCAACGCGCCACCTTCGCCGAGCACTACGACCCCTGGAAAAACGGCGGGCACGGAAAGTACTTCATGCACTAAACGCGCAGAAAAGGAAAGCCCGCTTTTCCTCAACCCGTCCCGCCCAAGGACGTAAACTAGGATTTCGCTGTCTAGTTAAAGGAGCAGAAGCGTCATGCCCTACCCCACGGACTACCGCTACACCCGCGAACACGAATGGATCTCGGTCGAAGGCAACATCGGCACCATCGGCATCACTGACTACGCCCAGAACTCGCTCGGCGACATCGTCTACGTGGACGCCCCCAAAGTCGGCGATTCCGTCACCGCCAATGCCACCTTCGGCTCGGTCGAAAGCGTAAAGGCCGTCAGCGACCTCTTTTCGCCGGTCAGCGGCAAAGTCACCGCCGTCAACGAAACGCTGAAGAACGAGCCCGACAAGATCAACCAGGACGCGCACGGCACATGGATCATCAAAGTCGAGCTCGCCGATCCCGCCGAACTCGACAAACTGCTCGACGCCGCCGCCTACGAGGCGTTTATCTCGGAAGAAACGGAAAGCTGAAAGCCGCTTCTGACCTTTAGCTCTTCGCTTGACAGCGGCATTCGAAGCTGCCGCTTTTCACGTTGGTATTTTCATTCGGCGAGTTCGCTGCGGCTCGCCCATGCGCTTCTGGCCAGAAGCTGGAAGCTAGAGGCTGGAAGCTGAAATGCGCTACCTTCCCAAATCTCCCGCTGAGCGCCAACGGATGCTGGCCGAAATCGGCGCACGCTCCATTGACGATCTTTTCTCCGCGATCCCCGACGAGTACCGGCTGACCGGCGGCCTGAACGTCCCCCCCCAGCAGGCCGAAAGCGAGATCGTGGACTACTTCCGCGCCGCCGGCCGCAAAAATTCGACCGGCTACGCAAGCTTCCTGGGTGCCGGCGCCTATCGCCACTACCGCCCGGTCATCATCGACGCCCTCGTCCAGCGCGGCGAATTCCTCACCAGCTACACGCCCTACCAGGCCGAAATCACGCAAGGCACGCTGCAGGCCATCTTCGAGTTCCAGACCATGATCGCCGAGCTGACCGGCATGGACCTGGCCAACGCCAGCATGTACGACGGCTCGACCGGCGCGGCCGAAGCGGTGATGATGGCCGCGCGCATCACCGGCCGCCACCAGACCGCCATCGCCCGCTCCGTTCATCCCGAGTACCGCGAAGTCATGGCAACTTACGCGAAGCACCAGGGCCTGCCCGCCACGCTCGTCGGCTACGACGCCCAAACCGGCCGCCTCGATCTGAAATCTCTCGCAGCCGCCGTGACCGAAGAAACCGCCGCCGTGCTGGTGCAAAGCCCCAACTTCTTCGGCGTCATTGAAGACATTCCGGCCATCGCGGAGATCGCCCATGCCCGCGGTGCTTTGCTCATCGTTTCGATTGCCGAAGCGGTCTCGCTCGGCATCGTCCGCCCACCGGTCGAAGCCGACATCGTCAGCATGGAAGCGCAGTCCTTCGGCGTAGCCCTCAGCTACGGCGGTCCCTTCTGCGGCGTCATCGCAACCAAAGAGAAGTACGTGCGCCAGATGCCCGGCCGTCTCGCCGGCCAAACCATCGACGCCGCCGGCAACCGCGGCTTCGTCCTCACGCTGGCCACACGCGAGCAGCACATCCGCCGCGAAAAGGCCACCTCCAACATCTGCACCAACCAGGCGCTGGTTGCGCTCATGGCCACCATCTTCCTCACGGTCTACGGCAAGGAAGGCATTCGCGAACTGGCCGGGCACAACCTGGCCAAAGCCGATTACGCCGCAAAGAAGCTTGGCGGCCAGCCCGGCGCGGAGCTGCTTTTCACCCGCGCGCCGCATTTTCACGAGTTCGTCCTGCGCACCAAGGAATCGCCCGAACACTGGAGCAAGCGCCTCCTCGACGAAAACATCGTCGGTGGCATCGACTTGAGCCGCTGGTATCCGGAGCTAGCCAACTGCACCCTCTGGTGCGCCACGGAAGTAATCACCCGCGAACAGATCGACGCAACAGCCAACGCGCTAGCCGCCGGTCCGGCGGAGGCGTAGTGCGGTCGAGGTGAAGCCATGTCGAAAGGAAAATATCCTCCACGCATCATGTATATCGAGTGCAAAGTGGATGGTCTGCACGGACCTGCAAGAATTGGCCGTGTCACCTTCAGCCGGACCGGTGCAACGCTTCACTACCAAGGTAAGACATTTCAGAGCTTGAAAGGCAGTGGCTTCAAAGCGAACTACTATGACGTAGAAACTGGCCAACAATATTGGATATCGGGGCCAAGGAGAGATGGAGCCGACCGATTGTATAAGAGCGATTGGCCTATAGAAATCGATGAGGACGTACGCGAAGAATCTTGGACGGGGATCCGCAGGAAGCCGGAATGGAAGTCACGCTCACAGGCTTCGCTCTCAACGATGAATCGTCCAGATGCAACATCTTTGACCCGGAAATGACCGAACCGAAGGCTTTGTAACAAGGGCACGGCTTTAGCCGGGCCGCAACAGTTCGGAAGAAAGGAAAAGGGCTTTAGCCCCTGCAATGGCGCATCCCGGCAGAAATGCTTCCGCTGCGAACATCCTCAACCCGTCGCGAACGTTTTTCGCGACGACGGGGACGAGCATGGGGCGAAGACTCCTGCAGTCGGAGCGCAATGCGGAGTTGCTCATCGATGTCCTGCGCTCGCTCGTTGCGGAACATAAATTCGAACTCCACGATTTTGTCGTAATGCCAGATCATGTCCATTGGCTCCTGACCGTTTATGACGAGATGACCATCGAAAAGGCCATGCAGTTGATCAAAGGACGATTCTCGCATCGCCTGTCGCACGAATTCGGCTATCTAGGCGAGGTGTGGCAGAGAGGATTCACCGAGGAACAGGTGATGAACCCTGAGAGCCTTGACGCGCATCGCGAATATATCGCGCAGAACCCGCTGAAGGCGGGATTAGCGGCAGCCGCGGATGAGTTTCCTTTTTGTTTCCGGCACCTGGCGAAGAGAAAAGCGGAGATGAAGAATAGCAGGAGCTAAAGCCCCAAGACCTTCTGCGAGTATTGACGGCCCGGCTAAAGGCGTGCCCTTGTTACAAACCACGGTAACGCGAATTGATATGAGACACCACAACGTCATTGAGCTTTGAGAGGCAGAAACAGATGGCGACAGATTCAGAGACAGCAGCCCCCCGCACCACCCCCAAAATCCGCCCCCACCCCACGCAAAACGAAGCCCTCGTCTTCGAAAAATCCTCGCCCGGCAAGCGCGCCTATAAAATGCCCCCGCTCGACGTGCCCGCAGTCGATGCCGCCGCCCTTCTCGGTTCCGCGTGTCGCGAAACGCCCGCCGAACTCCCCGAGCTGAGCGAGATCGAAATCATCCGCCACTTCACGCGCCTCTCCACCTGGAACTACGCCATCGACCTCGGCATGTACCCGCTCGGCTCCTGCACCATGAAGTACAACCCGCGCGTCAATGAAGTTGTCGCCCGCATCGAGGGCCTCGCCGAAGCCCACCCCTACCGCCCCGAATCGCATGCCCAGGGCGCGCTTGAAGTCATCGACCTGCTGCAGCGTTGCCTGCTTGCGATCACCGGCATGGACGCCATCACCCTCCAGCCCGCCGCCGGCGCGCACGGCGAGTTCACCGGCATCCTGCTCACCCGCGCCTGGCACGAATCGCAGGGCAATCCCCGCCGCAAGATTCTCATTCCCGATTCAGCCCACGGCACCAACCCCGCCACCGCCGCCATCTGCGGCTACGCCGTCGAGAACATCAAGTCCAACGGCGACGGCTGCATCGACCTTGAAGCCCTCGCGCGCCAGGCCGACAGCGAAACCGCCGCCCTCATGCTCACCAATCCATCCACGCTGGGCGTCTTCGAACACCAGATCCACAAAATCGCCGACATCCTCCACGAGCGCGGCGCGCTGCTCTACATGGATGGCGCCAACATGAACGCCCTCGTTGGCAAGGTGCGCCCCGGCGATTTCGGCGTGGACGTGATGCACCTGAACCTGCACAAGACTTTCTCCACACCCCACGGCGGCGGCGGACCCGGTTCCGGCCCTGTTGCCTGCAAGGCTTTTCTGGAGCCGTTCCTGCCCATCCCCGTGCTTACCCGTACTCAGGTAAATCCGGGTGCCCCAGGTCCCGTTTCTGGGACCTGGGATCAGAATCCTTCAGTTTCTTTCTCCTGGAATTACAACCGTCCGCAATCCATCGGCCGCGTGCGCGCCTTTTACGGCAACATGGGCATGTTCATCCGCGCCCTGGCCTACATTCTGGCCAACGGCCCCGACGGCCTGCGCCAGACCACTGAAGACGCCGTGCTCAACGCCAACTACATCCGCAAAAAGCTCGAAGGCTTTTACGATCTGCCCTACCGAACCCCGTCCATGCACGAAGTCGTCTTCAGCGACAAGCTCCAGGCCGCGCACGGCGTCAAGACGGGCGACATCGCCAAGCGCCTCATCGACTACGGCTTCCATCCCTACACCGTCAGCTTCCCGCTTATCGTGCACGGCGCGCTCATGATCGAGCCGACGGAAAGCGAATCGCTCGAAGAGCTGGATCTCTTCATTGAAGCCATGCGCTCCATCGCGCGCGAATGCCAGGAGACGCCGGATCTGGTAAAAAACGCGCCGCACTCCACGCGCGTTTCGCGGCTCGACGAGGTGCAGGCCGCCCGCAAGCCGGTACTGCGTTGGCGGCCTGCAAAGTAAGAGCCCGGCTGCGTTCCCGCCTTCCCGGCGCGGATCACGCTCCCGCTTCATACGGCAGCGTAAAGAAGAACTCCGCGCCGCCGTCCGTTTTGCTCTTGGCCCAGATCTTTCCTCCGTGGCGGGCAATAATGCGCGACGCGGTTGCCAGCCCCACGCCCGTGCCGGGAAATTCGTTTTGCGAGTGCAGCCGCTGAAAGGGCTTGAAGAGACGGTCCGCATAGCGCGGATTGAAGCCGGCGCCGTTGTCGCGCACAAAGAACACCGGCCCCACCGCCTCCTCCGTATAGCCGAACTCGATCCGGGCCGCATCGCTCTTCGAGGTATACTTCCACGCATTGCGCAGCAGGTTTTCCAGCACCAGATGGATCAGGCCCTCGTCCGCAATGGCGCGCGCCCCCCGCGTCACCTTCACTTCCACCTGTCTGTGCGGATCTTCCGTCTTCAGCGCGTCCAGAATGCCCTCGGCCATGTTGCCCAAATCGATGGGAGCGCGGCGCAACGGCGTGCTGGATGCGCGGGACAGGTTGAGCAGGTCGTCGATCAGCGCCGACATCCGCTTGCTGCCGTCGCTCAGCTTGTGAATCAGTGCGCGGGTGCCGGGATCCGACATCGCCTGCGAATCAGGCTGCGCCAGCAGATAGCTGACATTGTTGATCTGCTGCAGCGGCCCTCTCAGGTCGTGCGCCACCGAATAGTTGAATGCCTCCAGTTCCTTGTTCGCCTCGATCAATTCGGCCGTGCGCTCATGTACTCTCTGCTCCAATTCGCTGCGCGATTGCTCCAGCGCCCGATCGCGTTGCTGAATCTGTTCCAGCATCTCGTTGAACGACTGCACCAGAACGGCAAGCTCGTCGCCGCTGCGCGGCGTTTTTGCGCGCACCGAGTAGTCTTTCTCTCTGGTAACCGCCTGCGCGGTCCCGGCAAGCCCGCTCAAGGGCTCGGTAAGCAAACGCCGGATAGCCGAGGTGGCAAGCAACGCGATGAGATAACAGAGCAGCAGAATGCCCGCTGAAATGAGGCCGAATTCCATCGCGCTGTGCGCCAGATCGGTGGTCTCGGCATCGAGATACACCACACCCAGCGATTTCCCATGAAATTCAATCCGCTTTGCCAGCAGGATGTCGCGCCCGCGCCTCCAATATCCAAGTCTCCGATCGGGTGCAAGCTTGTCGCTGATCTCCAGCGGATTCGATGCGTCGCGGACATAGCGCGCAAATATGTCGCCGCCTGGATTTACCACCGCCGCCCAGCGTATCTCAGGCGCGTTGTGCAATGCCGAAAGCGTGGCTCTCGCCGCCTGCTGATCGTCAAAAATCAGTGCCGTAGCGCAGTTCGTGCCCAGAATGCCCGCCTCGGCGGTAATCGAGGTAATAAGGTCGCGGCGCAGCGTATAGAGATCGTAGGCCAGGAAGGAGACATAAGCGAGCACCAGGGCCGTGCCGCTCATCAACAGGTTGATGCGCCTCAGCTTGCCGGATATGGTGCGGGCATTCCAGAAACTCATGCCATAGCCTCCGGCGGCGAGGCGCCTTCTACCCCAGCAGCGGCACGCAGAAGCGGAAGATGCCGCGCTGGGCAGGCGCGGCGCGCGGTGGCGAAACAAAACACAGGCATCGGAACTTGGGACATGGGCATAGGTTGCTTCGGAGCCCTCGGCGGCGGGAAATTGCGCGCAAGCAAATCGGGCTGTAGGACGCTTCCCGCGCGGAATTGGTTGTCTGGGCCGCCCGCTGCAACCGCCGCTGCTACAATCGAATAGGCCGCCTTGCGGTCCAACGCAGCCGCGCTATGAGCAAGACGCCCGACGCCGAACCAATGACCCTCCGGCTTTTCAACACCTTGACGGGACAACTTGATCCCCTCGTCCCTTCCGACGGGAAAACCCTCCGCATGTACGCCTGCGGGCCCACGGTCTACGATTACGGCCATATCGGCAACTTCCGCACCTTCCTCGAAATCGACGTCCTCCGCCGCTTCCTCAGGCTCACGGGCATCCCAATTTTCCATGTCATGAACATCACCGACGTGGACGACAAAATCATCCGCAACGCGGCCCAGGCCGGCATCCCTATCGGCGAATACACCCCCCCGTTTGTCGATGCGTTCTTCGAGGACCTGGAGGCCCTGCGCATCGAGCGGCCCGAGCAGATTGCCCGCGCCACTGAGCACATCGGCCGCATGGTCGAACTGGTGCAGAAGCTCGCCGCCGCGGGCGCCGCGTATCAAACCGACGATGGTTCCTGGTACTTCCGCCTCTCAGCCTTCCCCGAGTACGGCAAGCTCAGCAAGAAAGATCTCAGCGGCATTGAAGACGGCGCGCGCGTCGACGTCGATGAATACGAAAAGGACTCCGCCCGCGACTTTGCTCTCTGGAAGGCAGCCAGGCCCGGCGAAGCCTCCTGGGAAACGCCCATCGGCCGCGGTCGTCCCGGCTGGCACATCGAGTGCTCGGCCATGGCCATGGCCTACCTGGGCGACAGCTTCGACCTGCACGCCGGCGGCGAAGACCTGATGTTTCCCCATCATGAAAACGAGATCGCCCAGAGCGAGACGGTCACGCACAAGCCCTTCGCGCGCCATTGGATGCACGTCCGCTTTCTGCTGGTCGATGGGCGCAAGATGTCCAAGAGCGAGGGCAACTTTTTCACCCTCCGCGACCTGCTCCTCAAGGGCTACAAGGCGTCCGCCATCCGCCTGGCGCTCATCTCGGTGCCCTATCGTCACCAGCTCAACTTCACCTTCGAAGGCCTGACAGACGCCACCAGCGCCATCGAGCGGCTCAGAACCTTCCATCAGCGGCTCCTCACCGGCCAATTTCCCGCCGGCGAAGATCCGGAACTCCAAGCGGCCGCCGCGAAGGCGCAAGCCGAGTACATGGCCGCATTGGCCAACGATCTGAACACCGCCGAAGCTCGCGCCCCGATCTTCGAACTGGTTCGCGCCGCCAACACGGCCATCGATCAGGGACAGCTTCTGGCCGGCGACCGCGACGCAATTCTGGCAGTGCTGAAGGATTTCGACGCGGTCTTTGACGTCATCGCGGATCGCGACGCCGAGCCCACGCGGCGGGCCGTCGAGTGGGCCAAACGCTCGGGCCGCGAAGCCGGCATCGCTCCCGCTTTGCTCGCCAGCCAGTCCATCACCGATGAAGAGATTGAAGCGCTGGTCGCCGAGCGCACCCAGGCCAAAAAGCAGCGCAACTTTGCCCGCGCCGACCAGATCCGCAACGACCTGGCGGCGAAAGGAGTTGTCCTTGAAGACTCCAGGGATGGAGTGCGCTGGAAGCGAAAATGAAAGCTCTTGGCGATTAGCTTTCAACTCTTGGCTGAAACAGCCCCGCGCGAATTGCTGTATGAGGATCTTCCTTTTAGTAACGGCGCTTGTGCTGGGCTGCGTGCCGCTCGCCGCGCAAGTGCAGTCGCCGTTGACCTACTCGAGCCCGCTCGGCTTCACCTACACCCTGCCGCCCGGCTGGACGATGGTGAAGGCTCCGGCCGCCGCGCCCCCGGCCACGCCGCCCGCGGAAAGATCCGCCAGAACAAAGAGCAAAAACAGAGAAGCAGACTGCGCGCAGGTTGTCTTTACCGCCCGCCACGGCAGCCCCGCCAGCATTATCGTCATTACAGAGCTGCCCTTCGCCTGCTACGGCCAAACCATCACCGCCCAGGACCTTTCCGGCTTCGCCACCGGCGCCGAAGCTGGACTCAAGCAGCACTTCGATCTGGCCGACCCCGTCTACGGCAGCTACAAGCTCGATACCCACCCCATGTGGATCGAGCGCGCCAAAGGTGCGCCCATAGGCCATCCCACTTCCCTGTACACCATTGAAATCGCCTGCGGTTTGCTCAAGAAAGGCGCCGCATGCTGGATGACCATGGCTGCCGGCGCCAGCGGCTTGCGGGCGTTTGAAAACGGAGCAGTTAGGCTCGACGGCAAACCCGCCACTGCCCTTGTCCCCGCCAGCGCATTCGATAAGAAGCCCTCCTAGCCCGTTCGGGCCATCCTGCTGGAGCGGCGCGCAGTCTGCGTGCTATCCTCAGGGGAGCAGGGTTTCCATGCACATGCGCGTCGCCAATGCACCGATGCTCACGCCTACCAGGCGCTGGTCGCGGTTGCGTGCGCGCTCCATCTGCCCGCGGCGCCACCTGCGCGTGCTGCCCACCCGCACCCGACCTAGCCTCTTCGCAAGCGATTAGAGCCGGTCCCGCAACGTTCCTTACCTGCTTACCCCTGCCCTGATGGGCGAATAAAACTGAAAGATCCCATGTGCCGGGATCAGTGGCCGCGCCGCATCCGGCCGGATTCATCCGCCGCAAGCCGCGCACCACAACAAAATCTGCCGAGGAGACCGCCGATGACCAAGCAAGAAATGCATGCAAAATACGGACCCAAACTTGTGTGCCCGCTGCCCGGCCCACGCGCCCGCGCCGCGGTTGAGGCCGATCACCGCCTCATCTCGCCCAGCTATACCCGCTCCTACCCGCTGGTCGCCCGCCGCGGGCATGGCGTTCGCGTCGAAGACGCCGACGGCAACGAGTTTCTCGACTTCGCCGCCGGCATCGCCGCCGTTTCCACCGGCCACTGCCACCCCGAGGTGGTTGAGGCCATCCGCAAACAGGCCGGCGAACTGCTGCACATCTCCGGTACCGACTTTTACAACCAACCGCTCACCGACCTCGCCGAGCAGCTTTCCGCCGTAGCGCCCATGCCCGGTCCGCATCGCTTCTTCTACGGCAACTCCGGCGCCGAGGCCATCGAGTGCGCCTTCAAGCTGGCCCGCTACCACACCGGCCGCCAGCACGTCATCTCCTTCTTCGGCGCCTTCCATGGCCGCACCATGGGCGCCCTGGCCCTCACCGGCTCCAAGCCGCAGCAGAAGCGCCGCTTCGCGCCGCTGGTGCCTGGCGTAACCCATGTCCGCTATCCCTACGTCTACCGCGGCTGCACCGGCGGCGCGCAGGATCAGGAAGCCTACAGCATGGGCTGTGCGCGCTATATCGAAGACGTGCTCTTCAAAACCATCCTGCCAGCCGAAGAGGTGGCCGCCATCTTCATCGAGCCCATTCAGGGCGAAGGCGGTTACATCGTGGCGCCTGACAACTTCATGCGCGAGCTGCGCGCCATCTGCGACCGGCACGGTATTCTCCTGGTCGTTGACGAAGTGCAATGCGGCTGCGGGCGCACCGGCAAGTGGTGGGCCGTCGAGCACTCCGGCGTCCAGCCGGACATCGTCTGCATCGCCAAAGGCATCGCCAGCGGCATGCCGCTCGGCATCTGCATGAGCCGCGCCGAGATCATGGATTGGGCGCCCGGCTCGCACGCCTCCACCTTCGGCGGAAATCCCGTCTCCATCGCCGCCGCACTCGCCACCATGGACATCATCAACCGCGAAGCCATGGCCAACGCCGCCAGCGTCGGCGCTTTCATGCTGGAGCGGCTGCGCGGCTGGGTGCGCACGCATCCGCTGGTCGGCGATGTCCGCGGACGCGGCCTGATGATCGGCATCGAGATGGTCAAAGACAAGGCTACCCGCGAGCCCGCCGCCGAGTTCCGCAACCGCGTTGAAACCCTGGCCTTCGAACGCGGCCTTATGGTGCTGGGCTGCGGCCAGACCACGCTCCGCCTCTCGCCGCCGCTCGTCGTCAGCAAGGAAGAAGCCACCGTAGCGCTCGACATCCTTGAAGACGCGCTCGCCCAGGCCGAACGGGAATTCGCTCAAACCGCCTCGCCCGCGGCGGCAGCCGTCTGAGGCAACAACACCAGGCACAGGGCATGGATGGCCGCCGCCGCGCTCGCGTGGACGGCGGCCGCCGCGCACACCGCAAGCTCCAATCCGCTCGCCGCGTCCCGCATCTTCCCTGCAACCCGTTGATTCCCCAAACCGCGTCTGACAGAGCCGTCATCTGCCGCGTCTCCTGCGGCCCCCGGGCCGCCGCCGCCGCAATTCTTCCGAAAACTATTGCCGGAAGGTCCACTCCTGTCATTTAATGGAGAAGCACTTTGTCCTAGGCGTACCAGCTTCCACCCCTCCGGCGCGAGACAGACCGGAATTTCCCTTGAAGGAGCGCGTGATATGAACGTCCGTCGCAAATTTCTCCCCATTGCCGTAGTGGCGGCCTTGTCAGTGGTCGCGTTGAACGGATGCAAGTCCAGCTCGAAGCCGGCAAGCACCGCGAGCGCCCAATCTCCCGCGGCCGCGCAACCAGCGCAGAACATGCAACAAGCCGCCGCTCCACAGCAGGCTGCGCCGGCCTACTCCACGCCACAGCAGGCTGCTCCCATGCAGGCTGCCGCTCCGCAGGCGCCGCCGCAGCCCCCCGTCGTGGTCCTGCCCGCTGGCACCTACATTCGCATCCGCACCAGCCAGGATCTGGGGTCGAACATCAACCACACAGGCGATATGTTTAGCGCCACCGTCGCCAACCCCGTGACCGTCAACGGCCAAACGGTGATTCCCCAGGGCGCGAGCGCCGAAGGAACAGTCATCTACGCCAAGCCGCTGGGCCGCCTCGGGGGCAACGCGGAGCTTGCAGTGCGCCTGGAGCGCATCAGGACGCAGTGGGGAAGCTACCCCGTTGCCACCAGTTCCATTTCCCAGGTTCAAAGGGGCAAGGGCCGGCGCACGGCCATCATGGCCGGCGGCGGCGCCGGGCTTGGCGCTCTCATCGGCGGCCTGGCCGGCGGCGGAAAGGGCGCACTTATCGGCGCTCTCGCCGGCGGTGGCGCCGGAACCGCAGGCAGCGCGTTCACCGGCAACAAGCCGATCTTCGTGCCCGCCGAAACTCTGCTCACCTTCCGCCTCGACCACTCGGTCCGCATCACCGAGTAATAGCGGAAGACAACCTGACTGCCCCACCCTTGCGGTGTCTTTTGCCGCAGGGGTGGGAAACGCCCACAGCCAGCGCGCCGCAATCCCATTCCGCTCTCAGCTTCCCAGCGCAAACCGCCCGCGAACCTCATAACGCGCCCCGTCCCGCTCAAGAAAGCTCTCGAAAAGCACAAAATCCCGGGCCGTAAACAGCGTAAAGGCCGGCGAACCCTCTTTGCGCAGCCACGGCAGCGGTGTCCGCGCTCCACGCCCGTGCCCCTTGCTCCTGGCAAGCGTGATATGCGGATGAAAAGCACGCTCTTCCGGGACAAAGCCGCACCGCGCCGTCACTTCCGTAACTCGCCGCTGAAGTTCGGCAAGCTCCGGCGCAACCTCCACCCCCACATAAACAATGCCGGCACGGTCAAAAGTCTCCAGCCCGGTCAGCCGCACCGGCACAGGCGGCGAGCGCACTTCGCCAAGCCGCGCCAGCAGCCTCTCATACTGCTCCCGTTCGCTGTTGCCCAGAAATTGAAGCGTGATATGCCAGGACGCAGGCGCAGTCCAGCGCAAACCTTCCGCGCCCCGCCGCAGCTTTGCCACCATCGCGGCAACCTCGGCGCGAACCGCGTCCGCTAGAGAAATCCCGATAAACAGCCTCATATGCGCTTAGTCTACGGCTGTACCCATCATCATCGCTCGCCCCGCTTCGGCATGTTATAGAGTACATACAATCCGTTTTGTCATGTCACGGTTAAGAATCGGAGGGCAGCCGATGAAGGCGCTGGTGAAAAGCAAGGCCGAGCCCGGCCTGTGGCTCGAAGACGTTGACGAACCCCGAATCGGAATCAACGACGTGTTGGTGAGCGTGCGCTACACCGGCATCTGCGGCACCGACGTTCACATCTACGAGTGGAATGAGTGGGCGCGGAAAACCATTCCCGTGCCCATGGTCGTCGGCCACGAATTCGTCGGCGAAATCGTCGCCGTCGGATCGAACGTCAATGACTTCTTCCCCGGCGACATCGTCAGCGGCGAGGGACACGTCGTCTGCGGCCGCTGCCGCAACTGCCTCGCCGGCCGCCGTCATCTCTGCGCCGCGACGCAGGGCGTGGGCGTCAACCGTCCCGGCGCCTTTGCCGAGCTGATCGCCCTGCCCATGTCGAACATCTGGCGCCACAATCACGGAATCAATCAGGAAGTGGCCGCCATCTTCGATCCCTTCGGCAACGCCGTGCACACTGCGCTGTCGTTCCCGGTCCTCGGCGAAGACGTCCTCATCACCGGCGCCGGTCCCATCGGCATCATGGCCATTCCGGTAGTGCGGCACGCCGGCGCCCGGCACGTCGTCATCACCGATCTCAATCCCTTCCGCCTGGAGCTTGCGCGCAAAATGGGCGCAACGCTGGCCATCAACCCGAACCAGACGCCGCTTGCCCAGGCGCAAAAGCAGCTCGGCATGTTGGAGGGCTTCGACGTGGGATTGGAGATGTCTGGCAGCCCGCAGGCGCTGCGCGAGATGATCGCCAACATGAGCCACGGCGGCAAAATCGCCATCCTCGGCATTCCCGCCGGCGAAACGCCCATGGACTGGCGCCAGGTCATCTTCAACATGATCACCATCAAAGGCATCTATGGCCGCGAGATGTACGAGACCTGGTACAAGATGACCGTCATGCTCGAGACCGGCGTGGACATTGCGCCGGTCATCACGCATCGCTTCGCCTACTCCGATTTCGAGCAGGGCTTCCGTGCCATGCTCTCCGGCCAGGCCGGCAAGGTCATCCTCGACTGGACCAAAATCTAAAGCCCCCGGTGAGGCTTTGCAACAAGGCACGGCTTCCGTCGTGCCCCAGGAGCAGGCTTGCGCATCTGCAAGCTGCCTGGCGGCAATCTCCGGCCTGCCAATGGCACGACCGCCACTCCCAAAAGCGGGTTGTCCTGTTGAGCGGAGTCGAAACATCTGCGGTCGCCTTTACCGCATTCCGCCATCTCAAAAAAGCTCAGACAGACTGCGAGAAAACAGCAACCGGGTACGTCTGCGAAGGGTGTAATTTTCAAACGTCGGAATTGCCTGCCGGGTTGACTCGCCTTCGCTTCCATGACTTGAGACACAGCGCCGTCTCTCGAATGATTGCGGCCCGCGTCCCGATTCCCATGATTGCGAAAATCGTTGGATGGTCACCGGGCACAATGGCGAAGATGGCCGCGCGCTATGGTCACTTCGGAATCGAAGAACTGCGGAGCGCGGTGGAATCGATCAGCGTCACCGCCAAACCGGAATTTGCGGCGGAGTACCCGCAAATTCCCCCGCAGTCGTCCGCGGCGAATAGAACTACTTTGAACTAACTTATTGATTTGCATGGTGGGCAGTGAGGGACTCGAACCCCCGACTTCCTGCTTGTAAGGCAGGCGCTCTAACCAGCTGAGCTAACCGCCCCCGCCCGGCCGGAATGGCAATGCAGCCGTGAATCTATGATACCAGCGCACTTGCCCTCCCGCGCAGCCTCGCGCTTAATTGATACACTCAGCCGGTGAGCCGATTGATTGTAAATGCCGACGACTTTGGCCTGACGGCCGGAGTGAACCGCGCCATCGTGGAGTTGCACCGTGACGGCGTGCTCACCAGCACCACCCTGATGGCGCGAGCGCAGGCAACGGATGAGGCCATCCGGCTTGCGCTTGCCGCGCCGACGCTCGGCGTGGGTTGCCATGTGGTGCTGGCCGACGGCGAGCCGGTGCTGCCGCCGCATGAGATTCCCTCGCTCGTTGATCCGCAAACCGGCCGCTTTCCGCAAAAGTTGGGCGAATTCCTGCGCCGCCTGTTCACGGGACGCATGCGCGCCAGCGAAATCGAAGCCGAAGCAGCCGCCCAGATCGGCCTGCTTAGAGGGCGCGGCGTCCGCCTGACCCACATTGACACGCACAAGCACACGCACATGTTTCCCGCCGTCCTCAGGCCGCTGCTGCGCGCCGCCCGCGCTGCGGGTATCGGAGCCGTACGCAACCCATTCGAGCCCGTATGGGCGGTGCGCGCCACGCCGCATGCTCCGCTGGTGCGGCGCGCCGAAGAGGCCGCGCTGCGCCGCTTTGAGCCGGCGCTGCGGCGCATTATCGCGCAGGAGGGCTTCGCAACCACCGATGGAACCGTTGCCGTAGTGGGCACCGGCACTCTCGACGCCGGCGCAGTCCGTTCCCTGCTCGGGCAGCTTCCCGCAGGCACCTGGGAGCTGGTTACGCACCCCGGCTACAACGATGCCGATCTGGCGCTGATCCGCACACGACTCAAGGAATCGCGGGAGATCGAGCGCCGGGCGCTCGACGCGATCCGCGAATTTCCCGCAATCGAGCTGCTCTCATTCGCCGCGCTTCATGCACCCGCAACAGCGCGCGCCGATCCCTGATTCGGCTCCTGATCGAAACGGCTGCATCTTCAGTGGACGCCAGAGCGTCCAAAGTGTGTATACACAAGGCACTTTCCTTGACTTCTTTCTGCGAGAAGGTTTTATGCGCATTGGAATTACGTGTTACCCCACCTACGGCGGGTCCGGCGTCGTGGCCACCGAGCTCGGTATCGAGCTGGCCGCCCTGGGCCACGAGGTGCACTTTATTTCCTACTCGGCGCCCTTCCGTCTGAACGGACGCAACGAAGGCATCTTTTATCACGAAGTCCCGGTGTCGAATTATCCGCTCTTCGAGTTTCCGCCTTACGACTTGGCGCTGGCCTCGCGCATGGCGGAAGTGGCTGAATTTTACGATCTCGATCTGCTGCACGTTCACTATGCCATTCCCCACTCGGTCAGCGCGCTCCTGGCGCGGCAAATGCTGGCGCGAAGCGGCCGCAGGCTGCCCTTTGTCACCACCCTGCACGGAACCGACATTACCCTGGTCGGGCTGGACCGCAGCTACTTGCCCATTACCCGGCACAGCATTCAGGAGAGCGACGGTGTCACCAGTATCTCGAAATACCTGAAAGAGAAGACCCTCGCCGATTTCGGCTTGGAGCGGCCCATCGAGGTGATCACAAACTTCGTCAACTGCGACGTCTACGCACCCATCAGGGACGAAACGGAGCGCGCACGGGCCCGCCGTCACCTGGCCGCGCCGGAAGACGCGATCCTGATGCACCTGTCGAACTTCAGGCCGGTCAAGCGCGTAATCGACGTGATCAGGATTTTCGCCGCAGTGGCGCGGGAGATACCGGCGCAGCTTGTGATGATCGGCGACGGTCCCGACCGCTCCGCGGCCGAGTGGCTGGCTCACGATCTCGGTATTCATACGCACGTCCATTTTCTCGGCAAGCAGGAGCGCGTAAGCGAGCTGTTGCCGCTGGCCGATCTCCTGCTCTTGCCCAGCCAGTTGGAGTCCTTCGGACTGGCTGCGCTGGAAGCCATGGCCTGCAAGGTGCCATCAATCGCTACGCATGTGGGTGGACTGCCCGAGGTGGTCGAGCATGGTGTAACCGGGCTGCTTTACGCTCCAGGTGAGGTAGAAGCCATGGCCCGCGGCGCCCTGGAGCTGCTCGGCGACCGTCAGCGCTTCAGTAGAATGCGGGACGCGGCGAGACGCGATGCTCAAAAGCGTTTTTGCGCCTCGCTCGTGGTGCCCCAGTATGTTCGCTACTACGAACAAGTGCTCAAAAATTGATTCTGAATAGGTCGAACAGCCCTCTCTCAGACAGCAAAGCCCACCAGCAAGTCGATCATCCATCCGCCAATTAGAATCATGACCGCTACAATCTCCAGAAAACCGAATACTGCGCCTGTGACCTGGAAGATTCTTCCGCTGTAATGGAACAATTTACTCACCCGATTGGCCGAGTTCTGACCACGCGTCAGCTTCTTTGCCCATGCATTGCGATCAAAAACCATCATGGTCCCAACTAGAAATAGGGCACAATACAAAACCACATGTACGATATGTTTTAAAATCAGCATCCTCAGCACCATGTATTTCCTGCCTCCGTTGACCTTGTATTATGCACGCGGGTAACCAAACTGACAACATTTATTTCTCTTCATCATTGCGCACTCCTACTCTGCCTGGGTGGCAGCGAATTTCCCAGAGAGTTGCAGGTTCCCAAAAGGCTTCGATCCGGGAGGCCCGCCTCGCGCCATGCGCCTCGATCATCGCTGCGCTCAAGTCCTTTGCTCGGCAGTTGCGGATGACATCCCAAGAAACCATGCAGTAAACTAGGTAGCGGGAAATCTTGTTCCATACCGTTGAGTCGCATGGAAGGTCGCTAAGGCGCTCGGCCTCTTCCCTCTTGTCTCGTGCCCACTCGCTATTCAGGGTGATTCAGCGCAGTGTGAACGCCCCGCGTGGGGTCGTGTGCTGACCTTCAGGAGAAAGGATGTCGAAGCAGGGTAAGCGATTTGATCTCCAACCTTATCTGAGACGTGAGCCGGTAACGCTGGCACTTTTGTCGGGTTTGGCGATCATGATGTTCGGCGCGGTAGCCGGCTTGTCTCGCCTGTATCATCAGCAGCAGAATTCACTGGCCACGAGATGGGCTACACGCGGCCATGCAGCTCTTGATGCAAAGAGTTATGGCGCGGCTGTGATTGATTTCCGCACCTCGCTGCTTTACTCGCGCGACAACTACTCCTATCAGCTGAACCTGGCCGAAGCCCTGCTCGGAGAGAATCGCATCAACGAGGCCTACAACTATCTCATCAACCTCTGGGACCGCCAACCTGAGAACGGCCTGGTCAACCTGGAACTGGCGCGCATCGCAGCGGAACGCGGCCAAACCAATAGCGCGCTGCGTTATTACAACAATGCAGTCTACGCCGTCTGGCCCGGAAACCAGGATGTAGCAAGGCGTAATACACGCCTCGAGCTGATCCACATGCTCCTGCGCATCGGCGACAGGGCACAGGCCGATTCGCAATTGATCGCACTGGCAGGTAACCTCGGCAACGAGCCGGCGGAGCATGAGCTCGCAGGCCAGTTGTTTCTTCAAGCGCAGGATTTCCCGCGGGCCCTGGAGCAGTTTCGCCTCACCTTGCGCCGCTCGCCACGCAATGCACGGGCAATGGCAGGAGCAGGCAATGCGGCATTCAATCTCGGTCAATATGTTGTGGCCGAACGATATCTTCAACTCGCCGTGTGGCACGGTGACAAGTCCAGTGAGACGAAACTCAAGCTCACTAAGCTGGTGCTCCAGTTGGATCCGTTCCGGTCGCAGGTGACTAGCTCCGAGCGCCGCCGTATCGTGCTCGCCGCGTTTGCAGCGGCCGGCGTGCGCCTGAAGGCCTGCACGGCGCCCGGTTCGTTCGCCATGCCAGGCGCCACCCTGACGAGCCTTACACAGAAATGGACTCAGTTGAAACCACATATCACTTTATGGGAACTGAGCCGAAATCCCGACCTGGTCAATACGGCCATGGCCACGGTGTTCGACATTGAGCGCGAGACCAGCGGCATGTGCGGCGGTTCGACGGATACCGACAATGCTCTGCTTTTGATCGCCAAATTACACGAGGGGCTGTGAAGTGGAGCCAATATCCAATCCCCATTCCGGAGCATTGATGGAAGACGGCCTGGCTGAGCATGATGAGCAGGAAGCCGGCCACGGCGCCGGGTCTTTTTTGGGTTCGTTCTTTCGCGAAGACAGATTCTTCCTGGTATTAAGCGTCTTCATCGGGATCTTTTCCGGACTTTCCGTCGTTTGCTTTCGATATGCCATCGACTGGTGCCGCATTTATGTGCTGGGAACAGGTGCGCAGCTCTCTCCGTGGCGGCTCTTGCTGGCTCCAACCATTGTCGGCCTGATCATTGCCCTCCTCGTCATTCACGTCTTTCCGCTGGCGCGCGGCAGCGGAGTGAATCAGACCAAGGCAGCTCTCTTTATCTACAACGGATACATCCCCATCCGGACCGCCGTGGGCAAATTTATCACTGCGGCCCTGGCCATCGGTTCCGGTCAGTCGCTCGGACCTGAAGATCCTTCGCTGCAAATCGGCGCCGCGCTGGCCTCTGCGCTGGGAAGGCGTCTGCGCCTTTCCCGCGAACGCATGCGGCTCATCGCCCCGGTGGGCGCCGCAGCCGGACTTGCGGCCGCATTCAACGCCCCCATCTCCGCTGTCCTGTTTGTCATTGAGGAAGTAATCGGCCGCTGGACCGCCGGCATCCTGGGCTCGGTCGTGCTGGCTTCCGTGTCGAGCGTGGTTGTCCTGCGCTGGTTCATGGGCTCCGAGTCGCTCTTCCGCATTCCCACCGTCCGGATGCAGCAACCCACGGAGTTGCTCGCCTACAGCATCCTGGGCATCATCGGCGGATTCGCCTCGGTAGCGCTGTCAAGCGGCATTGGCTATTTGCGCCCGCGCTGCCGGGCCTTGCCGCGGTGGACGCAGTACTTTCAGCCCGCATTGGCCGGCCTGATCATCGGCTGCGTCGCGGCGCTCGGCGCACCCCAGGTGATGGGCGCCGGCTATGAGTACATCGACCAGGCCATGCACGGGCAGTTCACCTGGCAGTTCCTGGCCATCCTTGCCGTCGTAAAAATTGTCGCCACCATGCTTTCCTTTGTCAGTGGAACACCGGGCGGCATGTTTGCTCCCGTCATGTTCATCGGCGCCATGTTCGGCGCGGCTGTGGGCGGAGCGCAACACGCACTGTTCCCGCATCTGGCCTGGTCGCCGGGCACCTATGCCTTGGTGGGTATAGGCGTGCTCTTCGCCGGTTTCCTGCGCGTTCCCATGACCTCGGTATTCATGGTCCTCGAAGTCAGCGGCAACTATTCCATCATTCTTCCCGTCATCGTGGCCAACACCTTCGCCTACGTCATTTCGCGCGCTCTGCAGCCGGTGGCAATCTTCGACATGCTCACCCGCCAGGACGGACTCGAATTGCCTTCCATGGAAGAACAGCGCGAGGAAAGCATCCTGCGCGTAGAGGACGCGATGCAGCCGCCCAGGACACCTGTCATCGATGCCGACGACCTGGCAAAATGGGGCACCCAATTTGCCAAAAGCGAAATGCCGGAGGTCATGCTCGTGCGCCTCCGTCCCAATGGCTGGAGCAGCCTGACCCGCGACGAGCTTCGGTCCATCATCCAAAGCGACCGGGACGGCCTCAACACAGACGAGTTGTTCGCCGAGCGCCAGGTCCCCGTTGTGCATCCCGATCAGCCCCTCGATATCGCCCTGCGCTACGTGGACCGCTGGCCGCTGGTGCCCGTCGTGAGCCGCGCCGATTTCAACAAGCTGGAAGGCATCATCACGGAGCACGATGTGCTGGAGCGATATCGCGACTTTGCCGGCGAATAATCCGCCGCTCGGCCGGGCTCAATTCGTGCGCTCAATTGTCGCAGTGAACCCAAGACGCCGCCAGAATTCCTCGACCAGAGCCGCCGTCTCCGCGGTCGTGGCGGCAGCCGCGCTTAGCACGATCTCCGAGCCCGGCTTTGAAGCCAGATCCGCAAGCGCCGTGGGTGCGGCCGCAATGGCGATGCATCTTTCAGGGCGATATGTGCAGGAGCCCAGGTCGGTGATCGAAAGGCTGGTGCTCGGCGTGGCGAAGACGGTGTGCGGCGGCGCCATGCGGTCCAGAAGCCAGAGGATCTCCAGCTTGGATTCAAGCTCGTCCGGAACACAGTCGATCGCCAGGTCGGCTTCGCGGACTGCGTCCTCAACCGTGGAAACAAAGCCAATGCGCGCGCCCGATTCGCGGCTCAGTGTTTCCGCGTTCAGTTCGCGCCGTATGGCCTCGCGGGCGTGCTCCAGATTGGAAGGCATCACGTCTTCAAGGAACACACGATACCCGGCGCGGGCGGCCTCCAGGGCTAACCGGCGCCCGAGCGGTCCGGCTCCGATAATGGCTACGGTCAATGTCAACGGAGCCTTACTTGCCAGCCAGGGCGTTCAGAACATCCGCCGCGCTGGGATGGGCCTGCTGCAGGTGTTCTGCCACGCGCGCCCGTTCCTCGATGGAAAGAGACGGCACCGCGGCCAGCACGCGTCGCAGTGTTACGGCAACATCATCGATGTAATTCATAAGGCGGATTGCTTCTCCGGAAAGCGGCATGGCAGAGGGTCCTCGGTCTGTGAGCTTCAGGTTTCTATTGTAGGATGCGGAACTCAATTAAGAAAGGTGGCCGCTCCTGCCCGCCAAAGGATTCCCCATGGTGCAAAGTTGCACTTGCCTTGTCAGAACAGATGGGGCACATGGAGATGAATCGAACCCTTCTTCACGCTGGCAGGCGCGCGTGGCGTCAGTCCGGGCAGGACAAACTCCCGTAGCAGGTTCGTGGCCGCATTGGCGGCCAGATCGATCGCGCCATTGGTGAGTGCCAGTGACACGCCGCGGTCGCTTGCCGGGTAATAAAAATTTGAGATTCCCCCGGCGGCAAAGTCGCCTATGACCCGCGAGTAATCAAACCGCCATTTGCGGTTGTCGTTCCGGCAAATCAGCGTGCGCGAGACGGCGTACACAGCCCGCGAACCAAAACTGCCCTTCCCGGAGTAGAAGTAACGCGGATCCTGATGAAAGATGATCGGCAGCGAAACGTCGGCGATCATCGTGCCGGTAAAGTCCGTGGCATATGCGGAGCCGTAGCGCTTCGCGTAGCCTTCTACCCCTTGTCCAAAAGAGGGAAAGCGATCGTAACCCTGTTCGATGCCCGCTTCCGCGCCAATAATGAACAGGGTTACCGGATCGATCTCCGACCGGTATCCCATCTCGAATTTCTGCTTCGGCCACAGGTGCACCGCGTTCCAGTCATAACTGCTGTAATAATTCGGCAGAAATCCCAGAACGCGCTGTTTCAACTGCAGGTCAAGCTGTTCCTGCGCCAGTTCTTCCGGGTTGGCAAACACCTGCACGCTGGTGCTTGCGGCGGCAACCGACAGCATGATGGGAGCTAGGAACCGAACGCCGCCCGGGCGCAGCGTAATGTCCCGCATATGCGACGGGTTCATGCCCAGCCCGGTGACCGTGATATTGTACGTGCCGGCCGGCAGATGCATGAAGGAGAACTCGCCGTTGGAGTTGGATGTGGAAGTGTCCGTCACCGGACCCGACAGCGCCACGTTCGCCCCGGCAAGTTCGGCTCCATTGCTGTCAACAACAGTGCCGTAGAATGCGCCCCGCGGTCTCCGCTTCCTCACCTGCTGCGCGGGATCGCTCGCATTCGCGGCTCCGGTTACGCCACCCACGCCTGCTGCCCCTGCGTTTGGCTTCGGCGCGCTAGCCCCTGCGACTGCGCTGCTGGCGCTCGAAGCCGGACCCGGCGCGCTGGTAGCCGCGGTCGTATTCACGGGCGCCAACTGCGCGCTGGCGCTCCGCGTCAGCCCGCCGGCCAGCGCCAGAAGTCCCAGGCACACAAATGCGCCAGCCTTCCAGGAAGGACTGCGAAATTCCGGACTCAATCTGAAACTCGAGCGGTTTGTTGATGAAAAAAAAGGTCGAACAAAGCTGGGCCGGGGTATTGCTACGGCACAAACGCGAAAAGACATGCTATCTCCTGGGATGCCTGCCGCATAGATCTGGTGGTTCGATGCAAGTCGGGGAACCAGGCACAACCCAACGCTTGAGCGCGCTCATGCGCCTCTTGCTCACTGTATGAATTGACGTTAACCGTTCCTCAACGTTATCAATGGATTGCGTGACGATCTCGTCATGTGAGAACCGCCAGCGCACGCGCGCTTGCAAGCCAAAGATGTAGGGTGGAATAGAAAGCTCCCCGGGAGGAAAAAGAAAGAGATGCGCATCGCAGTAGTGGGTGTAGGAGCCATCGGCGGCGCCTTGGCCGCCATGCTGGAAACTGCAGGTGGCCATGAACTGATCCTCTGTACCAGGCGGCCGCTGCAGCAGCTCACCGTCAACTCCCCTGACGCCGTGATCCGTGTGCAGGCACGCAATGCAACCCAACCAGAACAGGCCGGCCCTGTCGATTGGATCATCGTTGCCACAAAAACCTATGACGCCGAGGGCGCCGCCCGCTGGTTTCCCGCACTGGGCGCCACCGGCGCGCCGGTGGCCGTGGTGCAAAACGGCGTGGAGCACCGCGAGCGGTTCTCCCGCCATATTTCCGCCGGCCGCCTGCTGCCCGTCATCATCGAGTGCCCCGTGGAACGCACCGCTGATGGCAATGTGCGCGTGCGCGGCGCCGCAACCATGCAGATTGAAGACAGCGCGCTGGGATGCGCATTCGCCGCGCTCTTCACCGGCAGTCCCGTTGCCATTCGTCTGACCCCGGACATGACAACCGCCGCATGGTCCAAGCTCTGCATCAATTCCACCGGCGCGCTGTGCGCGCTGGCGCAAAAGCCCACCAGCGTGCTCTGGGGCGATGCCATGAGCCGCGTGGCTCTGGCCATCGTCGAAGAATGCGCGGCCGTCGGACGTGCTGAAGGTGCGCGACTCGACGATGCCATCGGCCAGCGGGTGCTCGATCACTACCGGCGTCTGCCCCCCGATTCCGTCAATTCCCTGCTCGCCGACCGCCGCGCCGGACGACGCATGGAAACCGATGCGCGCAACGGCGTCATCGTGCGCAAGGGCGAAAAGCATGGTATCCCCACGCCGCTCAATCGCATGATCGTCGCCCTGCTTGATGCGGTCTAATCGTTCGCCGCTCCGATGCAAATTTCGCCCGCAATAGTTGCCACCCAGCGCTTCGCTAATGTATTTTACTAACTGGTTAGTTAATTATGCCCGCCCAAGTCCCCAATGATGCTTCGCCGGACCGCTCCGCTGAGACGCGCGCCCGCATTCTCGACGCTGCCCTCCACGAGTTCAGCGCCAACGGTCTCGCCGGGGCCCGCACCGAGCAGATCGCTTCCGCCGCTGGCGTCAATAAAGCCCTGCTTTACTATCACTTCGAGAGTAAAGAGAAGCTCTACCTCGCCGCGCTTGAAATGGCCGCCGGCCGCGTCCGCGACCGCTCCATGGCCGTCTTGCTGCGCGACGCTAGCCCCGGCGAGCGCCTCCTGCGCGCGGCCCTGGAGCACTTTGACCGCATCCTCACCCAGCGCGAGTTCCAGAGCCTGATGCAGCAGGAGATGATGCGCCTGCACCAGGGCCAGGAAGGCGCGCTGCCGGTGCTGGTGAAGCGGGTTTTTGCCCCGCTCCACGAAATGTTTCGATCGATCGTCCGCGAAGGCATCGCCTCGGGTGAGCTCATCGACGTTGACTGGATGCAGTTTCCGCTGGCCGCTCTTGGCGCCAACGTCTTTTACTTCCTCAGCGCACCCGTCTGGCGTCTGGTGATCCCCTTCGAGCCCTTCGAGCAGAAGGAGTTGCTCAAGCGGAGAATCGCGCTCGTCGAGTTTCTCGGCCAGGCGATCTTCATTGACCGGCGCCGCGGCGCGGAGCTGGCGGCCCGCGTACTGGCCGATTCGCCCATGCCTCGCAGCGAGGCAATCAAGCCTGCGGAACTCAACGGAATCGAGGTGAAACAGAAGTGAACGCGCGCAACCGGGTCTTCCTCATCCTCGCGCTTCTGACGGTCGGCTCCTTGACCTTCTATTTCCTCACTGTGCCGTCCAACAAGGCTCTGAAACTGATCGGCACCGTGGACGCCAACGAAATCGTCGTCAGCTCCAAAATTCCCGGCCGCATCCAGACGCTTACCGTCACCGAAGGCCAAAAGGTGACCAAGGGCGAACTGATCGCCGTCATCGAGAGCCGCGACCTGCAGGCAGCTCTCAAAGCGGCCCAGGCCACAGCCGCCGGCGACGCATGGAAGCTCAGCCAGGCCGAAGCGACCGTCCGCCAGAACCGTGGCGAAACCGGCAGCGCAACCTTGGCCTCTCAAGCGCAGGTCAGGGCAGCCAAGGCCACCCTGGCGCAGGCCAGGGCGGAGTTGGCCTACCAGCGCGCCTCCTCGACGCGCACCGTCGCGCTCGCCAACATGGGCATCATGAGCATCGAAGCCAAGGACGAAGCCATCGCCAGTCTCCAGGCCGACCAGGCCGCTGTCAGAGCCGCGCAAAGCAACCTCAACGCCGCGCAAGCTTCGCTCAAACAGGCCCGCGCGCATCAAATCCTCACTACGGTTTCAGAGCGAACCGTCAATCAGTCCCGCGCCGACCTGAACAACGCCCTTGCACTGGTGCACGAAGCCAAAGTAAATGAAAGCTACGCCCGCATCTACGCTCCCGACACCGGCGTGGTAAACGAGTGGGCCGCCCGCCGGGGCGAAGTCGTCAGCGCGGGCACGCCCATCGTCACCATCATGGATCTGAAGCAAACCTGGGTCTACGCGCCCGTGCCCGAAACCGATGCCGACGCCGTCAGGCTCGGTGACAAGCTGCGCGTCGTCATGCCCAGCGGCGCCACCGTCTACGGCACCGTCATCGCCAAGCGCACCGAGGCGGATTTCGCCACGCAGCGCGATGTCAGCCGCCGCAAGCGCGACATCCGCACCGTACAGTTCAAGCTCCTCATCCCCAACCCCGGCGAAGAATTCGTGCCCGGCATGACCGCCGAAATCTACGTCCCCAGAAGCTGGCTGGTGAAAAAATGAGCGGGCCTGCCATCAACGGCGCCATGCCGCAACAGCCCGTGGCCATGGCGGTGGAAAACATCGTCAAGCGCTACGGCGATTTTGAGGCCGTCAAGGGCGTCAACTTCAGCGTTGCCGAGGGCGAGATCTTCGGCCTGCTCGGTCCCAACGGGGCCGGCAAGAGCACCCTCATCCGCATGATGACCACGCTCATTCCCGTCACCGCTGGAAAAGCCATCGTGGCGGGCTGCGATGTCAGTAAGGATCCCGACGCCGTGAGGCGGCAAATCGGCGTCATTCCCCAGGCGCTTACCAGCGACCCAGACCTCACGGTGGAAGAGAACCTGCTCATCTACGCCAAGCTTTACAGCGTGCCGCGCGGCCAGCGCGAAAAGAACATCGCCGAGGTGCTCGAAGCCGTCGACCTCCTCAAATGGCGCGGCGCGCAGACCAAAACCCTCTCCGGCGGCATGCGCCGCAGGCTTGAGATCGCGCGCGGCCTCGTGCACGATCCCCGCATCTTCTTCCTCGACGAGCCCACCACCGGCCTCGATCCCGTCTCCCGCATCGCCGTCTGGGAGATGCTCAACAACCTCAAAGCCACGCGCAACCTCACCATGCTGCTCACCACCCACTACATGGAAGAGGCCGACAAGCTCTGCGACCGCATCGCCATCGTCGATCACGGCCATCTGGTGGCCCTTGGCACGCCCGTCGAGCTGAAAAACAGCGTAGCCGGCGCCAACGTGATTGAAGTCGAGTTCGCCCGCGAAGCGGAAGAGTGGAAAGCGCGCCTGGAGCAGCTTGCGGGCGTCACCAGTGTGCAGCCGGAGAGCGCGGGCTTCTATCGCGTCGTCACCTCCTCCGGCTCGCAAACCACCATGGAGCTGGTGACCATGGCGGCGCAAATGGGCGAAGCCATCACTTCCCTCAGCGTGCAAAACACCACGCTCGACGACGTCTTTGTTCACTACACGGGCCGCCAGCTCCGCGACGAGCAGGTGAAACCCGCATTGGCTTCCTGGGCCATGATGCCGCGCGGAGGGTCCAACTAATGAACAGGATGCTGGCCATCGTCGAGCGCGAGATGCGCAAGTTCTTCCGCTCGCCCGTGCTCATGATCATGTCTATGATGCTGCCCCTGGTGCAATTGGTCGTCTTGGGCAATGCCTTCGGCGGCAAGATCAAGAATGCCCGCGTCGGCGTGGTCGATTACGATCATGGGCCGCAGGCGGTCAAGGTCCTCGAAGACATCGACGCCGTCGAAGCCAACGAAAGGACCTTTACGGCCATCCCCTATCTCAACGAGCGGGCGGCACGCAAAGCCGTGCAGTCCGGCAAGCTCGATGCGGCCATCATCATTCCCGCATCCTACTCGCAGCGTGTTCTCTCGCAGGATGACCCCCAACTGGGCCTCGTCGTCGATAACTCCGATCAATTCATGTCCAGCGCCATTGAAAGCACCATGCAGTCGGTGGTCGCCGCCCTCAATGCCCCGGTCCTGCCGCCGCGCATCTCCAACAGCATCGCACTCGAGGTCGTAGAGCTTTATCCCTACATCGCCTACATGAAGTTCCTCCTCGCCGGCTCCGTCGCACTGGCCATGTATGTCTCGGTCATGATCGGCGGCGGCATGCTCTACATCGATGACAAGGCGCGCGGCGTGCACGAAGGCTACCTGGTCACGCCCATCACCGGCCTCGAACTGGTGATGGGAATGAATATCGCCGGCGCCATCAAGGCCGTGCTCGCCGGCATTTCGCTCACCGTCATCGGCTCGCTCCTGGCCGGCCTCGGCGTCATCTTCCATCCCATCCTGGACCTGGAGCTGCTCTGCATCCTCGTGGCCACGTCCATCGCCTTCAATGGAATGATGTTTCTGATGATGGTGCGCGTCGAAGACCCGCTGGTGCCACGCGCCATGTTCGGCGTTCTTAACACGCTGCTGTTCTTCCCGTCGGGCGCCATTTATCCCATCGCCGCGTTTCCCAAGTGGCTCCGCGCTATTGCCATAGTCGATCCCTTTACCTACGCCATCCGCAGCCTGAAGGAAGTGCTCCTCAAGAGCGGCGGCTTCGGCGCCATCTATCGCGACCTGCTCTTCCTCGCAGCCTTCGGCGTCGGCACGCTCTTGCTGGCAACGCCGCTGTTCAAGCGCACCTTGTAATGAAGCAGCTTGGCAGCGCGCGCTGCTAGCCGGCTTTTTCAAACGGAACAACGTTACAGGCCGCGAAAAGCCCCGTGCCTTCCAGGTGGATGGCTTCAGTTCGCGCAGCCAACACGCACAATAAATCTTTTAGATCTCTTTAAGGAACTTTTAAGGACGCTCGCCGCCAGGGAAGCTAGGCTGTATGGTGTTTTTCCGCCTCTGCGCAGAACTCTGCGAAGCGGCGTGAATTCATGGTGCTACTGGTAGATGCGCGGGGGCAGCCGGCAACCAGTTTTCAAGGGTTCTGCCCTGACCCGGACGCCGGGTCGGTCTACCAGCACGAGATCAAGGCTCTGGTAAAATATCGGAAATTTTGCTGTGCGCAATTTACAAGAGGCAAACATGAAACACTGCATCGCCACACTGTTCTTGCTGACGACCCTTCTGTTCGCTGGCAGCGCCCTGGCGCAGGCTGCCCAAAACCGCGCCGCCAGCGGCGGCCCGCTCGTACTGAAAGCCGTTATCCCGCTGCCCGGCGCCAGGGGCCGCATGGACCATATGAGCGTGGACTTGAAGGGGAAGCGTGTCTTTGCCTCAGACGTTGGCAATGGCAGCGTGTATGTGGTCGATACCGCTTCAGATAAGGTGGTACACATACTCACGGGCTTTGGCGAACCCCAGGGCAACTACTTCTACCAAAACCGGCTCTACGTTGATAGCGGTGACGACGGCACTGTCAAGATTTTCAACGGTACCAATTTCAAGCTCCTGGCCACGGCCAAATTCACCATTGACGCCGACGATGCACGATTTGACCCAAAAACAAAAACAGTCATTGTTGGATACAGCGGCCAGAAATTCTTTGACGGCAAGCCCCACAAAGGACCGGGCGGCGAGGGAGACGGCGCTCTCGGCTATGTGAAACCGAACGGCGATCATGGAGCGTTGCTTTCCGTGGATGCTCACCCGGAAGCCTTCGAAATCGAGAATAACGGCGCTCGCGTGTTCATCAATGTCCCCGACCATCATGAGATTGAGGTGGGCAATCTCGTAACTCATCGCATCCTCGCGCGCTGGCACGTTCCCTGCACAGGCAATTTCGATATGGCTCTCGATCAAGCCGATCACCGCCTGTTCTCCGTCTGCCGGAAAGCGCCAACCTTTCTGGTCTTTGACACACAGACCGGCAAACTCGTCCAGTCAATCCCCATTCCGTCCATCGGCGTCAGCGACGACATGTACTATGACGCCGCGCGCCGGCGCATCTACGTGTTGGGTGCCGATGGCTACATCCAGGTCATGGCGCAAAAAGACGCCAATCATTACACGCGCCTCGCGCGGGTGCGGGAGCGTAACGGCGGGCACACTGCTCTGTTTGTCCCCGCCTGGAACGAACTCTTCGTTGCCGTTTCGCAACATGCGCAGCTCCGCCCGCCAATGCCCTATGGCAGCAAGCGGCCCCCGGTGATGCTTGTGTTCAAGGTTCAGTGAATATAGCAGGAGATTCTCCCATGACCGCAAACGAATAGCCGCGCCATTCCGCGTGAAAAGCTGGCGGCTCGCTTTCAGGCAAACAGATTTACGCGGCGCAACGGTGCGTCTTCGCCAGGCGTCTCGGCCTGCTCGGATTCTTCGGTCACTAGGTCATCCGCGTCCTGGCCGGCGGCGGCTTTCTGGTCGGCGCTCTCCCACGTGTCGTCGGCGGGGCGCGTCAGCGCCTCCACGTTGAAGACGGCGGCTATATCCTCGCCAGCCCGAGGCGTCTTGGGCGCGGGCATCATGCGAAGTCCGGGAATCGGGCCAATCTCCATAGCCACCCCTCGGCGTGCTGCGCCGTTGTTGCGGTTATCGGCGGCTGGAGGCCAAGCTTTAGCTTTCTCTTAGAATTCCTGTTGCGTTCCTGCACATGCGCGCCGGTTCTAAGAACGCGTATCGAATCCCGAGCCGCCATTGTACGGCCCAACGCCCCTGCCCCGCGCAGCCGCCGGAGTTGCTACACTGGGGCCATGCTGGATGAACAGGAATTCCGCCGGGTCGTCGACGCTGCTCTGGAGGCGCTGAAGCGCCAGTTGATTGCCCGCGAAGAAGAAGAGGATGCCGGCTTTGAAGTCGAGGAGCAGAGCGGTGCGCTGCACATACTCTTCGAACAGCAGGGCGGCAAGTTCGTCATCACGCCCAACACGCCGGTGCGCCAGATCTGGATCTCCGCCCTGGCAACCAGCTTCAAACTTGACTGGGACGCGGCGGCGCGGGATTTTGTCCTGCCGCGCACCGGCGAAACGCTGATTCCGCTCGTCGAACGTCTCATTGAAGAGTGCGTGCAAGGATAGGCGCCAGCGTCCAGTCCGGTTGCTGCCGCGCCATCAACCCGCTGCTCATCCTGCCCACCCAATTCGGCTATTCTGAAGCAGCGCCTCGGAGGTTCCCGGATGCTATCCCCCGCCGTCACCTCGCCAGCATCGCCCACCCCCGTCGAAGAGATCGCCGACGCGCTTGACCGCATCGGTCCTCTGCACGGACTCCCCTTCGATGACCGCCTCTGGCTTGCCCGCCACGGCCGCGAATACGTGGCCGCCGCCGGCGACGTGCTCTTTGAAGAAGGCGCGCCCGTCGAGCACATGGTCATCATTCTCAAAGGCGAGATACACGTCCGCCGACAGCATGACGGGCCCATGTCGCTCTTCATTGGCCGCACCGGCCAGATTACCGGCGTGCTTCCCTTCTCGCGCATGAAAACCTACGGCGGCCAGGGATATGCCGTCTCGCCCGTCTGGGCGCTGCTCATTCCCAAAACGCTCTTCCCGGAGATGCTGCAGGCCATTCCCTCCTTGGCACAGCGCGTCGTCTCCTCTTTGCTCGACCGCGCCCGCGAAGTCACCCGCATGGAGCAGCAGGCGGAAAAGCTCACCGCCCTCGGCAAACTGGCCGGCAATCTGGCCCATGAGCTGAACAATCCCGCCTCGGCCGCGCAGCGCGCCGCGTCAAGCCTTGTCACCACGCTCCACGCAAACCGGCAAAACCGCTTCAAGCTGGTCAACCTTTGTCTCAACGACGAGCAGATTCGCGGCATCGAGGCCTGGGAACAAAACATCCTGGCCCGCGAAGTCCCGCTGCACGGCCCCCATGCGGTGGAGTACATCGCGCGCGAAGAGGACATTCGCAAATGGCTTGGTGCGGCCGGCTGCCTGAATGCCTGGGAAGTGGCGCCGCAACTGGCCGAACAAGGCGTATCCCTCGCCGAGCTCGACGAACTGCATGCGCTGCTTGGCGGCAGCCAGGCCGTCATCACGCTCGAATACTTCTCCCGCTTTCTCCGCGCCACCCGCTCCGTTGAAACCCTGCTCAACTCCACGGCGCGCATCTTTGACCTCATCAGCGCCATCAAGGCCTACTCCAACATGGACCGCGCCCCCATCTTTGAGGTCGATGTCCCTGCCGGTCTCGACGCCACCCTCCAGATGTTCCAGTCGCGCCTCGGCAACATCCAGGTTGAGCGCGAATACGAGCCCGGCCTGCCCTGCATCAGCGCCTATGGCAGCGAGCTCAACCAGGTCTGGACGGCTCTCATTGAAAACGCTCTCGATGCCCTCGGCAACCAGGGCACGCTGCGCATCGCCTGCCGCCTCGAACCCGACATGCTCCTGGTCGAAATCTGGGACACCGGCCCCGGCATTCCCCCCGAGTTGCAGGAGCGCATCTTCGAGCCCTTCTTCACCACCAAGCCGCCCGGACAGGGGCTCGGCCTCGGCCTCGACAACGCCATGCGCATCGTGCGCAAGCATCGCGGCCACCTCAGCGTCAACTCCAAACCCGGTTCCACCTGCTTTTGCGTCCGCCTGCCGCTCAACCAGCTCCGCGCCTACTGACCCTCCCCTGCCGCACCGCCCCCATTTGCTACGATGGGGTTGATTCGACTGCCATTTTCCGAGGTGCTTCCCCTTGGCCGATCATCCGCCCGTTCCGCTTACGCTTGAAGGTTCCAGCGTCCTCCACCAGTTCTTCCGCTTCGACTGGAAATCCTGGCGTGCCACGCCTCCCGCCGAGCGCGAGCGCATCACCACCGCCGCTGGCGAAACCCTGCGCCACCTCGAACGCGCCCGCCCCGATGCGCCCATCCGCACCGCGCTCTTCTCGCAGCTCGGCCACAAGGGCGACCTGATCCTCGTCCATTTCCGCGAATCGCTGGAGGCGCTCAACCAGATCGAGCTCGACCTGGCCCAAACCGCGCTCTACGACTACCTCGACCTGCGCCACTCCTACGTCTCCGTCGTCGAGCTCGGCCTCTACGAGTCCAGCCGCAAGACCTACGAGGCCGCATCCGCCAAAGGCTTCGAGCCGCACTCGCCCGAATGGGACGCCGAAATCGCCGCCTCGCTCCAGCGCGCCTCCGAAGCCATGGCCCCGCGCCTCTATCCCGCCGTCCCCGAGTCAAAATACCTCTGCTTCTATCCCATGGACCGCAAGCGCGGCGAGCAGCTCAACTGGTACACCGTCCCCTTTGCCGAGCGCCAGCGCATGATGCATGAGCACGGCCTCATCGGCCGCCGCTACGGCGGCCAGGTGCGCCAGATTATCTCCGGCTCCCTCGGCATGGACGACTGGGAATGGGGCGTCGATCTCTTCGCCGACGACCCCGTGATCTTCAAAAAGCTCATCTACGAGATGCGCTTCGACCAGGTAAGCGCCGTCTACGCCCTCTTCGGCCAATTCTTCATCGCCCTGCGCCTGCCCATCGAAAGGCTCGCCTCATGGCTCGCCGGGGCGCTTTAGCACCGGCGAGCCGCGCAACGCCCCCCGCCGCCAAAACAGCCTCCATGCATGCAGGCTGACGCGCTAATCTCTGCGAAAACCGGATCTTCCCCTGGTGCGCTCTGCCCGGAAAAACCCATAAAACCTGAATTAGTGCACCGCTTTCAACAAAAAAATCGCCCGCAGCTATGGTTTGTATTGCAAGGTCCCGTTCAAGCGCGCTATATTGAACCATTCTCCCATCGGGTTGGATATGAACTCTCTCCTCGGTAACGCCGGGGCATGAGCTCATACCCGAGTGCGGTATCACCGGCTGTTCCTCTTCAGGTTCAACCTTGGCGGCCGCCAGAGCGGGTGTTTGCCCGCAAAGAGGGAACGTGCGTGTTGAGCCGCAGCCGCATTGTCTTCCGCTATGGTCTCTGCCGCACTCAATCGGGCCGCGCACCAGGCGCGGCAAGGGCGACGGCGATGATGCAAGAAATTCAGCCGCCATTGACAGCGTATTAACGGATTTGGTGTAGCTTTGGAGCATACATCAATCACAACGTCGCGCTACGCCGGGCCGCTTCCTGCGGCTGCGTCCACACACATCGGCGTGGCAATCCCATCGGGCCTGGCGCGCAAGCCTTCGCCAGTTGTCACTGCAAGGCTGCGTAGCTCTTTACGAACGAATGACTACCGAATGCAACTTGCTGTTGGGAGAGCCAATCATGACCATCAATCGAATCCGCCGCGGCGTCGTCTGCCTGGCGCTATTCACCATCACCGTGTTTCTCGGCGCTGCGGGCCTCAATGCGCAATCGACTACGCAGGGCTCCATTGCGGGCACCGTCTTAGATCCCACAGGAGCTGTGGTTCCGGGCGCCGCCGTCACCATACAAAATACGGCAACCAATTTCGTTACCCATCTCACCACGGACAGCAGCGGCAATTACAGAGCCCCGCTTCTTGAGCCGGGCACCTATACCGTTTCAGTCGCCGCTCAAGGCTTTGCCGACTATCGTGCCGAATCCGTCACCGTGTTCGTCGGCCAGGTAACCACCCTTTCACCCCGTCTGGCTGTCGCGTCTTCTTCCGCATCGGTGGTAGTCACCGAGCAGACGCCCATCATGAACACGGAATCGCCCTCCTTCAGCTCCCAGCTCAATATGCGGGCGCTGCAGTCGATCCCCATCAACAACCGCCGCTGGTCAAGCCTGTCCATGATGACGCCCGGCGTCGTCTCCGATGCCAGCGGCTACGGTCTGGTCAGCATTCACGGCATCAGTCCGCTGATGAACAACGTCGAGATCGACGGCGCGGACGACAACCAGGCCTTCTTCTCTGAAGAACGCGGCCGCACCCGTGAAGCATATTCCACCGCCGGCGCCGCCGTTCGCGAATTTGCCGTCGATACCGGCGTCTACTCGGCTCAATATGGCCGCGCTGCCGGCGGCGTCATCACCTCCGTCACCAAAAGCGGCACCAACCACATCCACGGCCAGGCCTACTTCTGGGACCGCGAAAGCAACTGGGCTGCTTATAACAACTACAGCATGGTCACCAGACTGGTGAATGGTCAAAACGTCAGCTCCCACATCAAGCCCGAGGATCTGCGCAAAATCTATGGCTTCACCGCCGGCGGTCCGCTCATCAAGAACAAGCTTTTCTGGATCTACACCTTCGACCAGCACACCCACGTTTTTCCAGTCATCGGCGTTCCATATAACCCCTTGCAGTTCTACACACTGCCCCAGGCAACACTGACCACCGGAGAAACCTGTAACACCACAACCGGCGAACTTGACAACGCGCCCGCGGGGGCCATCAACGATGCGAATGCCTGCGCGCTGGCCGCGCGTCAGCACATCACCTATGCGCAAGCTTCCTATGACTGGGCGGCCTTGCTCGACGGCAGCAAGAACATCAATGCGTCTAACTACGGCGCCGTCCAGACAATCAACGACCTGGGCCTCGTCTCCGACATCGGACAGGCGCCCCGCTTCGGCTACCAGGAAATCAACATGCCCAAGCTCGACTGGCAGATCAATCCCAAAGAGCATTGGAGCGTTATCTATAATCGCCTGCGCTGGGACTCACCCGGCGGCGTGCAGACCGCTAATCCCGACCACTATGCTCAGGACGCCCAAGGTAACGACTTCGTCAAGGTGGACTACGGCATAACCAAGCTGACCAGCATGATCACCAACAGCCTCAGCAACGAACTGCTTTACCAGTTCAGCCGCGAGCTCGATTACGAGACCCAGCAGCCCTACACGCCCTATACCATGTCCGACCTCACGGGCCCAGGCGGTAACGTTCCGCAAATCGAAGCGGGGTATTACAACGGCTTCGATGCCGGATCGATGTACTATGCCCACCGCCTCGCCTATCCCGAGGAGTACAAATGGCAGATCGGCGATGTCCTCTACTACATGCGCGGCAATCACACCATCAAGTTCGGCATCGATACCGTGCACAATAACGACCTGATGAACAACACCTACAAGAGCAATGGAGACTTCAGCTACGACTACGTCGGCAACTACTTCAACGACCTGCTGAACATGAAAAATGGCGTGAATCCCGTAACCGCCGGAACCGGATGCAACTCCTATGGCTCGGAAAACTACGCGGGGAATAAGAATCATCCAGTCACCGGAACCTATCCCTGCTACTACAACTTCACGCAGGGATTCGGCAACCCGGTCTACCAAATCAGCACCCTGGACTTTGGCGCCTTCGTGCAGGATAACTGGAAGTTCTCTCCGCGCCTGACCCTGGAACTTGGCCTGCGCTGGGACAAAGAGACACTCCCCGGCCCGGATCCCAATCTGACCACGGCCACCGGAAATTTCGTGCCCTACCCCGGCCTCACCAACAATCCCTCCGATAATACGGCCTTTGGTCCACGCATCGGATTCGCATACGAGATGTTCGGCTCCGGCAAATCGATGATCCTGCGCGGCGGCTACGGCATCTATTACGGCCGCATCACCAACGGCAACCTGGAAAATGTCCGCCTGAACACCGGCAGCCCCCACGGACAATTCACCCAGGTCTGGTACAACGACCAATCGGGTGCGCCGGTATTTCCGAACATCATGTCCGCTGGTGCTCCATCCTCCACACCCAGCTCCTATTTCCTCTCGCCTGATTTGAAGCTGCCGCAAGTTCAGGAGTTCGATCTGGAGGTGCAGCAGGCCCTCGGCAAGGGCACCGTCCTTGCGCTTACCTACCTCGGAGCGCTCGGCCGTGAATTGCCGAACTTCCTTGACGTCAACCTCGATCCGGCTACGGTAAAGCAAGTGACTCTCACGGTCGCGGGCGATCCAAATGGCAAAGGCCCACTCGGCTCCAATAGCAGCAAAATCACCGTCCCGGTCTATACCAAATACGGAAACACGCGGCGCTTCGGAACCGTGGCTAAAAACTTCCAGGCCATTACCGAAATGGTCAGCAACGTCAATTCCAGCTACAACGGCTTTGTAGCCGAAATTCAGAACAACACATTGCACAGTGTTCAGTTCGACGCCAACTACACATGGTCCCATGCCTTGGATTATGGCCAGGCTGAGACCACGCAAGGCACAACGAATGCCTGGTACAATCCCTACGGCGATCCGCGCGTCAATTACGGAAACTCCAACTACAACGTGCCCAACCGCTTCGTGGCCTATGCCGTCTACCACTTCCCGGGTCTTCACACCAGCGCCTGGACGCGGTATGTGGTCAACGGCTGGAGCCTCGATGACAGCTTCCAGATGCAGAACGGCTTGCCCTTTACGGCGGGCGTGAACGGCAAACCCAGCGGCGCCATCAGCGGCGATTTGAACGGCGCCGGCGGTACATCCGTCATTCCGCAAATCGGCACCAACACCTACCGTTATCCGCGCCACATCGTGGATGACGCTCGCTTGCAGAAGTCATTCTCCATGGAGGGCGGACGCAGCCTGCAGCTCATGCTCAACGCCTTCAACGTCGCCAACCACCAGAACGTCACTGGCTTCGAAGCCAGCTACCTGTACAACTTGTCGGGAACCACGCTGACTTACACGGGAGTGAACGGCACCGGCAACAAATCGTTTATGGTGCCCAACAACTCCAACAGCAGCGGTTTCCTGTATACGCCGCGCAATATTGAAATCAGCGCGCGCTTGAACTTCTGAAACCCCCTCCCTGACCGTTTGCAGTCGTACCGGCCAGGGTGACAGGGTGTGAAGGTGCCCCGGGTCCGGATTTTCGGACCCGGGATCTCTCATCACCCGGTGCAAAATCATCCGCTCAAAGACATCGATCAACCCTACCCAACGCGGCGGCCTCGGTCGCCGCGTTGCTTTCAGCGCAGAGAGCCGCCTCTTGGGCCGCGCAGCACGAAGTCAAGAGAAGAAACCAACAACTATCACTCCCACAACAACTTACCATTGCCGGTAATTTCCCTCCTTTTCCCTACAATGGAAACAGATCGCCAGCCAGGTCGCAGCCGCCAGCTTGCCAACTCGCTAACTTGCTGATTCGCCAAAGAGCAACCTATGACCAGCCCGAACCCGCCAACTCCGCCAACCCCACGAACTCTGCCAATCCCGCCAACTCTGCAAGCTTGACCACCCCCCTAAAATATTTTTCTTTTCCACAGATTTTTTGCAGGCAATTTTGTTTCCAGCGAAAAGCACCGATCCGGATGGCTACACTTCCCGCATTGTGACGCGCAAAAAAGAGCCTCCGGAACAAACCGGAGGCTCTTTTGCGCTTACAGCCATTGTCCTCGCCTGCGCGGAGCAGCCAGCCGCTCAGGCCAGCCGCTCATCGCCGGCTATTGCTTAGTACATGCCTTCCATGCCGTGACCGCCGCCGGCCGGAGCCGCAGCCTTGGGCTCGGGAATCTCCACAACCAGAGCTTCCGTCGTCAGCAGCAGGGCCGCAATCGAAGCCGCGTTCTGCAGCGCCGTGCGCGTGACCTTGGTCGGGTCGATCACGCCGGCCTTCACCAGGTCCTCAAAGACGCCGCTCTGCGCGTTGTAGCCGAAGTGCTGCTCCTTGGATTCGAGCACCTTCGACACCACCACGGCGCCCTCTTCGCCCGCATTGGCGATAATCTGCCGCAGCGGCTCTTCCAGCGCCCGCCGGATGATCTGCGCGCCGATCTTCTCGTCGCCTTCCAGCGTACCGATGAGCTCCTCGACTGCGGGAATGGCGCGCACCAGAGCCACGCCGCCGCCCGGAACAATGCCTTCTTCCACTGCGGCGCGGGTTGCGTGCAGCGCATCTTCCACGCGAGCCTTCTTCTCCTTCAGCTCGGTTTCGGTCGCCGCACCCACCTTGATGATGGCCACGCCGCCCACCAGCTTCGCCAGCCGCTCCTGCAGCTTCTCCTTGTCGTAGTCAGAAGTGGTCTTCTCGATCTGCGACCGGATCTCCTTCACGCGCCCTTCGATATCCGAGCTCTTGCCGGCGCCGTCCACAATGGTCGTGTTGTCCTTGTCGATGGTGATGCGCTTCGCCCGCCCCAGATCCTCAAGCTTCACGCTTTCCAGCTTGATGCCCAGGTCCTCGGTGATGGCCTTGCCGCCCGTCAGCACGGCAATGTCGCCCAGCATCGCCTTGCGGCGATCGCCAAAGCCAGGAGCCTTCACTGCGGCAACATTCAGCGTGCCGCGCAGCTTGTTCACCACCAGCGTCGCCAGTGCCTCGCCTTCCACGTCCTCGGCAATGATCAGCAGGGGCTTGCCGCCGCGCGCAACCTGCTCCAGCAGCGGAAGCAGATCCTTCATGGCGCTGATCTTCTTCTCGTAGATCAGAATGTACGGATCGTCGAGCACCGCCTCTAGCCGCTCCGCGTCGGTCACAAAGTAGGGGCTCAGATAGCCGCGGTCGAACTGCATGCCGTCCACGGTCTCCAGGCCGGTGTGCATCGTCTTCGACTCTTCGATGGTGATCACGCCGTCCTTGCCCACCACCTTCACCGCGTGCGCAATGATGTCGCCAATCTCCTGGTCGCCGTTGGCTGAGATCGCGCCCACCTGCGCCACCGATCCCTCGTTCACCGGCTTGGACAGCTTGCCCAGCGCGCCGCCGTCCACCCTCTTGCCGTCCTTGTCGTTGACGCCAATCACCGTCGTCACGGCCTTCTCGATGCCGCGCTTCAGCGCCGTCGGGTTCGCGCCCGCCGCCACCGTCTTCACGCCCTCGCGGAAGATCGCCTGCGCCAGCACGGTCGCGGTCGTGGTGCCGTCGCCGGCCACGTCGCTGGTCTTCGAGGCAACTTCACGAACTAGCTGCGCGCCCGTGTTCTCCAGCGGGTCCTTCAGTTCGATCTCCTTGGCCACCGTCACGCCGTCCTTGGTGATAGTGGGCGAACCAAACTTCTTCTCAATCACAACGTTCCGGCCTTTGGGCCCGAGCGTCGCCTTCACCGCGTCCGCCAGGGTGTTCACGCCCCGCAGAATCGCTTGGCGGGAATCCTCACCGTGCAGAATTTGCTTTGCCATTGAAATCTCCTAGTTCACAGTTCTCGGTTCTTGGTTCACAATTGAAAATTCCTGAGGCAAGGCGAGCTACAGTTCCTCCGCAGTCACGTTCCACCAGGAACTGTGAACTGCAAACCGTGATCTCGCACTTACCGCGCTACTTCTTGATAATGCCGAGGACCTCTTCCTCGCGCATGATCAGGTATTCCTCGCCGTCAATCTTGATCTCGGTTCCGGAATACTTGCCAAACAGCACGCGATCGCCCGCCTTCACATCCAGCGGGAAAACCTTGCCTTCGTCGTTCGACTTGCCTTTGCCCACAGAGATGACTTCGCCCTCCTGCGGCTTTTCCTTGGCGCTGTCGGGAATGATGATGCCGCCCCGGATGGTCTCGGTCTCTTCCACCCGGCGGACGAGGATGCGGTCGTGGAGCGGGGTGAATGTGGTCGTTACAGATGTTGCTGCCATTGCTTCGCTTCTCCTTCACACGCGGACAGGGCAAAACCCGCCGCGGGCTTTGAGTGATTTTTGAAGTAAAACGTTGAAAGCTGCGGAATGCAGCCACGGTCGAATGCCGAACCGGGTGGACCATCCAGCACTCCATCCGGCAAATTGCTAGCACTCTCGCTTTCCAATTGCTAACAATAGGAAAACTGGACGGCTTTGTCAAGCGTGAATTGTTAAAATCTTAGCGTTTATCGCTCATATAGTATGCCATCTTCAGAGTCATCTATTTCTTCCCGGCTCAAGCCCCCGAAATCTCCTCCTCCGCATCTCTCCGGATTCTTGCGCGCAAAGGCAACGGCACCGTACGCCATTGAGACCCTTCATCGCGTAGGCGGAAACGACTACAATGGAGATCATGTCAAGTCGTTTTCTCTCCCGCCTGGGTGTCATTGCGACCCTTGTCGTACTGGTCGCCAGTCCCTTAGCCCTCAGCGCGCGGCAGCGAAGGGAGTACCGCGGCCGATTCAAGCCGCCACCACCCACCTCGAATATTACGGTCACCGTGCTGCGCAACGACACCGGCACTCCCGTCCGGAACGCGGGCGTCGTTTTTCAGCCCTACATCCGTGGTCGTTTCAGGGGTGGAATGGAGCTGAGGACCAACCAGTACGGCAAGGCCGTCATGACCGTCATCCCCATCGGCGACACCATTCTGGTGCAGGTAATCGCACGCGGCTATCAGACCTACGGACAGGTCTACAAAGTCGAGAAGGATAAGATGGCCATCAATGTTCGGGTAAAACTTCCCGTTTCCCAGTACTCAACCTATCAGGAGCACGGCTCGGCATCGGGCGCCGGTGGCAAGTACGAGACGAACGGCAGTTATACGGCACAGGGCAAGAGCGGCAGCAGCGCGCCCACAACAAAGGATTCCGGCAACGGCTCCAAGAGCTCATCCAACCAGAAACCTTCGGAGAACCAGAAATCACCGGCTTCTCCAAAGCAATGACAGCGCCTGCGGCTGAACCCTGGCCGCAGGTTAGCCGTGTCGCTGAGTTTCGCGCCGCCACCTTTCTTTGAGGCGCCGACTCACCCGTACCGCTCGCACCCTGCATAACAGGAACCAGCCGATCTCCCATGTCCACCTCGCTCCTCAGCGGTAAAGCGGCAATCGTCACCGGCGGAGCGCGGCGTCTGGGCCGCGGAATTGCGCTGGCGCTGGCCTCCTCAGGCGCCGATGTCGCCATCACCTGTCTTCGCTCACTGTCCGAAGCCGCCGCTACCGCCGCTGAAATCGAAGCTCTGGGACGCCGTGCCCTCGCGCTGCAATGCGATGTGCGCTCCGAGTCCTCGGTTCGCGCCATGATCGCCGCCGCGGTTGCCCAATTCGGCCGGCTCGACCTCATCGTCAACAATGCAGCTCTCTTCGAATCGGCGCCCCTTGATGCGCTCAGCCTCGACCGCTGGGATGCGGTCTTTGAAACCAACACGCGCGGCCCTTTCCTGGTTGCGCGCGAGGCGCTGCCCCACCTGCGCGCCGCTGGCGGCCGCATCGTCAACATCGGTTCGCTGGGTGGGATTCGTCCCTGGGCCGGTCACGCGCACTACTGCGCCTCCAAGGCCGCCCTGCACATGCTCACGCAAGCCATGGCCAAAGCCTTTGCGCCCCGGATCAGCGTCAACTGCGTAGCCCCCGGCTGGATCGAGCTGGATCAGGAATCCCAAGAAAGAGCCGCGCACTTTGCGGCCAAAACGCCCCTGCAGCGCAATGGCACGATGGAGGATGTAACACGGGCTGTGCTCTTTTTTGCCACGGGGCCGGCGTTTATTACCGGCCAGATCCTGGCCGTCGATGGCGGCCTGGGGCTCGTCTAAGCGCCTCTTCCCCGCTCGGGCTTACCGCACAAAGAGCCGGTTCCAGAACCCCTTCGGGCTCTCTTTGACCTCACCCTCAGCGCCGGAACGTTTTTTGCCCGCCTCGTTTTTTTTGCGCGCGGCAACTTGCTTCAGATCGAATTTCAGCGGCTTTTGCTCCCATAATCCCACCGCTTCGGGCTGCGGTGGCAGCGGAGCCCCTTCGATGGCTGCGCGCGCATTCAGCTCGCAAAGCCTCCGCGCCGTCTCTTCGCCGGCCCTCTTCGCCACGTACTCATAGGCGCGCTTCAGGTGGGGCGGCCGCCAGACCGGGTGGTGCGCGTCGGTGGCGAGAAAGTGGATCCAATTGCGTTCCAGCAGCTCGTTGGCAAAGGCCTCCGCGGCCCTTCCAAACCGTCCGTAGAGCGCGCTTCCGGTCACCTGCACCAGGCATCCCTTGCGCACCCAGTCGGCCAGCATTTCCGGCCTTTGCTGCACCGCCGTATACCGCTCCGGGTGGGTCACGATCAGCGTATACCCCGACGACTGCAGCCTGAACAAAGCGTGTTCCAGTTGCGGCGGAATAAATGCGTCAGGGAACTCGATCAGCAGGTATCCTTTGCCATCGATCGAATACCGCAAAGGGTTGAGCGACGCATCCGCCACATTCTCCGCGGTCAGGTGGAAGTCGCACGCCAGGCTCAGTTCCACAACGCCGCTCAGCCGCTCGCGCAGTTCGGCAAACCGCGCCTCAATCAACTCCGTCTGGTAGGGATACCGGTCGCTGGCATGAGGCGTGCAGACAATATGCGTCACGCCCTCTTCAGCCGCCGTCTGAGCCAGGGTCAGCGAAGTCTCCATATCGGGAGAGCCGTCATCCACGCCGTAAATCAGATGGTGATGAATATCGATCACGGTGCCTTATTCTCTTTCCTTCAAACAGCGAAAGCACTAATAAGTGGCCAGACTCTCGACCATCGACGCAAAAACCTTCCATCCGTCCGCCGATCCCAACAGCGCCTCGCTTGACCGGTCGGGATGCGGCATCATCCCCAGAACATTCCTTTGTTCGTTCAAGATACCAGCAATATTCTCAAGCGATCCATTAGGATTCGCCTCCGCCGTGATCTGGCCCTCGGGCGTCGAGTAGCGGAACACGATGCGATCCTCGGCCTTCAGCCGCCGCAGCACCTCCGCATCGCAAAAGTAATTCCCTTCCATGTGCCCGATGGGCATCTGCAGCACCTCGCCCTTCTTCATCTGGTTACTGAACGGGGTATCCGCGGTCTCAACGCGCAGGTGAACCTGCCTGCATATGTACTTCAGGCCCGCATTGCGCATCAGCGCGCCGGGCAGCAGGCCGGCCTCGGTCAGAATCTGGAATCCGTTACAGATACCCAGCACCAGCCCTCCGCCCTCGGCAAAGCGCTTCACCGACTGCATCACCGGGGAAAACCGCGCGATGGCGCCCGTGCGCAAATAGTCGCCATAGGCAAAGCCGCCAGGCACAAGCACCGCGTCCACTCCGGCCAGCTCTTCGGAGTCGTGCCACAGAAACGTAACCGGCTGCCCTGCAATCTCCGCAAGCACATGCTGCGTATCGTGATCGCAGTTTGATCCCGGAAATACCAATACACCGAATTTCATACCTTCAGGCTAACAGCGCCGGGCCAAGTTCGGCGATGATATTTTGCCTTCCACGGCGCGGCATGAAACCCCTTCATCAGCCCAGCGTGCTGCTCCGCCTGCGAGGGCAAGTCTTCGCTTCCCTCAAAATCCCTATCGAGGGCATTCCGGAGAAAAACTACTTCCCGCACCACCTCAGCATGAACCCGTAGAGAAAAGCCGCGCAGACGAAGGATGCCAGCATAACCAGGGCCGCAAGGATAAAGTGGTCCCTCGTCAGAACCCCCACCGCCAGGTGTGCTCCACGCACGCGGGGAAGCCGCATGATCGCAAGGTACACCACCACAACGCCCGAAACGATACTCACGGCGAAGCCCACCAATGCGCTCATCACCAGCCGATGCGCAGCAAGCACATCGTAGCGCCGGGCTAAACGCCGCCCACACTCTTCTTTTCACTGAACTGAAAAAGTTAAAACTATATCTAGCTTTTCGTCGCTATCAAATTGATTTCGTGATTTTTATTACTTTACGCATACGGCCGCCGGTGCGCCCGATTCGCCCCTCGCATTCGCCGCCATCTCCCGAACCGCCCAGCCGGCAATCAGCACGCTGGGCGCCGGCATCTGCTCAGCATCGCCCAGCGCACCAAGCGTGGTGTAATGCACCTGTTCGTCCGCCTGCGAAACGTGCGCAACCACGGCGCAGGGAAGATCGGCCGGCAGTCCTTCCACAAGCCACTGCTCGGCCAGCAGCCGCAGGTCGCGCCCCGGCATATAGACCACGCGGGTCGCATCTTCCGCGGCCGGCAACTGCGACCGGTTATGCGACTGCGCATGATGCCCCGCGGAAAACGTCACGCTCGATGCCCACTCGCGGTCGGTCAGCGAGCGCCCCAGCGACGCGGCCGCCGCAAAACCAGCCGAAATGCCCGGAACCACCGCAAAATCCACGCCCGCCTCGCCCAGCGCGCCCATCTCCTCGGCGGCGCGCCCAAACAGCAGCGGGTCGCCGCTCTTCAGCCGCACCACGCTCCGTCCGGCCTGCGCATGCGCAATCATCAGCTCGTTGATCTCTTCCTGCGTAATCCGCTTCACACCGCAGCGCTTGCCCACATTCACAATCTCAGCCTCCGGCGCGGCCAGATCCAGAATCGCCCGCGGCACCAGATCGTCGTGCAGCACCACGTCGGCGGACTCGATCAGCCGCAATGCCTTCACCGTTAGCAACTCCGGATCGCCCGGCCCTGCGCCAACCAGATAGACCCGCCCCGCCGCCGCCCGCGTCGCTTCCCTGCCCGTCCGCGCCAGTTGCTTCGTCGAGCACTGTGCCGAATCGCAAATCTGCCGCCGCGCCAGTTCGTGCAGCAGCAGCCGGCGCTCTTCGCCGCGCGGATGCGTAACCAGTACCTCGCGCCTCAGCTCACCCAACCTGGCCAGCCACGGCCCCAGATCCGCCGGCAACTGCTCGTCGATCTCCCGCCGCAGCCGCTGCGCCACAGCCGGGCTTTCGCCCGCCGTCGAAATGGCAATCTGCAGCTCGCCCCGGCTCACCACTGAGCCGAAGAAGAAATCGCAGTGCGGAACATCGTCCACGCTGTTGCACAGAATCCCGCGCCCCACGGCTTCGCGATACACCTCCGCGTTCACCTGCGGCGAATCCGTCGCCGCAATCACCACAAAGCTGCCCTCCAGATCTCCCGGCTCAAAGCCCCGCGCAATCCATTCCAGCTTGCCTTCACCGGCCAATGCCCGCACCTCGGCCCGCGCCTCAGGCGCAACCACGCGCAGTCGCACGCCGCTCTTCAGCAGGCTGGCGATCTTGTCCTGCGCCACCGCGCCCGCACCCACCACCAGCCCCCGCCGGCCATCGAGTTTCAAAAAGATGGGCAACAAGCTCATCCGCGTGCTCTCCTGTTAGATCCGAAGCCCTGGTCCCCAAGTCCCTGGTTTCCAGTCCCTGTCTTTCACTCCGCCATGGCAACCGGCACATGCCCCGATGGCAGGTCGCGTTCCACCGGCTCCAGCTCTTCACCGGCGAGCTGGGCCCGCAGCTCATCGTTCGTATGCCGCCCGAACCACTCGCGCAGATTCTCACCCCGCCCGCGCCCGGCCAGGTACTGCCGCAGCAGCCGCTCAATGGCGTCCGGAACAAGCGCCGCCGGGCACCGGTAGCCCACCGGACGCGAAATCCCCGCGTGCCTGCCCACCGCGCCGCCCAGGCAGAAGTAGTAAGCGTCGGTCATCGCGCCGTCGTGCTTGATCTTCTTGCCTTCCAGCCCGATATCCGCAATCCAGTGCTGGCCGCACCCGTTCGGGCAGCCGGTCACGTGCAGCTTGAGCTGCTCGTCGAACTGCGGCAGCCGCTCTTCCATCTCCTCCACCAGCCACCGTGTAAAGCCCTTGGTCTCCGTAATCGCCAGCTTGCAGAACTCCGTGCCTGTGCACGCAATCGCCCCGCGCCAGAACGGCGAGCCCTCCACCCGCAAGCCGATCTGCTCCAGCTCTCGCGCCAGCTCTCCGGTCTTGCTATAGAGAACGTCGGTGAAGATCAGGTTCTGCGAAACCGTGGCGCGCAGCCCGCCGCTGCCGAAGCGCTCGGCCAGCTCCGCCGCCGCCTCTAGCTGTTCGCCGGTCACCCGCCCGCGCAGCACCGAAGCGCCCACATAAGCCAGCCCCGGCTGCCGCTGCGGATGAATCCCGGCATGATCGCGATGCACATCGTCGGGGACCTGCTCATCGCCGGCTGGTTCCAGCGCGAACTCCAGCCGCCCCTGCAACTCCGCCAGAAAACGCTCCGCCGTCCAGCCTTCCTTCAGGAACAGGTACTTCAGTCTCGCCCGGTCGCGGCTTTCGCGTAGCCCCATCTGGTCGCGGAAGATCTCCGCCACCGCCTGCGTCACCCGCACCGCCTGCTGCGGGCCAACAAATGCGTCAAGCCGCTCGGCAAGATGCGGCTCCTTCGACAGCCCTCCACCCACGCGCAGCGAAAACCCCGCCTCGCCATCGCGCTCCGCCGGCGTCAGGGCAATATCGTTGATCTCGGGATAGCTGCACCAGCTCGGGCACCCGGTAACGGAGATCTTGAACTTGCGTGGCAGGTTATAAAGCTCGGAATTGCCAACCAGCCTCTTCGCAACCTCGAGCGCAATCGGCGAGGCGTCAATCCTCTCATCGGCCGCGATTCCCGCCAGCGGGCAGCCGGTCACATTGCGCACCACATCGCCGCATGCGCCCTTGGGCGAAAGCCCAATTGCATTGAGCGCGTCCACCACCTCCGGCAGCGACTCGACCGTCAGCCAGTGAAGCTGAATATTCTGCCGCACCGTAATATCCGCCAGATTGCGCCCATACCTGCGCGCCAGCCCGCCAATGGTGCGGAGTTGGCGCGCCGAAACAATGCCATTCGGGATGCCGATGCGCATCATGAACCACTCCGTCGCCAGTCCTTCGCCGCCCTTGCCTCCGGTAACGCCCGCGCCATCGCCCTGCGTATAAATGCCCCACCACTTGAAGTAAAGCGAAGCCCACTCCGGCAGCACGCTGCCGCGCCCTTCGCGCGCAAAGGCTCGCACCTCGTCGAATACCTCCCAGGGGTTCTTTTCGTGCTTCAGCCGTTCCGTGCGCTGCGCTTTGGTCTCTTTCGCAGAATTCGGTCCCGTCATCTTGTCCTCATTTGATTTGTGCAATAGAAAACCCGCGAGGGCGAAGGCTCAATCGCGGGCGTCAGAGAAACCGTGGATTTTGGAGCAAACTGTCAGACCCACATCACCTGCGCGCGCGTTACAGCGTACAGCAGCGACAACAGGTCAGAGTTTGCATGGAAAGAATTTTAAATGGCCGGCGAATAAAAAGCAATCTCGTTTTCCAATACAAGATGAGACTGAAGGCATCTTCAGCCTTTTCGCGATTCACCAGACCCCCTCCATGCGCCCGCCTCGGGCTCAAAAAGGAGAGGACGGCCTCCCGGCCGCCTATAACCTCGCAAAAAATTCAGATCGTGCCACTCCCCATTCGGCAATCCCGCCAGCAGGACCTCCTACGCCGAACGTTCGTGGAGCCTCATGCCGGCGCACAGCTCCTGTCGAGCGAACCAGCAGGCGGGATCTTCCTTCGGCTTGGCGAATCGCTGCGCATTGATCAAAACACGACCGTTGGTGAAGAGGATTCTGCGAAGGGCTCAAGTTGCGCCTGTCGCCACTGTGTCTCTTCAATCATCTTCGACCACAGGGAATTCGGATCGGAATTGAATACTGCGGCGGTTTCTGCCGGAAAGACGTACCACGCGCCCGATTCCACTTCAGCCTGTAATTGACCTGGCGCCCATCCGGCATATCCCAGATAAACGTGAAATACGTTAGGCGCCGGGCGGGACGAAAGAACTTTTTCAAAGAGGTCTTTGTCGGAAATCAAATAAAGCCCACTGAAGATGTTCTCGGCGTTATTGATCTTGACCGGTGACTGATACAGTCCAAATACGGCTGAAGGATCCACAGGACCCCCGAGATAGATCGGAGCGGAGCGGTTTTTCGCGGCCTGGAGATCTAAAACTTGAGAAAGTGGCACATTGGTGCGCCGGTTGAGAATCAGCCCGAGTGCGCCTCTTTCATCGTATTTAACCAGAAGGACCACGGTCTGAGCGAAATTCGGGTCACGGAGACTGCGGCTGGCCACCAGCAGCTTTCCAGCGCCCAAATCCCTGGGGTCCTTGAATTGAATGGGAACAAAGGACGCCGGCAACAATTCCGCTTGCCTGCGCAATGTCCCGGACCATCCGCCGGGCTTGTTTCCCGCCTCGCTGCCGTACCAGCGCGATGCAGAAGCGGCAGGCATGGGAGCGGGCAACCGCGTGTTCGGCTTCGCCACATCCAATCTCGCCTGGCGAGCGTGGACTCCTCCGTACGCCGCCAGACCAACAATCGTGGACAGCATTGCGAACAGCAAACATTTGCGCAGCAACATGATCGGTATCCTTCCCAGAGGAGATTATCCGATTTTTTCGGAAGATACGACCCAGGATTTCTGTTCCCTCCCGCATTCCGGTCCCGCGGAAGCTTTCAATCCTGTAGACCGTCTAAGGAGTTCTGAGCCGCGCGCTCACGATTAAGGCGCATGAGGCCGCACACCTCCTCCTTTGTGGATAAAACCCCGAATCGCGGACTTCCGGCAATTCTGACCTTTGCCACTTTTCCCCAGCCAGCCCAACCGTCCCGCTCCACCTCCGCAAAAGCAGGAAAACGCCTCACCTTGCCGTGTCTTCCGAACTCGTCAAGCCCCGTGCACCACAACCACCGCGAATCCATCAACTTACCGTTGCAGATAATTTCTCCCCCATCGCCGACAATAGAACCATCAGCAGTTCCACACGCCAGTCCACGGAGAACACGATCATGACCGAGCCGATCCATTCCGCATTCCGCTCAGGGACCGCAGAGCATACGCCGCAAGCCCCAACCGCCAGCCCGTGAACGCACCCCCCCTAAAATATTTTCTTTTCCACAGATTTTTTTGCCGGTTATTTTTTCGTCAACCCCAAACGCAAATAGCGGGCCAGGTGCCTCATGCCCCGCTACTGAGACATGGAATGCCTCATTCCGCTTGCTAACTAACCTCGGCCGTCCTGTTCCTCGCAGAAAGAGCAGATCGCGCTCTGGTTCAGTGCCGCCACCACGTCCACCAGAAACCGCGCCAAATGCACCTCCGGAAGCCACCCGTGCAACGAAGGCGTAAACAGCAGCGACGGGTTCACCGCGTCGGAAACCAGGCTCTCGCCCGCAGCCGCATCCCATATCGGGCGCCGCTTCTCCTCCGTATGAACTTCATCGCAGGGGAATCTGGTTCCGATACGCTCCTGCAAGCTGCCTTCACCCCATCACCACCACCGGCTGAAACAGCGTCCCCGCCACGCGCCTGGCAATTGCCACCATTTCGCGCTGCGAGGCAAAGACCTTCACCACCTGCGCCTGCGAAAAATCGGGCAGATTCGCCTGCGCGCCGTTGCGCAGCCGGCCCAGCGCAACCGGATCGCCGGTCACCGCCGGCATCTCCGGCAGCAGGCTGCGCGGATGCACGCACAGCGCCTCCAGCGCCGCCGTGTCTCCGGCCAGCGGTTGCAGCTCATCCAGCATATGCGCCTGCTCAATCGTGAAGACCCCCGCCTGCGTGCGCCGCAGCCGGCTCAGATGTGCGCCAATTCCCAGATCGCGCCCCAGCTCGTGCGCCACCGAACGCACGTAGCCACCCGCGCTCACTGAAATCATGAAGCTCGCTTCCGCGCCCTCCAGCGCAATAATCTCAAAGGCGGCAATGCGAATCTTTGCCGGCTTCAGCTCCACCGGCTTGCCCTCGCGCGCCAGCTTGTAGGCCGGCTTCCCGCCAATCTTCTTGGCGGAAAACGCCGGCGGCATCTGCTCCATCTCGCCCTGGAAGCGCGCCGCCGCTGCGCGAACCATGTCGAGCGCAAGCGCGCCCGGAGTCCAGTTGTCCGGCCCCGTCGGCTCACCGTCGGCATCGTAGGTGTCGGTGGCAAAGCCAAAGCGGATCGCGCCCGTGTAGGTTTTTTCAGCGGTGGAAAAGTACTGCGCCAGGCGCGTGTATTTGCCCAATAGCAACGGCAATACGCCCGTTGCCATCGGGTCCAGCGTCCCCAGATGCCCGATGGACCGCTCGCCTGCAATCCTGCGCAAACGCGCAACAACGTCGTGGCTGGTCATGCCGCCGGGTTTGTCTATGACTAAAAGGCCGTTCACTTAACTAATCTATTCGAGTTGCCGGGTTCGGCTACACCGCCCCCTGCGCCCGCACCAGCGACAGGAACTCCGTCCGCGTCTCCTTCTGCCGGAAGCAGCCCACCATCGCCGAGGTCACCGTGGACGAATGCTGTTTTTCAATGCCGCGCATCATCATGCACAGGTGCCGCGCCTCAATCACCACGCCCACGCCCTGCGGCTCAATCGCCTCCTGAATGGCATCGGCAATCTGCCGCGTCAGCCGCTCCTGCACCTGCAGCCGCCGCGCAAAAACCTCCACCAGCCGCGGAATCTTGCTCAGCCCGATCACCTTGCCCTTGGGAATATACGCCACATGCACCTTGCCGAAGAATGGCAGCAGATGATGCTCGCAGAGCGAGAACATCTCAATATCCTTGACAATCACCATCTCGTCATACGCGACGTCAAACAGCGCACCGCGCAGAATGCGGTGCGGATCTTCCGTGTAGCCCTTGGTCAGAAAAGCCATGGACCTCTCGACACGCGTGGGCGTGGCCAGCAGGCCTTCGCGCGCGGGGTCTTCGCCCAGCCGGCTCAAAAGCTCGCGGTAAATCTCCGCGGTGCTATAGCCGCTCAGGCCCTCGTCAACCTCCGCCACTCTGCGAACCGCCTTGCTCACTGCTATCGGCTGCGCCACTCTTCATCCTCCTCCTGCCCTGGGGAATAGGGCTACCTGGCAAATTTCCGTGTCAATTTCCGCAATACTCGAAGAAGTTGTTCTCCGTCTCCTCGACGCGCACGCGCACCAGTTCGGCCGGCGCAAACGAGCCCTTCAACAGCTCGAAGACCGCCCTACAAAGATTCTCCGTGGTCGGCACACGATTCGCAAACATGGGGTCCAGGTTCAAATTCGCGCCGTCAAAGCGCTCAAGCACCGCCTTTTTCAGCACCTCATCCAGCACCGCCAGGTTCAGCACCATGCCCGTCTCCGCATCCACCTGTCCGCCCACCAGGACTTCCACTACATAATTGTGCCCGTGGCCGTAAGGATTGTTGCACTTTCCATACGCCGCGCGATTCTCTTCGGCGCTGAGCAGCTCCGCGTGCAGCCGGTGGCTGGCGCTCAGCATGCAGCGGCGGCCGAAGTAGGCCTTCACGGCTCACCTCTGTCTTTTGCGCCGCCGGGCCCTTGTCCGTCCGGCCCCCAATACTCGGCGAAGATCTCCGGCGTCTCGTAGACGCGCACGCGGTTAAGCCGGGCTCCGCCGGCCGCTGTTACCGCCGGTTCCAGCCGCTTCCACGCCGCAATGGCGATATTTTCCGTGGTCGGAATTGCCGTGGCGAACTCCGGCGCCTCCAGATTCAGGTGCCGATGATCGTAGACCGCCAGCACCTGGCGCTCGATCACGTCCTTGAGCCATTTCAGATCGACCACAAAGCCGGTCACGGGATCCGGCTCGCCGGCCACCGTCACCTCAAGCGTGTAATTGTGGCCGTGGCCATTGCGGTTGGCGCAGCGCCCAAAAACCTCTTCGTTCTTTTCCTTCGTCCACGCCTCGTTCCAGTAATAATGCGAAGCGGAAAATGTGGCCCGCCGCGTAAGGAAAATCATCTGAATCCTCTAAAGACAAGATGCCGCAGGACTTCGAATAGCTTCATGCGTTACGCGAACAATCTTCGCGATGTCCTTTACAGTCCCCGGTTTGCTGCCTCGGTCAGGGCCAGGGCCAGCTCACTACCCCGCATAACTCCGTCCCTTCCAGCTTACCTGCTTCAGCACGCGATGCTGAAACCAGCTCCGGTAGAGCAGCCACACGAACAGCGGCAGCCCCAGCGGCGACAAAAGACAATCCACAAAGGGAAAATTCGACTTCGCCACGCGGCCGTAGAAGCGGAACAGCGTCCGCACCCACAACAGCGCCAGCACCCAGCCGGCCGCCAGCCACTCCAGCGACCGGACGGTAAACTGCGCGTTCCAAAGCTCGATGGCCAGCACCGGCAAACCCACCAGCAGCGCGATGTCCAGCGCCCGCCAGAGGGCCAGCGAGAGCGCATTGTGAAACAGCAGCGCCAGGTTCTTCGTCCAGCCTTCCACCATCGCCCCAAATGACCGGTACATGCGCGTCGACACCGCGTCCTCGGCATAGCGGAAGCGCAACCCCACCCGGCGCCGTTTCGCGATGAAGGCCAGCTCCACATCTTCAAGCACATTCTGGGCCACGCTGGCATGCCCACCCAGCCGCCGGTAAGCCTCGCGCTCGATCAGCAAAAACTGCCCGTTGGCGGCGGCCACGCGCTCGCCGGGATCGGAGACCAGCGCCGGCGGATAAGACAGTGCCAGCTCGCAAAAGATCAGCGGCATCAGCGAACGCTGCGCCAGCCCGCTCACAAGCTGCCGCGGCGAGTAGCTCAGCATGCCAGCCTTATGGCGCACGGCCTCGTGTATGGCACGATGCAGGTCACCCGGCTCGTGAATCGTATCGGCGTCGGTAAACAGCAGCCATTTGCCGCGTGCCTTTCGGGCCGCCGTCCACATCGCATTGTTCTTCCCCGTCCAGCCCTGCTCCAGCTTGCCGGCCTGCATCACGGTGACGCCGGCAAAGCCGCGCGCGATCTCGGCCGTGCGGTCGGTCGAGTGGTCGTCCACCACAATCAGCTCCCAATCGCGCCCCAGCTCAAAGACCGCCTCCGACTGCCTCACCAGCGATTCCAGGCACGTTGCGATGGTGTCTTCCTCGTTGCGCGCCGGGATAATCACCGACAGCTCCATCAGTTCCGCGGGCTCCGGCTGGTCGAAGACCGTCCCCGGAACCGTAAGGGCCGCCCAGCTTCGCCAATCCTCCGGCTCCGACTCTGCGCCGGGGCCTTCGGAAAGGCCCAGCACCGGCTTCCTGCTGGGGTCTGCCGCGGCCGGCTTGTCTTCATTCTTCACGTCGCGCCTTCTCCGCTTGATTTTTCTTCAGCTTACCGGGGCTTGAAACCACCCGCGTGATCTGCGTCACTAGGGCAAAATGCCCTTCCGCTCGTATTATAAGAATGTGCGGGTGCCTCGATTTTTCATTTTGTTTCTGCTTGCTCCGTTGGCCTTGCTGTCCGCCTGCAACCGTGATGTCCGTCCGCCGCAGCCCGGCAAGGTGGCGCCTAATTTCAGCTTCACTGACGGCAGCACCACCCGGACTCTGGCCAGCTTCAGGGGTCATGTGGTGCTGGTCAATTTCTGGGCCACCTGGTGCCCGCCCTGTGTCGCTGAGGTTCCTTCGCTCGTCCAGCTCCACCAGAAAGTGCCCAAGCTGGTCATCATCGCTGTCTCTGTGGACCAGAACGGCGCCGACTTCAAGAAATTCGTTGCCTCGCACCACATGACCTTCATCACCACGCGCAATCCCAGCGAGTCCATCCCCACGCTCTTCCACACCGATATGTGGCCCGAATCCTACCTCATCGACCGCAACGGCGTCATCCGCTATAAGTTCGTCAGCAACCAGAACTGGACCGATCCGGAAATCATCTCCATGATCAGGGACCTCATGCAATCATGAGCTTCCGGCGGCCCGCTCCCATCGCGCCCTGCCCGCGCCTTGCTATCATCTTCTTATGACGACGGTGGAGATTGTCTATCGCTACGCAACACCGCCCAACGATACCGTGGCGCTGGCGCTGGCCGGTATCGGCGACGTCTACGGCATTCGCGGCATCAGGTTTGACCGCGCCGCGCACACCCTCTGCGTCGATTACGACGCCAGCCGCCTCAACGCTCCCACCATCACCCGCCTGGTCCGCCAGGCGGGCCTGGACATCGTTGAAATTGTGCCCTTGATTCCGCCGCAGCCGCCGGCTGAAGAACCTGCCCCTGCGGCCGCCAAGGCCTGATTGCGCCCCGCCCGGAACCCTGATACTCTGACAGAGGTTCCGTCGGATATCAATCCACGCGTCACCATTGTGCGCCCGTAGCTCAGCTGGATAGAGCGACTGACTACGAATCAGTAGGTCGGGAGTTCGAATCTCTCCGGGCGCACCATTCAAATCCAATAAAAATCGAGCAATGATAAGCCAAGCGAACATTGACGCGCTCGGCTTTCGTGTTTTTGTCAACGTACTGTCTACTATTGCGGCGGCTGGCCTGCCCATGCATTTTTCCGCCATTCCTCGTCCGCCTTGCCGGCCTGTAGTGCAAGTCTGGTTGCAAAGGCGCCTGTCCAGCCAGAAAGGCTGACGCTGCCGGGCGCATCCCGCACGATCCCATAGAATAAAATAGAGTTCACCTATTTGGAGTCAACGCGCTTGACCGAATTCCCTGCCCGACACATCGAACTCTTCGACACCAGCCTTCGCGACGGCCTGCAACAGCCGGGCCTTGAGATTTCCCTGCCCAATGCCGTCGGACTCCTGCAGCGCATGTCGGCCTTCGGCGTCCGCTACGCCGAGATCGGCTTTGCCGGCGCCACCCGCTTTGTCTCCGATCTCACCGCCGCGCTCGCCAACGCTGACACCGGCCCCATCAAGCTCGCGCTCTTTGGCCGCACGCGCGGACGCGGCGCCAAGGTTGCCGACTGGCCCGACGTGCAATTCATCCTCGCCCATCGCCAGCGCATTCCCGCCGCCGTGGTCGTCGTCAAGTCGCGCCTGCTCGACGTCACGCGCTCGCTTGAAACCACTCCCGATGAGAACCTGCGCATGACCTTCGAGACCGTCGAATGCCTCCAGGATCACGGACTCGAAGTTCTCGTTGACCTTGAACACGCCATGGACGCCGCCTGCGGCCGGCGCGAAAACGGCATCCCCTGCGATCCGGACGCCGCCCGCCTAAGCCACGACTACTTCCATCAGCTCGTCGCCCAATGCGTCACCCAGCGCGTCAGCCGCGTCGTCGTCTGCGACACCAACGGCGGCGCCAATCCCGAAGAGGTTTCAAGCCTCTTCTCCGAGCTCACGCGCAACCACCCCAACGCTCACTTCGGCTTTCACGGCCATCAGGACCGCGGACTGGGCATCGCCAACACCCGCGCCGCCATTTTGGCCGGAGCCATGCACGTGCAGGGTACACTGCTGGGCACAGGCGAGCGCTGCGGCAACGTGAATCTCACCACCGTGGTCGGTGCCATGCAACTCCGTGGCGAAGCGGAGTTCGTTCCCGCAGCCTCGCTCGCCGGCCTCACCAGTCTGGCTCATTCCGCCTATGCCGCCTTCGGCCTTGAGGCACCGCATGGCGCGCCCATTGTCGGCCCCGGCGCCTTCGGCACCTGGGCGGGCATGCACGGCTCCAGCGAAAAGAAAAATCCCGGCGCCTACCTCTGGTGCGACCCCGCGTTGGTCGGCGCCAGTCCCGCCATCGGCGTCAATGCCCAGTCCGGCCGCGCCAACATCGTGCTGTTGTCTGAAAAGCTCGACGTGCCGCTCACCGCCGCGCAGGCGCAGGAGCTCATGGACAACAACCCGGCCATGATCGAAGGCGACGGCTACACCGCCAGCGAAGTCTCCTTCCGCCTGGCCTGCATGAAAGTGCTCAAGACGCTGCCCAACTGGTTCGCCATCCGCAGTTGGCGCGTCTTCGACGAATCCGACGAGATCGGCAACCGCTTTGTGCAGGCCTTCATGACCCTCTCGGTGGGCGACTCGACCGTTGCCACCACCCGCGCTGAAGGCGCCGGCCCCGTGGACGCGCTCACCAAAGCCATGCGCCGCGAGCTGGAGAAATGGTATCCCGCGCTCGCCGAGATGCGCCTGGGCACCTTCACCGTAACCGCCCTCGACATCTCCGCCCACGACTCCGCCGCCCACGTCCGCGTCACCGTCAGCTTCAACGCCGATGGCCGTGAGCCCTGGGTTACCGCCGGCGTCAGCAGCGACCTCAACCAGGCCGCCCTCATGGCTATCGTTGACGGCTTCCATTACTGGCTCTTGAAAAAATCCGCATAGCGAAGGTGGCCAAGCGACTGAATCCATTCAGCGAATGCCATGGTGTGATTTAAATCACTTGCCTGCTGCCAGTTCTGCAGCACACTGACCATATAGAGGTTGTACGAATATGGATCCGGCTGTGCTGATCACCCGCCTGCTTACTCTTCAACAAATGGCCGAAGAAATCGGCCATTTGGAGGCGCGCGCCTTTGTGATCGAAGCGCAGGACTGCATCCTCCGCATGCAGCGGGAAAATCTGGAGCTTCGGCGGGAGGTTCTGCAACTCCGCCAGTGTCCGGATGGTTTGGCCACCGGCATTGGCAGCCCTGTTCCGCGCAGCTCATCGTCATTGCCGGTGGCTTGCTAACAAGCGCCCCTGCGGCGGCAACACCGGCAACTATCCCGCTCGGCGCAATACCTGCGCAGCGTCCTGTCGCCTGCGGCCAGATCCGATCAACAGCGCAGCCACCAACATTGCGTCTCCGCCTTTGCAATCGGCGCCGGTTTCCATCTAGACTGAGGAAGGCCTAAACCTGCCAGTTGGCATCCGAACCGGCGATCATCGATCCTGAGCGCACGGAGCCAACCTCGCCATGGAACTGCGCTGCGGAAAACCATGGCCTCACGAGCGGAGAGGTGGCAGAGCCCGGTTGAATGCACCTGACTCGAAATCAGGCATAGTCGTAAGGCTATCGGGGGTTCGAATCCCTCCCTCTCCGCCATTTCCTCTAAAATCCCCGACCTTTGGGTTACAGGCCCAACTATCATGCGATTCATAACCCCTTATAAATCTTAGCTATCGAACAATCATCTGTTCGCCAGTGTCCACGGCGGTCCGCTCGCAATCGGATTTCTTTGGTGGTACTTTTGGTGGCAGGTGGCCCGGTCAACAACTGTGAAGAACTGCTCATGAGTCTTAAAACGCCGAGCTGTGCCCCGTGTATGACAGCTTGTACTCCTGTCAACTGAAA
>JAJZME010000005.1 GCA_021803035.1 Acidobacteriota bacterium | reverse complement strand
GCCGCGGAAGAGGACGTCGTAGAAGCCCCAGGTTTTGGCGGTGAGGGCGGTGGGGTAGCCCATTTCGCCGGCGCGGGCCATCAGGGCCAGGCGGACGGCGCGGCTGGTGGCGTCGCCGGCGGCCCAGCTTTTGCGCGAGCCGGTGTTGGGTGCGTGGCGATAGGTGCGCAGGCTCTGGCCGTCGATCCAGGCGTTGGAGATGGCGGCGATGGATTGCTCGCGGGTGAGGCCGAGGAGTTGGCAGACGACGGCGGTGGACGCGACTTTGACCAGCACCACGTGATCGAGGCCGACGCCGTTGAAGGAATTTTCCAGTGCAATGCAGCCCTGGATCTCGTGGGCCTTGATCATGGCGGTGAGGACGCGGCGCATGGTGAGCGGCGGCGCGTCCTTGGCGACGGCTGAACGGGAAAGCCAGTCGGCGACGGCGAGGATGCCGCCGAGATTGTCAGAGGGGTGGGCCCACTCGGCGGCCAGCCAGGTGTCGTTGAAGTCGAGCCAGCGGATCATGGCGCCGATGTTGAAGGCGGCGTGCACGGGATCGAGCTGGAAGTGCGTGCCGGGGACGCGGGCGCCGTTGGGGACGACGGTGCCGGGAACGATGGGGCCGAGGAGCTTGGTACAGGCGGGGTATTCGAGGGCCTCAAGGCCGCAGCCGAGGGTGTCGATGAGGCAGTAGCGGGCGGTGGCGTAGGCTGGCTCGCTGGAGATTTCGTAGCTCAGGGCGTAGTCGGCGATGTCGGTGAGGACCTGGTCGGGGGTGGGGCTTTCACTTGCTTGATGCGAGGTCACGCGATCTCCTATGTAATTATGGCCGCTCGGCGATGGGAATGAATTTCAGGTTCTCCGGGCCGGTGTAGTTGGCGGAGGGGCGGATGATCTTGCCGTCCTGGCGCTGCTCGATGACGTGCGCGGACCAGCCGGCGGTGCGGGAGATGACGAACAGCGGCGTGAACAGCTCGATGGGAACGCCCATGAGCGAATAGGCGACGGCGCTGAACCAGTCGAGGTTGGGAAACATGCGCTTGGCGTCGGCCATGGTGGCCTCAATGCGTTCGGCGACGGCGAAGAGGCGTAGGCCGTCCGCGTCGCTGACCAGGCCGCGCGCGATCTCCTTGATCAGGTCGCTGCGCGGGTCGGAGATGGTGTAGACGGGGTGGCCGAAGCCGATGACGACTTCGCGATTGGCGACGCGGCGGCGGATGTCAGCTTCGGCTTCGCCGGCCGATGCGTAGCGGCGCTGGATTTCGAGGGCCACCTCATTGGCTCCGCCGTGCTTGGGGCCTTTGAGCGCGCCGATGGCGCCGGCGATGGACGAGTACATGTCTGAGCCGGTGCCGGCGATGACGCGGGCGGTGAAGGTGGAGGCGTTGAACTCGTGCTCGGCGTAGAGGATCAGCGAGGTTTGCATGGCCGCGGTCCAGGCGGCGCTGGGCGGCTTGCCGTGCAGCAGATGGAGGAAGTGCGCGGCGATGGAGTCGTCGCTGGTTTCGAGTTGGATGCGCTTGCCGTGGCGGGCAAAGTGAAGCCAGTAGAGCAGCATGGATGGGAGCGAGGCCAGCAGCGCGTCGGCGATGGCGCGGGCGCCGGCATCGCTGTGCGCGGCTTCCTCGGGGCACACGCAACCCAGCACGGAAACGCCGGTGCGCAGCACGTCCATGGGAACGGCGGTTGCCGGCAAAAGCTCGAGGGCTTGCCTGACCTGCGGCGGCAGGCCGCGCAATGAGCGCAGCTTTGCTTTGTAGGCGGCAAGCTGGGCGGCGCTGGGCAGCGCGTCGTGGACGAGCAGGTGGGCGACCTCCTCGAACTCGCAGTGCGCGGCCAGATCGCGAATGTCGTAGCCGCGATAGTGCAGGTCGTTGCCGGTGTGGCCCACGGTGCAGATGGCGGTGTTGCCGGCCGGCGTGCCGGAGAGGGCTACGGATTTTTTGGGCTTGAAGGCGGATGCGGTTGCGTCTGTGGTCATTGGTATCTCCCGGGGCTAACAGCGTGTGGCCTGCGGTTGTGCGGTGGCTTCTCTATTTTTCATCCTTTTCTTTGGCGAAGAGCGCATCCAGCTTCTCCTCGTAGGCATGGTAGTTCAGATAGCGGTAAAGCTCGTCGCGCGTCTGCATCAGCGGCAGCACGCTCTTCTGCGTGCCTTCGGCGCGGATGGCCTGGTAGACCTTGAGCGCGGCGGCGTTCATGGCGCGGTAGGCGGCGCAGCAGTAGAGGACCATGTCCACGCCGGCGGCGGCCAGTTCCTGGCGGGTGAAGAGCGGCGTGCGGCCGAATTCGGTGATGTTGGCGAGGATGGGCACGGCGACGGCGCGGCGGAAGACGGTGTACATGCCGATCTCGGTTACGGCCTCGGCGAAGATCATGTCGGCGCCGGCGGCCACGTAGGCCTGGGCGCGCTCGAGGGCGCGGGCCAGGCCCTCGCTGGCCAGCGCGTCGGTGCGCGCCATGATGACGAAGCGGCTGTCGCGGCGGGCGTCCACGGCGGCTTTGATGCGGTCTGCCATCTCGCCGGTGGGAACCAGCTCCTTGCCGGGGCGGTGGCCGCAGCGCTTGGCGCTCACCTGGTCTTCAATGTGCACCGCCGCGGCGCCGGCCTTTTCCATGGAGCGGATGGTGCGCGCGATGTTGAAGGCGGTTCCCCAGCCGGTGTCAATGTCGACCAGAACGGGCAGGGGGGTTACGTCGGTGATGCGGCTGAGGTCGGTGAGCACGTCCTGCATGGTGCTGATTCCCAGATCGGGAAGGCCCAGGGAGTTGGCGGAGACGCCACCGCCGGAGAGATAGAGAGCGCGGTAGCCGGTGGTTTCGGCCAGGCGGGCCGTGTAGGCATTGATGGCGCCGGCGATCTGGAGCGGCTTCTCTTGGTCCAAGGCCAAGCGAAAGCGCGCGCCGGGCGTTGGCGGGGTGCGTTCGGGTGTCATGGTTCTTCCTTGCGCCGCATCTTAACAGGCTCGGCCGCCGGTGGGCGCGGCGGCGGAGGGGCGGATTCCTGAATCGCTTTCATCAATGTTTCATGCTGCCTTCATGTAAACGCATTACGGTAATGCCCAGGTAAATGTCGCAGCGGGGCCAAGACGGACAGGAACCGTGTCGCTTCTCCGGCTTTTTGCGGACTCACGGTTGCCCGATAGTGGATTTTCAGGAGAATATGGATGCGAACTCACATCTGAGCTTGATTTTTCTCGTGGGTGGCATGGGCTGTGCCTGACGAAATGGAGCGACTGCAATGACCACGATGGAAACTCGGACTTTAACAGCGGTTTTTCACTGGATTGACGGGAAGCCTGATGCTTCAACTTCCAATCGCAAAGGCGCCATTACCAACCCCGCCACCGGCGAAGTGATTGCCGAGGTAGGCTTTGCCACCGGCGCGGACGTGGACCGCGCGATCGCATCGGCGAAGGCCGCATTTCCGCGGTGGCGCGCCACGCCGCTTTCGCGGCGGGCCGAAGTGATGTTTCGCTTTCGCGAGCTGGTGGCGCAAAACCGCAACCGGATTGCGCAAATCGTGAGCCTGGAACACGGCAAGACCTTTGCCGACGCGCAGGGGGAAGTGGCGCGCGGGCTGGAGAATGTGGAATTTGCGTGCGGGATTCCGAATCTGCTCAAGGGCGCTTATAGCGAGCAGGCCAGTCGCGGCCTGGATGTCTTTGAGATTCGCCAGCCGCTGGGCGTGGTGGCCGGCATTACTCCCTTCAATTTTCCGGCCATGGTGCCGCTGTGGATGCTGTCGAACGCCATTGCGTGCGGCAACGCGTTTGTGCTGAAGCCTTCGGAAAAGGATCCATCGGCCAGCGTTCTGCTTGCGCAACTGGCCAAGGAGGCGGGCGTACCTGACGGCATTCTGAACCTTGTGCACGGGGACAAGGTGGCTGTGGACCGGCTGCTGGAGCACCCGGATGTGAAGGCGGTCAGCTTTGTGGGCTCGACGCGGGTGGCCAAATTTATCTATGAAGAGGCGGCGGCGCGGGGCAAGCGGGTGCAGGCGCTGGGCGGGGCCAAAAACCACATGCTGGTGCTGCCGGATGCGGACATCGCCATGGCCGCCGACGCGGCGGTTTCAGCCGCCTACGGCGCGGCGGGTGAGCGCTGTATGGCCATCTCGGTGGTGGTGACGGTGGGCGACGTGGCCGAGCCGCTGATTGCGGCCATCCGCGAGCGCGTGGTGCGCATCAAGGTGGGGCCGGGCCAGGATCCGGCCAGCGAGATGGGCCCGCTGATCACGCGCGAGCATCGTAACTATGTGTTGGCGCATTTAGACACGGCGGTTGCCGAGGGCGCCAGGATAATCATCGACGGCCGTCAGGATCCGGTGGCGCGCGGCAAGGGATTTTTCCTTGGACCGTGTTTGATCGACCAGGTTCGACCGGGCATGAGATGTTATGACCAGGAGATTTTCGGCCCGGTGCTATGTATTGTGCGCACATCCACTTATGCCGAGGCGCTCAAGGTCATCAACGAAAACACCTACGGCAACGGCACCGCGATTTTTACGCAAAACGGAGGGGCGGCGCGCCAATTTCAGTTCGATGTGGAAGTGGGCATGGTGGGCGTGAATGTGCCAATACCAGTGCCGGTTAGCTACTATAGCTTCGGTGGCTGGAAGTCGTCGCTTTTTGGCGACTTGCATATGTACGGCCCCGATGGAGTACATTTCTATACCCGTGCTAAAGTTGTCACCTGCCGGTGGCCAGATCCCGGCACAAGCAAGGTGGACCTGAAATTCCCGCAGGTGCGCTGAGATGCACGAGAACAAGACCGCATTCTACATATCCTATAAGCCCCGAGGAGGTCGCATGAAGCAGGATGTAGCTGTCGCTGCTGGTCCTATGACAAAGAATAAACACCTGATCCGCTGGGTAGAGAAGATGGCGGAGTTAACCCAGCCGGCAGCGATTCACTGGGTGGACGGCAGCCGGGAGGAGTACGACTGGCTGTGCGAACAGATGGTCGCTTCGGGGACGCTGATCCGCCTGAACCAGCGGAAGTGGCCTGGTTGTTTCTATGCGCGTTCCGATCCCAAGGATGTGGCGCGCGTGGAGGAGCGCACGTTCATCTGCTCGCTCTCAAAAGACGCGGCGGGACCGACCAACAACTGGATCGATCCCTTCGTGATGCGGCGCAAGCTGAAGGAGCTGTTCCGCGGCTGCATGCGCGGGCGGACGATGTATGTGCTGGCCTTCAGCATGGGGCCGGTGGGCGCGCCCATGTCGCAGATCGGCGTGCAGCTTACGGATTCGCCTTACGTGGTTGTGAACATGCGCATCATGGCCCGTATCGGGCTGCCGGTGCTGGCCGAGATCGATAAGGACGTGAAGCGCGTGGTGCCCTGCATGCACTCGGTGGGCATGCCATTGGCGCCGGGACAGCGGGATGTGACCTGGCCCTGCAATGACGAGAAGTACATTGTGCACTTTCCCGAGACGCGCGAGATCTGGAGCTACGGCTCGGGCTACGGCGGCAACGCCCTGCTGGGCAAAAAGTGTTTTGCGCTGCGCATCGCCTCCAACATTGCGCGCGACGAAGGCTGGATGGCCGAGCACATGCTGATCCTGGGCGTGGAATCGCCGCAGGGAGAGAAGACGTATATTGCCGCGGCGTTTCCTTCGGCGTGCGGCAAGACCAATCTGGCCATGATGATTCCGCCGGCTGGCTTCGATGGCTGGAAGGTGTGGACGGTGGGCGACGACATTGCCTGGATCAAGCCGGATGAAAACGGCCGGCTGCGCGCCATAAATCCTGAAATGGGCTTCTTTGGAGTGGCGCCGGGCACCAGCGCCAAGACCAATCCCAACGCCATGGCCACACTGCGCTCCAACACCATCTTCACCAACGTGGCGCTGACGCCCGACGGCGGGGTGTGGTGGGAGGGCATGACGGACGAACCACCGGCCGAGTGCCTGGACTGGCGCGGCGAGCGCTGGACGCCGGAGATCGGCAAGAAGACCGGCAAGCCGGCGGCGCATCCCAACGGCCGCTTTACCGCGCCGGCGCGGCAGTGTCCGGTGATCGATGCGGCGTGGGAAGATCCGGCGGGCGTGCCCATCAGCGCCTTTGTTTTCGGCGGCCGGCGGTCAGACACGATGCCGCTTGTCTACCAGGCCTTTAACTGGAGCTCGGGTGTTTACGTAGGCGCCACCATGGGCTCGGAGACGACTGCGGCAGCCGCTGGAGCGGTGGGCAAGATCCGCCGCGATCCGATGGCCATGCTGCCCTTCTGCGGCTATCACATGGGCGACTACTTCCGGCACTGGATCAAGATGCAGCGCTCGCTCAGCGCCACGCCGCGCATCTTTCATGTGAACTGGTTCCGCAAGGACGAGAACGGGAAGTTTCTGTGGCCCGGTTTCAGCCAGAACATGCGGGTGCTGAAGTGGGTTGTCGACCGGGTGCATGGCCGCGCCCAGGGCAAGGAGACGCCCATTGGCTGGACTCCCTACTACGAAGACGTGGAGTGGGCCGGACTCGATTTCCCCGAAGCGGCTTTTGACCAGTTGCAGGTGGTGGATCGCGCCGCGTGGCGTCATGAGGTGATGGCGCACGAGGAGCTGTTCATCAATCTGCACGATCACCTGCCGCCGGAGATGGTCTACGAGCGTGAGCTGCTGATCTGCCGGTTGTAAGCAGTGGCCGGGCGATTGCTTGAACGGAGATCGTAAAGATTCGCGCTGCTCCTTCGGGGCGAACAACTCTTCATGGAACAATTTCCCCGGATGGCGTCCGCTGGGCGGTCGTCATCCGGGGATCCTTTCAGCCCTCCCTGCGGGAGGCAATGCCTGCCGCAGCCATTGCAGGGGAAACAGGGAAGCGATCTTGCCGGCAAAATCTCTTCATGCGATTGCCCGGCCGCTCGCACCAGGGCGCGGTTTGCCGCCGCCGTTCCGCGTACAATAAAAGAGATCCATGATGAGAGGCCAACACCGCTCGCTTACGACCATCTCCGGGCTGGTTTTCGCTGCGATTTTTATCCTTCTGGCGCTCCCCGTGCGCGCCCAGAGCGTCGCCAGCCTGCCCAAGCCGACCAACTACGTCAACGACTTCGCCCACGTGCTTTCGCCGGGGACGATTGCGCAGCTTGACAGCATCTGCGCCCAGCTCGACCACTCCAAGGCCAACGCGCAGATTGCCGTGGTGACCGTCAACTCGCTGGACGGGGACTACGCGGCGGACTACGCCTACCACCTGGAAAACAAGTGGAAGATGGGCCGCAAAGGCTCGGATCGTGGCGTGCTGGTGCTGCTGGCGATCAAGGACCACAAGTACCGCATCGAGGACGGATACGGGCTGGAGGGGCTGCTGAACGACGCCAAGATAGGCGACATCGGCCGCACCATGATTCCCGACCTGAAGGCCGGCAACTACGACGGCGCGGTGACGCTGGCTGTCGACCAGCTTGCCCGCGACATTGCCGGCGCCCGCGGCGTGAAGCTGAACTTCAATGCGCCGGCGCCACCTCCGCAACCCGTGGAGCAAGGCCCGCAAGGTTCGCCGATTCTGAACATCATCCTGTTTGTCGTGGTGATGCTTTTCTTCGGAGGATTTTCGATCTTGCGCATGTTTCTGGGCGCGGGTCTGTTCTTCGGCGGCTGGGGCGGTCCCTGGATGGGCGGCGGCTTTGGCGGTGGAATGGGCGGGAGCGGCCTGGGCGGCGGCATGGGGGGCGGCGGCGATTCCGGCTTCCAGGGCTTCGGCGGCGGCAGCTTCGGCGGCGGCGGCGCGGGCGGAGAATGGTAATTTCCTGAAGATTTGTGATTGCGGGGTCCTTGTTGTGTGCAGGGGCCGGAGGAGAAGAATCATCGTATGAGTCGTGGACTGAAGGCTGTGCTGGCGGTTGTGGGCGTTCTGGTGGTGGTGGTGCTGATGGTGTTCGGCAGCTATGTGAGCGCGCGCAACCAGATGGTGGCCAAGGATCAGCAGGTGAAAACCGCCTGGTCAGAGGTGGACATACAGATGCAGCGGCGGGCCGACCTGATTCCCAATCTGGTGGCGACGGTGAAGGGATTCACCAAGGAAGAGAGCGGTGTGTACGACGAGATTGCGCGGGCGCGCGACGGGCTGATGAACGCCCCGACTCCGCAGGCCAAGATGGCCGCCAACGGCCAACTGGACGGGGCGCTGACCAAGTTCCTGGTGCTGACGGAGAACTATCCGAAGCTGCGTTCGAGCGAGCAGTTCATGCGGCTGCAGGACGAGCTGGCCGGGACCGAGAACCGGATCGCTGTGGCCCGCAGGCGTTACAACGACGCGCTGCGCAACTACAATACCTTCATTTTGCAGTTTCCCAACAATATTTGGGCGAATATGGCCGGATTCCACCCCAACAACGCGCGCTTTGAGGCCAGCCAGTCGGCGCAGAGCGTGCCGACGGTCAAGTTCTAGGCCGCTGGCCGGGCGATTCTGGACCTGTCGATTGCCAATCCCAGGTCCTAAATCGGGACCTGGGCACCCCATCGGGTACAACTTCGGAGCGGTCCGAGATCCAAGCGCAGGCCCTGCCCATATACAAAGAGGCCATCCTGCATTGCAGGATGGCCTCTCTTGCCGCTTGCAGGCACAGATCCGATTGCGTTATCTGTACGAGCCGATGGCCTTCGCCTCGTCGTCGTAAATATCGAAAACGGTATACAGCTTGGTTAACTGCAGCAGGTCATGGACTTTCTTGGTCAGCTTCAGGAGCTTGAGCGTGGCTTCCTGGTTCCTGGCCGTTGTATAGGCGCTCACCAGTTCACCCAACCCCGAGCTATCGATGTAGTTCACCTGCTCCAGATTCAGCAGGATGTGCTTTTGCCCCTTGCCGATCAGGTCGCGCACGGCGTCGCGCAACTGCACGCTACCCTCGCCGAGAGTGATTCGCCCGCTCAAGTCCAGAACCGTAACGCCATCTACTTCACGGGAAGCAATCGTAAGTGCCACGGAAAAATCCTCCTTGTTTTCAGTACTACGGTTATAGCACCTTAGCGGCGGCGCGCAACAGTCCTTCGTTCCGTGGATTGGCCCTGTGTCGTTCGCCGCCCATGGAGGCGCTTCAGGTTTGTTCGCCTGCCGAAGCCAGACGTTTTACCAACGTCAACTCGGTGCCAGGATGCAATTGTCGAAAGTGTACCTCATCCATGAAGGAGCGGATAAGAAAGATGCCGCGGCCGGAGCCGCGGAGCAGGTTTTCCGGGGCCAGCGGATCGGGCAGCGTATCGGGGTTCAGCCCCTTGCCCTGGTCGGCGACGGTGAAGACCAGCGCCGTGCCGGTGTTTTCCATGCTGACGGCGATCTGCTTGGCAGGGTCGTACTGGTTGCCGTGCAGGACGGCATTGACGGCGGCCTCGCGCACGGCCATGGCTACGTGGAAGCGCTCATCTTCGTCCAGGCCGGCCTCCTCGGCCAGCCTGTCAGCTGCGGCTTCGACCTCGCTTACGCTGTCCATCGTCGAACTCAGCGTTAGACTGCGCCGGCCTGTCCTGGATGTGCTCAACTCTTTTCGAACCCCTGGAAATTCAGATGCGGGTGGAGGGGCTCGGCCTTCCTCAGCTTGCGGCGCGAACCTAGCTCGAAGTTTCATCGTTGCGGCTGCCTGTGTCAAGCGGCGGTGGAATACCATGGAATCAACCACGGACTGAATCAGGCTTCGCGGCCCGGGCGGCGCCGGAGATGCTGGTCCTCTACGCGCGGCCAGGACGTTCTCCCCGGCAGTGTTGACAGGCCCTAGCCAAACCGCACCGTGGGGCGTAACGTAGCAGGAGCGGATCACCGCGGAATCGAAATAGATTCGACCCATGCAGCCACGCACTTCAGCTCGCATCAGCCTCACCGCGCTGGTCGGCACGCCCGTGACCGACGCGCAGGGGCGGCTGCGCGGCCGGCTGAAGGACATTGCCGTGACTACGGGGCCGCAGGCGGGCAAAGTGGCCGGGCTGGTGCTCAAGACGCGCTCCGGTCTGTCGCTGGTTCCCTCGCAGGACGTGATGGAGACGCCGGCCGGCATGCTGGAGCTGCGTTTTTCCGGCGATTTGGCGCCGCTCAAGGACGAGGGCAACTACCTCTACCTGCAGCAGGATCTGGTGGACCGGCAGATCATCGACGTGCACGGCCGCAAGGTGGTGCGCGCCAACGACGTCGATCTGGAGTGGCTGGGCCAGGGCGCGGCGCACCTGCTGCGCGTGGCCGAGGTGGAGGTGGGTCTGCGCGGCGCCTTCCGCCGCATCTTCAAAGGGTTGCTGCCCAAGGCCCAACTGGAGGCGATCTCGCGCAAGTTGGGGCCACACTCGATCCCCTGGCAGTTTGTGGACGTCATCGAGGTCGATCCGGCGCGGCGGGTCAAGCTGCGCATCGCCTACGAGCGCCTGGCCAAGATGCACCCTTCCGATCTGGCGGAGATTCTGGAAGAGCTGGCTCCGGCCGAGCGCGAGGCCGTTTTCACCTCGCTGGACGAGGAAGTGGCCGCCGAGACGCTGGAAGAGGTCGATCCCAAGCTGCAAAAGGCGCTGCTGGAAAAGCTGGACGAGGAGCGCATCGCCGACATTGTGGAGGAGATGGATCCCGGGGCCGCTGCCGACCTGCTGGCCGAGCTGCCCGAAGACAGATCCGACGCGATTCTGGAAGAGATGGAGCCGGAGGAGCGGCAGGAGGTCGAGGAGCTGCTGGAGTTCGACGAGCACTCGGCCGCCGGCTACATGACCACCGAATTTGTGCACCTGGACATGGCTGCTACCGTGGCAAAGGCGGTGCGGACGCTGCGCGACTTCGACGGCGATCCGGAGAGCGTGACGGAAGTGTATCTGCTCGACGAGAAGAACGTGCTGCGCGGCGCCATTCCGCTTTCGCGGCTGGTCATGGCGCAGCCGTATACGCGGCTGGCGGTGCTGGCCGAGCCGCGGGTGCTTTCCTGCCCGGCCGACATGAACCGGAACGAGCTGGCCGAGATGTTTGACAAGTACAATCTGCGCGCTCTTCCGGTTGTCGATGCGGAGGGCCGCATGGTGGGCGTGGTGCAGTCCGACCAGGTGATCAGCTTTCTGCGCGAGCAGATCTGACCGGCTTTTTTGTGCCGGCCGGTGGCGTGCATTTCGGGAAAAGTGCCGTTTTTTTGCGGCAAATTCAGCCCGATCACTGCGGCTTAATTCAAATCTGTGAAACAATCTATGCGTGGCTCCATTTCCAAGGATCATTCAAGGCGGGATGGGCGTTGGCGTCTCGAATTGGCGCCTAGCCCAGGCTGTCTCAAAGCTCGGCCAGCTCGGCGTGGTTTCGGGGACGGCGCTGGATCAGCTTTTTGTGCGACGTCTTGCCGACGGCGATCCGGACGGCCACATGCGCCGTGGAGTGGATGCTTTTCCGTTTCCGGAGATGGCGCGCCGCGTCTGGCAGCGCTACTTTGTTCCCGGCGGCAAGGCGGCGGAGGCCGCGTATTCGCTGGCGCCGATGCACCAGTTGCGCGAGCCGCGAAGCTTGGTCGAACTGTGCATGGTCAGCAATTTCGTGGAGGTCTTTCTGGCGAAGGAAGGCCACAAAAATCCCGTCGGCATCAATTTTATGGAGAAGGTGCAGCTTCCGCACCTGGCTTCGATCTACGGCGCCATGCTGGCTGGTATCGGCTACGTGCTGATGGGCGCGGGCATTCCGCTGCACATTCCCGGCGTGCTCGACGCTTTTGCGGCGTATCGGCCCGCCGAATACAAGCTGACGGTGACTGGCGCCGCGCAGGATCGCGATACGCTGATGCATTTCGATCCCGTCGAGTATGCTGAAGGCACGCTTCCCATGCTGCGCCGGCCCAGGTTCCTGGCCATTGTTTCTTCGAACGCGCTGGCGTCGACCATGCTGCGCCGCGCCACCGGCCGTGTGGACGGGCTGGTGATCGAGGGCCCGACTGCGGGCGGCCACAATGCGCCTCCGCGTGGCAAGATGCAACTGAGTGAAGTCGGGGAGCCGGTGTACGGCGAGCGGGACCGGGTCGACCTTGATGAACTGCGGAAGCTCGGCGTGCCTTTCTGGCTGGCAGGCGGATACGGCAATGCGGGGAGGCTGCGCGAGGCGCTCGATCGCGGCGCCGCCGGCGTGCAGGTGGGAACGGCCTTTGCGCTCAGCCGGGAATCGGGCTTGCGGCCCGATCTGAAGAAGTTGCTGCTGGCTCAGGCTGTAGCCGGCAAGGGTGAAGTGTACACCGATCCGCAGGCCTCGCCTACCGGATTTCCCTTCAAGGTTGCCCAACTGGACGGCACCTCGTCTTCGAGCGCTGTCTATCAACAGCGGAAACGCGTCTGCGACCTGGGCTATTTGCGGGAGCCGTATGCCGCGCCCGATGGCGCGATCCGCTATCGCTGCCCAGCCGAGCCGGTGGCCGCCTACGTGGCAAAGGGCGGCAGGGCCGAGGATACCGAAGGGCGCAAATGCCTGTGCAATGCGCTGATGGCCAATGTGGGCTATGCGCAGACGCGCGCCAGCGGCGTCACCGAACCAGCCCTGGTGACGGTGGGCGACGACCTCAATACCGCTGCGCAGTTTCTGGCGCCGGGACACGCGGATTACACCGCGGCTGAGGTGGTTGCCTTGCTGATGAGCAGGGTGCCGGCCGATGCCGAGGTTCTCGCTTAACGGCATCCCATTATTTCGAAATATTGTGCCGGCGGTGCAATGCTTCGCCCCACGCTTTCCAGGCGGCACTGGCTTCGGCCTGATAGCCGGGAATGTCGTGGAAGACGCACCTGGCATTGAAGATTTTGTTGGGGTCGCCGCTCTACGCCCATTGCCGGGCGTTGGCCAAGCCGGCATTGGGATCAATGCCGAGGACGCGGAGAATCGTGTCGCGCTGCATCACCAGGGTCTCTTCATATGCAGACGGCGGCATGCCGGCAAGCTTTTTGTCGAGCTGGGGAAGAACTTTGCTTTGGTAGTACTCGGGGATGTCCTTGCTTGCCGGGACGTATTGCTCGCCTTGAAGGCGATAGATATGGGGCCAGACAGGGGTTGGATTGGCGCCGCGGGTGCCGGAGGGGTCGAGGCGTGTCTACGATGAGTTCCTTTTTACCGTCGCCGTTCAGATCCCGGATGCCGGTCTTGAGGTCTATGCCACCGGAGAGCACTTGGAATTTAAAGCTCCCGGTCGGCTTCTGCCAATAGATGAAGGACCAAGAAGCAGCCGGACCGGAGATCCCCACCAGAAGCTCGGCTCTGCCATTTCCGGCAAGATCGATCCATTTGAACGGCCCAACCTGATACGACTCCAACGGGGCGGTTCCTGGATCACGAAGGCCATTCAGAAATGCGACCACCTCCGCTTTGGTCGATTTGTTGAGGGCCGTCGCGTTGGAGTCGGTCCAGGGAGTCTTGTCGATTTGCGCACCGGGGCAGGGACGCTGAGAAAGATTGCGAGAACAAGAGTTGCTAGAGATCTGATTTCGCCTTCTCTTCATGCGATCACCCTGGTTCCGGTCCGGCCAAAGCTGTTTCCAGCGGCGTTGCCCCATAGAAAAAGCTAACCACCCGAGAATAGCGGCCGAGCATTCAGTCATTTCTTGATGGGCACCTTGAATAAGGTACTGCTGCGGCAGCCCTTACCGAACGGTGCTCCTGGTTGGAGCGCGCCCTGCAAAGCAGCTATGCAGCGTGTGGGAGGGGCGGCCCGGCTTATGCGGGTCATAACTCACCTCGCACCTTTACTGCTTGTTGTAGAACATCTTGATGGTCGTGTCCATGTCCAGAATCCAGGACCGGTCCAGCACCGGGTCCGCGCTGGCCCAAAGCCGCGGCGTCAGCCAGTGGGCGCTGGCGGTCCCGCCGGCCTGAGTCAAAGCACGCCGCGGCGCGCCCTCGCTGACCATCTTCTTCAATCCGAGTATCTGCCGGCTCGCCTTCTCGCCGCGCAACCCGGTCACGTGCGCATAGCGACAGTACCCGGACAGGATCGAGAGAAGCCCGTTACCTATGCACGCGGTCATAGTACTAAAAGGTATTCAATTGCTCTTGGAGATAAATGACGATATCTGCGATATGCTCCAGCGAATTACTTTCCACTGCAATAGATCTAGCCTCACCCCACTGTTGCGTAATGAGATTGCTCAACTTATTTCCAGGAGGCATCTCAATGTACAAGCGGATGCCGCGTTCAAAGAGGCCTGCTATGCCTTCATACCATCGCACAGGACGTTCTATACTTGCTGCAAGATCTTCGAGTATAGCTTTTGGTTCGGTTAAAATACTTCCCCGCACACTACTCATATATGGCATTCTGGGGGTCAACAACTCTGTTTGCGCCAATTGAAGTCTGAGCCTTCGAGCTGTTTCTGCGAGAAGAGGACAGTGCGATGGAACAGCCGTCTTGAGGCGTTTAACGCTTAACGCCCCTAACCGCCTTGCATGAGCACAAACCTGAGAGAGCGCCTCATTGTCCCCAGCAATTACGATTTCACTAGGCGCATTGACGCTTGCAATGAATACTCGCGTTTGCAACGAGTTGTAACTCCGGATCGCATCAAGGACTTGCGGCTCACTTAGACCGAGAATCGCGCTCAAGCCGTATCCATGAGGCCGCTCCTCTTCCATTAGCCGAGCTCTCATCATGACCATCTCCAGCGCGGTCTCAAATCTCATTGCCCCGCATATGACAGCAGCGGCGAAGACTCCTACCGAAAGCCCCGCCACTACATCCGGGACAATACCAAATCTCTCAAGCGCTGTGTTTGCAGCGACGGCCGCGGTGAATGTGCATAGCTGAACCGCATACGTTCGACGCAGCGAGTCTTCAGTTTCTAAGTCGAAAAGGTCTGATCCAATTAATGTGCTTGCATGGGCGATGACAGAAGACACTACTGGATCCGCCGCCATGCGGGATAGCATCCCGGGATACTGCGCGCCTTGACCGGGACAAAGAACGGCAACCTTCAAGATAGCACCCCTCGATTGTAGGCCTGAAACACTTCCTCATCAGCGCATCTTGATCCTGGATGCCATGGATCATCTACAATGCAAGCACCAGACTGGCTTCTGATAAGTACGCCGCTTGGGGACTCAGCGAATTCCCGCAACGAAAACGCTCCATAACTTGTTTCAGCCTGAATGTCCAGGCGAAGCGGGCTTGAATCCAGTTGTGAGAGTATGGATTCCGCCTCGATGCGCGTAATGCTCTCTGGAACTCGCAGCACGATGTCCAGATCGCTTTGTGGACTTATGCACTCCCAGCGGCTGGCCAAATGGAATCCAACGCTACCAATTGGGCCCCATCTCATATGCAATCTTCCAAAGAGCCGTCGAGCAGCCCTCAGCGCCAATCCACAATCCTTCGCCAAATTCTGATCGACGAGCCACGCTTCCCGCGTGACGAGAAATTCCGGCGAAATGACATCTGACACATGCCTCAAGGGCAGCAACGCCTCTAGACGCTGATCTCGTCGAGGTCCTCTGATCCCTACCGAGACCATATGATTTCCGACTTGACGCCGGCGCACTACGACGTAAGGAGCAACGCACAGGGAGTGAAGCACCCAATCCTGCAGGGGCGCTGTGCTCTGCAGATCGCCCACTGATTTCAATCTGATCAGATCGTGCGTACGAAGTGCCACATTCCTCTTGCATCCGCGAATTCTGAAACCGTTTTTCCCCTCTATCACATTCACTCTTTAACTCACTCTCAATACAATCGCAAGTGTGATAATGCTCAAAATAGTACTCGCTGCGAGTGTGGAGGCCGCGCGCTCAGCTGACGCGCCATACCATGGACCGAAGACCGATCCAAAGAATCCTGCTGGTAACGCAGAAATGAGTAATGCTTCCCGGGCCTCTCGTGGTGAGAGTGGAAGAAAGTGCGCGATAGCGATCATCACACATACCTGTCCGAGATTTTTTAGCGCCGTTCCTACGATAACATCCGTACTCATGCGCAACTTGTAGGCAGAGATGATAAGCCCTGTAAGGAATAGTGCCAGTCCTCCAGTTACTGCGCCGATAAGCATCAGCATCCGAGTCGTGAACCCAGGCAAGTGAACACCTGAGAGCGCAACGAGGAATCCAAATAGAGGAGCAAGGACAACCGGCTTCTTAAATGCTCCGAGCACGGCATATCCAAATGCTGAAGTGGCAGAACGCGATTTGTGCGTTATGTACACACGCTCGAGCACAGATAGAGTTAGTGGGGAGACAGTCAGGGCGCCAACGGTAATAGCAATATCAACAGGGACTAGGCCAGTTGGACCATATAATCCACTCAAAAGCGGAATGCCGACCGCGACGCAATTAGGGAACGCCACAGTTAGAGCTTGTATGGCGGCGCCGTCATTCGGCTGGCGATAGATTCTTACTTCGACAGCCCAGGTTGCCGCAAATATTGCCAGCATCACGACAATCATTGCCAGTGCAACCGGCAGTTGCGCCCGCAGGATCTCATGCGTACTATTGGCCATGGTCGCGAACAGAGAGCAGGGCAGGGCGAAACTCATCAATATTGCAATAAGCGGCTGAGGGTTATGATTATCTATAATCTTTCGCTTGCCCGCGTAGTATCCAAGCGCAAGTACGAAGAAGACCGGGCACAAGCTCTTTGCAAGTAGATCAACCATTGAGCCGCTTTCTGGCCTCATCCCATTGCCGATTCAACATCTCAATTACACGAAGAGATGCGCTTCGAGCTAGATGCGCGGATTCGGAATTGAGTCTATAGCTTAGATATGGGCCGCGCGAGCGTGCAACGCAAATCGCGTCAATTAGCGCCGACTTCACAGCGTCAACGTCGGAAGAGTCAGGAGAGTCTGCCTCGATCCCAGTCAGCAGGCGGTGAAGCATTCCAAGCCGCGTATAATCGCGAAGGTCATAAGACATTGGGAGCGACTTCCTGCATATCTCGTCGAAGTCGTGACGGCTCATCTTCATAACCCGCGCTGCGGATTCTTGTCCCATCGCATGCACCGAGACACCGGGTGCATCGATCGAGAGAATGCAATGAGCCTGGTAGCCATGGGCGAGAAATGCGCCTGAGAATGCTCCTCCAACCACTAGGGCAATGATCGGATGTCCAGACATGCGGGCCGCCACATAGGCTTCCACTGCCGCCGCAAACGTCAAGAAGATGCCATTCTCTTCCTCGCATGTCCCGTATACCTGGCTCGGCGCATCCACCAGGGCAATAATGGGCCTTTTGGTCCGATCCTTGTCGAGATTTACAGTCTCGCTGACGCGCGATGCAATCGTAATTGCCTCGCCAATTCCAAGCTCGCCGTTTCGCGCCCTGGGAGAGGGATTGTCCGGATCCCTTGTTACCGCCAAATAGCGAACCAGTTCATTCCCCAACTGAGCGTCCTTAACCAGCACTGTTGGCGTACCCCGCAGTACTTCACGAGATGCTCCAGCGAGTTTCATAAACCAGGTGGTGCCACGGGTTTGTGCGGGTGTGTTCCTTGTCATGATGGCCTCGGCGTCATTCGCTTGCGGATGGCAGATAGTCGAACCGCGCAGGAACGTTGATGCGGCTCAATCGCTTCTGGTAGCGCTCGAGGCAAAGACTGAGAGGCTTTGCCGTATAGGGACGCGACAATATATGTCTGATCGATTGATTAATCTGGCGAATGTCATCATCGACCAGAGTATCGATGAACCCCATCTCATATCTTTGGGATCCGCCAAAGATACGCCAGACAATTTGACGATTGCGCGAGTCGATCTCCTGGATTCCGGCTTCTTGCTCAATCACTTCAGGACCATTAAGGCCAAGTCTTCCCTGCCGTGTCATTATCAGATGGGTACACAAACCCGCGGCAATAGACATACCACCGAAGCATCCAGTCATCCCAGCTATCACCGCGACGACCGGCACGTGCTGCTTTAAGGTGACAATGGCATCATGAATTTCGGCGATTGCGGCTAATCCCAAATTAGCTTCCTGCAGGCGTACGCCGCCACTTTCCAGTAACAGAATTGCTGCTGTCTCCGTGCCTGCTTCGCAATCCATGTGTGCAAGCTTTAGAGCATGTGCGATCTTCATTCCCGACGTCTCGCCAATACTCCCTCCCTGAAACGCACCTTCGATTGCGATGATCAGCGCAGATTTGCCTCCCACTGCACCAAGGACGATGACGCACCCATCATCCGCCTGTGCGACGATTCCTTGGTCTTCAAGCCAGCGTGATTCAAGACGATCAAATGGACCGAGCAGCTCTACGCCACGATTTTGGTCAAGCAGGGAGAAGGCTCTATCTCTTGCGCGCAATTCGATAAAGCTGTTACCTGGGCTCAAATGTCTTTGGTCCATTGTCGTGTGAGTCGTTGTCATTGATGCATAACTCCATTGCTTGTTCGAGGCGCAATCCGACCATCCCCGGCGTGGCCCCGAAATCATTGATATGGATCCGCACAGATTTGTCATGTCGCGCAAAGAAGCGCTCCAGGACTGATCTCCAGGTTGCTTCATGCCCTTCGATCCTGGTGGTGATCGTGACCACAGAGACAGTATCCTCGCGCGGTTCGAGCAGCACCTCGAGATCACCCGATGCGACCACGCCTACGTGGACCCTTCTGCCCTTAACTCCCATCGCCGGAAACTCGAATTTCAATCTCTCCATATCGCACCGATTGAGTCATAATCCCATCTACTGCATTTGTCAATGAAGAGGGTTGCCGCCAACAGATCCGCGCTGCCACCGGGCGATACCCAATGACAACGCACCGTTTCCTCCAATTGACGCAGGGCCACGCGGCCGCATGCAGTTGATGTTCCACCTTGCAAGATAACCTGTCTTGCACCTTCCTGCGTATCTCGTAATGCCAGCCATCCTCCTCGTTGCAGAATGCAGGTGTCATCAAGCTCCGCCATGATGGCCAGCAGGGCGTCAAGTTGAGCCTCTGCTGTGGATGCTCCTCGTTCTCTGGCTGCCCATAATGCTGGAAGACCAGCTCGTGTGACATGGGGAAAGCCGGCGATTGCCTCGCCCCGCGCGCCGCTCACGCCGAACTGCAAGCAAGCGAGCGTTCCACGCGAGCGATGAGGCGCGGCGCCGGCATCTGGCAGCCGGGCCAGCGCAGCTGCATTCCACGCTATTTCAGCCGGGTTTCCGGACAAGGACATAGCCGCGCCCGCTGTCAGAAGACCGAGTGTCCAAATTGCTCCTCGATGGCTATTAACGCCGCGAGTAGCTTTATACATCGCACCCTCTCCCTGTCGCCCTATCTCTCCTAACACTCTGCGTAGCTCTGCGTCGGGTCTTTGATTTATCGAGCGTGCCGCGATCATCACAAGAAAGGGCCGTAGAGATTCCGCGGAGCGGCACATCAAGGGGAGACTCAGGTCAAAGTGACTCCCTGGGCCACGTAAATCCACGAGGCCTGGCTTCGGTGTCAGGCATGCCTCCTCAACCAATGCGCGCACTGCCAAATCTGCCAGTGCGACTGCGACTTCGGTCTCACGCAAGATAGGCGCCTTCGGCAACATAAGAGTTGATGGATGTGACATGCTACCAAGTCCTGAACCGCGCCGGTGGCCGATAAAGGCCGCAAGACCAAGTGACCAATTCTTCCATGCTTTTCGCTGCCAAAAGAGAGCGCGTCGCCTGCGCCCACTTCACCCCAAGATCTTCAGGAAATGCCACCAGTCCACGCTGGCGAAGGCGAGAGACAGAGTTATGCTTACTGCGCAAGCCAATCGGACTCACCCCCGCAATTGCCGAGAGCGCAGCGCGTCTCTCCTCAACACCTGCCGCCTTGTAGAGGTAAGCTATCCCCTCTTCAGTGACCACGTGAGTCACATCGTCCCCATAGATCATCACAGGAGCAATTGCCATGCCGCTTCTTGCGCCAACTTCAATAGCATCGAGCGACTCAACAAATGATGGGACACCGCCCTTTTGAAAAGTCTCCGTAGCCTGAACCACAAGCTTCTTCCCGCGGCCTAACGGCGTGTCGCCCACCATCAAACTAAGCCATGCAGGAGTGCTGTGCCTTCTGCCATGGGGATCATGTCCCATATTCGGCGCTCCGCCAAATCCGGTGAGCCGGGCGGCGGTTACAGTTGAAGAATTTGCGTCGCCATCCATTTGCAGGGTTGATCCGACAAAGAGATCCACGCCGTATTGCCCCGCAAGCTGGCAGAGCAGCCGGTTCGACCTCAAGCTACCGTCAGGACCAGTAAAGAAAACGTCCGGCCGATGCGAGATGTAATCGGACATGCCAACCTCGCTGCCAAAGCAATGCACGCTCTCTATCCAGCCGGACTCTATTGCGGGAATCAACGTAGGATGGGGATTCAACGCCCAATGCCTGCAAATCTTTCCCTTGAGGCCGAGTATCCCGCCATATGTAGGGAGGAGAAGTTCAATCGCTGCGGTAGCAAATCCAATGCCATGATTCAGCGAGGTGACACCATGGCGCTCATAGATACCGCGAATCACCATCATTCCAATAAGGATCTGGAGTTCGTTGATTTGACGGGGGTCGCGAGTAAAGAGCGGCTCCATGACATATGGCCGATCAGAAATGACTACAACATCAACCCACGATGACGGGATATCGATACGGGGCAGGTTGTCATCAATCTCGTTGACTTGCGCTATCACAATCCCGTTGCTAAACGCCGTCGCCTCCACAAGCGTCGGCGTATCTTCTGTATTGGGCCCGGTAAAGAGATTACCCGCCCGGTCAGCCTTATCCGCGCAGATTAGCGCGACCCTCGGTGTCAGGTCTATGAACATACGGGCGTATAACTCGATATATGTATGTATCGCGCCAACCTCTACCCTCCGTTCCTCGATCAGTTGAGCAATTCTGACGCTTTGAGGTCCGGCAAAAGCAAAGTCCAACTTGCGCGCAATGCCGGATTCAAAGAGGTCCAGATGCTCGCTTCTACTGACACTGGAGATCAGTAGATGTAAGTCATGGATTTCCTTTGGATCAACCTGGCTCAGGGACCGTGAAAGAAAGTCGGCCTGCTTTTGATTGTTGCCCTCAAGCGCCACCCTGTCGCCAGGGGCAAGCAGTCTCTCCAGGGCGGGGACAATCCTGTCAGTGGGCAGAAGGACGCCTGAAAGCCAGGAGCGAATACGGGCAAGGCGCTTCTGCTTGTCTTCTTTCCGCCTGGACCAAGACGTTTGCTTCGTCACTTCATGCACCGGAGGATCTCCATCCAGCTTGCGAAGAGTGTTAGGTTGCCTCCGGCAAAGCCGAAGCCTATGTGGTTGGAGACTCCTCTCGCGGATCTCTTTACAACCATTGAAAGCCCACGCACCCGCAACAGGAAAAGCGTCTGCAGTACAACCAGCGCGCTACAGGAGCTGTCCCACTGTGGGAGTCCTCTGAACAGAGCAGAGGGCTTACCTCGTGTCAATTAGAACCGAGAAACCGATGATTGTACATTTGAAAATTCCACTCGCTGTGATAACGGGTTGTTATCAGTGTCGTTCTTGCACATCCTCCCCTGCTGCGCAAGGCTGAGTAGGGCATGAATATGCAACTGTGGCATCTGCGATTCTCCTTGGCGGTCCCTGAAGGTTCGCATCTCGGTCGAGCGGCCAAGGCCTCACATCGGAGTGGTCCGGCACTTAGTGTTCAGATTGGTGATCTGTAAGAAGAGATCGGCACACCGTTCTTCCAATGAATCCGGCACGCTAAGACGATCCATTGACCTGTTCGTCAGACCTTTCTCGAAACTAATTCGTCTATGACTCTGGATAAAAAATCTGTTACTACGAACGCTGATTGCGATCTCATTCGCCAAACTGGATGAAGCAGAGTCCGCGCAGACTTTCAGCGCCGGGCTTGGCCGGTTCGCGCCTAGATGTGGAAAGGTGCAAGCATGAGTTCCCTTGAAGAGTGGTTGGCTGACCTTCCGCGATGCGCATCTGGCAGCAGGGCATCTGCTGGAGGTGGCGAGAAGATCGTTTCCGGGCGCAAGCCATTCTTCGGAGAATAAGGGAAGCGGTCACGAGCATGGAAGAGTGCCATCTGCATCCAGGAGGCTCGTACCCGCTTTCTTACTGCCACGTTTCGCCGTCATTCGCAGCTCTGTGCAAACAGTGAATGACGGCGAAGCCTTCAAAGTGTGCCATCATAGAGAGATTGATGGCATGTTGGCCATGGGACAGGCTCCACTTCAAGGCCGCAGCCTTACCGGCACGGGTTCGGCCGTACCTGAGATGCAGGTTTTCCGGAAAGACCCACCCATGGCGATCATTGCTGAATATTTGCTGGGTACATCACCGGAACATCCGGGTCAAAAAAGCGAAGACTATGCCGCAAAAGTGGTGCAAAAGGCAGTTTGGTGTGATTCCAGTAGACTATTTATTACATGGTATTTAGCAACACTTTGGGGCCTGTAGCTCAACGGTTAGAGCAGGGGACTCATAATCTCGGACAGGGCATATTCGCTCAGATTCAATGGGCTTGTGTGCCCTTAGTTTTTCAGTCTCTTACGGAATCCACGTCTAAGCCTGTCTAAGCCCATTTATGCCGAGAGTCGCTACAGTATCCGCTACAGTCGAAGCCCTCCACTTCCGGCTTGAGCGAAGGAAAATGTGCTGCTCAGGACGAACGCCAGCGATACGACTTGAATTGCTCCGGGTCCAACCGTTGGCCCGCCCAGATTTTCGTCTCGATCTGTAATTTAAGCCGTGCTCTCTCTTCCCTGGGAGTGGCGGGATCATCGCGCTTCGCTCTCAAGGCCACCACTTCGCGCCTGAGTTGAGCGGCTTTCTGTTTGTCTTCTTCGCTAGGCATTGAAAAGCACCTCACCACTCAAGTAAAGCATGAGCTAACTTCCGGCGTTCAACAGTTCGGGCAGAAGCACCTGCAAACGGCAACTGTGCTAGCGGGGGGAATCGGGCAGGTACACTTCCGACCTGGCGCGAGTGGTGATCCGATTAGCCGAAGTACCACGAGAAGCCCTTCGCCTTCGACGGCTCTCTTCGATGCTAATAGTGCCCTGGCCGCCGCTCTGGACTGCACAGAGCCAAGGACATATTCTCCCGGCTTCATTGTTCCGCCTCTCTCTCAGCTTCCTCAGCTTCAAAACGTGCCACTCTTTCGTGTCCCTCGTTCACGCTGGCGGCCAACCGTCCCCTCACGGTGTTTTCTTTGCCGGGTGGTATGTAAATGGGCGTCCACGGT
>JAJZME010000029.1 GCA_021803035.1 Acidobacteriota bacterium | reverse complement strand
CGAACCTTCTCATCCATCACACTGCTCATCTTCCAGGCCATGAGAAACGTTCTAACGCCTCAAACCCTCGTTGCAGTGTCAGCTATCCTCCCGGTTCAAAATGTCAGGTAAGTGCCCGGTCCGTACCAAAGAGCTGCGCACCCACCCCCCCTATAAATATTTTCTTTCCCACAGATTTCTTGCAGGCAATTTTGTTTCCCGCCAAAAACGCAGATCTGCGCGCTCGCGTTTACCACATTGCAGTACGTACAAGCCGAGACTTTGGCCGCGATACGTATTCGCTGGATCTGCGGGCAAGGCCATTCAGCTCCCGGACCGAAAACCAACAGCGTCCCAGCCCCGCATTGAATGTTGGCCCAATTCTCGTGGCAATCAGACTCGAACCGCCACCCAATCGGCAAAACTCCACGCACCAGTAGATCCCACGAATTCATGGGCTGGCGGCTATCTCCGCCTGCACCTTCTGGCAATGTGCGGCCATTGATTGTGTGCCTCGACAGCACCCAGCTTCCCTGCCCCGGCTTGCGCTTAACCTGCCCCGGTGCGATCATTGCCTTCGACTATGGCCGCCTATCCCTGGACCATTCATGAGCTTCGCCCGGCGCTTGCAGCCGGAACCCTGCGCCCCTCCGAACTGGCCGAACAGGCTCTCGCGCGCGCCAACGGCAACGCCGGCCACAATACCTACCTCTGGCAGGACTCCGCCTGGACCCACGCCGAGGCCGCACGCGCCGAAGCCATACCCCGCGGCGAAGGCGGCCCGTTTGGCGATGGCCGCGGCCCGCTCTGGGGATTGCCCATCTCTGTCAAGGATTGCTTTGACCTTGCCGGTGCGCCCACCACCTGCGGTGTCCGCTTCTATCGTGACCTGAACGGAATTGCCCCCGCTGACTCGTGGCTCGTTGAAAAGCTGCGTGCCGCCGGCGCCGTCATCGCCGGCAAGACCCACCTCCACCCGCTCGCCTTCGGCATCACCGGCGAAAATCCCGAGTTTGGCAACTGCGTCCTGCCCGGCGACCCGGGCGCACTCACTGGCGGCTCGTCCAGCGGCGCTGCGGCCAGTGTCCTTGAAGGCTCGGCCGTCGCCGCCATCGGCACCGACACCGGCGGCTCCGTGCGCGCGCCCGCCGCGCTCGCACGGCTTGCCGGTTACCGCGCCACCGTCGGCCGCGGCGACTGGCGTGGCGCAGCGCATCTGGCTCCGTCCTTTGACACCTTCGGCTGGATCTTCCGCGACCTCGAAGACGCGCCCTTGCTGGCTGCGCCTTTTGCGCCCGCCAATCCCCCCCCCATGCGCCGCTTCACGCGCTTCGCGGCCGTCGCCGACAGCTTCCTCCACGATTGCCAGCCCGAGGTCGCCGCCAGCCTGCGCGCCACCGTGCGCGAACTCGAATCGCTCGGTCTCCAAAGCCGTACCTTCGACGCCGACTGGTGGTCCGAGGCCATGGAGATCTTCGCGCCCATCCAGGCATGGGAGGCAGCCCGCATCCACGCCGGACACTTCGAGAGCATCCAGCCCGTCATTCGCGAACGCCTGGAGTTGGGTGCCCGCATCGGCCCCGCCGAGCTGGCCGTCCTCCGCCGCCGCCACAAGGAATTCCGCACCCGCATGGACGGGCTCTTCGCCGAGCATGAGCTGCTCCTGCTTCCGGCTATTCCGGTTGCCCGCCTTGCCGCCGGCGCCGACCACAGCCAGACCCGCGCCCGTTTGCTCCGTTACACCGTGCCCGTCAGCCTGGCCTGCGCGCCGGCCGTCGTCATCCCCTGCGCGCACGGCGGCATGACCCTCGCCGCCGCCTGCAATTCCGATGAGTCCCTGCTCCACCTTGCGGCGCAACTGGGCGCCCACCGGAATGCATCACGCTGAATTTTGCGGAGTAACGCAGGCTCGATTGCCGCAGAAGCCAGACAGGCTCTTGCCCGCATAAGCGGAATCACGCCACCGGTGGACTCAACGCCCTCCATCCCCGTCGCGCTGGAGACGATTACATCTTGTAGCGCCCCAGATCCTCGTCGTTCAGCCCCTCAAGCCAGCCCCGCAGTTGCTCGGCCGTGGGGCCTTCCGGCGGTCCGGTTGTGTTCAGCTTGGCGCTCTGCATCACGTGCTCAGCCACGTAAATCGGGCAGTCGGCGCGCAGCGCCAGCGCAATCGCATCGGAGGGACGTGCATCGATTGCCAGCGAGTCCTCGCCCTGCCGCAGCCACAGCACGGCAAAAAATGTCTCGTCCTTAATATCTGTAATAACAACACGTTCCAACTGCCCGTTCAAGTGGCGGATGAGGTTCCTGGTCAGATCGTGTGTCATCGGCCGCGGGGTTGCCATCTTCTCGATTTCAATGGCGATGGCGTTGGCCTCGAAGATCCCCACCCAGATAGGCATCACCGTATCCGACGCAATGTCTTTCAGCACAATGATCGGCATATTGCTGGCCGGATCCATCATCAGTCCGCGTATTCTGACTTCGACGTCCATACGCCGCCTCCCTGCCTCTGGTTAGATGGCCTCGCCGACCAAACTGTTCGGGTGCGTCGCCGTAATCTTCACCCGGCAATAGCTGCCCGGTGCCGGTGCAATCGGCTGCGAACTGGTGAAGTTCACCGGCTTGTTCTGGCTGCTGCGGCTTACCACCTGCCCTCTGGCCGGGTTGAATCCTTCAACCATCACTTCCATCACTTCCCCTAAGTGCTTCGCATAATTCGAACGCTGGATCTCGCGCTGTCGATCAAGCAGCACTTGAAGCCGCTGCGCCTTCTCCGCATCCGGAATGGAGTCGATCATCACCAGTGCCGGCGTATTCGGCCGCGGCGAGTACTTGAATCCAAAAACCCCGTCGTACTGCACCTCGGCCAGCAGGTCCATCGTCTGAATAAAATCCTCCGGCGTCTCGCCGGGAAAGCCCACAATAATGTCCGTCGTGATCGAGATCGGCCGCCGCGCCGCCTTGATCCATCCGATCCGCTCCAGGTACCACTCCGGCGTGTACTCGCGTGCCATCAGCTTCAGCACCTTTGCCGACCCCGACTGCACCGGCAGATGTACATGGTCGCACAGAGCGGGCACGGCGTCGATAGCCTCCACAATATCCCGCGTAAAATCCCGCGGATGGCTGGTGGTAAACCGCACCCTCCGGATGCCGGGCACCTCGGCGACCACAGCCAGCAGTTCGGCAAAACTCCGTTTTCCCTCCGGGTCCCGGTAGCTGTTCACGTTCTGGCCCAGCAACTGGATCTCGCTGTAGCCCAGATCGGCGATGCGCCGCGCCTCCTCCAGCACCGATGTCGAGGTCCGGCTACGCTCCTTGCCCCGCGTGTATGGCACCACGCAGTACGCGCAGAACTTGTCGCAGCCCTCGATGATGGTGATGTAGCCCCGGTAGGGATTCTGCCGCGCCGTAAACTCGGTTTCGAATGTCTCGTCCGTCTGCCGGTCGTCCAGCCCGGTAATGCGCGTCTCGCCAGCCTCCAGCCGCGCCAGCATCTCCGGCAGCTTGCGGTACGAGGCTGAGCCGGAGACCAGCGACACATACGGCGCCCGCTCGAAAATCTTCTCGCCCTCCTGCTGCGCCACGCATCCCAGCACGCCAAAGCGCTTGCCCGCCTTGTGCAGCGCCTTGTAGTCGTTCAGCCGGTGAAAGACCTTCTGCTCCGCCTTGTCGCGAATCGAGCAGGTGTTGTAGAGGATCAGACTAGCGTCCTCCTCCGCGTCGACCTGGCGGTGGCCCTGCTGCTCCAGCGTGCCGATCACCTTCTCCGAGTCGTGGGCGTTCATCTGGCAGCCGAAGGTCTCCAGATAAAATGTTTTTTCGGTTGCCATCACACTTCCGAGTATACGGCCTGCCCATCTCCGCCGGCGGCCATTCGCGCCCCGATCCGCCGCCGCAAGCATCTCCTAATCCCTAATCCGTCAGCAACTTGAAGGCATGAGTCCACTGGTTGTGCAGGAATCCGGGAATGCACCACAGCATGCACAGCGCCTCGATGGCCCGCGCCGCCTCCGCGCGGCCCATGTCCGCCGCCTCCCAGCCAAACTGATCCAGAATCCACGTGGCTGCCGCCTTCGCGTTGTCGTCATTCCCGCAGATGAACATCGTCGGCCGTCCGCCCTTGAACTCCGGATTCACCATCCGCGCACTGCCTACCGAATTGAACGCCTTCACCAGTTTCGCGGCGGGAAACTCCTTCTGCAGCCGTTCCATCAGCGACTCATCGTGCGTGGTGAAAAAATGCAGAACCCCGTTTACGGGCGGCTTGTCGGCAATGGGATTGGTCGCGTCCATCACCAGCTTCCCGGCCAGGTTCGCCTCCCCGGCGGCGCGCAGCGCATCGGCCGCGGCAGTACCCTTTACCGCCAGCACCAGCGCCTCGCCGAAGGCCGCCGTCTGGCTGAAGCTGCCCACATGCGCCTTGGGGTGCCGACCGCGCCACTCCGCCAGCTTCGCCGCGTCGCGCGTGCCCACCATCGTCTCGTAGCCATGCTTCAAGAAACCGCCGGCAAGCGTCTGCGCAACAATGCCGGAGCCGAGAATCCCGATCTTCATCGTCTTCCCCCTTCTGCAAATTCACGCGTGTGCAATCATATCGGATAATGGCAATATGCTGACCGGAACCCAGGAGCGTCTCACTCCACTTGCCCACACCGCTCACAACCGCTGCTTCGGCTGCGGCCCCGCCAATCCCGCCGGGCTGCGTCTGGAATTCCTGCTTGCCGAAGATGGCTCGGTCGTCTGCCCGGCAACCATTCCCGACACCTTCGAAGGCCCGCGCGGCTTCCTCCACGGCGGCATCGTCGCCACTCTCCTCGACGAGGCCATGAGCAAATCCGTCCGCGCCAAGGGATTCACCGCCATGACGCGCCACATCGAAGTCGATTACCTCCGTCCCGTTCCTTCCGGCGCGCCCATCCGCATCGAGGGCCGCGCCATCCAGAGCGACGGCCGCAAGCACCAGACCGAAGCCCGCATCCTCGATGCCGGCGGCACCGTTCTGGCCCGCGGCAAAGCGCTCTTTATTGAAGTCAGCGCAGCCGGAAAAGCCGTCGCCCGCCCCCAGGACAGCCCCGCCGAAGACTAAGTCCTGGCGAATCCGCCGGCCGCCTTCATCGCATTGTCATCCTGACGAGCGCAGCGGCGAAGCATCCGCGGTTGCATTGCGCGCCTTCTGCAATCCCATAACCGCTCAACCTCCCCATTGAGCAAAAATGTAGATTCTGATTCCCTCGCTTCCAACATTGCAGTGCGTCTGTTCTGCCCCCGTTCGCATTCGCCGGGCATCGCTCTTCGCATGCCTCCAGCAAGAGTCGAAATGAGCACATGACCCCGGACCCTGCTCTAGCCGCCGGCGATGATGCGTGCGTAATTGGCCAACTGAGCAGGCTGGCCCAGTTGCGCGCCGCGCACTTCGTTATAAGTCTGAGGAGGATTTTGGGGCGCACCGCCAATGATGTACTCCACCTCGAAGTGAAACGGAATCGAGGTGTTGTGCATGGGGTTGTTGCGCTTGGAGAAGAAGAAAACCAGGAGGTTCTGACCGCCCCCCAGAGGTGCGCGAATGCCTCGGTCAATGCGGAATTGCCCACCACGCATTTCGTACCAGGTTTGGCCCTGGTCGGGGGAGTAGAGATACTGCTGTTCGGCGTTCAGAACACCGGCGGCAAGGGGATAGTCGACCATCAGGGACGGATGCATAAAGAAATGGTCATCCTGACCGAAGCCCGCGTTCGAGTTCTGGTTCGGATGCGGGGGCCATATGTAGGTTTGCGGCGTATTGCTCATGATCGCGGTGCGGTGGGGCGGCCCAATTGGGTACTGGAGATACGTGATCCGCTCCTGATTCCAGATGGCGGCCAGAGATTGCATGTTTCCATTGCTCGATCTCCACTCCAGTTGCATGACGTGATGAAACCAGCCGTCGGGACGGCTGTCCTGGTAGTTGTTCCATCTCGCTTCGCTGACTTCGTATTCGACTAGCCGGTGGCGGCTCACGATGGGGTAGCCGTAAGGAATACCGGGAACATTCAGGTGCAGCTGCTGGACGGCATAGTTGAGAGCGGCTGCGTATTTCTGCTGTTTGGCGTAGGGAATGACGCCAAGGGTTTCGAGAATCTGCCGCCGCAAAGGAGCATTCGCATTGATGCCGCCGGGCGGTGCGTTCTGCAGCAGGTTGTTGAGCGGATCAAGCGAACTATCCTTGACCTTGTGGAACGTAGGATTGGCCGTGATGATATGGTTCACGTACACCATCATCGAAAAGGGCACAGCTCACCTCGCAGGGGAAATTTTTGAAGCAAGCAGACGGGAAGAAGTTCGCGATCAGCGGCTGAGCCCTGCGCCGCTGCACAGGTCGCGAAGGCATCCAGCATCACGACCACGCGCCGAAATCTCTTGGATCATTACCGTTACCCCGAAGTCGGCGAGGCTGCACTTTTTGTGACACACCGCAGGCTCATCCTAACGCGATGCCTGGGACATGGCAAGCCGCACTCTTTTTCAATGCAAGATGAGTCTGAAGGTGGGGTGGTCATGCTGGAGATTGATCATCCGCATGCACCCAGCCGAGCATTTGAGTCTCGCGTCCATTCGCGGGGGCCCATCCATGACGCGTCTCTTGCGGCATGGGTGGGATGACCAAACGACGGCGCACCCACCCGTGTTCTTCCCCTCCAGTTCCACCACCGCTCGGCGGCGCCACGGCCCAAACACGCGCGGACCCCATTCCCCACAAATGAGGATGTCCCGTTCTGGCTCTGCTAGTCAGGGCGGGAGACCACGAATCCCACCCAGGGTGTCGTCTTGGTTGTCAAGCCCTGTGCGCTCCAACCTCTGCGCATTCATCAGCTTACCGTTGCAGATAATTTCGGCCTCATCGTCGACAATAAAACCATCGGCGGTTCCGTACGCCTCCCGGGGAAAGACACGACCATGATCGCGCCCATCGATTTCGTATTCCGCTCAGGAATCGCAGAGCATGCGCCGCAAGCCCAAACCGCCGGCAAACGCACCCACCCCCCTATAAATATTTTCTTCCCCACAGAATTTCTTGCAGTTTATTTTCTATACACTCCGCCCTCCGTCCGCGGCCCGCTTCTGGGTCATGGGCTCGCATGCGTGCCCAGCGGCACCAGTCCGGAGTAATCGACCGGGCGGCATCCATGATCCCCGGCGGTCAGGATCGAAAAAGCAGCCGGAAAACTACGTTCCTGTGCCCCGATCGACGTAACGCGGATCCCGGCGCGGAAGCGCCGCAATCCTGCCTCCCAGATCAAAGCGCCTCCGCGCCCAGCCTATGGATTCAGACCAGGCGTCAAGGCGGCGCGCGGCGCCGATGCCATATCCGGAGTGGCCGTGGCCGGCGCTGAGGGCGCAATCTGGTAATCCCGGTAAGTAATCGTCATCACCGCAGTCCCGAAGATGCGCACCCTGGTTACGCTGCGGTTCGATTCCGGCAGCCAGAATTCGCCAATGTGCTCATAAATGCGGCTGAAGTTGGTCCTCGGTGTCCACCATGAAGGGTTGACTGCTGGCTGGCCATCGACTTTCGTCACTGCAAAATCCGCGGTGTCCACCCAGATCCGCCCGGCAAACAGTAGCTTGTTTTTCGTCTTTGGCTCCGCCTTGAGCACATAGAACTCATCGCTGTCCGTGCGGTAGTGTTTCACCAGCTTGAAGCGGTAATTCTCTTCCGTGAGCGCGAAATGCTTCTGTTTTCGCGGGGCCATGGCATCAAGCTCCTCCTGAAGGAGACGCCGGAATACCCGCTCCCGCACAACGGTCGAGCCGCTCTCGGAGATGACCGTGAACTCCTTGGTATTCGGTGCGCGATAATCGGCGCGAACCACCATTTCCGCCTTCCTGGATAGGAGGCCATGCATTACGAGGCGGTAAGTTCTCACGCTCGAATAGCTTTGCAGCTTTGCCGCGCGCCATTCATTCATTGCTTCAACGCGGGCCATGACCTGATCGGCGGTCAAGGAAGTGGGCGGGACAGCCGCTTGTCCTGCGGCCAAAGCGCAGCCGCCCAGCAGCGCAAACACGGGCAGCATCCAGCGGGAAACCACGAAACCAACCACTCGAACCATCATCGCCACCTTGCAGCGCGCGGCTACGCTTGGAGCGTGCAAATGCTCGCGGTATTCAGCCTTCAAAAGATTATGTCATGATCGAGGCCAGGTGGCTGTCATCGCGCGAAGGCTGTTTTACTTTCCGGCCCGCGCCCCCGCAACCGGGAGCCCCTCATGCTCTTTCCAGCCTGTTCAATCGGCGCTGAGTGCGCCCAATCCTTGCGGCGTCCTTTGCCTCTTCGTGCCGGCCGGGACTTTTTGCAGATTATTATCTTCCGGGACCAGCTTCTGGAACCGGGCCTGGCCAAAGTCAATCTCAAGGCAACTCGCGCCACAATCTACCCTGGCCAAGCCCGGATCCCCGTTCTCCCGCCACGCAAGCTAAGGACCAATAGCTGAACGCTGCCGGCGTCTTACCGCGTCTTCGCAATCTCTTCCACCGTCACCGGATCGAGGAACGGCATCTGCGCGCGCAGTTGCTTGCCCACGATCTCAACCGGATGCTTGGCTTCGGCCTCGCGGAAGGCCAGAAACTCCTTGCGCCCCGAGTTCTGGTCGGCCAGGAACCGCTTGGCGAACGATCCGTCCTGAATCTCGGCCAGAATCTCCTTCATCGCCTTGCGGCTCGACTCGTTGATCACCCGCGGCCCGCTCACGTAATCGCCCCACTCCGCCGTATCGGAAATCGAGTAGCGCATATACGCCAGCCCGCCGCGATAGATCAGGTCCACAATCAGCTTGAGCTCGTGCAGGCACTCAAAGTACGCGCTCTCCGGCTGATAGCCCGCCTCCACCAGCGTCTCGAATCCCGCCTTGATCAGTGCGCTCACGCCGCCGCAAAGCACCGCCTGCTCGCCGAACAGATCCGTCTCGGTCTCTTCCTTGAAGGTGGTCTCCAGCACTCCTGCACGTGTGCAGCCAATGCCCTTCAGATAGCTCAAGGTCAGCGCATGGGCCTTGCCTGTCGGGTTCTGGTGCACGGCAATCAGTCCCGGAACGCCGCCGCCCTCGGTGAAGACCTCGCGCACCCGGTGACCCGGCGCCTTGGGCGCGGCCAGGCCCACATCGATGCCCGCATCCGGCACGATGGTCTTGAAGTGGATGTTGAATCCGTGCGCGAACAGCAGCAGCGTGCCCGGCTTCAGATTCGGACCAATCTCCTCGGCATACAGCTTGGCCTGCGTCTGGTCGGGTGTCAGAATCATCACCACATCGGCCCATTTCGTGGCTTCAGCAGGCGTAACCACCTCCAGCCCCGCCTTCTGCGCCTTGCCCACCGACTTCGAGGTCGCGGGCAATCCGATCTTCACCTGCACGCCGGAGTCCTTCAGGTTGAGCGCATGGGCATGTCCCTGCGAGCCGTAGCCGATAATAGCCACCTTCTTGGCCTGGATGAGCGTCAGGTCAGCATCGTGATCGTAGTAGGTCTTCGCCATATTCGTTTTTCCTTCTTCGGTTGATTTCTCTTCGATTAAACTTCCGGCTGTTAGCTTCTGAAGTCCGTTGCCCGCTCACGCCATGGCCTCCAGGCCGCGCGCGCCGGTGGTGAACAAGAGCAGAACACCGGCCGTCAATGCCAGTGCTGCAGCAATGGCGAAAGGCATCCGCAATGTAGTTCCGCTGAGGGTGAAACTCCAGGTTGCTCCAGCCAGCTCGCTTCCAAAAAGCTGACCAAACCCGGCCACAGTATAGATTAACCCGATGGCGCCGCCTCGCTGATGCGCCGGCACAATATCGCTGATCAGAGCCTTGCCGATGCCCTCGGCCATCGCCTGATAGATCCCATAAACTGCCAGCAGAACCCAAGGCGCGCTTCCGCCGTGCGCCAGCCCGAAGCCTGGATGAACCGTTGCCGCATCCCCGGCCGCGGCGCGCGCCCTGGCAAAAGATCAGCCCTACTCCAGCTCGATGGCCTTGCCTTTTCTCGTGGCTTTCCCGGGTGCATCGTACTCCTCTGCATCCCCCTCCGGCTGCGCGCCCATAGCCTTCAGCACGCTGCTGGTGTGGTGGCCGCGGCGCATGGTCATCTTGCCGCTGCGGCAGAGCTCCAGAATCTTCGTGTCCGCCTCGCGCAGGATCTCGATCAACCCCTCGATCTTGCTCTCCACGCCGGTCAGCTCGATCATCAGCGACTCCGACGTCAGATCGACAATGCGCGCGCGGAAGACATCCACCAGGTCGAAGATCTGCGAGCGGTTCTGCGCCGACGCCGCCACCTTGATGAGCGCCAGTTCCCGCGTCACCGCCGGCGCCTGCGCAATGTCGTCCACGTCCACCACGTTCTCCAGCTTGAACAGGCTGGCGCGAATGCGGTGTCCGGCCTCGGCCGAGGCTTCGCAAACCAATGTCAGCCGCGACAGCCCTTCGCGCTCGCTGCGCCCCACGGTAAGCGAGTTGATATTGATGTTCAAACGGCGAAACAGCGAAGCCACGCGCGTCAGCACGCCCGGCAAGTCCTCAACATAAGCAACAAATGTGTGCAGCATAAAGGCAGCTCCTGGCTTTTAGCCTTTAGCCTCTAGCTCGCGAATTGATCGCCCCTCTTTCACACGGCACCTTCCATAGTCAAGGCGCACAATGCCGCGGAAATCCAATGGAAATCATCAACGCAGCTCATAGCTAAGAAGAATAGCTACGAGCCAGGAGCTGGAAGCTAAAAGTTGTCCTTCTTATCTGTCGTCCGCCCGCTCTTCCAGCGGATCGCGTCCCGGCCGGCGAATCATCTCGTGCAGCGCGTTGCCGGCGGGTATCATCGGATACACCGAATCTTCCTTCTCCACCATGAAGTTCAGCAGGAACGGCCCCGGCGTCGAACGCGCCTCATTCACCGCGTCCTCCACTTCGCCGCGTGTATGAACCGCGCGCGCCGCAATTCCGTGCGCATCGGCCAGCTTCACAAAGTCCGGGCTCACCAGCGGCGTAGCCTCGTAATTGCGCTCGTAGAAAAACTCCTGCCACTGCCGCACCATGCCCAGGTAGCCGTTGTTGATAATGGCAATGTTGATCTTGATCTTCTCCTGTACGATCGTTGCCAGCTCCGCGGCCGTCATCTGGAATCCGCCGTCGCCGGCGATCACCCAAACCTCTTTGTCGCGGCAGGCCATCTTCGCCCCGATGGCCGCGGGCAGCGCGAATCCCATCGTGCCCAGCCCGCCCGATGTAATGAGCGTGCGCGGCTTCTCGTGATGGAAGTACTGCGCCTCCCACATCTGGTGCTGGCCCACGTCGGTCACCACAATGGCGTCGCCGCCGGTGATGCGCCACAGATCGTGCATCACATGCGCCGCATACAGGTGTCCCGAGTCGGGCAGGTTCTTGATGTCGCGCACCGCAACCTCGCCCTTCATGCTCGCAATCGTCTTCAGCCACGCCGAGCCGTCGCGGCCGGAAATGCGCGGCAGCAGTTGCTCCAGCACCTCGGCCAGATCGCCCACCAGCGCCACATCGGCCTTGATGTTCTTGTTGATCTCCGCCGGATCCACCTCGATGTGGATCTTCTTCGCCTTGAGCGCATACGTCGAAGTGCTCCCCGTCACGCGATCGTCAAACCGCATGCCGCAGGCAATCAGCAGATCCGCTTCCTGAATGGCGTGATTGACCCACGCCTCGCCGTGCATGCCCATCATGCCCAGATTCAGCGGATGCGATGCCGGAAACCCTCCCAGGCCAAGCAGCGTAAGCCCCACCGGAATCTCCGCGCGCTCGGCCAGCGTACGCACCTGCTCCATGGCGCATGACTCGATCACGCCGTGACCAGCCAGAATCACCGGGCGCTTCGCCTCGCGAATGAGCTGTGCCGCCTGTTCCAGCCCAGACTCCTTGACGCTCAGCATCGGATGCGGCCGGTACGGCCTCGGCTTGGCCGCTTCGAAATCGAAGATCGCCGTCGCCTGCTGCGCATCCTTCGTAATGTCCACCAGCACCGGCCCTGGCCGTCCCGACCGCGCAATCTGAAACGCGTGGCGCAGCGCGGCAGCCAGATCCTCGGCGCGGCTGACCAGGAAGTTGTGCTTGGTCACCGGCAGCGTAACACCGGTGATGTCCACTTCCTGAAACGCGTCCGTCCCCAGCACCTTGCTCGATACGTTGCCCGTGATGCAAACCATCGGAATGGAGTCGAGCATCGCCGTGGCAATGCCCGTCACCAGGTTGGTTGCGCCCGGACCGCTGGTCGCCACAGCCACGCCCACCTTGCCCGAGGCGCGCGCGTAGCCATCGGCCATGTGCGCGGCGCCCTGCTCGTGGCGCACCAGAACATGGCGAATGGGAAACTTGCGCAGCGCATCGTAAGCCGGCAGAATCGCGCCGCCGGGATAGCCGAACACGTCGGTGACGCCTTCGCCCACCAGCGTAGCCCACAAAATCTCCGCACCCGTCAGGCGCGTAGGCGTGGTCAGGTGAGCATTCGATGCTTGCGATTTTGCTTCACTTCCCATGGTAAGCTCCTTCTCAATTCCGAGCTGTTAACGTTTGCTCCGGATTCCCCTTCTACGTTGTCGCCTCTTCAACCGGCCTCATCGCTCCACAAGCTGAAAGCCTATTTCGCCTTCAGCCACACAGCCTCATCGTGCTTGGCCTCGAACTGATCCAGCGCCGCGGCGTGCCGCAGCGTCAGGCCGATGTCGTCCAGTCCTTCCAGCAGACAGAACTTGCGGAACGGATCCACTTCAAAGCTGGCGCTGAAGCCACGGCCGTCCGTCACCGTCTGCGCCTCCAGTGAAACCGTCAGTTGATACCCCGCAATCGTCTTCGCATTCCGCAGCAGGGTGTCCACCTGCTCCTCGCTCAGCCTTGCCAGCACAATGCCGTTCTTGCCCGCATTCGAGAAAAAGATATCGGCGAAGCTGGGCGCGATCACCACGCGGAAGCCGTAATCCGACAGCGCCCACGCCGCATGTTCGCGGCTTGACCCGCAGCCGAAGTTCTTGCCCGCCACCAGAATCTGTGCGCCCTTGTAACGCGGATCGTTGAGCACGAAATCCTTCAGCGGTTCGCCCGCCGCCGTCTGCCGCCAATCGAAGAACAGAAAATCCCCGTACCCGGTGCGCTCAATGCGCTTCAGAAACTGCTTGGGTATGATCTGGTCTGTATCCACGTTGGCGCGGTCCAGAGGCATCGCCAATGAAGTCAAAGTCCGAAACGGTTGCATCAGGCAGTTACCTCCTCGCGCACGTCCCACGTGCGGATGTCCACAAAATGTCCTGCAATCGCGGCTGCCGCGGCCATTGCCGGGCTCACCAGATGCGTGCGCCCGCCGCGGCCCTGCCGGCCCTCGAAGTTGCGATTGCTCGTCGATGCGCAACGTTCGCCCGGCGAAAGAATGTCCGGATTCATGCCCAGGCACATCGAGCAGCCCGGCTCGCGCCAATCGAACCCTGCCGCGCGGAAGATTTGGTCCAGGCCTTCTTTTTCCGCCTGCGCCTTCACCTGCTGCGAACCCGGAACCACCATGGCGCTCACATGGCTCGACACCTTGCGCCCCGCCGCGATGCGCGCCGCCGCGCGCAGATCTTCAATGCGGCCGTTCGTGCAGGAGCCGATAAACACGCGGTCAATGGCGATCTCGGCCAGCGGCGTTCCCGCCTTCAGGTTCATATACTCCAGCGCCCGCGCAAAGGAGTCGCGATCGATCTCGGTCCTGGCCGCCGCCGGATCGGGAACCGTCGCGGTCACCGGCGCCACCATGCCCGGACTCGTTCCCCAGCTCACATAGGGAACCAGCGTCGCTGCATCGATCGTCAGCTCGCGATCGAACTTCGCGCCCGGATCGCTGGGCAGCTTCTTCCATTCCTCCACAGCCTTATCCCACGCCGCGCCCTGCGGGCAGAAGCGCCGTCCCTTCAGGTACGCAAACGTCGTCTCGTCCGGCGCGATCATGCCCGCCCGCGCGCCCGCCTCGATGCTCATGTTGCAGACCGTCATCCGCCCTTCCATCGATAGCGAGCGGATAGCCGACCCGGCATATTCAATCACGCATCCCGTCGCGCCGTCAGTCCCAATCCTGCCGATGATGGCCAGAATCACATCCTTCGCCGTCACGCCCGGCGGCAGTTCGCCCTCCACCGTGATGCGGAACGTCTTTGGCTTCGACTGCGGCAGCGTCTGCGTAGCCAGTACGTGCTCCACTTCGCTGGTTCCAATGCCAAAGGCCAGCGCGCCGCATGCGCCGTGCGTCGAAGTATGCGAGTCGCCGCACACGATCGTCATGCCCGGCTTGGTAATCCCCAGCTCCGGCCCGATCACGTGAACGATTCCCTGCTCGCGCGAGTTCACATCGTAAAGCTCGATGCCGAAATCGGCGCAGTTCTTGCGCAGCGTGGCAATCTGTGTCGCCGCAATCTGATCCACGATGTTCAGCCGGCCCTCAATGGTCGTCGGCACGTTGTGATCCACCGTCGCTATGGTGCGATCGGCCCGGCGCACCTTGCGCCCCGCCAGCCGCAACCCCTCGAACGCCTGCGGCGACGTCACCTCGTGTACCAGATGCAGGTCGATGTACAGCAGCGCGGGCTCGCCCTTCGGCTCAACCACGATGTGCTGTTCCCAGACCTTCTCAAATAATGTCTTCGGTTCCATACCCATCGGATTCCTTTTCCTCATCAGATTCCAGCTTCAGGCGCCACGCTCTCCATCTTCCGCTCTTGGCTATTCGCCCTTCGCTCATGGCTTCATCTTGCCTATCGAAATAGTTGCGCTCTTTCCGTTCCAGCGCGCGTGCAACAAACAGCCTGCGGTAAAACTCGAAATCTCGAAAATGCGCATCCTCAGCGGCTAAACCAGCCGTGAAAAACTTCAGCTTTGCAAAAGCACGCCTTCACCCATGCCGTAAACGCCACAAAATGTCTGCGGCTTTAGCCGCTGAGGGATGCTTTTCGTCGGATTCACCCCGTCTCTTCACTTTTTTCCCAGCCCGCTAAAAGCTAAGAGCTAACAGCTAATAGCTGCTTCTTCACCGTCTCGCGCACCTTCGCGCCCATCTCCGTTGTCGAAAGCACCTTGAACCCCTGCGGATTCGATCGCGCCAGGTCCGGCGTGCGGAAACCCTGCTCCAGCACGGTGCGAACCGCGCTCTCCACAGCCGCGGCCTCAGTCTCCAGACCGCCCGAGTAGCGCAAAACCAGCGCGCTGGTCAGAATCGACCCCAGCGGATTCGCCAGTCCCTTGCCCGCGATATCCGGCGCCGAACCGTGCACCGGCTCATAAAAATTCACCTTCCCGCCGATCGTGGCCGAAGGCAGCATCCCCAGCGAGCCGGTAATCACCGCCGCCTCGTCGGTCAGAATGTCGCCAAAGAGATTCTCCGCCACCACCACGTCGTACTTGAGCGGCTGGTTCATCAGGTGCATGGCCATTGCGTCCACATACTGGTGTTCCAGCGCCACATCCGGAAACTCCGCGGCCACCTCGTTTACCGTGGCCCGCCACATTTGCGACACTTCCAGCACGTTCGCCTTATCCACGCTCGTCAACTTCTTGCGCCGCTTGCGCGCCAGCCCAAAGGCCACCCGGGCAACGCGGGCCACCTCGTCTTTCGTGTAGCGCATCGTGTTTTGCGCTTCGCCCGTCTCGTGATTCCATCCCCGCGGCTTGCCGAAATAAAGCCCGCCCAAAAGCTCGCGCACAAAAAGAATGTCGGCGCCGTCCACAATCTCGGGCCGCAAGGGGCTGTTCACCGTCAGCTCTTTGAAGGCAAAAGCCGGCCGCAGATTGGCGAAGCCGCCCAATTCCGCGCGAATCTTCAGCAGACCGGCTTCGGGCCGCTTATCCGCCGGCAAGGCTTCGAATTCGTTGCCGCCCACGGCGCCCAGCAGCACGGCATCGGAGGCCAACGCCGCGGCCAGTGTCTCGTCCGGCAACGGTGTGCCGTCCTTCACAATCGCCACGCCGCCAATGCGCTTCTCTTCAATCTCAAATGAATGGCCGCCTAGCGCCGCAACCTCGCGTAGAACAGCCACCGCTTCGTTTGTCACTTCCGGGCCAATACCATCGCCCGCCGTAACCAAAATCTTCAATTTCATATTTATTTCTCCGGAATTCAAATAGTTAGAGGTTAGTAGAGTGGGTATTCAGTGGTTGCGGGGGCCTTACACCGGTCGCGCCCGCAGTCCTGTGCTTCAAGTTATTCAGGTTTAATCCAGTTCGGCAACCGGCTCGCGCCGGTTCTCGCGAATCTTCTCGGGCAGCAACCCGATCAGATCCTGGTCGTAGATGTTCTTCTTGCGGTCGGCCAGGGCCACAAAACGGTAGTAGGCGTGCTGCAGCTCATCGCGCGTAAGTGTAAAGCCGAGCTGTTCCAGCCGGTGGCGCAGCGCCGCGCGCCCGGAGTGCTTGCCCAGTACCAGGTGCGTCTTGGCCACTCCCACCAGCGACGGCGTCATGATCTCGTAGCAGAGCGGATTGGCCAGCATGCCGTGCTGGTGGATCCCCGACTCGTGCGCAAACGCATTGGCCCCCACCACGGCCTTGTTCGGCGAAGGCTTGAAAGTGATGAGCTGCCCCAGCACCTGGCTGGCCGGATAAAGCTGGTCCAGCTTGAGCGAGGTGACAGCGCCATAGCGGTCCGCGCGCACATAAAGCGCCGCCGCAATCTCTTCCAGCGCCGCGTTCCCGGCGCGCTCGCCAATGCCGTTGATGGTGCACTCCACCTGCCGTGCGCCCGCCTCAATGGCCGCCAGCGAATTCGCCACTGCCAGGCCCAGATCGTCATGGCAGTGCGACGAAAGCACCACCCCCTGCGCATCGATGGCCGGCACCCGCTCGCGAACTTCGCGGAACATCTCTCCGTACTCCGCGGGCGTTGAATAGCCCACCGTATCCGGCATATTAATGGTGGTTGCGCCCGCCTCCACCGCGATGCGCACCATCTCCACCAGAAAATCCCGGTCCGAGCGGGTCGCATCCTCGGGCGAAAACTCCACGTCGTCCACGTGCGTGCGCGCCAGGCGCACCGCTTCGCCGGTCAATTCCAGCGCCTCGGCGCGGCCGATCTTGAGCTTGTACTCCAGGTGCAGATCGCTCGACGCCAGAAACACGTGGATCCGCGCCCGGTCGGCAAACTGCAGCGCCCGCGCCGCCATCTCGATATCCTCGGTCTTGGCGCGCGCCAGCGATGCAATCCGCGGCTTGCGAATGGCCTGGGTTATCGTCGAAATGGCCGCGAAATCGCCCTCCGAGGCCATGGCGAAACCCGCCTCGATGATGTCCACGCCCAGATCCTCAAGGGCGTGCGCCATGGTGAGCTTTTCCTGCGTCGTCATGCTGCAGCCCGGCGATTGCTCGCCGTCACGCAGCGTCGTGTCGAAAAAGGTAACGTGATTTGAAATCATAGTGGTTCGCCTGCCAGGGGGAAGCCTTCGCCTGACAACATCATTTTCCCTTATGCACCCGCTATAAGGCAAAGTTATTATTTTTGTGGAGTCGATTACAATTGCTTATAAAGCAGCTTCTAGCCCCTGGCGCTTTGCCGCCAGCCGGTGCTGCGTGGGGCGCATCCTTCTCTGAGCCAGACTTGGGCAAGAATGGCCTCCCGGATCCAGCGTCCCTTGCAGGACTAAACGAAAAGAACCGGAAGCTAGAGGCTAAGAGCCAGGAGCGAGAAGCTTCCATGGACCTCAACCAGCTCGAGACTTTTCTCGCCGTCGCGGAAGAACGCAGCTTTTCCCGTGCCGCCGCGCGCCTGCACCGCACCCAGCCGGCGGTCAGCCAGGTCATTCGCAAGCTTGAAGCGTCGGTGGGCGAACTCCTCTTCGACCGCGCCGCGCGCGACGGCTCTCTCACCGCGGCCGGCGAGTTGCTGCGCGACTACGCTCTGCGCCTGCTGGCGCTGCGCCGCGAAGCCGCCAGCGCCCTGGGAGAGCTCAAGAGCCTGGAGCGCGGCCGGCTGCAACTGGCGGCCAATGAATACACCTGCATGTATCTGCTGCCGGCCATCGACCGCTTCCGTCATGAATTTCCACATGTTGGTGTCACCGTGCACCGCATGCTGGCCTCCCGCATCCCCGACGAGCTGAATCTGCGCACCTTCGAGCTGGGCGTCATCTCCTTCCGCCCCGACCCCGAGCAGTTCCGCACCATTGCGGTCTACGGCGACAGCCTGGCGTTCATCGTCGCTCCCCATCACCCGCTCAGCAAAGCCCGGCGCGTCTCCATCAATGACCTGGGCAATGAGGTCTTCATTGCCCACAACGTAGCCTCGCCGCTCCGCCGCAAGGTCATCGAGGCCTTCCAGCGCTACCGCACCCCCCTCAATATGGGCATCGAGCTGCCCACCATCGAGGCCATCAAGCGCTTTGTCGCCATGGGCAACGGCGTCGCTCTGGTTCCCCATCTGACCGTGGCCCAAGAACTCGAAACCGGCGACCTGGTGCAGATTCCGGTCGACGAACTGGAGGTGCGCCGTGTCCTGCGCCTGGTGCATCGCCGCCGTGCCTCGCTCTCTTACGCCGCCGAGGCATTCCTCGGCACCCTCCGCGCGCTGGCTAAAGAGCAGGGTCCGCCATTCTATTACCACGTGGAACGCTCCGCCTGAGAGCCGCCTGGCGCCAGTTTGCATGCCCTCAAAAGGCGCCTGCTGCGGCAACACCTATTCTGCCTCTCGTGCGTCTATAGCCTCGTAAGGTTCCACATCAACTGAAGAAGCCTCAACCCGGTTCGGCCAGTTACAATGCTGAGAGCGGGGCCCGGCTAGATCCGTGGCTCCGGAATCGACAAGCTCGTTGCCAGCCGGAGGGTTGTGCAGTCGTGAGGTTCAGGAGCGAATGAAGAAGATAGTAGTGATAGCATTTGTGCTGGCGGTGAGCGTGGTTACCTGCCACGCTCAGGAAAGCCGCCAGGACGTCAGCCTTAGCGGACAGGCTCTGGTTTACCCGTTCATGGCCTCAACTACCGACGTGATGGTGAACTCAAACGCTGCCTACGGCGCGCTCTTGAGCTACCGCTTCATGATCACACCTTCCAGCGCCGTCGAAGCAAATTACGGCATTACCTACGAAAATACCTTTCACTACACGATCAGCAACACCAACAACTACAACGTCCTTAACCGCACGCAGGAAGTTTCCTTCGCTTATGTGCGCTATTTCGTCTGGAAGAACTTCAATCCGTTCCTGGAGGCAGGCCCGGCAGCGCTGGTCTACCTGCCCATCCGCAATATAGGCACCACCTCTCTTGACGTAAAGCAGTCGGAACAAACCGGCGTTCTTTATGGCGGGGGTATTGCCTATGAGCTCAGCCCCAGTTGGGATTTCCGCGCCGAATTCCGCAATATCGTCACCAAAGTTCCCAATTTTTCCTACAGGCAGCTCACCACCAAGCGCTGGTTCAACATCTTCGAGCCGACCGTCGGCTTCGCCTATCACTTCTAGCATCACGGATTTCAACGCCGAAACGGGGGCACGCGCTTGCGCTGTCCCCGTTTGCTGTTTCTGCCCGCATCTGCCGCCACACTCCGATTTGCCGCGGCTTCCCCGTGCTCAAGCCTCTTTGTACCGCCCCAGTTCCTTGACCATCGCGCAGTGCGCGCGAAGCGCTTCGAGCGCCCGCGCGCCCTCCTCAGCCGAGCGGATCTGGCAATCTACGTAAAAGATGTACTCCCACGGCTTGCCGTGAACCGGACGCGACTCGATCTTGGTCAGGTTGGTGCCCAGCGCGGAGAGTTCCTCAAGCACCGCTACCAGCGACCCCGGCCGATGCTCGATGGAAAAAGCCAGACTGAGCTTGTTGGCCTCCGGATCGATCACGGCATCCCCGCTGCGCCGCACCAGAAAGAACCGCGTGAAATTCTCCGGGTTGTCTTCAATCCCGGCCTGAAGAATCACCGCCCCGTAGTGGCCGGCAGCAGCCTCGCTGGCAATCGCCGCCGCGTGACGGTCCTTCGATTCCATCACCTGCTTGACGCTGCCTGCGGTGTCATACGAGGCAAGCGCCCTGATTCCAGAATGCTCGGCCAAAAACCGGCGGCACTGCGCCAGCGCCACCGGATGCGAATAGACGCGCTCGATCTCATCCATTGTGACACCAGGAACCACAATTAGATTGTGACGGATACGCAACAGTGTTTCACGTTCCACTTTCACATCGTGACTCAGCAGCAGATCAAAATGCTCCGAGACCGATCCCGCCAGGCTGTTTTCGATGGGAATCGCCGCGGCATCGGCCTCGCCCTGCGCCAGCGCCCGGAAGACTTCGGTGGAAATCGAAAGAGGCAGGATCTCGGCGTCGGCGGCAAACTTCAGGGCCGCTTCATGGCTGAAAGAGCCCGGCTCTCCCTGGATTGCAATTTTCATGGCAGATTCAATCTCAGTCTTCCTCGCTCGCCGGTCGCGGAATCGTTACCCGGCAGGCCGGATTTGGTGTCAGCGCCGCAGCCACAGATCGGCGGCCACAAAGCACAGAAAAACCATCGCGATCACGCCGTTCATCGTAAAGAATGCGGCGTTCAGCCGGCGCAGATCGCGCGGCGATACAATCGCGTGCTCATAGGTCAGCAGCCCGGCCACGGCGCCAATTCCCAGCCACCCCGCGAGCTCAAAATGAAACAGTTGACCGAACCAGATCAGCAGCGCCAGCATCACCAGGTGCATCGCCCGCGCGCCCCAGAAGGCGGCGGGAATTCCAATAGTCTGTGGAAGACTGCGCAGACCCGCCCCGCAATCGTACTCGTAGTCCTGGCAGGCGTAGAGAACATCAAAGCCGCCCACCCACAGCGTCACCGCCCCCGTCAGCACCAGAATCCGCGCATCGAGGCTGCCGCGCACGGCGATCCACGCCGCCGCCGGCGCCAGCCCCAGCGCCAGCCCCAGCACAAAGTGTGACAGGTTCGTAAACCGCTTCATGTAGCTGTAGCCCAGCAGGACCAGCAGCGCAACGGGCGAAAGATAGAGCGTGAGCCGGTTCAGTTCCGCCGCCGCCCCCACAAAGATCAACCCCGTCACCACCGTAAAGCCCAGCACAAACTGCCGCGACAGCAGACCGGCGGGAATCGCGCGGCTCCGCGTGCGCGGATTCGCCGCGTCCAGATCCGCGTCGGCCCAGCGGTTAAACGCCATGGCGCAGGATCGCGCCGCCACCATGGCCACCAGAATCCAGACCACCGTCCGGAGTGACGGCAGCCCATGCGCGGCCAGCAGCATCGCCGTCAGCGCAAAGGGGAGCGCGAAAATAGAGTGCTCCCACTTGATCATCTCCAATGTTGTGCGTATTTTCGACAGAATTCCCTGCATCGGCGGCCCTAAAAGGCAGTGTAACCGAACGCGAACCCGGCCGCGGCAAACGCAACCCGGAAAAGCCGCCTGCACTGCCGATGCTTTTTCCTGCCCATCCAACCCGCCTCACTGCGCCGGGAGCGAAATCCTTCCACCTCCAGCGACCCCTCCGTGGCTTTCCATGCAGATCGCGCGCAACAGCTGCATTTTTCTTCCTCCGGCTTTGCCGATAATTTCCGGCAAAAGGCGCACAATCTCTTTATGGTTTTGAAGATGACAGCCGTCGGTCAGCTTCTGTCTCTCCGGCAGCCATCGGAAAACCACCTTCGGGGAACTCGGAACACACACCACCCCCCTCAAAATATTTTTCTTTTCCACAGATTTTTTGCAGGCAATTTCGTTTCCAGCGAAAAATGCGGATGCCAATGACCCTCTTGCCAGATTGTGGGAGAGCAATCGCTATCGGCTTGCCTCATCAACCCGTGGCCAAACTCTGCCGCGGCATTGGCCCCGCGATCAACGGTAGCGCCGCGTGGTCTTGATGACCATGGAAAACACGCCGGACTCGTCGCGCGCCACCAGCAGGGAAACATGGCGGTTGATGGCAATGTCCGCCTGCAGCAACTGCTGTCCTGTCGTATCGACATCCGTGGCGTAGGTCAGGGTTACGTTGCGGCCGATCTGCTCCTGCACCGTGATCCGCGATGTGGAGTTGCCCAGCGCGCCCAGGTAGTGAGGATCGATCTTGACCGAGCCGGCGCCGAAGAGCTTTTGCACGCGGCTGCTGACGGTGGCGTTCAAGGCGCCGCCAAGCAGCACATCGGTTGTGGGATTGGTCAGCGCCTGCTCCTGCTGCTGCGTATACAGCCGCTCCTGGCTCTGCGTATGCCCCAGCGCCAGCAGCGAAATCACATCCGCTTCCGGCAGCGGAGGATCGCTTCGATAGTTGACCGTCATTCTCTCCGGCGCGCCATGCACTTCCAGCGTGACGTCGTAGTCGCTCACCCGTGCGGTGGCACTCAAATCGATATTCGGCTCGATGCGCACCGGATTGGTAAACGTAATGTCGCCCCGATCCAGGTCGTAGCGTGTGCCGGCAATGGTGGCCGCGCCTTCGGTGATCGAAATGCGCCCCAGCAGCGAGGGATTGGCAACCGTTCCGCGGATGCGCAGGTCCAGATCGCCGGCCAGTTTGGCGTAGGCGTTCTGAAAGTTCAACTGCGGCGAAGAAGCCACATGCACCTCCAGGCGGATATGGTTCGACGGCGCATCGGGCGGCGTAATCTTTTCCGCCGCCGCGCTGGCGTGTGCCGCCAGCGCGGCAATATCCAGGTTCGGACTGACGGCAAAGCCGGTGATCATCACGTCCCCCTGGAGCAGCAGGCTCTTTTGTGGCCCTGCAAGATGCAGCGAGGCGTCGGCCTGCGACGTTATTCCCGGCGGATAGCGAATGCGAATGCCCTTCCCGGTGATGGTGAGATCAGCAAAAACCCCACGCTGATAGGCCAGATACCCGCCCACGCTCAGCAGGCCGCCTCCGGTCATTGCGGTCAGCGTCTTCACCTCCAGCCGGTTCTGGTTGAAAACCAGAGTGCCGTGCAGCTGGCTCAGGCTGTTGGGCATATCTCCGAGCGCGAGCGAACCGTTCTCGATGTCGATGCGCCCCTGAAGACCCGGATTCGCCAGAGTGCCATGCGCTTCCACCTCGAAGGTGCTAAGGCCGGCCGCGGACACGTCAGGATCCAGAGTCTCCACCAGCTTCAGATTCACGGAGCCTCTGGCCGTGAAATTCAGCGGCCGCGCCCCGCCCAGATCCACACTGCCCTGCGCATGGATGTCCGTGTCTTCGCCGGTAACGTGCAGCGGGTTGAAGTTAATGCGGCTGCCGGCAAGCGTTGCCTGCAGACCGCCCTCGCTCAGCGGGGGGAC